>NZ_JBHVSL010000001.1:310318-742280 GCF_042885195.1 Peribacillus sp. NPDC058075 | reverse complement strand
ATCATCATGCCTGGCTGGCTTCCGCTATGGCTGCCCATCATGCCTGGCTGGCTTCCGCTATGGCCGCCCATCATGCCTGGCTGGCTTCCGCTATGGTCGCCCATCATCATCCCTGGCTGGCTTCCGCTATGGCCGCCCATCATCATGCCTGGTTGGCTTCCGCTATGGCCGCCCATCATGCCTGGCTGGCTTCCGCTATGGTCGCCCATCATCATGCCTGGCTGGCTTCCGCTATGGCCGCCCATCATGCCTGGCTGGCTTCCGCTATGGCCGCCCATCATCATGCCTGGCTGGCTTCCGCTATGGCCGCCCATCATGAATGGAGGGCCTTCTAATTGAATCTCTTTTATTCCTGGTTGGCTTCCGCTTTGGCCGCCCATCATCATGTCCGGCTGACCTCCGTTTTGGCCGCCCATCATGTTCGGCTGACCTCCGTTTTGGCTGCCCATCAGCATGTCTGGCTGACCTCCGTTTTGGCTGCCCATCAGCATGTCTGGCTGACCTCCGTTTTGGCCGCCCATCATGTTCGGCTGACCACCGTTTTGGCCGCCCATCATCATGAATCCTTCATATTGAGTCGATTCTACTGACTCTTCATATTGTTGCATCTCTTTCTCCATTTGAGACTCATTAAGTGACATCCCCTGGTATGGGGCCTGTTGCTGTTGCTGCTGCTGCTGTGATTGAACGGATTGATATTGCTGATAATCTGGATGGTGATGTGCATCGGCATCCATTTTTTGGTTCCCTTGATACTGTCCTTTCACTTCCGGCCCATAAGTTCCAAGTACCCCCTTATTACAGCCGCAATCTTCCTCTTCCTCACTGGCACCCTGGTTATACTGCTGAGGGAAGTTATAGTTATTGTTGTATGAAGACGGCGATTCGCCTGGTGACTCATAATCTTGCTGCATGTATGAACCTGCTACTTGAGCTTGTTGATTCATCCCTCCATAATAATGGTGCGGAACCGGTGCAGAAGCTTGATATGGATATTGTTGCTGGTTTGGTATATTCATACTCGCCCCTTGGACGAATCCTTGATCCATCATGTACATGTCAGGAGATTCTCCCCAAAAATCAGAGCTCTCTTCCATCATTTGATAACCATGTATTTCTGGTGCCCCCTGATACCCCGGAACACCTTGATATGGTGCTTGCATATGCATTTGCGCCCACGGTGGCGGTTGAATGCAATAACCGCTTCCGGGCAAAATCGGCGTTACTGGAATACAATCTTCCACCGGCTCATTATATTCCTGTGCTGGCTGTACAGCTGGCTTCTTCTTCTTTTTAGTGACTGCCGGCTCTTCTTTTTTCTTTGGTAACGGGGGTGGTGCAGGAGGCTTTTGCACACTCATATTGGTCATGTTGACCATATAATAATTATTGATATCGATTTCTGGAATCACCGGCATAGGCACCGGAACTTCTTTTGGAACGATTTTTTGCTTTTCTTTAATGATTGGCTTTGGCTGAATGATTTGCTGCTCTTTCTTGACTGGTTGTTCCTTCACTGGTTTTTGAATGATTGGTTGCTCTTTTATCGGCTGCTGAAATTTCGGCTGCTCCTTTACTGGCTGCTGAAATTTCGGCTGCTCCTTTACCGGCTGCTGAAATTTCGGCTGTTCTTTTACCGGCTGCTGAAATTTCGGCTGTTCTTTAACTGCCGGTTTTTGCATAAGTTGCTGCTCTTTTATAGGCGCTGGCTGAGCCTGGTACGGTTGAATTTGGGATTCTTTAATTCCCGGTTGAATATTCACGTTTGGTTTAGCCGTTTCTTTTATTACAGCTCCAGATGTCCCTGGTATTTTAATTTTCATTCCAGGCATCATCATGTCCGGGTTGCTCAATTGTGCGTTAACTTTTTTAAGTTCTTCAAAGCTGACGCCGTATTTTTTGGCGAGTTTCCAAAGTGTATCGCCTTTTTGGACTATATGAATTTTCACGCTGTTAACCCCTCCTGTGCATATGTCCATATATTCTATGAAGCAGTGGGTGAATTGCTATTATTTTTATCATGAAAACTTATGCGTGAAAAATGACATTTATGATTGGATCAATGATTTAGGAAAATGGAAGATTCTTTTTTGGAGAGAAAATAAATGATATGACATCTTCTAAAAGAAAATCCATTCTTAAAAAGGATAGTTAATTGGGACCATTGCCTTCATTCTAAAAAAAGGAGGCAATGGTTTTTAGGTTTGAAGCCATCATGTTATGAAACGCTTCTTTCAAGCTTCTGTCTAAACTCAGGGAAATCCGGGTATAAGAAAGTAAATGACCTAAGGCTTTGTCTTCAGGTACTTATCTTACATTCCTGGGGGGAATAAAAATGAAATGGAAAGGTAGACAGGGCAGCTCGAACGTCGAAGACAGAAGAGGCATGAGCGGAAAAGGCATGGCCGGAATCGGCGGAGGGGTCGGATTGGTCATTGTTTTGATCATGACGCTCCTTGGCGGTAATCCTAGCGAATTGCTAGGCAGTTTGAATTCTACTGAATCGAACAATGGCAGCACTTATGTCGAGACTGATGAAGAGAAGGAACTTGCGCAGTTCGTATCTGTCGTCCTTGCAGAAACGGAGCAGGTCTGGACAGAAGAATTTCGAAAAAATGGACTGGAATATAAGGAACCGAACCTTGTCCTGTATTCAGGCAGTGTCGAATCGGCGTGCGGAATGGCAGCTTCTTCGGTAGGGCCATTTTATTGTCCGGGTGACATGAAACTATATATTGATCTCAGCTTTTATCAAGAGTTGAAGCGAGAATTCCAGGCACCCGGTGATTTCGCCATGGCCTATGTTATTGCCCACGAAGTCGGACATCATGTTCAGACACTTTTAGGCACAACTGAAAAGGAAATGCCCGATCGTTCACAGGTCAGCGAGACTGAATATAATAGGTATTCTGTCCGTCTTGAACTACAGGCCGATTACTTGGCTGGAGTTTGGGCACATCATGTCCAAGGAGAGAATTTGCTTGAAAAAGGCGATCTTGAGGAGGCCTTGAATGCAGCAAGTGGTGTGGGGGATGACCGTATCCAAGAAAAGGCACAGGGTTACGTGGTTCCGGACAGCTTCACGCACGGTACATCCGAACAGAGAAAACGGTGGTTCAATAAAGGTTTTACATCCGGTGATATGAATGAAGGGAATACTTTTAAAGCAAGTAACCTTTAAAAGTTCTTACTTGCTTTGATTACAAATAAGAAAAAAGGGGGTCTTGTCCCCCTTTCAGACTGTAAATAAATTCGAAGAAAAGCGAGTTTACTTACAGTTTTTTTATGTTAAAAATTGCAGTTGATTTCAGCTAAAAACAGTAAAAATACATGAGGATAACTCGGTCTTGTTTAAAATCATGGCAATAATCCCTTGATAAAGTCGTCATAGGGATTCGGGATAAAACCATTCCAATCCCCATTAGGTGGACAGACTCAAAGGGGTATTGCCCCTCTTTTTCGTATGATCCAAAGTCTTTTTATAAGGCACTAACTCAAACGCGTTCCAGCATTCTGTTTAAAGCTAGGATGGCATTATCCGCAATGTCCTTCTCCACTTTGATCGGATTGATGATTATACCTTCTTCTATGGATTCAAGCGCCCACAGCAGGTGAGGCAGATCAATTCGGTTCATCGTAAGACATGGACACATATTCGGATTTAACGAGATGATGTTCTTGTCAGGATTATTGGCGATAAGTCGCTTGACAAGGTTCATTTCCGTTCCGATTGCCCAGGAACTACCTGGTTTTGCTCTTTCGATCATATTGATGATGTACGATGTCGAACCCGCATAATCTGACAGGGCGACTACCTCACGGCGACATTCAGGATGAACGATGATATTCATTTCAGGCTGCTCCGCTCGAAGTGTTTCAATATTCGTTGTGGTGAAATTTTCATGGACTGAGCAATGTCCTTTCCAAAGAAGTACCTTCAGATCTTCGAGTGCCCCTTCATAAATCAATTCATCCTTATGCGGATCCCAGACAGCCATTTCATTCAATGAGATGCCAAGGTCAAAGGCTGTATTCCTCCCAAGATGCTGATCGGGAAGAAAAAGGATCCTTTCTTTTTGCGAAAGGGCCCATGAGACCATCCCTTGTGCATTGGAAGAAGTCACCGTCGCCCCGCCATTTTTTCCTACAAATGCTTTGATGGCTGCAGTGGAATTCACATAAGTCAGCGGAAGGATCGTATCGCCAAATAAATCCTGAAGCTTTGTCCATGCCCGTTCCGTTTGTTCAATATCCGCCATATCGGCCATGGAGCAGCCTGCTCGCATGTCAGGAAGGATAACCGCCTGCCTTTCTTCCGTCAAAATATCGGCTGTTTCAGCCATGAAGTGCACACCGCAAAACACGATATAATCCGCTTCGCGATTTTGCGCGGAAAGCTGAGCCAATTGAAGTGAATCTCCCGTTGAATCCGAAAATTGAATGACTTCCTCCCGTTGATAATGATGACCTGGGATATAAAGACGGTTCCCCAGTCGTTCCTTAATATCCCGGACCCGATTCTCCATCTCTTCCTTTGTCATCGTTTTATACTTTTCAGGCAATGCATTTCCTGCTGTTTTAGCCATTTCCAATATGTTCATTTCAATATCCCCTCACGTTCTTTGACCTTTGCACTAATATCAAGTGCCCTGACACTGTGCGTCAAGCTGCCCAACGAAATATAATCTACCCCTGTTTCCCGATATGAGGCTAGATTGTCTAAATGGATCCCTCCAGAAGCTTCCGTTATGATGTGGGCGGGAACCAAATTAATCAGTTGCTTGATTTCTTCTGGGCTTCGATTATCGAACATGATGATATCTGCACCAGCTTCCACTGCTTCAAGCACCTGTTGTGGTGATTCCGTTTCCACTTCTACTTTAGTGGTATGTCCCAGTTTGGATTTTACCGCTTGAACCGCTTTCGTTATGGACCCAGCGAACGAAATATGGTTGTCCTTTATCATGACTGCATCATACAGACCATATCGGTGATTGAATGCCCCGCCAGAACGGACCGCATATTTTTCAAGCATCCGCAGGCCAGGTGTAGTTTTCCTCGTATCACAAGCTCTCGTCTTCGTTCCCGCTAAAATCTTGGCAGCTTTATTAGCCTGCGTGGCAATGCCTGACATACGCTGCACTAAATTCAAAACGACCCGTTCCCCCTTTAAAAGAGAGGCCATATCACCGGTCATTCTTGCAAGCTGCTGTCCTTCTTCAAAGACTTCGCCATCTTGAACAAAAAGGAAAACCTCGATTTGCTCATCCAATAATGCAAATCCCGTCTTGATGACGTCTCCTCCACTAAAGACCCCGCCTTCTTTTGCGATGAATGTCAAGGTTCCTTGTTCACCTTGATTGAAAATCGTATCACTCGTTACGTCGCATTCCCCTATATCTTCCAATAAAAATTGTTGCAGCATCTGCTTAAGCTTCAATATATTCATATAGTCCTCTCCCTTTCACTCGGTTCTTCACATCCGTGCAAGCAAGGATAACCGAATTTTCAAGCCATCGGGCGTCATCTTCGCTTGGATAGTCACTGCGGAAATGTCCGCCCCTGCTTTCCGTTCTGGTCAATGCTGATTCGGCAATCAGCCACGCCACTATCATGGCATTGATTTTCGTTATTTCTTCTATCGAAAATTCCGTTACTTCCAAATGCAGCAATTTTTCGATATTAAATGTCTCAAGATAATCCTTCAGTCGAGTTAATCCTGCTTCATTTCGAACGATTCCCGCTTCGTTCATTAATTTTTCCTGCAATGTCTTGAGATTAGGTAAAAAAGAAAAGGGACTGGAACTCTTGGACTGCTCTTTTTCTTCCGGTAGCGCCCTTGCCGGCACTTTAGCAAGGAAACGGCCAAGTGTATTTCCAAATACCAGCCCTTCGAGAAGTGAATTGCTTGCCAATCGGTTTGCACCATGTACACCCGTGCACGCTACTTCACCTACAGCAAACAAAGAAGGAACTGAGGTCTGCCCGAATTCATCCACTTCAATTCCTCCCATTAAAAAATGGTTTCCAGGTGCAACGGGGATTTTCCCTGATTGAAGGTCCAGCCCGCTTTTTTCACATAATGAGCTCACTGTCGGAAAACGATTCTTAAAATCCTTAATCATCGAAATATCCAAAAATACCTTTTCACCGCGCTGCAAATAAGAAAAAATCGTCTGTGCAACAATATGCCTTGGAGCTAGATCCTTCAAGCTATGGACATCCTCCATGATCGGCCTTCCCATTTCCGTCACTAATCTCGCACCATCCCCTCGAACCGCTTCTGATACGAGCCCTTTCGCTTTGCCATTCACAAAAAGCAGTGTCGGATGGAATTGTATGAATTCCATGTCACGAACTTTTGCACCGGCCTTGAATGCAAGTGCGATTCCATCACCTGAAACCGTTTGTGAATTTGAAGTGAATTGGTATAGGGAACCACAGCCGCCTGTTGCTAAAACCGTCTGTTCTGCATGATAGGCAACAAGATCCCCTGCCTTATCAAGTGTTTTGACGCCTATGCAAGAATCATCTTTCCCGATGATCAACTCCACTGCAGCAACATTCTCCATCACAGTAATCGATGATTTTTTCAGGCGCCCTATAAGATGTTCCATCATGTACTTTCCTGTAGCATCCCCGTGACTATGGAGGATTCTTCTTTCACTGTGGGCGCCCTCCATGCCAAGCAATAGATTTCCGTCACCATCATGGTCAAATCGCATACCCGATTCAATAAGTTCAGCTATAACTGAAGGTGCCTCTTCGACGAGTTTTTCCACTGCCTTCACCTTGTTATATCGCTGACCAGCTGCCAGCGTATCTTTTTTATGAAAGGATACTCGGTCACGATCAGATATTGCAGCAGCAATCCCGCCCTGAGCTAAATATGAATTGCCCTGACGGATATTTGATTTTGTGATGAGTATCACATGCTTATGTTCACTTGCTTCCAATGCCGTTTTCAAGGCAGCAATACCGCTGCCTATCACGATGATTTCCGTTTTTACCATTATTTCATTCCTCCTGTTTATGACAGGTGTCTTGACAACTATATTTACATATTATTAAACTATTATCAAGAGTTTTTTAAGATTGAAGGATGGAAGTGATTTCTTGATTTATTTGGATTATGCCGCTACAACTCCGATTGACGAGGAGGCTCTCGACGTATTCAGCCAAGCCTCCCGGAAATTTTTCGGGAATGCGAGCAGTTTGCATGATATTGGCTCTGAGGCGGCACGTTTATTGGATATGTCACGACAGCAACTCGCAGAAATGCTGAACATAAAAAAGGAAGGAATCATCTTTACGAGCGGCGGATCTGAAAGCAACATGCTTGCCATCGATACATTCATCGCTTCGAAGCCCTCCTGGCAGAACCACTTGATTGTAAGCAGCACTGAACATGCATCTCTTGCCAATTTCGTGGCAAAACTTGAACAAGAAGGATTCGAGGTTACTTATTTACGGCATTTGGAAGATGGCCGGGTTGATATTGAACATCTGCAGGAATGTATGTCGGAGAAAACATGCTTGGTCATTGTCCAGCATGTGAATTCGGAAATCGGGGTCATTCAGCCCATTGAACAAATAAGTGAAATCGTTCGAAAACACCAGGCTTTTTTTCATGTGGATTGTGTCCAATCATTTGCTAAATTACCGCTTGGCAAGATAGCTGCCTCATGTGATGGACTATCCGTTTCCAGTCATAAAGTTTATGGTCCAAAAGGGACTGGTGCCGTCATTTTCCCTGACATCCATCGGTTGAAGGCTTCGGTACCGAATATCACTCATGAATATGGTTTCCGACCAGGAACAGTGGACGTTCCCGGAATTGCTTCCTTCGTAACCGCCGCCAAGAAATTGGCGGATATCATGGAAGATGAACGAAAACGGATTTCCACACTTAGGATGCAATTGATCCAACGGCTAACGGGAACGAAAATCGATTTTCAAATCATCGAAGCAAAAAGCGAGCAATTGCCTCACATTCTGGCGCTGACCTTCGCTGGATTGCAAGGACAATACATCATGCTGGAATTAAACCAGAAAGGATTCGCCGTTTCGACGGGAAGCGCCTGTCAAATCGGTAAACAGGATCCTTCAAAAACGATGATGGCCATTGGGAAAAGCGAAGATGAAGCCCATCAATTCGTCCGCCTTTCCTTTGGCAAAAACACGACGGCCGACGACATTCACAAGTTGGCGGACTTCATCGAAGAAATAGCTGCCAGTCGATAAAACCCTCCAGACTATGGTAGAATGTTTGTAATTAAAGAGGTGAATGTTTATGGAAAGAAAGAAATTACTCGGGGAAGAAAGACGGACGAAACTCTTACATTTATTGCAAACAAGCGCGGAGCCTGTAACAGGCAGCGAGCTTTCGCAGATAACGAATGTAAGCCGGCAGGTTATCGTTGGTGACATAACCCTCCTGAAAGCGCGGAATGAACCTATCATTGCCACGAGCCAAGGCTATCTGTACCTACAAACGGGGAGCACGCAAAAGCCGGAAAGGGTCATTGCTTGCCAACACGATCCGTCGCGGACCCAAGAAGAGCTATATTTACTCGTGGATATCGGCATCACGGTTAAAGATGTCAAAATCGAGCACCCCGTATACGGCGACCTAACCGCTTCCATCATGGTCAGCAGCCGGAAGGAAGTCCAGCAATTCCTTTCAAGGGTGACGGCAACGAACGCATCTTTTTTATCGGAACTGACGAGCGGAATCCATCTCCATACACTGAGCGCAGCATCTGAAGAACTGCTCGACGAAGCGGAGTGTGCTTTAAGGGATGCCGGTATTTTAGTCGATTGAATAAACACAAAATCCTCAAAAGCCATATCTTTTGAGGATTTTTTTATTGGCCATTATGCTCACTCACCCTCGGAATGGCTTTCATTTGAGCTGCCTTCCCCTGAGTTTTCTTCTTGGTTACTTCTCAACTGCCCGATAAGACTAATGACGGAACCGACCGCCTGAACCCAGCCTCCCGTCGCTTGGATTAATTCAGCATCAGATGGCTTCTCTTCCATAGAAGGATATTGATATTTTTCCTGCTCCTTATCCTGCTCTTCTTCCTTTAGATCCTTTTCTTGGTCTTTTTCTAAAACACTATTTTTAAGTTCCTCAATTCCGCCTATCGCTTGCATCGAATTCCCAATTGCCTGCAACAAATTTCCCGTAGCATTGAAGGCCTGCAGGTTCATCCGGATTTTCGTATGCCCCCGCCAAAGCGGTGCCTCCGCCCACCGCTTGGATCAAATTACCTTTGATGATCAATTCCTGTTTCGTTACTTCATCGAAATCAATGACTAGGCCTAAGATAACGGTCGAATTCCCGATCTCCTGTAATTGATTACCGAATTTATCCAGTGACCAAGTTTCTTCTGCGTCCGCCAATAAGGCATTTCCTGTTGCTTGAAGTTCATTTCCAATCCAAGTTCGTACGAAATTCTTCGTCCAAGACATCGGATGGTGTGCCCGCTATAGCAGAAAGGACAGTTCCTATCGCTTGAAACCAAGAACTGAACGTTTCTTTGAATTGGTTATCCATCTCTGCTGACCACCACCCTCTCTCTGCATTTTTGATAAAAAAGGTGCTTTCACTGATTTAGTCATCTACGTATGCATTACTGTTTCTATTTCCACATGTGGCCTACCGGGATTTACTTATTGTATTTGCTTTCATAACAATCTGTGTTTGTTTTCCATCCAGAATCATGCTGCCTACTTTTATATATTTCATAAAATGACAGCCAACCATTATATGAACTTTTACGCAAGGGGAATACACACCTTTACAAAAAAGTGCCCCGGGAAAACTCCCGGGGCATTTTCATATTCAGTGGAAAAAACTCAGCTAAGGCTGTACCATTTATCATTTTAGAAAAAAATTTCACAAAAGAAAAATCAGCGCTGCGGTACACCAGTTTGCACTTTAAAGCATGAATAGCTTCCCATGATCGAAACCGTACATCCTAAGGCCTCAAGCTCGGAAATCGCTCCTGGGATAAGGACATCGTCAAGGGGCATTTCGATGTCGATGATGAAAAAGTAATTGCCCAATCCTGTTTTCATGGGTCTTGATTCAATCTTGGAAAGGTTAAGTTTCCTCCAGGAAAAAGCGGAAAGGACTTGGTGCAGCTGCCCTGAATGGTCGGCAGGCAACTGAATCATCAAGGTCGTTTTCTTATCCCCTTCAACGGTCAAATGCCCTTCAAAGTCGACTTCACTGTTGGATACGACGATAAACTTGGTGTGATTATGTTCGTAATCGTGAATATTTTGTTTTGCAATCGTCAAACCGTACTCCTCTGCAGCCATATCATTTGCAATCGCAGCAATATTTATATCGGGATTCTCCATTACCATCTTGGCAGCCGCTGCTGTGGATGTGACATACTCATACGGAATGCCCCTTAGCTCATTATGTAGAAATTTGCGGCATTGAGCGATGGCATGGGAATGCGAATATACCATGTCAGGTTTGAACCCCGGATATGCATGATCCGGATGCACCATATAATGCTGTTGGATTGGGATCGTCACTTCGCCTTTCATCGGCAATGTGACTTCATGGACTAAGTAATCCATCGTTATATTTACCGAACCCTCCAAAGCATTCTCGATCGGCACGAGCGCGTGATTCACTTCCCCGTCCCGAACAGCATCAAGGCAGTCCGGAATCGTGTTCATCGGTATTTTTATATCATTAGGAAATAGTCGCGATACAGCTAAATCCGTGAACGTTGCTTTTGGTCCAAGAAATGCAATTTTTGATGTCATATTATAAACTCCTTTTCACGGAAAATCTATTGTTTATGTTATGCCATTTTCTGATTTTTTACAATAGTTAATCGTTATTTTCCTCTTACAAATGAAAACAGCCTGTACATGTGAAATGTACAGGCTGTTTTCATGCGCCGTTACCAATGATTTCGACTTTTTCGACGAACTCCATTTTACGCAGTTTAGTAAGCAGTTCATTAATATCCATCGTCATCCCACCCGTATTCAGGGATAGGGTGACATTTGCACGTCCCTGCAAAGGAATCGTTTGGTGGATGGTCATGATGTTGCAACCGGATGAGGCGACGAGCCGTAAAAGCTCCGATAGAGTACCAGAACGATCTTCGAGATAGAAGAACAGTGTAATCAGCTTTTCCTTAACAACTGTATGAAACGGAAAAACCGTGTCACGGTATTTGTAAAAAGCACTCCTGCTTAGGTCCACTCGCTGTACCGCTTCCCAAACTGATTCCGCTTTTCCCCGTTCAATCATTTCTTTTGCATCCAGCGTTTTTTTCATCGCTTCGGGAAGGACATCCTCTCGAACGAGGAAAAATTTCTGATCGGACTTATTCAAACTCCGCACGCCTCCTTTTGCCTGCCATCATGGTTTACAATTAATCAACAAATTCAAATTCATATTCAAGGATACGGACGATATCGCCATTCGTCGCACCTTTTTGGCGAAGGCCCTCGTCGACTCCGAATGAACGAAGCTGTCTGGCGAAACGACGTATGGACTCTTCACGGGTGAAGTCAGTCATTTTGAATAGACGCTCGATCTTGAATCCTGATACGGCAAAGCTGCCATCTGATTCGCGTTCAATGTTAAATTCATCAGTCTGTGATGTATGTTTATATAGAACCCGGTGGATTCCTGTATTCTCTTCTTCATGTTCAAGAGGGAACTCGGGCGTCTCTTCGATTTTATCGGCAATTGCATAAAGAAGCTCACGGATCCCTTCACGCGTCACGGCAGAAATCGGGAAGACAGGATAGTCTTCTTCCAGCTTTTCTTTGAAAGCCGCTAAGTTATCTTCTGAGTCGGGCATATCCATTTTACTTGCTACAATGATTTGCGGACGTTCAGTCAAGCGCAGGTTATACTCTTCCAACTCTTTATTGATTGTTTGGTAGTCTTCATATGGATCCCGGCCTTCAAGACCCGACATATCGATTACATGAACGATTACCCTCGTTCTTTCAATATGGCGCAGGAATTGATGCCCAAGGCCCACACCTTCTGAAGCGCCTTCGATCAGACCAGGTAAATCGGCCATGACAAAGCTGCGGTGATCTTCCGTTTCCACCATTCCGAGGTTCGGTACGATCGTCGTAAAATGGTATTCGGCAATTTTGGGCCTTGCTGCGGATACGACCGAAAGCAAAGTGGATTTACCTACACTTGGAAAACCAACCAAACCGACATCAGCCAACAGTTTCAATTCCATGATTATATCGCGTTCTTGGCCCGGTTCGCCGTTCTCAGCGATTTCAGGTGCAGGATTGGCTGGTGTGGCAAAACGGGAATTCCCCCGGCCTCCACGGCCACCTTTGGCGATAACGGCGCGTTGTCCGTGCTCAACTAAATCGGCAATGACTTCCTTCGTCTTATCATCAATGACAACGGTGCCAGGTGGAACCTTGATGACCATATCCTTTGCAGCCGCACCATGCATGTTTTTGGACATGCCATGTTCTCCGCGAGGTGCCTTAAAGTGACGTTGATAACGGAAATCCATTAATGTACGCAAGCCCTCTTCCACTTCAAAAACGACATTGGCTCCATTACCGCCATCTCCGCCGGCAGGTCCGCCTTTAGGTATGAATTTCTCACGACGATAAGCAACTATCCCGTTACCACCGTCTCCGCCTTTTACATAGACTTTCGTTTGATCGACAAACATGCTATCACTTCCTTGTTTTCTGCAAGTCATTTCTTGCTGTATACTTCTCTAAAAATTAATATCCATCTTAAAAAATATTTCATCCTCATTACATTCAAGAATTTCAATTGATTGCTCGGCCGTTAATGAACCTTCCAAAAACTCGATCACTGGAGATTGATCAATGAACCTGCCTTGCATATGAAATGAACAGTGCATATCGCTCACTTCTTTTTTACACATGGAAACAGCCAGTATATTTTCAAAAAACGGATCGAGATTTTTATCGAGAATTTTAAAGAAATCGTTTGTCCAGCGATACATCAGCCCGTCCATCTCAGTTGAACCTTCAAAAACATCAATGATTTCATATTCGCAATAAAATGATCCATTATTCCAATTCGACGTCAACAACATCTCGGTGAACTTAGGTAAATTCAAACTGGAGAGGCGTGCTTCATTCTGGGTTTCAACAATGATTTCATCAATGATGCCCTTGACACGATCAATTCTGTTCAACTCCAGATTCCCTTTGATGATTTGAATTTTATTCAGCCAGTCATGCCTGGTTTGACGCAGAGTTTCAATAGTCGTCCAATTTTTATCCATTATTAACACCTTCAATTATGATAAAGAAACTTTTTTTTCAGCTCTATCATGTTGAATACTTCCATTTGTACAGTATATCAAAAAAATAACAAACAGGAAATGAAGCTCGATTCACATGCCTTCACATGAAAGCCCCCGTCCAAAAAATACAGCCGCACACCCTGAGTTCTTTGGACGATGGTAGAGCCATTTGAACTAAAAAAGAGAATGGGCCTTTTATGCACCAATTGGAGATATTATAGTTGAATTGGAGTGTCTATTTGGTTTAAACCAAATCGGATGGATGAGTAATCTTGGATTTCCCCCTGAAAGTTTAAGAAAGCCCGCCGATTGGCGAGCCTTTTGTAATTCAGAGGTTGTTTTCCTTATACTAATGACTAAAGTCTCCTGCAAAATGCTGGTTCATTTCCTATAGTATAAATAAAGGGCCGGACCCCTTCATCACTATATAGCATACCATTATTAAAAATGACGCGGTATATAGTGTCTTGTAGAAGGAATCAGACCCTTTTGAGTCAGCCTCTGTTCAAAGATGCCAATTATGCTTCTTGTGCAACTGGATATACGCTTACTTTTTTACGGTCACGTCCGAAACGTTCGAATTTAACAACACCGTCTACTTTAGCGTATAGAGTATCGTCTCCACCACGGCCTACGTTCTCACCTGGATAGATTTTCGTTCCGCGTTGACGGTAAAGGATAGAACCACCAGATACGAATTGACCATCTGCACGTTTAGCGCCAAGACGCTTAGATTGAGAGTCACGTCCGTTCTTTGTAGAACCTACTCCTTTTTTCGAAGCGAAGAACTGAAGATTTAATCTTAACATTTGTTCCACCTCCTATTGGTTGAGGATAATTTTCATGTATTTACCATAATCACGTTCGATGGTTTGCAGCGATTTGAGCATGCCGTTCAAAAGCAGCTGAACCTTCTCTTCCGATTCCGGCGAAAGATTCCCCGGAATGACGCAGCGAAGATAGCCGCCTTCTCTCCCTTGCTCAATCTCAGGCTCTACGTCCGTTAAGGACATGATTGCATTGACTGCCCCGAAGGAAACAGCCGATACACCTGCACAAACGATATCAGAACCTTTTTTAGCAAAATTAGCATGTCCGCTTAAGGTGAACGAAGCAATCCGTTCCTGCGGAGCATCAAATACAACTTTGATCATCCAGAATCAGCCCTTACGCGTTGATTGCTTCGATAACAACTTTAGTGTATGGTTGACGATGACCTTGTTTTTTACGATTGTTTTTCTTCGCTTTGTATTTGAAAACAGTGATTTTCTTTTGCTTACCTTGTTTTTCGACAGTACCTGTTACAGTAGCGCCTTCAACTAGTGGAGCACCGACTTTCACGTCTTCGCCACCTACGAATAAAACTTTGTCAAATGTAACAGTTTCGCCTGCTTCTGCGTTTAATTTTTCAATGTAAACCGCTTCGCCAGCTGCTACTTTAATTTGTTTACCGCCAGTTTCGATAATTGCGTACATACTTGCACCTCCTTAAATGTCTCAGACTCGCCAATCACAGGCGTTTTACCAGAAAGGCAAAAGCTTAAAACCTGATGTTGAGCGGTTGTAGCACGGGTGCTACAAACATAACATTAAAATCCTAACATGAAACAGGAAAGGCTGTCAATATATTTATAACAATTCCCGCCTCTTCACTCGAAAGCCCGCCCGATTTCCTGAATGCTCCCGAAGCGCTTTATGGAGTAAGCATTCCTCGAACCTGGGATAAAAGACAGGAATATCTTTTTACCGATCAATTCCTCCAATGTCGTCCGATATGATTCCTTTTCACCAAGCAGCACGTCCGCCACAGCTTTACTGACCTCCACCCAGACCGCTTCATCATCTGTCTTCCTGTGTTCCAGCAGTTCACGTTCCAACCGGAAGGCCACCGTTTCAGGGCTCTCGATTTTACCGCTTCCACTGCAAACAGGGCAAGGCACCGTCGTCATTTCAATTAAAGACGGGGAGGTTCTCTTTCTCGTCATTTGTAAAATGCCCAGTTCCGTAAAACCGATGACCTGGATTCGCTTCTCATCCCTCACCGCTTCCTTTTTAACGATTTCGATGATTTCCTGCTCATGCCGGGACTGGTCCATATTGATGAAATCTATCAGAATGATTCCGCTGATATTCCTCAATCTCAGTTGACGGGCGACCTCTTTCGCCGCTGCCTGATTAACCGCAAACAATGTTGCTTCCTTCGCCACCTTGCCGGTGAACTTACCTGAATTGACATCGATTACGGTGAAAGCTTCCGTTTCTTCAAAAATTAAATATCCGCCATTCTCAAGCCAAACGATTTTCTTGGCCATTTTCTCAACTTGCGCTTCGACATTCCATTCGGAAAAAATATTCTTTGTACCCGATGCATGGGATATTTCCCACTCCTTACGGTTTTCCTGTATCCACTTTTTCAACTCGCGGTAAGCCTCGAAGTCATCGATGGCAAGTTCCCCGTTCACTGTTCCCGACATTTCGGAAATGATCATATCAAGGTATTCATCCCTCTCATAGAGAAGGGACGGGGCCTTGAGGGACGCAGCCTTAAGTTCAAGCCCTTTAAAGAGCTCCCGCAATCCATTTAACCTATCAAGGAAGACCGATTCACTTTCGTTCTCCATCGAGGTGCGGACAATCAATCCCTCATCAGGATTTTTATGCTGCAAGGCAGTTTCCCGCCACTGCTTCTGAAATTCATTGTTTTTGAATTTCTTTGATACACCAACATAATCTATTCCATGTATGTATACGAGGGAATCTGTCGAAAACTCGATCAGCCCAGTCAATTTAGCTCCTTTGGTGCCCGTTTCATCCCGCGTCACCTGAACTAGCAGCTTTTCTCCCTGATGGACAAATTGACCGATCGATGCTTTCCCATCACTTTTTTTTGTCAGCTGGAAAGAGGGAATCTCGTCACGGTGTAAAAAACCATTTTTCTCTGCACCATAATCAATGAAGACGGCATCCATTCCCGGTAACACCTTCGTCACCTTCCCAAGGTAAATGTTACCGACCGTACTGCGCTTTTGAGGCGGCATGATTTCAAGTTTACGTAAAACACCATTCTCAAGTACAGCCACTCTTTTTTCGCGTGAAGCTAGGTTCGCGATCATTTTTTTCATCAAAAAAAATCCTCTCCTCAATTTGAAGAAAGGATAACATATTTAATAAGAATATAATAGGTCGCCGATTTTCCCGCTTGTCATTTTCTCAGAAAAATAGGCATGAAGGATTTCCGTTTCATCCAACGAGCCGCTCTCTTTCCCGTTTTTCATGATGATCACGGGGTGTTTACAACCGCGTTGAAACATTTCCAGCACTTTATAAATGGGTTCTTGTGAATCCACCGAGATCGGCTTCAGTTTCGCCAAATCATTCGTATGCCCGTAATGGCGCTGCAAAAGAAAGCGGATGAATGCATAATACCTTTGCCGCCATTCCATGACGAGTGAGAGACTTATGAAAAAAATGATGAGCCAGATGTTCAAATTGAGCGGATCCAGAATGAGCCAGGTCAAAAAAGCAAGGAAAGCGAATACTGCAGAAAAGTGAAGTGTATGTTTCTGCGCTTCCAGAAAGGTGCAATATAGGGAAACACCGATGAATAGCAGCCGTCCCCCATCCAGGGGCCAAATTGGCAGCAGATTAAAAATCAGCAGCATAAGATTCATATACAAAAAGGGCTGGTACAGCTCATATGGGATAATGGTAAAGAAATAGAGCAAAAAAGCTGCGCCAATGAGCCAAACATGTTGAAGCGGACCGGCAAGCACCACCGCCAAATCCTCCTTCAAACTCTTATTTCCATATTCCTCGGTCTCGACAGCCCCGCCAAAAGGAAGCAGCTGGATGGACTTTATCCGCCATTTGAAGTGCTGGGCACAGACGGCATGCCCCATCTCATGTATGAAGACGATAAGCAACAGCATCATCACTTCAACGAAATGGGCTGTGAGGATGGCGATGCCAATGACAAACCACAATGTCGGATGAACCCTGATTTTAAACAGTAACTTCCCATATTCACTCAAAGGAAATCACCTTTTTAGGATCGACGAAAGCATCATTTTCTTTTATCGCTAAATAAAACCTGCCCATGGATCCATCTTCACTTAGTGTAACCTGTCCGACTTCATTGCCCTTTTTAACGAACTCATACAATTTCACATCAATTTCTTTCAGCTGCCCATACCAAGATTCACTTTTATTGGCATGCTGAATGACGACCGTCTTTCCGATCCCCTCCTTTTCACCGGCAAAAATGACTACCCCTTCATTAACGGCCTCAACCTTTGAGCCTTTGCTCGTTTCCAATATGATTCCCTCACCGTTCGTCTCGAAGTTTTGGGTAATCTTCGCAGAAGCTGGCATTGCATATTCTTCATTCGAATCAACAGTTTCCTTATCAGCTTCATTCGGTAAAAAAGCGATTGGTTTACCAAACGCACTTTCGTACCAATTGGAGATTGAAGCGAACTGAAATTCCTTGTTCATGTTCTCCGTGACAAAACTCCTGGCAGGGTCAAGCCGCACAGAAGGGTGTTTGAACATCACCGCGACAACCAGGAACAGGCATACACTGGCAAGGATTTTAAAGAAAAAATATTCTTTCTTGAAGAGCGGATGATCTTTTTCGGAATACCCGTTATATGAATCAATCCCGTATGGTTCCTCATTGTGGATCTCCGTCCAACTACTGCTTCCTGACGGTTTATCATTAAACTTGCGTCTCTTGGCGATACGATTGCGGATATCTTTCCTGCGATCATCCATTCCAGACTTCCCCCCCTGCTCATGTAAAAGCGCTATATTACAACGTATGAGCAACTTGTCCAGACTATTCTGCACTTCCTTGAAAAAAATTTTTTCGATGAAAAATCCACCGATACTTATGAATTTCCAAGGTGGTTCGGGCATCGATTCAGAAAATCGAATAATTGAGATTGATATTGTTCCCCGGAATTTGTTATAATAAAGTGGTTTTAACATTATTGAGGGGGAACATTTTTTTATGTCAATCGAAATAGGCAGCAAAGTACAAGGTAAAGTAACAGGTATCACTAATTTTGGAGCATTCGTAGAATTACCAGGAGGCTCAACAGGTCTTGTGCATATCAGTGAGGTAGCAGATAGCTATGTAAAAGACGTAAATGACCATCTTAAAGTAGGCGACCAAATTGAAGTAAAAGTGATTAGTGAGAAAGACGGAAAAACTGCCTTGTCCATCAAAAAGGCTATAGATAGACCCGAAGGGCAAACCTCTTCTTATACCAAACGCCCACCACGCCAAGGGGATAGCCGTTCTAAAGATTTTCGTTCAAAAGGTAATTTCCAACCAAAGGAAAATTTCGAAGATAAAATGGTGCGCTTTTTAAAGACTAGTGAAGAAAATTTATCGACTCTTAAACGCAGCACCGAATCAAAACGCGGCGGCAGAGGCGGAAGACGCGGATAACCCGCTGCATTTTTAGCATATAGATAAGGCAAGCCATTATATGGCTTGCCTTTTTTATTTCACAAAAAGCATAAAAAAAGCGAGGGCATCAAATGCTCCCGCTTCTTGACAAAAGAATATGGATTTACCGCACACTGAAGAATTTTTTCAATTTGGACATGAAGCCCTTTGGTTCGCTGCCAATTGGAGTCAAGGGCACAGATTCACCAAGGATCCTTCTGGCGATGTTCCGGTAGGCAAGCGAAACTCTATTGTCCGGATTATAGGCAATGGGTTCCTTTTTATTCGCTGCCACAATGACCTGGTCATCATCAGGAATGACGCCAATCAAATCAATCTTAAGAAAATCGGCAACTCCATCGATATCCATTTCCTCATCCTCATGAAGCAAATGGCCGCGGATCCGGTTGATGATCAATTGAGGCGGTTCAATATGCTCTTCTTTTTCAAGCAGGCCAATAATACGGTCAGCATCCCTGACAGCCGGTCTCTCTGCAGTCGTAACGATGATCGCCTTGTCTGCCCCAGCTATGGCATTCCTGAAGCCCTGTTCAATGCCTGCAGGGCAATCAATGATGACATAATCATAGTCAGGCTTCATATCGCTGATGAGTTTCCTCATCTGCTCTTCATTCACCACCGTTTTGTCACTATTTTGCGGAGCGGGAAGCAGATAAAGCAAATCTTCGAAATGTTTATCTTTTATAAGCGCTTGGTGTATCTTACAGCGCCCTTCGACCACATCGACCAAATCATAGATGATGCGATTCTCCAATCCCATGATCACATCCAAATTCCGAAGACCAATATCCGTATCAATCAAGCAAACCTTTTTGCCTAGAAGAGCTAAAGATGTTCCTAAATTGGCGGAGGTGGTCGTTTTCCCGACACCACCCTTACCGGATGTTATAACTATTGCCTCTCCCACGATTAGAGACCCCCTTCTAATCTATTTAAATTAGGTCTATATTTCTTTAAGACTTGCAATTTTTCTATTATGATATTTTGTTCTTCATCCATGAAGGCACATTCCAAATCATGTCCCCATTTCGTATATTGGTCAGGAGATAAATTCACTTTTCCGGCAATGCGCAGCTGGGCAGGCTTCATGACAGAGGCAGCTATAATGGCCTCGTTATTCCCTTTATATCCGGCATGGGCTATTCCCTTTAGCTGTCCCATGATATATATGTTGCCACCGGCACGAACCGTTCCGTCGGGATTGACATCCCCTATCAGCAGTAAGTCTCCGGGAACTTCAAAAACCTGTCCCGACCTTATCACCTTGGTCACGGTCGTCACTTGGTTTTCATCTTTCCATCGTTTCGCTTCATCCTTCGTAAGGACATTCGAAATCATCTCATCTACGAAAAGCTTCTTCTTTTTATGGATGACCTCTTTAATCTTTTCTTCTTGTTGTTCATCAAGATAGCGGTTCCCTGTATGTACTTTTACGGAAATGGACGGGTCATTTTCTTGAAACTGATAGTTTGCCGAAAGCTTCACTTCTAACTCTTTCAATAATTCGGAAAATGAGCAAGAATCATCGAGATGAAGCATAAACCCGTCTTTTGTTCCCTTAATCATGACATTTTGCTGAATTCTTTTATTCATGACGTTTGTTTCACCTCAATGAAATATAATTCGACATAGGAAAACAAATTTCCTTTTTCTACGTACACGGAAAAGAGAAAATACATTTCCCACCTGCTTCTTAAGACACAGGAACGTTATTCCGTTTCTCCTTGCAAATCAAGCTTTTCAATCATTCTCTTTAAAGGATAGCAGCTGATAATAATGAATGCGAGATTCAATAATAATGTCGGAATCAATCTCCGTTCCGCAAATTCACCAAATCCCATGTCTGCAAAAGATAGTATGGTATTCATCTGAAAGATGACAACTTCTAAAACTGCCGTGAATATAAGCGCAGTAAGACAGGCAATCAATATATTATTTTGCAGGATTTTCATGGATTTTGATATCAGATAGGCAAGAAATGGCAGCAGGAACATGTAAGTCCCAAGAATTTCCGTATATACGACATCATAAGTCAACCCAAGAATCGCCCCATAAAGCATACCCATTTTCCTTGAACCAAACATGGTCAGGAAAAAAACGAAAACCATCATGAAATGGGGCACGAGGATTTTATCGGACCCGAATGCATCTCCAGCGAACATCTGGGCGAAGATGCTTTCAAAAACAAAAAAAACCAAGGCTATAAAAGAAAGGATGAAATATCTCACTCAGCTTCATCCTCCCCTTCACTTTCTTTCGGTAAACCGTCCACCTCGCGCTGAACGACCATGACATTATTAATATCATAAAAATCCGTCGAAGGTTCAATATATGCGGTCTGGTTCAATCCATATTGATCCACTTTGACATCGACAACTTTCCCGATCAGCAGACCTTTCGGAAAGATCCCTCCATAACCCGATGTGATGACCAATGAATTTTTCTTGATCTTTTTATCATATGGGATCCGTTTCATCAGCAAAAGGTTCTCCTTATCATCGAATCCTTCAATCAAGCCATATGCTTTATCATCACCCTGGACGATCGCAGAGACACGATTGGCTTTATCGATGGAGCTTAAAAGTTGAACCGAGGCAGTGAAATCCGTCGCTGATTTCACCTTACCGACTAACCCATTGGAGGTGATGACAGCCATATTTTTTTCTACCCCATTACGCTTCCCTTTATTAATCGTCAGCATTTCATGCCAGCGGTCGGGATTACGTCCAATGACCGTCGCCTGAGTGGGCGAGTACTTCCGCAGGTCATCTTCTTTTTTGAGGTTATCGCGAAGTTCTTCATTTTCTTCCTTTAAATCTTGGACTTGGGTTTTCAATAATACATATTCATCCAAGCGGGCTTTCAATTTTTTGTTTTCATCGTATGTATGTTGAAGGTCTTTTAAGCCCCCTACAAAACCTGTTATACCCGATACTGGCTTATTAAACACATTTCCGACCCAGCCTGTCGTATCTTTCAGGAATTGCTCCGGCCAAGTCAACTCTTCTCTCTCCCTTAATGAAAAACCGATCAATGCCACGAGAACGATAATACTAACGAGCAAGAGAAGGAGTTTTTTATTAAAAAACTGTGGCATGGTGATTACACCTCAATCTAAAATTTACTCTATGGTCTTAAAATTACACTTTGATTTAATTAAATTGCAAAACATAAGAAAAACCGGCTCAAAATTGCACCTTTTGTTGAGCCGGCCCTATTTGAGAAGTAATGCTTATCGCGAATCTCTTGATTTAGTCTTGAATAAATGAATGTGGTCCAGCGCTTTTCCCGTTCCGATTGCAACACAATCCAGCGGATTTTCTGCGATGATCACCGGCATTTGCGTTTCTTCACTGATGACTTTATCCAAATTGCGCAGCAAAGCACCCCCGCCTGTCAATACAATGCCTCTGTCCATGATGTCAGCGGCTAATTCAGGTGGTGTTTTCTCTAAAGTGTTTTTCACGGAATCCACAATTGCAGAAACTGTGTCGCTTAATGCTTTGGAAATTTCCTCAGCTGTGATTTCAATCGTTTTCGGTAATCCAGTCAATAGGTCCCGTCCGCGAATTTCCATGTTTTCTACGCCTTCCGTGTCTCCAGCAGAACCAATTTCCATTTTGATCGCTTCAGCAGTCCGCTCACCGATCATCAAATTGTAGTTCTTACGGATGTAAACGATAATGGCATCATCCATTTCGTCACCGGCAATACGGATCGATTGGCTTGTAACGATACCGCCAAGGGAAATGATTGCAACTTCCGTCGTTCCTCCGCCGATATCAACGACCATGCTTCCTGTAGGCTCCCAAACCGGAAGGTCCGCACCGATCGCCGCTGCAAACGGTTCTTCGATAGGATATGCATCACGGGCTCCAGCTTGTCTAGCTGCATCAATGACTGCACGCTGCTCAACTGCCGTAATACCAGAAGGCACACAAATCATGACATATGGCTTGTTGCCGAATACGCCCTTCTTCTGAGCTTCCTTCATATAGTACTTCATCATGGTAGCCGTCGTTTCATAATCGGCAATTACTCCATCCTTCATCGGGCGGAGGGCAACCACGTTACCAGGTGTACGTCCGATCATGTTTTTCGCATCGTTTCCGACTGCAACGATTTGCTTTGTATCTGTTTGCACAGCTACAACCGATGGTTCACGTACTGCGATACCTTTTCCTTTCACATAGACAAGCGTATTCGCCGTTCCTAAATCAATCCCTATATCTCTAGCGCCAATTCCAAACATTATGGTATCTCCCTTTCGTAAACAAAAATGCCTTTTTATAAGTTCAAATAATAATTTGTCGTTTTTTGACAATAAGAGTTTTGAAAAAGTTTCCTCTTTTAAAAATCATAAACAATATTATATCGTATCGTCAAAAATTTTGATAGTGTCATAAATAACCTTTTTCCTTCAAACTAACATATTTATGCTCCCCGATGATGATATGGTCCAATACTTCAATCCCGATTATTTTACCACATTCGACTAACCGTTTCGTCACTTCAATATCTTCTCTGCTGGGAGAGGGGTCTCCGGAGGGGTGGTTATGAAGACAGATGATAGAGGCAGCGGACCTTTTGAAAGCCTCTTTGAAGACCTCGCGCGGATGCACGATCGAGGCATTGAGGCTGCCGATGAATACCGTAGTTTTTTGCAGCACTTGATTTTTCGTATTTAAATAAAGACAGACGAAATGTTCCTGTGATAAAAACCGCATTTCTTCCATGCAATAATTGGCTCCATCTTCAGGAGACCTAATCACATAACGGTCTTGATCATTCAATTTGTTAATTCTCCTGCCAAGTTCGACAGAGGCCAGGATTTGAATCGCTTTTGCTTCACCAATCCCTTTAATCACGGTCAGTTCCTCCACTGAAGCTTCTTTTAGCAGGCGAAGGCCCTTGAAGGAATTGATGAGCCTGCCGGATAGTTGCAGGACGGATTCTTCCTTTGATCCCGTCCTCAGTAGCAGAGCGAGCAATTCCTGATTGGAGAGACTCTGCGGTCCGTCCTGCAGAAACCTTTCGCGCGGCCTCTCCTCTTTCGGGTAATCCCGTATTAACATTTTTTCGCTCAAAAGATCAACCCTTCCTTAGAAAAGGAAAATGCCAGAGAAATCGTTCATTCTAACTCTTCCTGCATCGCTTTAAGTTCCCGGGCCAGCCTTGAGACCGGAAGCCCGACCACTGAGAAATAGTCCCCTTTGATTCGTTCGACAAAAAGAGATCCGTATCCTTGAATCCCATAGCCGCCAGCTTTGTCAAAAGGTTCCCCGCTATCCAGATAACGTTCGATTTCAGCTTCTGGCAGCTCCCAAAATGTCACTTCCGTTTTTTCTGCGAATACTCTGCGATGCTTGCCGGATATAATGGCGACACCTGTGTATACTTCATGTGTCCGTCCCGATAACATTTCCAGCATTCTTTTTCCATCCGCACGGCTTGTCGGCTTACCCAATATCTCACCGTCAAGGACAACAACGGTATCCGAGCCGATTACCCAGCTTTCCTGAAATTTTGCTGCGATGGCTTCGGCTTTACGGGATGCCAGTTCTTTCACCGCTGCATCAGGACACATGTTTTCATCAATACTTTCATCGACATTGGAATTCATGCTTTCAAAGGGGATTTGAAGAAATTGTAGAAGTTCTTTACGACGTGGTGATGAAGAAGCTAAAATCAATGGCTGCATAATATAAAAGTCACCTTTCTTTACATAGGGAGATACATAACTATCCTATCAAATTATGGTGCAATCCACAATTATTGTTTACTATGAATCGACAAATGCCCTGTAAGTATTTCCCGGAAAATAAAAAAGGTGTCACAGATGCTTTCATATTGGGAGCTTGTCCCATTGGGCAGCCCCCCTTTTTTTTCCTTTACTTAACTCGATTTGTTTTGGAAATTCAATAAAAAATCAAGAAGACTTTCTTGAGCCTCGAATAGCTTTTCTTCTTTTTTGGAAGTCTCATATTCATCAATCGACTTTGCGGCAGCAGTCAGATCATCGTTCATATTCGCAAACTCCGGAGATAATTTTCCCGCCTTCAGTTCAGCCATGTTTTTTTTCAGTGTTTCTTTGTTTACCGTCCCTTCCTTTCCGCGAAGCTTGGTTGCGGATGTTTCTGCCAACGAAGCATATACTTCCTTCATCTTGTTGAGGGTTTTCTCATCTTCCTGGCTTGTCCCAGCCGCTTCAAAATTGATTTCCTTCCAATATACGTCCACATCATAGGACTTTAAGAATAAGGCCAGCTCCTTACTTGCTGCTAGACTCTCTGCCGATCCCAAGAATAGATAATAGCTCTCTTCCAATTTGAAAATTTCAGCAGGAACCTGCTTTTCAATGATTTTCTTTTGTATTTGCCTTGCCGCATCCTCGCTGCTGAATACTCCTCCCTGTACAAGGAATGTCTTCAGCTGGTTTCCTGGTTCAGTCACTGCCGCTTTTTTATCCTCAACAGTGGCTTCGGTTGGAACCGGAGTCTCGACCGAAGATACTTCGGCTTTTTCCTTTGTAATCGTTTTAACGGCGATCAAGCCAAGAATCGATCCAAAAAAAACAGCACAAATGACTGCGATCATGAATGTCTTGATCGGTCTATTATCAGAACTTTTCAGCGAACTGGTACCAAAACCGATGAGCTTCGGCATTTTCTTCTTTGGAGGTGAGGGAACCAATACGATTTTGTTTTCGTTTGAATCCTCAGGGAGTATCCATTCGAAACTCTCATCTGTGTGTTCCTGTTCCTGCTCCTTACTCGCCGCTTCTTGACTTTCAATCTTTTTATCGGCAAATACTTTTTCTTCCCCATTTATTTTAATCGTTACACCCTTGCTTTGTTCCGGCTTGCCCAATTTTTTTCCTCCCCTCCAGATCATTTTTTTCATCCTAACATAGAGGTAAAAAAAAATAACAAGACTTTTGTCGTCTTGTCATTAATAGGTTTCGTCAAATTTCCCTATTCATATATCGGTAACGAAAATAGACTTACAGGTACTGGTACTTCTGGTTCACGAACCATTCAATATCGCCTCTCACCAGCTACCTACATCACACTTTCATATCAGCTTCACTTGCAGCCAATTGGGGATAGTTCCCTACTGCGCTATCGTTCAGGGATTTTTGACAAATTCCTCTTGGCTTAGGATGGTTCTTTACGCTCATCTTAAAAAAGTTACATACCAATGCAAAAGGGAATCGCCCCAAAAATAAGCAGTCAATGTCCCAAAAACGATATACGGCCCGAAAGGAATAAGTGTTTTCTTTTTTAGTATACCGGTCAGCAATCCGATGAAGCCAAGGAATGCCCCATAAAAGCATGCAAAAAGAAACGATAACAGCACCATCTTCAGTCCCAGTACAAAGCCAATCACTGCAAATAGCTTGATATCACCGCCACCCATGCCACCTTGGCTCACGACTGCAATTAATAACAGCAGGCTAAAGCCAACCACGGCCCCGGCAAGTGAATCCCACCAGGGCAACAGCGGAAAGGAAACTCTTAGAACGATAAAAATCACCGTAAAGAAAAGCAGTATTTTATCAGGTATGAGCATATAGGCGACATCACTCACGAAGATAATCATAAATAATGAAATCAATGTCAAGCCCACCAAGAGTTCGCTCGACCAGCCAAGGAATAGGGGAGCAGAGGCAAACAAAACACCGGTCAGCATTTCTACTATCGGATAAAGGGGGGAAACCCTTGCTTTACAGCCCCGGCATTTTCCGTCTTGCAACATATAGGAAATAACCGGCATCAACTCGAAGAATGTCAATGTACGCCCGCAAGAAGGGCAGGCGGAGCGACGATTCGCAAATGCTTGACCAACTGGAACACTTAAACCGACAACGTTAAAGAATGAGCCTAAAATTAAGCCGAAGACGAAGAGATAGATATGGAAAGCCATCATTTATACAAAGTGCATGAGGAGTCGATTGCTTTTCTATGAAACCGTAATAAAAAAGTCTCTTCTGCTATGTAATCATCACTGGGTTTCTTCATGATTATTCATTCCTCCCGTCTTTCCATTAAGTAGATCCTACTATTCAACAGTCATGTAGAATCAATATATAAACATATTTTAACAAATATACTTGGTGATTTGTTATCAATCATTCTATTAGAGTTTTTTCTTTTCAAGCGGCTCTGTTAACAAGAGAAAAGGACCTTTGAAAAGGTCCTTTCAGACTGTAGACAAACTCAAAGAAAGCGAGTTTGCCCACAGTTTTTTTAGGGGTCTGTGCAATTTAAACGTTGATTGGAAAGGAGCACTCGCTTTTTCTAAGCAGGGGTCTCGAACACCCGCTCCAATCAACCTTATCGATAGAACCCTTTTGCCTAAAGTCTTTGTCGTAAAAATAGAATTAATAAAACTTGAAGTGAAGAGGATACTTTCTAAATATGCATTCGGGAAGATTAATTAGTCCGCCGGTAAAGGCACATCCCTTTAGGCATCTTCTCTGATTAGGAACTCCCTTACAAGTGATAGGAAATGAAGCGACCCTGTGATGACAAGCATCTCCTTTTCCCTTGTTTTCCTTCTGCCCTCCGTTATTGCAGCCTGCCAATCCCTGTTTATCGTTTTATTTGGATGACTGCACTTTTCATAAAGCGTTTTCGCATCCGCCGCCCGTTCATGATCGAATTCGGTAATGATGATTTCCAACGCTTCCGTTTCCAGTCCATGAAGCATCTCGGAATAATTTTTATCTTTAAATGAACTGAATACGAAACGATACTTATAGTCGGGGTAATGCACTTTTAGCGTTTCCTTCAGTACGTCGATGCCGGCAGGATTATGTGCACCATCAATTATCACCAACGGCTCATCCGATATTTTTTCAAAGCGGCCATCCCATTTCGCTTTGCCTATTCCTTTAAGGATGTTTTTTTCATCGATATTTTCCATTCCTAATGTAACAGCAGCTATGGCCAGTGCCGCATTCTCCATTTGATGACGGCCCAACATCCGCATTTCCACATTTTCGATGGACCTGTCTGCAAGCGAAAAGGAGAAACTTTGCCCTCGTTCACTTTGCTTTATTTTGCCTATATGAAAGTCTTTGCCTAATTGGTAATAAGGTACGCCTAATGACGACGCTTTTTCTTCAATTACTTTTGCTGGTTCCCCGGCTGTGACTCCGCTGATGATCGGCGCCCCGCTTTTAATGATGCCCGCCTTCTCAAAAGCAATTTCCCCAAGTGTGTTACCCAGGATGCTCGTATGTTCCAAAGAAATTGAGGTAATGATCGAAAGAAACGGCTGGATGACATTCGTTGTATCGAGCCTGCCTCCCAAACCGGTTTCCATTAAAACCAAATCCACTTCCTTTTTGCTAAAATAAGAGAATGCCATCGCAGTCAAAATTTCGAACTGAGTGGGACCATTCCCCTTACTGTCCATCTCTTGGATGATCGGCCAAAGCTCCCGGAAGACAGCGATAAAATCCTTATCACTGATTTCATCCTCATTTATCTTCAGCTGCTCATTCATCCGTATTAAATAAGGAGAAGTGAACGAAGCGACACGAATGCCTTGGGCAAGCAGGATTTCTTTAATATATTGCAGTGTTGATCCTTTCCCGTTGGATCCTGCAATGTGAATATACTTTAGCGCCTTGTGCGGGTCACCTAATTCAGTTAACAATGCTTCCATCCGTGATAGACCAAAATTCATGCCCAATTGAACTTGGCGCCGTTCAAAAAAATGATTGATTTCTTCCATGGTTGTAACCATTATCGTTGAGCCTCCTCTTTCTTTATACCGCTCTTATGCGTTAAGATTATTTTATCAATATATGAACGATTAACCTAGATGAAAGGTAGTGTTTTACTATGAAACCTTCAGATTTCCACTGTTGGATTGTCGTTAACGGCTATTTACAGCATGATAAGTTTTCCAGTTTGGCTTTGTTCATTAAAGAGGCGGCTGAAAGGAAAGATATCATGGCAACCCTTATCCGCAATTCAGACCTCATTCCCGTAATCAAGAAAGGAGTGCCACTGCTTAAAGGGGCATTCGATAAGCTGCCTGATTTTGTCCTGTTCATGGATAAAGACATTCATTTGGCCCGCCATTTGGAATTGCTCGGCATCCCCGTATATAACAGCAGTAAAGCGATCGATATTTGCGACAGCAAAGCAAAAACACATCAAGCATTGACCGGCCATGGCATACCGATGCCGAAAACTATATTTCCCCCTTTTACGTACGAAGGGATTGAAAGGGTCAATATGGATGCTTTCATACAAATCGGCAATGAAATTGGGTATCCACTTATCGTTAAGGAAGCATACGGTTCTTTTGGCGAACAAGTATATTTGATCGAAACAGAGGATGAGTTACTAAAGACGATCCGTAATCTTGGCCACAAACCATTTATACTCCAGGAATTCATCGAGCACAGTAAAGGCCGGGATATTCGCGTGAATGTCGTGGGCAATCAAGTCATAGCAGCGATGCAACGCCATTCGGATCAAGACTTCCGAGCTAATATGACTGCCGGGGGACAGGCTTCACCCTATTCACCCACCAGTGAAGAAGCACAACTTGCCATCCGATGTGCGCAAATTCTGGGTGCCGACTTCGCTGGTGTCGATTTGTTGTTCGGTGAAGAAGGTCCGCTTTTGTGCGAAGTGAATTCGAATTCGCATTTACTGAATATTTATGAATGTACAGGCATCAACATCGCTGATAGCATGTTCGATTATATCTTTAGAGAATTAGGAAAAGGAAGTGCATCTGATGAAAAAACAAGCAGGCTGGTTGATTTATAACCGTGAGGATGCCTTTAAAAATAAGGGATACATAGATTGGATGCTTGACGAAGCAAGTAAGCTTGATCTTGATTTACACTTTCACCTTCGGGAAGACCTCAGGATCGGTCATCGTTTCAATGAGTTGTACGTGGAACACGGGACTCAGCCAATTTCATTGCCGGACTTTGCTATCGTCCGGACCATCGATCCCTTTTTTACAAGGCAACTTGAGCAACTGGGGATTGCTTGCTTTAACTCCTCCTTCGTATCGGAAATCGCGAATGACAAAGCAAAGACGCATCAATATTTGTCCTCGCTGGGGATTCCAATGGCCGATACCATATATTGTTACGGGATGCCGAGTGCCGATGACATGGAGTTCCCTTTCATTGCTAAGGAAACGAGTGGCCGCGGCGGGAAACAAGTATATTTAATCGAGCATGCCGATGATCTTGCCGAACTGAATGATGGAAACTGGATAGTCCAAAAACCCGGATTATTCGGTAAAGATATCCGCGTATTTGTAATTGGAAAAGAAGTGAAAGCTGCTGTACTTAGGGAATCCGCATCCAGTTTCAAGGCAAATTATACACTGGGCGGATCGGCTTCACTATATGAGCTGACTGCTTCTGAAATAGCCCTTGTTGAAAGAGTAATGAGGTCTTTTGATTTTGGCCTGGTCGGGATCGATTTCATATTTGCCGAAGATGGCAGCCTCATGCTGAACGAAATCGAGGATGTCGTCGGCAGCCGGACATTGAGTGCACTAAGTGATATGAATATCGTACAAGAGTACCTTACATTCATAAAAGAAAGAATATCGTCCTAAATGAATATTTTTCTTGAATAGCATTTACACACAAAAAAGGATGAACCGGCTTCAAGCTGGTTCATCCTTTTGTTTTACAGTTGTTTCAGTTCGCTGATCCTGTGGATGACAGAGTCGCGTTTTTCGCTATAGTCTTTTTCCTTGGCACGTTCTTCTTCGATGACGCTTGCCGGCGCCTTTTTGACGAAGCCCTCGTTGCCTAATTTTTTCTGTACGCGTTCAACTTCTTTATTAAGTTTGTCTAGTTCTTTTTCAAGACGTTTCACTTCTTCGTCGATATTGATCAGTCCTGTAAGCGGCAGGATCAATTCTACGCCAGTTACGACAGCTGTCATGGCTTGAGCAGGTTCTTCGACTTCGATTCCGATCGTCAATTGTTCAGGATTACAGAAACGCTCGATATAGCTGCTGTTTTTCTGTAACGTCTCTAAGATTGATTCATCCTTCGCTTTTAAAATCAAATTGATTTTTTTGCTTAGCGGTGTGTTCACCTCAGCACGAATATTACGGACGGAGCGGATGATTTCAACAAGCAGCTTCATTTCCTCGGCTGCAGCTGTATCTGTCAATCCTTCATTCACTTCCGGCCAAGCGGCAACAGTGATTGACTCACCTTGATGAGGAAGGTTCTGCCAGATTTCTTCGGTAATGAAAGGCATGAACGGGTGTAACAATCTCATCGTGTTATCCAGTACATAAGCCAAGATCGAGCGCGTCGTCTTCTTCGCTGCTTCGTCTTCGCCATATAGCGGAAGCTTCGCCATTTCAATATACCAGTCACAGAAGTCATCCCAAATGAAGTTGTATAATACACGGCCCACTTCACCAAACTCATAACGGTCCGCAAGTCTGGTTACGTTGGAAATCGTTTCATTCAAGCGCGTCAAGATCCATTTATCGGCTACAGATTTCTCACCGCTTAAATCGATTTCGTCATAAGTCATGCCGTTCATGTTCATCAAAGCAAAACGGGATGCGTTCCAAATCTTATTGGAGAAGTTCCAGACCGCTTCCACTTTTTCCGTGCTGTAACGAAGATCCTGTCCTGGCGAGCTGCCAGTAGACAAGAAGTAACGCAGGGAATCGGCACCATATTGATCGATTACATCCATCGGATCGACACCATTGCCAAGCGATTTACTCATCTTGCGCCCCTGTTCGTCACGAACGAGACCGTGGATCAGCACATCTTCAAATGGTCGTTCACCCGTGAACTCAAGAGCTTGGAAAATCATCCGCGAGACCCAGAAGAAAATGATATCATAGCCTGTCACAAGTGCCCCGGTTGGATAGTAACGTTGGAAATCGACACTGTCCTTATCAGGCCAGCCCATAGTCGAGAACGGCCATAATGCCGAGCTGAACCATGTATCCAGAACATCCGTATCTTGTTCCCAGTTTTCAGCGTCCGCAGGCTCATCGTGCCCTACATACACTTCACCTGTTTCTTTATGGTACCAGGCTGGAATGCGGTGACCCCACCAAAGCTGACGGGAAATGCACCAATCGCGAATATTTTCCATCCAACGCAGGTACGTTTTTTCGAAACGATCAGGTACGAAATGAACTTTTTCCTCATCGGATCCCTTTTGAAGCTCAACGGATGCATCAGCCAGCGGCTGCATTTTAACGAACCATTGCGTCGAAAGATATGGTTCAACAACGGCACCGCTTCTCTCTGAATGGCCGACTGAGTGAAGGTGATCTTCGATTTTGAAGAGTACTCCTTCTTCCTGAAGGTCTTTGACGATTTGTTTACGGCATTCAAACCGGTCCATGCCTTCATATTTACCAGCCTTTTCATTCATCGAGCCATCTTCATGCATGACAAGGATGCGCTCCAAATCGTGACGGTTCCCGATTTCGAAATCATTCGGGTCATGAGCCGGAGTAATTTTGACCGCGCCTGAACCGAATTCCATATCGACATAATCATCACCGACAATCGGGATTTCCCGGCCTGTAATTGGCAAGCGGACCATTTTGCCGATCAAGTGTTTATAACGGTCATCTTCAGGGTGTACAGCAACCGCAGTATCACCAAGCATCGTTTCTGGACGGGTGGTGGCAATTTCAATTTCACCTGATCCGTCAACCAACGGATATTTCATATGGTAAAATGCGCCCTGCACATCTTTATAAATAACCTCGATATCGGATAACGCCGTTTTCGTCGATGGATCCCAGTTGATAATGTATTCGCCGCGATAAATTAAGCCCTTGTTATAAAGCGAAACGAACACTTCGCGCACAGCTTTTGAAAGCCCCTCATCAAGAGTGAAGCGTTCACGTGTATAATCAAGTCCAAGACCAAGCTTTGACCATTGTTCACGGATATGGCTCGCATATTCCTCTTTCCATTTCCATGTCTCTTCGACGAATTTTTCACGTCCAAGGTCATAACGGCTCACGCCTTCCGCACGAAGTTTCTGTTCTACTTTCGCTTGAGTGGCGATACCGGCATGGTCCATGCCCGGCAACCATAAAACGTCATAGCCTTGCATCCTCTTCATGCGTGTCAATATATCTTGAAGCGTCGTATCCCAAGCGTGGCCAAGATGAAGCTTACCTGTCACGTTAGGCGGCGGGATGACAATCGTATATGGTTCTTTTTTATCGTCACCCGTCGTTTCAAAAAACTTTCCATCAAGCCACCATTTGTAGCGGCCTTTCTCTATCATCTGCGGATCGTATTTAGTCGGCATAGAAATTTGGTTCTCTTCCATATCATTTCCTCCTTTTTAGGCATAAAAAAACTTCCATCATCACAAAAGGACGAAGGAAGTTGTTCGCGGTGCCACCTTTTTTCCGAAAAAGAAAAAAATCACTTTTCGGCTCTCAAATCGGATAACGGCTCTTCACCGGCCTTCGCTACTAAGTGGTTCACGAAGACTGCTCGCGGACGACTTCGGATGCTGCTGCCTGGAAACCTCGCACCAATTTGGTTTCCTCTCTGAAAAGTGCATATCATCTTACTATTTCCGGTCTTTGCATTGATTTATATTCATATGTAAATTGATTGAATGCATATAGTATATAGTACAAAAAATATGGGGCTCCAGTCAATCATCTTTTCGCTTACTTTCCCAGGAATCATCCCATTTGATACATTCAAGGTCGTTTTCTTTATTTTATCCTCCAGGAACAGTAAATGTGACGGCTTTATCACCTTTTCCACTGCCCACCCATAGAATATAAGAAGTCCTAAAAAGGAAGGTAATAATATGAAGCGAAGATATACTCCCTATACTTTACCGCCTTGGATGAAGAAATTCCGCGGTGTCTGCCAGCAGTTCATCGTCCCCTTTATCGTATTCCAAGGATTACGCACACTGATTTTTCCGACTTTCTTCGATATGCTCCTGCTAATCGCATTTATTTTCCTGGCCATGTCTTTATATTTCGAATGGATTTAATTATTCCCCTACAGCAAAAAAATATACATGACTGGAGATGATCCAATCATGTATATTTAGCTTGGAGGTGATTGTTCTTCTTTGGCAGCCTCGGCAGCAGCCTTTTTCTGCTGTTCGATCTCTTCGATTTTCATCACCATATATTCAATATTTTTCAGAAGCCAAAATTGCCGCTGCAGTTGAGTAACATTATCCAGCTCTGAACGATGGACCCTGCCATCGGAATAACTCTTCACTAATTCCAAAGCTGATCCAGGGAATGCCAGATAACTTTGCATGAGCAGCAACTCTTCTTCCTTCAACGGAAAATAACGAAAATAGTTATATAGCCAGTCAACGCAGTCATCGCATTGGACAGGATAGGTCCTGGCCGATTTAACGAGAAATGGCAGTAAATCGAAATGCGGCGGAGCTGTATTCGAATTCTCAAAATTGATGAAGTAGCCATACCCCCGCTCATCATAAACAAAATGCTTCAAAGAAACCTTTCCGTGCGTGACCACGGTTCGAACCTTTTCACTTTCCTTCGTTTTTTCATACCAGGTTTCAAACTTCTTGATCGAGTACTTCAGCGCCTGTGAAATATCAGTGTAGAAAGAACAAACCGTCATTTCGAATGGAGACATATACCACTTTTTTTCACAGCTGACAATATACTCATCCATAAAGTCTTTTTCATTATTCCATGCATCAAGCGTCCGCTCATAATGGGCTTCCCTTTCCTCCATATCCACTTGTATTTCCTTAACGGAAAGTGTATGCATCCGAGCAAGCTCCCTGAACATTTGCTTATGTTTTTCATCGCGCTCCCCATCCCCCTCATTATTAAGCCAGGGCATCAGGTAATACAAACGGCCATTATGAAGAACGGCGTAACGCTGATCAATCGTTTGATAAATCGGAACGATCCGATTATAGCCGCGATGGTACAGTTTTTGAACATTTTTGATAAAATCAATTCCGTTCTGCGGTATCATCGATTTCAATGCAAATGTACCGCGATCACTGTATACTTTTTTCACACGCCCGAAGTCCTCGATATATTGAACATACATGGCATATTCCTTCAATACGGTTTCCATGTCCCGATTCCGATTGGCAGTCTGCTGATTCTCGTTTTCCCTCACGAGACTCACTCACTTTCTCTAAAAAACTAAACATTCTCCACTCACCTAAAAAACAGGAGCAGACCATATGCTCTGCTCTCTGTCCCGATCAATTCTTATATGCAACCGCCTTCGGTATATAGATGACTTGCCCTTCATGAACGTTTTGATTCGACTCCAATTCATTGCTGAAAAGTATCGATTGAACCGTAACATCATATCGTTGAGCCAAGTCATCAAGCGTTTCCCCTTGCTGAACAATGCAGACTTTCATCCTTACCAGTTCTTCTTCCTGTTTCCGCCCGAATAAATCCATGATGGAGGGCTGCTTCTCACCATGATCGGCCGTTTCTTTATCATCACGTTCCTTGGCTTGTTTCCTGCCTTTGAAATTCTTAACCTCTTTAGCCGGAGGCGCAGGCCTTTCCCTCTTTTTGAATAGATCGCTTAAGGACGAATTGGATTCCTCTTCCTGCTCCACCTTTACATGTTCATTTAGAATAGGACCCGCTGCAACGCCATCTTCCTCCTGCCGTATGACATCCTCGGTTTCTCTGGAAACAGGACTATTTTGATGATTGACCGCTTGACTTGGCTCTTCTACTACGTCTTCTTCTTCTTCTACTTCTTCTTCAACTTCTTCTTCTACTTTCAATGTCACTCTAGGAATCTCAATCTTCTCCACTGGATCCTGCCTGCTTGGTTCTGCCTCCAGTTTCGCCTCTTCCATGGAAGGTACCTTTTCCGTTGGGTCAGACGGATCTCCAATAACTTCTTCCTCTACAGCTTCAGCTTCTTCCTCTACAGCTTCAGCTTCTTCCTGTCTATGCACTTCCGTTTCCCATTCCTCCTCTTCAGGATATGGTGAAACGGGAATTTCAAAAACTGGGGCACTATGCTGATCGCTTAAATAAATCGGTTCCTCTTCTTCTTCTTCATTTGCTTCAGAAACTCGTTTTGACTCTGCAGAAAAGGGCGCGTATAACTCTTCTTCCTCCTCATCACGGAAAACAGGCTGAAAGTCCGGGATCGGCGGCACTGCAGCCGCATAAGGAATATACGACTCATTTTCCCCATCCGTTTCTTCTTGTTCCTCTGTTTCCCCAACTTCCTGCTCCGTATCGAACCGTTCTTCCACATATGAATCATTATAGATTCCGGTTATCAAAAGATCCGCCTGCAATTTCAAACAGTTATGCTCTGGCATGGCATAATCAAAGCTTTGAATCGAGACATCGACCTCATCCAATGAGGCAATCCGATTATTCGGAATCGTTATGTCAACCGGAAAACGGTGTGTGAACTCATTAAGTCCATTGAGATGCCGCTCGACCTTTTGAACCGCTTTTGGCAAAAAGGTCTGCGAAAACTCCTCTTCTTCACCATTTTGCGAGTCTTTATATTCACCGCTTAAATCCAACGAGCCTCGTATAAAAACATATTGATCACTTTCTTGAATCGTCACATTTGGATCAAGCGAAATGGAATATAGCTCAGCCACTTCCTGTCCCTTCTGGAACCAAACGGATTCCTCTAAAGAAAATCGTAAATACGATTCATTTTCTTGCGACAAAAACAACTCCTCCTTTCAGCTTCAGGAAACGGTACCTATACCAATATCAATCTATGAAAGGAGAAAGCTGATTATTCCTTAATTTCATATGCCACACTCGAGACCTTATATTTACTGAACCTTTTAAAAAGAAGGGATTCAAATTTTTCAGGCAAAAAATAATGCGGGATTGTAACAATCGGCATGAAAATCTTGAATGAAACCATTAATTCGGCCTTCCGCCATTTTATTGGACCTAGCTCCATATTAATTCGGCCTCCAACATTTAATTGACCTTCCACGTATTGATTGAATTCAAAAAAACTGGCTGCCTTTCTCCAAAAGTTTTTGGAAAATGGTAGCCAGTTCAAATTTATCATTATTCAATAAATCGTTAGTTCATGAAGCCTTGCATCATTTTTTTAATTTTGCAAAAGCCTGTTCTGCTGCTGTAATGGTCTTTTCGATATCTTCATCACTATGTGCAGTGGAAAGGAATAAACCTTCAAACTGTGACGGCGGCAAATAGATGCCTTGATTCGCCATTTCCCTATAGTAAGAAGCAAAGAACTCTAAATCGGATGTTTTTGCTGTATCATAGTTTACGACTTCTTCATTCGTGAAGAAAAGTCCAATCATGGAACCCGCACGGTTGAACGTATGGGGAACTCCGTATTTTTCCGCTGCTTCCCCAATACCTTTTTCGAGCATATCCCCTTTTCGGGTGAACTCATCATAAGATTCTGGAGTCAATTGGCTCAGCGTTTCAAGGCCGGCCGTCATGGCAAGAGGGTTACCCGACAATGTTCCCGCTTGATAGATTGTCCCACTCGGGGCAATTTGTTCCATGAATTCTCGCTTGCCTCCGAAAGCTCCGACAGGCAAGCCGCCGCCAATAACTTTCCCAAGGCAAGTCAGGTCAGGTACGATGTCAAAATAGCCTTGTGCACAATTATAGCCGACACGGAACCCTGTCATCACTTCGTCAAAGATCAATAGAGCCCCGTATTGGGTCGTCACTTCACGTAAGCCTTCGAGGAAACCAGGTTGTGGCGGAACCACACCCATGTTCCCTGCAACAGGTTCTACGATGATACAGGCAATGTCTTCGCCAAATTGTTCAAATGCGTATTTGGTCGCAGCTAGATCATTATATGCTACGGTAATCGTATTTTTTGCAATGCCTTCCGGTACTCCCGGGCTATCCGGTAAACCTAATGTCGCAACGCCGGAACCCGCCTTGATCAGCAAGGAATCGCCATGGCCATGGTAGGAGCCTTCGAATTTCAGGATTTTATCACGGCCTGTAATGCCTCGTGCCAGCCTTAGTGCACTCATCGTCGCTTCGGTACCTGAAGATACCATACGGATCATTTCAATCGAAGGCACGCGTTCAATGACCAGCTTGGCCAGTTCATTCTCAATCTGTGTCGAGGTTCCAAAGCTTGTACCTGATTCCGCTACCTTTTTCAATGATTCCACGACACGGTCATTCGTGTGGCCCAGGATAAGCGGTCCCCATGAAAGAACATAGTCGATATATTCATTTCCATCGATATCATACATTTTTGAGCCTTTTCCGCGCTCCATGAAAATGGGATCCATGTCCACAGATTTGAAGGCACGCACCGGGCTGTTCACGCCGCCTGGCATCAAATTTTTTGCTTCGGCAAACGCTTTTTTCGATTTTTCATATGACCGCATGATTCAATCCCCTTTTCCATTACAGGTTATATTTTTTATATCATTGATTATCTTCGTTTATCCAGCGTGCTACCTCTTTTGAAAAATACGTAATGATCAAGTCGGAACCTGCGCGTTTCAAGCCTGTCAGCATTTCCATCACTATCGCTTTTTCATCAATCCAGCCATTTTGGGCAGCTGCCTTAACCATTGAATATTCACCGCTGACATTATAGGAAACAACAGGAAGATTAAAGTTATTCTTAACGTCCCTGATGATGTCCATATAGGAAAGGGCCGGTTTCACGATTAGGAAGTCCGCACCTTCTGCAACATCGGATTCAGCTTCACGGAAAGCTTCAAGGCGATTGGCGGGGTCCATTTGATAAGTTTTCCTGTCGCCGAATTGCGGCGCGCCATTTGCGGCATCACGGAATGGTCCGTAAAAAGCCGAAGCATATTTCACCGCATAGGACATGATCGGAATATCTTCATAACCCGCTTCATCCAGACCCGCACGGATGGCCGCAACGAAACCGTCCATCATGTTGGAAGGCGCAATGATATCGGCGCCGGCCTCTGCTTGGCTGATTGCTGTTTTGGCAAGAAGGTCAAGTGAAGCGTCATTGAGGATTTTTTCCCCTTCTACGACCCCGCAATGGCCATGGCTTGTATACTCACATAGGCAGGTATCCGCTATGACAATAACATCAGGATATTGTTTTTTAATAAAACGGGTTGCCTCTTGCACAAGTCCGTTATGGTGAAATGCCCCTGTGCCCTGTTCGTCTTTATCATGATCAAATGGGACACCGAATAAAATGACAGATTTAATACCCAGACTGACGACTTCATCCATTTCGGCACCCAGATTATCCATGGATAGCTGATAGATACCTGGCATGGAGTTGATTTCATTTTTCACATTTTCTCCGTCGATGACGAAGATCGGATAGATCAAATCCTCTTTATGCAATTGTGTTTCACGGACTAAAGCCCTCATGCCAGCACTTGCACGCAAGCGACGGTGGCGATTGAATGGAATGTTTTTCATTTTAAAGTTCCTCCTTATTTACTTCTTTTCAAAATGAAGCGTATTAACTCCGCAACCATGGCATCCGTTGTATAAACATCTGGACAGACATTGACGGATAGCCCATGTTTTTCAGCCGTTTTAGCGGCAATCGGCCCGATTGCTGCAATGATGATCCGGTCTATGTATGTATCCAATTCATGGCGTTTCATGATCTGTAAAAAATGATTGACCGTCGATGAACTCGTAAAGGTTATGATGTCGATATCACCGTTCTTTATAAGCTGCACCAGTTTTTTTTCACTGCTTCGAGGAAGCACGGTATGATAAATAATCACTTCATCACAGGATGCACCAGCTTCATTGATTGCCTCCGCAATAACCGCCCTTGCGAGATTTCCTTTTGCCAGCAACACGCGGGACCCTTTATCAAGCAGGGCATTGAACTCCGCCACGAACCCTTCGGCAACAAACTGAGTTGGAACGAAATCCGCCTTATATCCATGTCGTTTCAGGGCCGCCTCTGTTTTGGAGCCGATTACGGCTATTTTCGGAAGCTTTAAAGGCTGGTTACCAAGAAGCTTAAAGAAGAAATCCACCCCATTTTGACTGGTCAAAATGATCCAATCATATGAAAGCAACTCTTCTAACCGCTGTTGTACATCTTCCAAATGATCAGGAAGAGTGAACTCAAGCAATGGCACAAGAAGCGGCGTTCCGCCATTTTTTTCGATCGACTCTTTTAAACCATCTGCCTGTCCTTTCCCTCTGGTGATTAATACCTGATAATCCTTAAGAGGTTGAAAGGGATTCATTACTGATCAAGCTCTTCTTTTACGCGATCGATCAATTCTTTGCCGCCCATTTCGCTAATCTGTTTGGCAGCAGCATGCCCAACCGCCTCGGGATCGGTTCCCTCAACCATTTCTTTATAAATCACCTTGCCATCCGGGGCAGCGACCAAAGCCGTCAAGGATACGGATCCATTATCTTTTGCCACCGCAAATCCGGCAATCGGTACCTGGCATCCGCCTTCCATTTTATCCAAAAAGGCACGTTCCGCTTCAACCGTTCTTTTTGTTTTTTCACAGGTCAACTTCGCAAGTTCCGCCAGCAGCTCTTTGTCGTCTTCGCGGCATTCAATGGAAAGTGCCCCTTGTCCAACTGCCGGAATGCAAATATCTTCATCTAAAAATTCGGTTACGATTTCTTGCTCCCATCCCATTCTTGATAGTCCGGCCGCCGCTAAAATGATAGCATCATAATCTTCCGTTTTCAGCTTATTCAGTCGGGTATCGATATTACCGCGAATCCATTTAATTTCAAGGTCCGGCCTTCTAGCCAAAATTTGCGCGCCGCGGCGCAAGCTGCTTGTACCTATGATGGAACCCGGCTTCAGTTCGGAAAGGGTTTCATGATTTTTTGAAATCAAGGCATCCCGATGGTCCTCCCTCGGTGGTATGCAGCCAATCGTCAAGCCCGGAGGCAGCACTGCAGGCATATCTTTCATACTATGTACGGCCATATCAATTTCTTTATCAAGCATCGCTTGTTCGATTTCTTTAACGAATAAGCCCTTTCCACCTACCTTGGAAAGTGTTACATCAAGGATTTGGTCACCCTTTGTGACAATTTCCTTCACCTCGAACTCGTATGGGACCCCAAGCTCTTTAAGTTGATCGATAACCCAGTTCGTTTGGGTGATCGCTAATTTACTCCGTCTAGAACCGACAATTATTTTTCTCATAGTTTCCTCCTATGTATTCCAAAAGTGGAATGTTGAAAGGCTTCCGAAAAGGAAAAAGTTAATTAACACAATCATGAAAGATCCAATATTCAGAAAGGCTAGCGTCCTTCCATACATTTGTTTCCGAATTTTCAAGTATAAAAACACACTGTAAGCGATAAGCAAAATGAATGAGCCGATGATTTTCATGTCCAGCCAGGATACCCCAGGCACTTTTATATAAGCCCATTGAATCCCCAGGATAAGGGAGACCAATAATAATGGGACACCTATTACTGCGAGGACATAAGACATATGCTCGAGCTTTGTTAAATCGCCGAGTCGAAGCAGGCGTTTTCCCCATTTCTTCCGTTTCAGTAAATCATATTGAATTAAGTATAAAAGTGAAAAAACGAAAGACAGCGTGAATGCCCCATATGATAGGATGGCAAAAGTGATATGTATGAGCAATAGCTCTGAAACCAGGCGCTGTGCAAGCACTTGTGATTCTATCTGAACAGGTGCAAAGGTATGGATGGCCATGACCATGAAACCTAATACATTCGTAAAAAAGACCGTAAAATCGACTCTTAGCAATCGGTTAATGATTAAAGATAGCGATATGAGGACCCATGCATAAAAATATAAGCCTTCAAAAATCGTCAATACAGGGAACCTTCCCGTTTTCAACACATACAGAAATAAAAAAATTGTTTGCAGTACCCAAACAATAGAAAGCAACCAGAAGGCGACCCTATTCGCCTTCTGGTTATTATTAAGGAAATCGATAAAATATAAAAGCATACTGATGGCATACAACAAAACAGTGGCTTCATGCAATCTTGTCATTAGTAATTCCATATCTACCTCATTACTGGACAGGAACTGGATTCAATAGGGATGACTTGGAGCTGTTCCGTTCTTTTTCATCCGCAACCAGCTGGTCCTCAATCAATTCCTCTAAATGGAAGATTTTCACGAAATTATTCAATTGCTCTTTTGCATTCGGCTCATCTGCCAGCTCTTTTGCATAAAGTATCGGATCTTTCAGCATTTGGTTGATGATGCTTTTCGTATGCTTGTTGAGAACTTTTTTGTCACGTTCACTTAAATGCGGAAGCTTTCTTTCGATGCTTTCCATCGTTTCCCTCTGTATCGATAGGGATTTTTCCCGTAAAGAAGAAATGACTGGAACCACACCAAGCAAATTAATCCATTGGTTGAAGTCCACAATTTCTGATTCGATCATCAATTCTATTTTCTCGGCAGCTTTTTTGCGTTCTTCAATATTGGCTTGCACGATCCCTTCAAGGTCGTCAATGTCATACAAGAAGACATTTTCCAGCTCGGCCAATGTTGGGTCAAGGTCACGCGGCACTGCGATATCGACCATGAAAATAGGACGGCCTTTACGAAGCTTATTGATGAATGACATCATTTCCTTTGTTACAAGAAGATCTTTTGATCCAGTGGAAGTAATCAGGATATCAGCATCCACTAAAGCGCATTGCAGCTCTTGAAGCTGCTTCGCTGTACCATTGAATCTTTCGGCCAAGTCGACCGCTTTCTGAAAGGTACGGTTAATGACAGTAATGCTGTCTGCTCCATTACTATGCAGGTTTTGAATGGCTAGCTCACCCATCTTACCGGCACCAAGAATCAAGACGTTCTTGCCATTCAGGCCACCGAAGATTTTTTTCGCAAGCTCGACTGCCGCATAGCTGACGGAAACGGCGTTCGTATTGATCTCCGTTTCTGAATGGGCTTTTTTAGCTAAGGTAAGGGCTTGCTTGAAGAGATGGTTAAAAACGGTACCGATCGTATCTTCCTTCTGCCCTAACAGATAGCTTGAACGTACTTGTCCCAAAATCTGAGTTTCTCCCAGTATCATGGAGTTCAAGCCGCAGGTAACTGAAAATAAATGCTCGACAGCCCCATCGCCTTCATAAATGAACAGATATTTAGAAAATTCTTCTTTATCGATTTTAAACCATTCCGAAAGAAATTCCTTTATATAATACCTGCTTGTATGAAGCTGGTCACCGACCGCATAGATTTCCGTCCTGTTACATGTTGAAATAATAATATTTTCCAAGATGCTTTTTTTATTTTTAAGAGCTTTCATTGCCTCGGCAAGTTCGGCTTCGTTAAACGATAGTTTTTCCCGAATTTCTACAGGGGCAGTTTTGTAATTTATACCAACCGCTAGAATATGCATCCTTTTGTTTTGCACCCCCAAAATTTTTCATGTAAATTTATTATACCATGTACTAAAATGGTTTTACGCAAATAATATGAACAGTTTATGAAAACGTATGCTACCATGAAAAGACAGCCAAAACGCCCGAAATGCTACAAAAGGTGTCTAAGCGGGATTGGTAAGTTACATACATATTTCGACATTGTGTACAAAAGTACCATATCAAAAATGGCAAAAAACTTCAAGTAATCGAATTGCATAGGAGGATAAAATGAAAACGCAGCGTATTTTCCCAGGAATCGTATTAATCGGTTTCGGGCTCTATTTTTTTCTTGAACATTCCCAAATCGAAATCTTTCCAGGTTTTTTCAGCTGGCCCACTTTATTATGTATAGTTGGTGCAGCCTTCCTGATTCAGGCATATAGCGGCAATGAATATGAGTCCATCCTGCCAGGCGTCATCTTACTGGGGTTCGGGGCTCACTTCCATATCGTCGAGAATCTGGATATTTGGCCGGATAATATAGGTATCTTTATTTTAATCATATCGCTGGGATTTATTCTCCGGGCACGTAAAACAAATTCTGGAATGTTTCACGGGATGGTAATACTTCTCATTTCGATCACTTTCTTATTCTATGATCAAATCACATCGTCTTTTGGGCTTGTTGAAACAAGCACTGCGAACATCGAAAGGTTTTGGCCATTTGCCTTGATGGCAATCGGCATTTATTTTTTGGTTCGAAAAAAGTGAGATTGCCGATTCGCAATGTTTGCAAATGAAAAAAGGGTATTCCAGATGCGGAATACCCTTTTCTTTTACATATATTTCTTAAGGACGCCCCAGGCTTGTTCCTTGCCTTCGCCTGTTTCACCAGAGAATAGAAGCAATTCATCTTCTTTTTCCATATTTAACGTTTGGCGCGTGATTTTCAAGTGTTTCTGCCATTTGCCTTTTGGAATCTTATCCGCTTTGGTTGCAATGACGATCCGGGGCAGGTCATAATGCTTCAGGAATTCATACATCGCGATATCATCCTTTGTCGGCGGATGACGCAAATCCACAATCAGAAGCGCAGCGCGGAGCTGGTCTCTGGAAGTGAAGTACGTTTCGATCATTTTTCCCCAAGCATCACGCTCCGTCTTGGATACTTTTGCATAACCATAACCCGGTACATCCACAAAATGGAGTGCTTCATTTATGATATAAAAATTCAAGGTCTGCGTCTTACCTGGTTTAGAGGATGTGCGCGCCAAGTTTTTTCGATTGATCATTTTGTTGATGAAACTGGATTTTCCCACGTTGGAACGGCCTGCCAAGGCAAATTCCGGTATAGGAGTATTGGGATATTGCTCAGGCTTCACAGCACTGATGACAATATCTGAACTTGTCACTTTCATTCGTTCACACCTACCAATGCATGCTCAAGGACTTCATCGACGTGTGAAACTGGAACAAATGTTAATGCTTTACGGACACTTTCCGGGATATCATCAATATCCTTTTCGTTATTTTGCGGGATGATGATTTTCGTAAGTCCTGCGCGATGGGCCGCTAAAGATTTTTCTTTAAGCCCGCCGATCGGAAGAACCCGTCCGCGTAATGTAATTTCGCCTGTCATGCCTACCTCTTTTCTGATCGGCCTGTTTGTAAGGGCCGATATTAACGCTGTTGCAATCGTGATGCCTGCAGAAGGGCCATCTTTTGGGACCGCACCTTCAGGGACATGAATATGAATATCATATTTTTCATGGAAGTTCGCATCAATCTGAAGTTTCTCGGTTTTTGAACGGACATAACTGAAAGCGGCCTGGGCTGACTCTTTCATTACATCGCCAAGCTTTCCTGTCAGGATCAGCTTGCCTTTACCTGGTGATAAGGAAACCTCGATTTGCAGCGTATCGCCGCCTACCGATGTGTATGCTAATCCATTTGCTACACCGACTTGGTTCTCGACCTCCGCCTGTCCATAATGGAACATGGTTTTCCCTAAAAACTCCTCGACATTCTTTTCTGATATGACGACCCGCTTTTTATCTCCGGACACGATGATTTTTGCAGTCTTCCGACAGATGCCTGCAAGCTGTCGCTCCAAACTTCGAACACCGGCTTCCCGAGTATAATAACGGATGATTTTTGTAAGAGCTTCCTCACGGATTTGCAGTTGTGACTTCAATAAACCATGGTTTTCCAGCTGTCTAGGCAGCAAGTGATCCTTGGCTATATGAAGTTTCTCTATCTCAGTATAACCTGCAATCGAAATGATTTCCATACGATCACGAAGCGGGCCAGGAATCGACCCCAAATTATTCGCCGTCGCCACGAACATAACTTTGGAAAGATCGTAAGTTTCTTCAATATAATGATCACTGAAATTATGATTTTGCTCTGGATCGAGTACCTCCAGCATCGCTGCAGATGGATCTCCCCTAAAGTCATTGGACATCTTATCCACTTCGTCCAGCAAAAAGACTGGATTGATCGTTCCGGCTTTTTTCATGCCTTGAATGATCCTTCCTGGCATCGCCCCTACATATGTACGGCGATGTCCGCGGATTTCTGATTCATCGCGCACCCCACCTAAAGATATACGGACGAAATTCCTATTCAGTGATGAAGCGATCGATTTAGCCAAGCTGGTTTTCCCAACCCCTGGCGGTCCCACCAAGCAAAGGATCGGTCCCTTCAATGAATTGGTCAATTGCTGGACGGCCAGATACTCAAGCACCCGCTCCTTCACCTTTTCCAAACCATGATGGTCCCGGTTCAGGATTTTTTCGGCTTTATGAATATTCAAGTCATCTTTGGTGGCTTTGGTCCAAGGAAGCGAGATCAACCATTCGATATAATTGCGGATGACAGAACTTTCGGCTGAGCTGGAAGGAACCTTTTCATAACGGTCCAATTCCTTTAGTGCCGTTTCTTTGATGTGATCCGGCATTTCCGCTTCTTCTATCTTTTCGTTGAGAACCTCAATTTCCCCTGTTTTTCCTTCTTTATCTCCCAATTCCTTTTGGATCGCTTTCATTTGTTCTCGTAAATAATATTCCTTCTGAGTCCGTTCCATCGAACGCTTAACACGCTGGCCAATTTTTTTCTCGAGAAAAAGAACTTCTTTCTCGTTATTGATGATCTCGATTACACGGCTTAAACGCTTTTTCATATCAATGGTCTCAAGCACTTCTTGTTTCTCCTTCAATTTCAAAGGCAAATGGGAAGCGATTATATCCGCTAAACGTCCAGGCTCTTCAATATCAGAAGTGGACGAAAACGTTTCACCGGTTATTTTCTTGGACATTTTTATGTATTGTTCAAAATAATCCAGTAGGGTGCGCATTAATGCCTGATGTTCAGCATCCTTTTCATCACTGTCTTCATATATTTTAATCTTGGCACCATAATGTGTCTCATAATCGTAAAATTCAATGACTTCTGCGCGGTTCAATCCTTCCACCAACACCCGGATTGTACCATTTGGAAGCTTCAGCATCTGTTTTACCTTTGTTAAAGTTCCCATTGTAAATAAATCTTCTTCAGCTGGTTCGTCCAACGAAACATCTTGTTGTGTCGTCAAAAATATAAGATGGTCTTCCACCATTGCTTTCTCAAGGGCTTGTACCGATTTATCTCGGCCTACATCTAAATGAAGTACCATCGTTGGATATACAAGCAGTCCTCTAAGCGGCAGGAGGGGGACGATGATTTCTTTATCAGTCATTTCCTGACACCTCCATCTAATTAGTATCGTCGTTGTAAACTATTTACCCATGTTCTCAACCTTTTAACAATTCTATCCTATTTATATAGAAGTGTCTATTCGTTTACCTTAACACGTTTCGACTGCTATTATTATCTCCAATATTAGATAAAAAAGCACGTCTGAATGCGTGTTTATTTTTACTTCAGGTTAGTCTGGAAAGCCAATATGGTCCTTAAAATGCCCCGGTTCTTGTTTTTAGCCGGGGCATCTCCTTTATACACTTTCTTTTTTTGATAGGTCCAAGGTTGTGAGGATTTGTTCCGACATCATTTCTTTTTTCAGTGCCTGATCCAGCACTTCTTTCACATTCGAAACGGGAATGATTTCTATATCCTTGATTTCTGATAGAAGTGGCTGCATGTTTTCGGCTGGGACGATTACTTTCTTTGCCCCGGCCAGTTTTGCCGCCTTGATTTTCGGAATGACACCGCCGATCGGTTTAACGCCGCCATGAATGCTTATTTCACCAGTCATCGCCACTGTGTGATCAACAGGGATTTTATATATGGCCGAGTATATGCCTGTGGCCATTGCAATTCCTGCAGAAGGGCCATCTACTGGACTTCCGCCCGGAAAGTTCACATGGATATCGAATTGATCGGCAGGCACTCCCATCGACCGTAAAACCGTAATGACATTTTCAATTGAACCTTTTGCCATGCTCTTGCGGCGAATCGATTTGCCGCTTCCGCCGCCGATACTTTCTTCTTCAACGATGCCAGTAATGTTTATCGATCCTTTTTCATCAGAAGCGGCCATGACCGTAACTTCGATTTCCAGCAATGCCCCGCTGTTGGGACCATAAACTGCAAGACCGTTGACAAGGCCTATTTTAGAATTCGCTTCTATTTTCCTGTCCATTCTTTGGGTCAGCTGGCTGCTATGGGCCATCCAATCTATATCTTCTTCTCTGATAAAAGTCCTGTTTTCATTAATCGATATTCCAGAAAGAGTCTGGATCATGTTGACAGCTTCCCTGCCATTTCGGGCATAATCCGAAATCGATTGCAAGCCTTTTTCACTGATGGTGATCCCTACTTTATCTGAGGCATTCTTAGCCACGGTGATTATTTCTTCCCGGTCAAGTTCACGGAAAAACACTTCTATGCATCTTGAGCGTATCGCAGGCGCGATTTCATTTGGTGTTCTAGTTGTGGCTCCAATCAATCGAAAGTCAGCAGGCAGTCCATTTTTAAAAATATCATGGATGTGAGTGGGAATATTTTGATTTTCCTCTTGATAATAAGCACTTTCCAGAAAGACCTTACGATCCTCCAATACCTTTAACAGTTTATTCATTTGTATTGGATGAAGCTCTCCTATTTCATCTATGAACAGTACGCCTCCATGTGCATTACTGACTGCGCCCTGCTTTGGCTGGGGAATGCCTGCCTGTCCCATCGCCCCGGCTCCTTGATAGATTGGATCGTGCACAGAACCGATGAGCGGATCAGCAATCCCTCGTTCATCGAACCTGGCTGTGGTGGCGTCCAATTCAACGAAAACAGCTGAATTCTTAAAAGGGGACTTGCCATTTTTCTTCGCCTCTTCCAAAACAAGTCTGGCAGCTGCCGTTTTCCCTACCCCTGGAGGACCGTAAATTATCACATGCTGGGGATTCGGCCCGCATAATGCAGCTTTTAAAGATTTAATCCCATCTTCTTGACCGATGATTTCATTAAATGTGCTTGGTCTGACTTTCTCTGCCAATGGCTCTGTTAACGAAATCGATCTCATCTTCCGTAATTGGTCCATCTCCTTACGTGAATCACGGTCAATGGAAACTTTTTGTGTCCTCTGGCCTTTCAATAAGTTCAAAAAATACAATCCAATAATAATCCCAAAAAACAGCTGGATAAACAACGCCAATCCTGTCCAATTCATCGTATTCCCTCCTGCACTCTCCTAGTTTGTCATTTCTGTTAGTATCTCCTTTGGAAGGGCGAAATTATCCAAGAAATTCGTGTTGAAAATTTGGCGCTTTTATCCTAAATAACAACAATTTGAAAAAAAGACAAAAAAAGACTGCCAGATAAACTGGCAGTCTTTTTATTCCTTATAAATCAAGCAGATGTTTTCTTTTCTTGTCCTTTGATGGTTGTTCCGTCTTTAAGGACGAGCTTTGGAGATTCATTTTTCGAAATCGTGCTGCCTGTGATTACACATTTTGCAACATCATCACGTGAAGGCAGGTCGAACATCACTTCAAGAATGATTCCCTCGATGATGGATCGCAGACCACGTGCACCAGTTTTACGTTCAATTGCCTTTTTAGCAATTTCACTTAGCGCTTCCTGTTCGAATTCCAATTCAACATCGTCAAGCTCAAGCAACTTTTGATATTGTTTAACAAGGGCATTTTTCGGCTTTGTAAGGATTTCAATCAACGCAGCTTCATCCAATTGCTCAAGAGTCGCAATTACCGGAAGACGACCGATGAATTCCGGAATTAATCCGAAACGAAGCAAGTCTTCAGGAAGGACTTTTGAAAGCAATTCTTTTTCTGCAACATCATCCTTTTTCACGTCAGAGCCAAAGCCAATGACTTTTTGACCAAGACGGCGTTTGATGATCGGTTCGATGCCATCAAAGGCACCGCCGCAGATGAACAAAATATTGGTCGTATCGATTTGGATGAATTCCTGATGTGGATGTTTACGTCCACCTTGAGGCGGAACGCTTGCAACCGTTCCTTCAAGAATTTTCAATAAAGCTTGTTGCACACCTTCACCAGACACGTCACGTGTAATAGAAGGATTTTCCGATTTACGGGCAACTTTATCGATTTCATCAATATAAATGATGCCTTTTTCCGCTTTTTCCACATCATAATCAGCGGCTTGGATCAGCTTTAGAAGGATGTTTTCGACATCTTCCCCAACATATCCAGCTTCCGTCAATGAAGTGGCATCAGCAATCGCAAAAGGAACATTCAGTAATCGTGCCAATGTTTGCGCAAGAAGGGTTTTCCCGCTTCCCGTCGGTCCAATCAGGGCGATATTACTTTTAGAAAGCTCCACATCGTCGACTTTGCTATTGGAATTGATACGTTTATAATGGTTGTAAACAGCGACAGCCAAAGATTTCTTTGCCTGTTCTTGTCCAATCACATATTCGTCAAGAATTTCACGGATTTCCATAGGTTTAGGAACATCTCTGAATTCTACTTCTTCATCAGTGCCCAGCTCTTCTTCGACGATCTCCGTACAAAGTTCTATACACTCGTCACAAATATAGACACCTGGACCAGCAACCAGTTTACGGACTTGTTCTTGTGTTTTACCGCAAAAAGAACATTTTAACTGTCCTTTTTCATCATTAAATTTAAACATGTACGTTCACCCCTTTAAATACTCTTCCAACTCTATTACATAGCGGTACCCAATCGTAATGAAAAAAAACTTGGCACACATCTACTTAAGCATTCCAAAATCCCTAGCATGTTTTGCATTTTATCATGTTCTTGGAAGTTTAGTAACAAAAATGCTCACGCGTCCGAGTTGTTAAATAAGTACAATAATCAATCAATATGTATTTGCACTTTACCAGTATGCCCAAAACTTTGGATTTTTAAAAGCAGGATTTGCTGTATAAATATGTATATGCGGTATTAGAACTAATCTACACTGAAATCCAAAAAAAATCAATCAGGAAATAACCGATATTTGAAATTTACACTAATTCTCAATATGTATAAAACAAGGCACGATTACTCGCGCCTTGTTTTTTTAAGGAAATATTTAAATCTACTTATTTATAAAAATTATTTTGCGTCAACTGTTTTGCTGTTTTCTACCAAGAAGTCAATTGCTTTCTTAATTTTAAGATCGCCTTTGATTCCATCTAAGTTTCCAAGAGCTTGTTTGATCGCGTCAACTTCCATATTGTACATAGTAGCCATTTGTGCAAGTTCAGCTTCTACATCTTCGTCAGTCGCTTCAAGTTTTTCAACTTCAGCGATTGCTTCAAGAGTTAGGCTCGTACGAACTTGTCCTTCAGCTTCTTCTTTCATTTGCGCTTTTAAAGCTTCTTCGTCTTGACCTGAGAATTGGTAGTAAAGTTCCAAATTCAGCCCTTGAGATTGAATGCGTTGAGAGAACTCATTCATCATGCGGTCAACTTCATTTGAAATCATCGCTTCAGGAACGTCCATTTCTGCGCCTTCAACAGCTTTACCGATTACAGTGTTTTGAATGAAGTTTTCTTCTTCGTGTTGTTTGTCATGCTCTAATTTATGTTTTGTCTTTTCTTTAAGTTCAGCCAAAGTTTCCACTTCGTCGTCGACATCTTTCGCGAACTCATCATCCAGCTCAGGAAGTTGTTTTGTTTTGATTTCGTGGATTTTCACTTTGAATACTGCTGGTTTACCTGCAAGTTCAGCAGCATGGTATTCTTCAGGGAATGTAACTTCGATATCTTTTTCAGCGCCAGTTTCAAGACCGACAAGCTGCTCTTCAAATCCTGGAATGAAAGAGTTTGAACCGATTTCCAATGAATGGTTTTCTGAAGCGCCGCCTTCGAATGCTTCGCCATCAACGAATCCTTCAAAGTCAAGAACAACTGTATCGCCTTCAGCAGCTTGTCCTTCTTCTTTAACGACAAGCTCAGCTTGACGCTCTTGTAAAGTTTTCAATTCGTTTTCAACATCTTCGTCAGTTACTTCAGTATTGAATTTTTCAACTTCAACACCTTTGTAATCTCCCAATTTAACTTCAGGCTTAACCGTTACAGTTGCAGTGAAAATCAGGTTTTCGCCTTTTTCCATTTTCTCGATGTCGATTTCTGGACGATCTACAGGCTGGATTCCAGCTTCTTCGACAGCATTTGCATAAGCATCTGGAAGAATGATATCAAGCGCATCTTGGTAAAGTGATTCTACGCCGAATTTTTTTTCGAACATTTGACGTGGCATTTTACCTTTACGGAAGCCAGGTACATTTACTTGTTTCACTACTTTTTTGAAAGCTGCGTCTAAACCTTCGTTTACTTTTGCAGCGTCAACTTCAATTGTTAGTACGCCTTGATTACCTTCTTGTTTTTCCCATTTTACAGACATGTGTTTCCCTCCAAAAAATCTATATACTTCAATAATAAGCATTGGATGAATATGCTTTGCAAGTGTTAACAAGTCATCCTTCAAATATACCCAAAAAATATTGGGGAAATCGTCAAAATTAGACGAATATACATTACAACCACTACATTATACCACAGGATTAATCTGTTACAACAGCAATAGCTTAAATAATGGGATAAGAAATTTCTTCAATTTCTTTTATATAGGAAAGAATATCTTCAATGCTTTCCTCTTCAGCCTGGTACAGGTCCGCTAAGTCCCTACCGAAAACTTCCCCGGTCATGTATTCTTCGGCCAAGGCATGGTAGGCAGCTGCCCATGCAGGCAAGCTTTCAGGTCCGGGTTCTAAAGGGAACAATAAAAAAATATGGCGTTCAATCAAACTATGGACCATTTCAAATAAGCTCGGATTATCCTGACTGATTTCCGCTTCGGCCAGTCCGGTTAACTTCTTATAGAAGTCCGTCTCCTTCAAACTTTTCAATTCACTTGGTATGACCGACTTCGATTGATTGAATTTCCTCAACGTCACTTCCCCGTTATATTCCTGGTCGATAAGGATGTTAAGGAGCATCGTTTTAAAGAAAGGGTGTCCCTCATCTTTTTGCAGAAATTTTTCGATTTGAGGGATAAATGGTCGAATATTGATATTCGTGAGTTTTGAAATGACCATTAGCATTTCATTATCCGTTTTCCCTTCAAAAAGTTCATCCTCCTGCAATTCCTCCGAAAGCTGCTGATTTTGCCTTTCCTTCTCCTCTTTTTTATCCTCAAGTGCCCTTTTACTGAACTGAAGCATCTTTTCGAAATGTTCCTCTTTATCAAAGGGAATTTGACTTTCTTCAAATAGCAGTTCGATCGTCGTGACCATTTCCTGATGCTCGCCTAATTGCAGCAGTACCATCAAATAAATATTGATCAGTTGAAAATAGTCACCGATGCCTTTGTTCAGCATCTCTATACACAACTCTTTTGACTCCTTGTAATGCTCAAGTTCGACCAGAGAGACCACTAGCCCCATGCAAACTTCATCATTCTCTGGCTCATACTCCCTGGCTTGGCTGAAAAGCTGTGCAGCCGCTTTAAAGTTTCTGTTTCCAAGCTCATCCAGTCCCTTTGCAATCAACCTTTCACCGAGATTTGGAAAGGCGATAATCTTGGTTTCTCCGGCCTTCTTTGGGTTTTTCTCATTATCCATCCTATTTTCCGCCTCACCGTTCGCTTTTTGAGAAACAGTTTAGCATGTAATAGCAGGAAACACAAAATTTATATGGGCGGATGAATACCTTTCTTTTTTTCCCAGATAAAAAAATCCCGCATCCTTTCAAATTAAGAAAGGAGAACGGGATATGACCTTCTTCTATTAAATACTCGAAACAGCCTTTTTTTGAGATTCATAGGCAGAAATCTCTTTATCATATTGAAGCGTTATCGAAATTTCATCCCAGCCTTTAATGAGCATTTCCTTCCAATATGGATGAATTTCAAAGCTTGTTTCAAACCCTTGACCATCATTCAATGTCTGATTGGGAAGGTCGATCGTCAACTCATAGTCAGGTGCGGACACTCTTTCCATTAAATAGGTTACTTCAGCCTGGGTTAAAGCGATGGGGACCATGCCATTTTTCATGCAATTACTTTTAAAGATATCAGCATAAGACGGAGCGATGATGATATCGAATCCGTAGTCTTTCAATGACCAAGGGGCATGCTCACGCGAAGAACCGCAGCCAAAATTTTCTCCTGCTATTAAAATGGACGTGTTTTGATTATGAGGCTGATTCAATTCAAAATCAGGACGTTTCTTTCCATTTTCATCAAAACGCCAGTTGTAGAATAAAAATTCGCCAAATCCGCTTCGCTCAATCCGTTTTAAAAATTGCTTTGGAATGATTTGGTCTGTATCCACGTTTTTACGGTCAAGCGCCGCCGCTCTTCCTTTATATATAGTAATGGGTTCCATTCTATGCACCTCCGGTTAATTCGTATTCTTAATGGACTTGTTCCGTTCTTTTCAAATTCCTAATATCGACAAATTTCCCATGAATGGCGGCCGCGGCAGCCATAGCCGGACTAACCAGGTGCGTTCTTGCTCCAGCGCCTTGCCTGCCTTCGAAGTTCCGATTACTTGTGGAGGCGCAATGCTCACCGGCCGGAACAACGTCAGGATTCATGCTCAGGCACATACTGCAGCCCGATTCACGCCATTCGAAGCCTGCAGATTTGAAGATTTCATCCAACCCTTCATCTTCCGCTTGCCTTTTGACGTTTTGTGAACCGGGAACGACCATCGCCCGAACGCCTTTTTGAACAGTTTGACCTTCAATCATTTCTGCAGCTTGCCGTAAGTCCTCAATGCGCGAATTGGTACACGATCCTATGAAAACATGTTGTACGGGAATTTCCGTGATTGGCATGCCTTCCTTAAGACCCATATACTCAATGGCCCGATTCAATTCCTTGGGATCCATGATATCTTCCGCGAAGGTAGGCACTTTACCGTCCACGCCACTAGCCATTCCAGGATTCGTCCCCCAGCTCACCATTGGTGGAATCAAATTGCCATCAAGAGTGATTTCTTGGTCATAAACAGCATCCTCATCACTGGAAAGTGACTTCCAGTCCTGCACACATCGCTCGAACTCTTCTCCTTTCGGCAAATATTTACGACCTTTCAAATAAGAGAACGTTGTTTCATCGGGTGCTACCAGCCCCGCTCTTGCCCCGCCCTCGATCGACATATTGCAAACCGTCATTCTCTCTTCCATCGACATATCCCGGAAAACTTCCCCGCAATACTCAATGATATGTCCAGTACCGAAATTGACGCCGAATTTAGAAATCACATATAAAATGACATCTTTCGCCATCACACCATGACCAAGCTTGCCAGTAACCTCAAGCTTTAATGTTTTCGGTTTAGTTTGCCAAAGGGTTTGTGTGGCCAGAACATGCTCGACCTCACTCGTACCGATTCCAAACGCAATCGAGCCAAACGCACCATGTGTGGAAGTATGGCTGTCTCCGCAGACAATGGTCATCCCTGGCTGTGTAAGCCCTAATTCCGGCCCGATAACGTGAACGATACCTTGATCCGGACTGTCTAAATCAGCAAGGCGGATACCGAACTCCTTACAGTTTTGCTCAAGCGCCTCTAGTTGTTTCCTCGCAATATCATCCTCGATGAAATAGCGATTAACGGTTGGCACATTATGATCCATTGTCGCGAAAGTACGGTCAGGTCTCCTGACTGTGCGTCCTTTTAATCTCAACCCTTCAAATGCTTGCGGAGAGGTCACTTCATGAATATATTGAAGGTCTATATAAATTAAATCCGGTTTATTCTCCTCTTCATTTACAATATGGCGATCCCATATTTTCTCTATTATTGACTTTCCCATCACTATCCCACCTCGATCAATTCTGTATTTTTTTAAAAAACACGGCCTAATGTTAGGCCGTGAAAGAAGTTTATGCGTAAGCTCCCATGATGTTGGAAATGGCTTCCTGGTCTAAAAGATTTGCTTTTATTTCTGCAATCATCTCTGATGTGGACGTAATAGTTGGTTGGCCATTTGCGATATCGCCTGTTCTTAAGCCATATTCAAGGACCGTTTCCACCGCCTGCTCAACGGCTTTCGCCTCATCTTCCAAACCAAAGGATATACGCAGCATGGAAGCCGCTGACAAAATCGTCCCAATCGGATTAGCCAGGTTTTTGCCTGCGATATCCGGGGCGGAGCCATGAATCGGTTCATAAAGATTAGGCCCATTTGTTGATATGGAGGCGGAAGGAAGCATTCCAAGCGAGCCAGTCAATACCGACGCTTCATCGCTTAAAATATCACCGAACATATTCTCCGTCACGATAATATCAAATTGTTTAGGGTTCTTGATCAATTGCATGGCTGCATTATCAACAAGCATATGTTCAAGGATTACATCCGGATAGTCCTTGGCAATTTCTTCAGCCGTCTCACGCCACATCCTGCTGGATTCAAGCACATTCGCTTTATCCACGGAAGTTACTTTTTTCTTGCGATCCGATGCTAATGCAAAAGCAAGTTCAATGATGCGCTTCATTTCGCTTTTCTGGTAGAAAAGTGTATCCACGACCGCCTCTTTTCCTTCTTTTTCAACGCGCTCACTTGGCTTTCCGAAATAAAGGCCGCCAGTCAGTTCCCTGACAATCACGAAATCCACATCTTCAATGAATTCCTTTTTAAGAGGAGAAGATTCCGACAAGCTGGAATAATAGCTGATTGGACGGATGTTGGCATAAAGATTCAAATCTTTTCGGATTTTCAGCAAACCGCGTTCCGGCCTTAGGTGCGCAGGCTGGTCATCCCACTTAGGTCCTCCAACGGCCCCTAATAATACCGCGTCGCTGTTTTTACAAATCTCCACTGTTTCATCCGGCAGGGGTGAACCTGTGTTATCGATGGCCCCGCCGCCAATCTCACCATATTGAAATTCAAAATCGTGTCCATATCTTTGGGCAACGGCTTCGAGGATTTCTACAGCGCCTCTAGTTACTTCTTTCCCGATGCCATCTCCTTGAAGCACCGCAATATTCCTTTTCATCGAAATCTCCCCTTCCTATTGTAATACTGCTTTTTCTTCCAGTTCCTTCATGATGATCACACGGTTCACAGCGTTCAAATACGCTTTGGCGGATGCTTCCAGGACGTCCTGATCAAGACCCCTGCCGCTTGTTTCTACACCGTTATAATCAATTTTCACAAAAACTTGAGCAAGGGCATCCATTCCGCCGCCCACCGATTGAATTCGATAGTCCAGCAAGCTGATCTCGCTGCCCAAACATCTTTCAAGCGTGTTATATAAGGCTTCTACACTTCCTGCACCTGTAGCCGCTTCCTGAATCTCTTCATTGTCGCCTTTTTTCAGTGTGACCGTCGCTGTCGCCGTCTGATGGGTACCATGGGAAATCTGTAAGGAAATCATGTCATAAAAACTGATATCCGTCGCTTTCTCTTCAAGCACCAGCGCAACGATATCTTCATCCGTCATGTTCTTTTTATTATCGGCCAATTCCTTGAACTGAATGAATAATGAGTTCATTTCCTCATCCGTTACCGTAAAATTCAACTCTTGTAATCTTTCTTTGAAAGCATGGCGTCCTGAATGCTTTCCTAAAACTAGTGAATTGGACGAAACCCCGACAAGTTCAGGTGAAATGATTTCATATGTCGTTTTTTCTTTTAACACGCCATCCTGGTGTATGCCAGATTCATGTGCGTATGCATTGGCACCAATAATGGCTTTATTAGCAGGTACTTGCATTCCCGTAAGGCGGCTGACCAAATCACTGGTTCTTTTTATTTCATTCAGTACAAGACCCGTTTCCGCTTGATAGAAATCTTTACGGATGTAGAGTGCCATGGCCACTTCTTCAAGCGCCACGTTTCCGGCACGTTCACCAATTCCGTTGATTGTGCCTTCGACTTGCGTAGCTCCGCCTTCGATGGCAGCCAATGAATTGGCCGTCGCCATTCCAAGATCGTCATGGCAGTGTGCGGATAAACTAACTTTATCAATAGAAGGAACATGTTCACGAAGGTACCTGAATATGTTTCCGTACTCGATTGGCGCTGCATATCCAACAGTATCCGGGATGTTAATGACCTTGGCACCAGCTTGAATGACCGCTTCAACGATTTCAGCCAAATAGTCAAGTTCTGTACGGCTTGCATCTTCTGCAGACCATTGTACGATCGGAAAACGCGCTGCCCCGTACTTGACCATCTCAACTGCCTTTTCAATCACTTGCTGCTTCGACATTTTCAACTTATATTCACGATGAATGGGCGAAGTGGCGATGAAAGTATGCAACCTTGGTTCTTCCCCGCCCCTTAATGAATCCCAAGCTGCATCGATATCTCCTTTTACAGCACGCGCCAGCCCTGTGACAGAGCTGTTTTTGATTTTGCGCGCGATTTCCTGTACAGAGTTGAAATCTCCTTTGGATGCTGCCGGAAAACCGGCTTCGATAATATCAACACCCAATCTTTCAAGCTGATAAGCAATTTCAAGTTTTTCGGTAAAATTCAAATTTACACCGGCTGATTGCTCGCCATCTCGAAGTGTAGTTTCAAATATATTAATTTTTCGCAACGGCTACCACTTCTTTCTCTTTTTGTTGAGGTTTTACGAATGGCATCATTTTTCTTAATTCACGGCCAACCACTTCGATTTGATGTTGGTTTTCACGATTATTGATCGCATTGAAGACTGGACGATTCGCTTGGTTTTCCAAGATCCATCCTTTAGCGAACTCACCGTCTTGGATGTCTTTCAAGATCGCTTTCATTGCCTCTTTCGTAGTTTCCGTCACAACGCGTGGTCCAGAAACGAAATCTCCCCATTGAGCTGTGTCAGAAATGGAATAGCGCATGTTTTCCATACCGCCTTCATACATAAGGTCGATGATTAATTTAAGTTCATGCAAACACTCGAAATATGCTACTTCCGGTTGGTATCCAGCTTCTGTCAAGGTTTCGAATCCAGCTTTCACAAGGGCAGTCAATCCGCCGCAAAGTACGGCCTGCTCTCCAAATAGATCCGTTTCCGTTTCTTCCTGGAATGTAGTTTCCAAACCGCCAGCTCTTAGAGAGCCGATTCCCCGAGCGTACGCAAGGGCCAAATCTTTTGCTTCACCCGTAACATTTTGATAGATGGCGAATAATGCCGGCACCCCTGCACCTTGTTCATATGTACGGCGAACAAGATGTCCCGGACCCTTCGGAGCGACTAATAATACATCTACGTCTGCCGGAGGAACGATTTGATTGAAATGGACGTTGAATCCGTGTGCGAACATTAACGCTTGGCCTGCACGCAATACCGGTTTGATTTCTTCTTGGTATACTTTCGGCTGAGTTTCATCCGGTAATAGGTTCATGATCACGTCTGCCTGTTCAGCTGCCTCTTTCACCGTGTAAACATTAAAGCCGTCTTCCACCGCTTTATCGAAGGATTTACCTTTCCTGATTCCAACGATTACATCTACACCGCTGTCACGTAGGTTTTGTGCGTGTGCGTGTCCTTGTGAACCATATCCGATGACCGCTACCTTTTTATTGTTGAAGAAATTCTCGTTTGCTTCTGCGTTATAATATACTTTTGCCATAATAATTACATCTCCCTTTTCATCATTGTTTTTTGTTTTTGTTTTTGTTTTGGTTTTGGTTTTATACGATTGTCGCACTCTTAGCGTGTGCAATTTGCATTCCACGCGGGATGGCGGCTGTCCCTGTCCTTGCCAATTCCTTGATGCCATATGGCTTGATCAGTTCAATGAAGGCTTCGATTTTATCCGATTCCCCTGTGATTTGAACTGTCAGGCTATCTTTACTGACATCAATAACTGAAGCTCGGAAGGGTTCGATGACTGAATAAATCTCGGCTCGGGTTTGTGTTGTCACCAATATTTTAATGAGTGCAAGTTCCCTCGCCACAATCGATTGATTCGTAATATCATATACTTTCAAAACATCGATCTGCTTATTCAATTGCTTGGTGATCTGTTCAATGACAGCTTCGTCATCAACATCGACCACAAAGGTCATCCTTGAAATGCCATCCTGTTCGGAAGGTCCGACAGTCATGCCTTCAATGTTATAATTTCTTTTCGTGAACAGGTTCGTAATCCGATTCAGGACGCCAGGCCTGTTGTTCACGGTGAGGCTAAGAATTCCCTTCATTGATTAAACTCCTTCCATTTCATCAAGCCCTTTTCCTTGCGCTACCATCGGAAAGACATTTTCGTTTTGTTTTACCCGGAAATCAATCAACACTGGACCATCAGTCTTTAACGCTACATCCAGGCAGTTGCTTGCTTCTTCCTCCGTCGTCACTTTGTATCCCGGAATTCCATAAGCATCGGCCAATTTCACGAAATCCGGATGCGATTGAAAAATACTGTGTGAGAAACGTTTCTCATGAAATAGTTCCTGCCACTGTCTTACCATCCCTAGTGCCCCGTTGTTGACGATGATGATTTTGATTGGCAGATTCATTTCGGCAATGACTGAAAGTTCCTGCAGGCACATCTGGAATCCACCATCCCCCGAAATGGAAAGCACCGTCGCTTTCGGATTCGCCAGTTGCGCTCCGAGAGCCGATGGTAAGCCAAAGCCCATTGTCCCCAATCCACCGGAAGTGACCCATGAATTCGGTTTGTTAAATGGATAGTATTGCGCTGCCCACATTTGATGCTGTCCAACATCCGTCGTAACAATGGCTTCCCCATTCGTTTTTTCATGAAGCATCTGGATGACCCGCTGAGGTTTCAATACGCCTTCTTCATCGGTATAACGTAATGGGAACTCTTCATTCCATGCAGTCAGCTGTGTTGTCCATTCATCAATTTCCGGTTTCTTGCCATTTTGCACAATCAACTCCGCCAGCGCTTCCTTGGCACTTCCGACGACCGGAATTTTTGTCGGCACATTTTTACCGATTTCCGCTGGATCAATATCGATATGGGCCACCGTTGCATGCTGTGCGAATTTCGCTAGGTTCCCAGTCAATCGATCATCGAACCTGGCACCGATATTGATTAATAGATCACATTTCGCTAACGCCATGTTTGCTGCATAGCAGCCATGCATACCACCCATTCCGATAAAGAGAGGATGTTCCGCCGGAAAGCCCCCAAGACCCAATAAAGTGTGGACGACGGGAATGCCTTGCTGCTCGACATATTCCTTTAATAGATGGGAGGCCTTTGCATGCAGGACACCTGCTCCTGCAAGAATGACCGGTCTTTTCGCCCCGCTTACAGCTTCAACAAGCTTTCTGATCTGTAAGTAATTCGGCTTGGTCGTCGGCTGATAGCCCGGGAGATTCATTTCTGGCTCCTCATCAGTCGATACACCTTCTATAATGGCCATATCCTTAGGTATATCGATTAATACTGGACCGGGACGGCCGCTGGAAGCGATATAAAAAGCTTCTTTTATAATGCGCGGAAGGTCTTCCGGCCGCCTTACCTGGTAGTTATGTTTTGTGATCGGGGTAGTAATCCCCAGTACATCAGCTTCCTGGAATGCATCTGAGCCAATTACACTGGTAGCTACCTGACCCGAAATTACCACAAGCGGTAAAGAGTCAATCATTGCATCGGCCAAACCGGTGACAATGTTCGTTGCCCCTGGACCGGATGTGACGATGACCACCCCTGGCTTCCCGGTAATCCTGGCGTATCCTTCCGCTGCATGTATCGCACCTTGCTCGTGCCTTGTCAAAATATGAAAAAGTTCTGAACTGTAAAGCTTGTCATAAATCGGCAATACAGAACCTCCCGGATAACCAAAGATGACTTCAACATTTTCCTTTTTCAATGCATTCAGCAGAAATTCGGCACCACTATAATGTGTCTTTCCACTTTTCCGATCAGCAACAACTGACTTTTGTGTCATTTCGTAAAAAACCTCCTTCGCTTTTCTATTGAATATTTCCTAAGATTCAGAATTTTCAGCTTTTTATGCATACAAAAAAGCCTTTTCACCCCAAATGTACTTGCACTCGGCAAGTTAAAGGGGTGAAAAGGCTTGATGAGCCACTCCACGGTACCACCCTTTTTCGCATGAAACTCCATGCGCACTTTGAATAGCCTACACTATTCTCTGTTTTGGTAACGGGTACTGGTACGCACCCGTTCAGCCCTACTAGTCTGACGTTCAAGCTGAAACTCCAAGGTGAGTTCATCTTTCGGGACAATACCGGCTCTCAGCTACCCGGCTCTCTGTGACTGCCTTTTTAAAAGACTACTTATCCTCTTCAATGCTTTTCGCATTATTCATATTTTTCAAAACGCTTATGTTTGATGTCTTGTATTTGTGATTATCTTACGTGTATTTCAGGTAGTAGTCAACAGGTTTTTTGAAATTTTTTGATAATTCTAAATTGGAAGATTTATTGTATCCGCTTACATACCTATCATGACCACATTCTATAAAAAAGTTTTTTCAATATTTAATTTTTAAAAGCGTAAGATATCTCATTGAAATTATTAAAGTGATAACGAACTTCTCCACTGAAATATCGCCGCACTACCCACATGATGCCAGTCACAAGATTCTCAAATAGCGGATCATCCATTTTCCCGTTCACTGTTTGCTGAAGCCACTCTTGATACAAGATTCGGCCTCAATCCCTTTTGAAGATCTCTCGTGGATAAACAGCCTGACATTCCAAGATGCGGAAAATCACGGAACAATTCAAAATCCCCTCCCCAAACAAGTCGTAGGGATTTCGCTATGACTGCCACCCTTGTCCGCTTTTCGCCCTCTGTCCATAATGTCCGCTTGCCGTCATCACTAATAATGACAAAATCTACAGCAAGTCCATAGTTATGCAAGGACTGGCCCGCTCTGGCATAAGTCACGATTGGCATTGATTTATTCGTTCTGACTCGTTCATATAATTCATTTTGTTCTGGGAAACTTCGATAACCAGCCATTATTTGAACAAAAACCCCCGCTTCATAGCTAATTTAATCACTTCAAGTATCGTCTCGTTCACGACCGGGTTCATACCGCCTCCCATATTTTCCTTTGCGCGATTCAATAGGGTTTGTAATTTGATGGCCATCCTGGCACCTCCCCTATATTACATGCGAACAACACTGTAGGCGGAAAGGCGTTTACTATTTTTTTCTTGGAAATTGAAGGGGTGAAGATTATCAAAAAAAATGACAAAGGGCTGAACACAGGTGATATGAATCCCCCTGGTCCAGCCCTCTGGTTCATTTAGCCAATACATCCTCGTATTCTTCATTTTTTTCAAATTGTTTTTGAACGAACGAACATACCGGAACAATCTTCAGTTTTTCCTCCCTTGCGAATCCTATTACCTTTTCAACAAGGGCATTTCCTACCTTTTGCCCGCGCAGCTTGTCAGAAACAACGGTATGATCGACCGTGATTTCATCATCACCTGATTTAAAGAATGTAATTTCCGCTAATTTCTCACCAGATTCTTCGACAAAAAAAGAACTTTCACCCTTTCTGATATCAACCATGTTAATGACCTCCTTTTAGTTCCTCTTTATCATATCTCACCAAATCGAAATTAAACAAATATTTAAAACGGGATTGAAATTGAATAAAGTAAAGTACTTTCAAGAGTTTTTAAAGCTGGCATTGTCCATGTGAAGTTTATTCACAAAAGGATGATGGCTGGCCTGATAAATATTTTTCCTAGGATGGCAAAAGACAAAACTTGATCGACCTTTGCCTTGAAGCTGAGCTGATATACCCTTCCGCTAAAAACTAAGTTTTCCCTTGGCTGACGTGCACAAATTGCTTTTAAAAGATTTTAATTATTCTTTCATACCCAAAATGAAATACAGTATTTTTCAAGCTTTCGTTTTTTAATTGCATTTAATTAATGGAAGAAATCTTACCATGATAATGTAAGAATAAGTATATAATAGTAGAAACTGAAAAAAACTGCCCTATTTTTAGGACAGTTTTAAACTTTTATGAACATAAAATATAAAATGATCATCGATAACAATATGACCATAAATACAGCGATTAGAATTACGTGCGCACTTGAAGGCCGGAACGTCCCTTCATTGATTTGCCTCTTCTTCTGAAGATAACCGAATGTCGCCAGAACTGTAATCACAAGGCCCAATGCACACGCAAACATCCCAAGCACGATACTGATCAAGTCAATCCGGGCATCCCGATGCACACCAATCGTAAAATGCAGGCTTGTCGCAAGAAAACCAACCCCCACTATCGCAATCACCGTTCTTATCCACGCTAAGAAGGTACGTTCATTAGCCAGATGCTGCTGGGCATATTTCAATTGATCTTTCTCCATGTCATCACCTTAATCGCAGATTTTAATCAACCTTAAAAATCAGTCATCTTTTCAGGAGCGAAAAGGCCCTGAACATAGACCCGACAAACATTACCCCCGCACCGCCGAGCAATAAATACATACACAGAGTTTTATCAATAACATCCAAAGGATAAAGTAAGGCCCCCAGCGCTATGATTGCTCCTATCCCCGTTATGGTCCATCCTATTTTTTTCATTCGCAACTCCTAAAATTAATTATTAGTGAAGGTCCTCCACGGGTTTCCCCCTATTTCATAAACAGGACCCTCATTATTAGCTTAAACCATTTAAAAACTTACAACAAGTGAGAACCCCCTGATTATTTTCCCACAAAAAAAGAGCCACAAACGACTCCTTGTTTTAAAGGCCATTTACAAGTCAGTGGATTTTTTTCTATTGTATCCCCGTTCTTCGTATGGCTGTATTTTTTCCATCCACATTTCTTCAAGTTTTTTCAATTCCCGTTTAACATCAAAAAATCCTGTATCTTTCGGCTTCAATACTTCCAGTACCTCAAAAGAAAAAGCATCTTTCCCATATTGGTTCCACTCACCTTGCAGCACTTTATTGGTGTTCGTTCCGACTTCCAATTCAAATTGCTTTCCCTTCAACGTCTTTAAATTCCTGGTGCTTCCGATAAAAACTTTATTATTTACCGTATTTCTGATTTGGTACACACCTGCTTCAACTTTCGTTTCTTTATATAATTGCTTCAATTCTTTTTTACGATCCATCTTTCTTGCCTCCAGTCATCATTTCTTCAGCCAATATTGGCTCCCATCAGGCTTTCTATCCAAGAATCCATATTCTATTAAATATCTTCTCAAAAGAACATGATCATGATAAACGGTACCCAATATTTGATTGATTTCTTTTTCTTCGTATTTCCGTTCATTTTCAAAACGATTCATAATTTCTTGGAGAATGATCAGCCTTTGTTTTTCCTTCGGCGGGAAAGACTTTAATGCATCCTGACTGCCTTTAGGGAAGTATTTTTTCAGTACAGTCACCTTTTCATCCTCGGTAACGTTATAACGATCATCAACCATCGTCGCTTTTTGATGAAGCGGGATAAATGCCGGGGCATGTTCATCTTTATCTTTCAAAAGTTCCATCAGGGCTAAAAACAACTTAGCCTGACGCTCTTTCTCTTTCAACACAAAACGATGATTCCGAATGGTGGACGGACTGCCAATCCCCATTTCCTCCTGAACTTCAGCATCATTCTTCCCTTGGTAAAATAGACGAAGAAGGCGGTTTTGATGGTCCGTGAGACCTGTAAGTTTTTTATCCAGATTAATCAAATATTCAAAAACGGAGCTGTGTGCATGTTCAATATGAATTCGCATATACCTCTTTGCTTCATAAAGAACCCCATCTTTCGGATATACGACCCCCTTTTCAACTGCATTTCCGCACAGCAAACAAACAAATTGGTTCTCCCCTTCTATATACCCTTGTTTAAGCTCATCCTGAGAGGCGTTCCAAAACATTTCAGCGTCCTTCATAAAACAAACACTTCCCTATAAAGTTTATAATATAATAAACATAATATTAATTCGTTTGCATTATGTCAATGTTTTTTCTAATTTAATTCCAGCAAATCATCCAAAGATGCGCTTGATAGCCAGAGGGGCTTCATAACGCACAGCCGGCAGCCGAAGACACCATCCATTAGTAGATTCCCATGGTACTATGCCGATATAATATATGGAATAATAAGCGAAATTCCCCCAATAATATGCTATATAAGCGTGAATAAGCTTTAGAGGAGGATATATTATTGAAAAATGAAAACGATGCGATTGTTCCATCAATCCATAACACCGATTTACACAAGGCATTACAACATTTATCCGAACAATTCATGGTATCACTACCAGAATTACGCGATACGATTGAATTACTTATACAAAACCAATCAAGTGGGATGCAGCTTAGTTTAGAAGATGATAAAAGTTCACCCGTCGAAGAATTGAATACAGCAATAATCAAAAACCGTGAAATCATTAAAAAAAATCTCCAAACATTAAATAGAATTTGATATAGAAAAAAGGCATCCGATCATGGATACCAGAATTTGTAGATAAACTCGATAATCATTGATTTTTGTAAAATTCGAACGTTGCTTCCACTCTAAGCACTCGCTTTCCGCGGGCGGTCCGGAAGCCTCCTTGGCGCCCTTTGCGCCTGTGGGGTCTCACACACCCGCTCCAATCAACTTTACTTTAAAATTTAGATACAAACTCAGGCATCCAATCATGGATGCCTGAGTTTGTGGAGCATATGAAATTCCTAATATTAGTTCTTCGTTGGAGCTCATTAAGTATTAGCTAGGCACAAACTTAAGTATTCCTTCCAGATAAACACCCTGTTCTTTTTGCGTGCATTCCCTCAACTTGATTCTTCCTTCTTTTTCTAACTCCTTGGCTAATTGGACCACTTCTGTTCCATCTTCGGTTATTTCGACTGAGAAGAAATTGCCCCGAGTGGAAGTTTGAATGAACTTGAATAATCTATCTTTATTCATTTAAACATCTCCTTATTTATAACAAGTTCGACATAAAAGGTCATCCACCTGCGATAAAAATAAAAAACTTCTTGTCGTCTTATGAAAAAAGGATAGCTAATTGAAATGACCCTCATTGACTTAAGCCAAAAGTAAAAAAAGCCAAAACCTTAAAAGGTTTTGGCTTTTTTTACTTAGTGTCCCAGGAGAGATTCGAACTCCCGACCGACGCCTTAGAAGGGCGTTGCTCTATCCAGCTGAGCTACTGAGACGTTTATGATATAAGTTGCGGTAAAACTTATGTATTACCTTAACTGTTCCCTTAGGACACTTCTTATTATAGTAGGATATCAAAAGAAAGTCAACGGTTTTTCATAAAAAGTTTTTTATTTTTTTATGAACAGGAAGCGGGGAAAAACGCTTCCTGTTCATTATACATGAAGTCATTCCATTTGATAAGTATTTCTTAGTTCTTCTACGATTTTTCCTTCAAGGTCATAATAGATGATTTCAAGTTGGTCATTTCCCATTTCCAAAATGGCATAGGTTTTCTCTTTTCGTCCACGCGGCTGACGTATGCTTCCCGGGTTGATGAAGAGCTTGCCGTCAATCAATTCGGAGCCTGCAGCGTGGGAGTGACCAAAGCAAATAATATCCGCCCTTGTCTCTTCACTTTTATAAGATAGGTTCATCAAGGTCATATTTATGTTATAGAGGTGTCCATGTGTAAGGAAGAAACGCTTGCCTGCGATACTCTCCACCCTATCATTCGGATATCCCGAATCATAGTCACAATTCCCGCGTACGGCTAAGAAATCCGACATGTGAGGGTCATTTCTTTCCAACTCTGAATCACCGCAATGGATCATGGCAGCAACCTCTTGTTTATGACGGTCGGCAATCATGCTGATTTCATGAGTTAAGCCATGACTGTCACTCATTATTAGCACTTTCATCGTCACATTCCTTCTTCCCCTTTAAGAAATAGATCAAGTTTTTCATCTAGAGCCCTCAATGCATTGGCACGGTGGCTGATTTTGTTTTTTTCCTCTTTTGTCAATTCGGCGTTTGTTTTACCCTGTTCCTCAACAAAAAAGATGGGATCATAACCAAATCCATTCGCTCCTGAAGGCTGTTCTGTAATCAAACCTTCCATCGTTCCCGATACCGTAATCGTTTCCTGGTTGGGTGACGCTAGTGCCAAGGCGCAATAAAACCTCGCCGTCCTATCCTCTTTTGGCACGCCTTCCAGTTCCCGGAGGACTTTTTCCGTGTTTGCTGCATCACTCTTGGACTCTCCAGCATAGCGCGCAGAATATACGCCTGGACGGCCCTCTAATGCATCTACAATCAATCCGGAATCATCAGCAATGACAAAACGGCCTAGCTGATGGGCAATGGCCTCTGCCTTCAGGATCGCATTTTCTTCAAAGGTCGTCCCTGTTTCCTCAACATCCGGAGCATCCTGTACATCAAGAAGTGTTTTGACTTCATATCCTTTAGCAGAGAATAAGCTTTCGAACTCCTTTGCTTTTCCTTTATTTTTCGTTGCAATGATTACTGTCTTCATTTTTCATTTCACCCTTTTTCATTTTATCGGCATGTGAGCTTTTTTCGTGCTAAGAAAGAATTTGCTGTAACTCGTTATATGTAAAAGCCGCTTCTTCTCCAGTACCAAACGGACGAATTCAGCGCTGCCTTTCATGATCAATAACGGCCGCTGAATTTTCCAGATAAGTTAAGTCTAACACAACTCCCTCATCTGCAATAACCTGAAACTTTTAAACTAACGTTTGTAATTTTCACTATGTTCAATATGGATATTAACTTTTATGTTATTTATTGAAGTCTTATCAAAGGAATTAATCATTTTATTATCCCACTTATTGGCATGGTATCTGCATGCCTTTTCACTTATGTTAAATAGGTCTTAATTGATTTTCCCCCCCGTCTCCAATGCCTTCAATATTTCTTGCTTAACTTTTGTTTCTACCTTTTTTTCGATTTCATCCATATCCAAGTTATCTATATTTTGTTTCGATATTCCAAATTTATTTATGTAAAAACTTGCTCACGATACGAGAAATTACCAGGCAGGGGTATTAGTTTTCATCTAATTCAATTCTGGAGGCAAAAAAAATATGAGACAGCGTCAGGCTGTCTCATCGTGCTATTTCTAATATAATATCGTTCCTTAAAAACTTCCTGTGTTGACTTTCTCTGGACGTACCACTGGTTCGGATAATTTCTTTCCATCTTCATTAAGAACATCTGCGCTTCCTTGCACTTGCACTTCAACGCTTTCAATTCCTTTCTGTTCCGTTAAAGAAAGGACCAAGGCATCAAGGACTTCTTGTGATACCTTTTTCTCTTTAAAGCTTCCAAGGATATTTTCGTTGAAATTGAGGCTTACCTTACCTTCTGCCACTTTAGGCTCGTCAAGTAAAGCTACATCACTCATGAATCCTGTTTGCAGGCTAGAACCCGAAGGACTCTTCGTTAATTCCTTAATGACTGCTGTTACATTATCAGACACTGTTTCACTGATCCTGCGCGTCACCGGAACATAATAGGTGTACTCCTCGTCACCGCCTACATAATAAACGGTCAGTGCTTTTGTATTGGAAATGTCGACTACGTCACTCGTATCGATATTGATTCCTGACGACCTTGAGATGTTTTCATCTATCGGTGTGCCATTGACCGGCATTTCGGAAATATCTTCTCCATTGATTCTCATTTGGATTTTATCGACCGAGTCGAATTGTGTCAGGGTCCATGTAATGGCTTGAAGGATTTTAAGTTCATCTTCTTTCTGATAGTTCTTGAACTCCGGCGAAAAGTCCGCCACAGCCACTCCGTCTTTAATGTTCACGCTTATTTGGGTATCGGCAGGAATGACGGCCCTGAACCCATTTGGAAGTTTATCCGTGACTGGTCCATTACTGACAAGGTAATCAAGGGCCTGTTTAGCGACAGCTTCCGATTTAGGAAGTTCCAATGTCTGCGGAACCACATACCCGCTTTTATCAATTAAATATAACTCCGTCTTCACCGTTTTCGATTCAACAGCGCCTTCTTCCCCATCAGCCGCTGGCTTTTCCTCACCATTCGTTTCTGTTTCTTTCAATGAAGATTCATCCTCGACTAATGAAACATCCTTTGGTGGATCGATTTCCTTTTTCTCTTCACCGCCAAATAATCCGCAGCCCGAAAGCCAAAAAGAAGATGCCAGAATGGTCACAACCATTGTTACTTTTGATTTATTGGACATAAAATCACTCCTAGGACAGTTTGTACTCCTATTTATACGAGCCCTAGGGGAAAATAGACCAATTATTTTTCTCTCTGATATGGAGCCTGGCACCTTGCCCGTATTGCAGCATCTTCGTCAGCTTCTGATTGAGCATTCCACTACCATCCCCAAATGTATTCGGAATGATGGACAGAATCATTTCTTCCCCCTGCGTTTCCCTGATGGAAATCACCCACTATTTCTGCACCGCCGACAAGACAGATCCTTGAACCTACATCTTCGTTCATAAACTCGGCATATCCTTCCTTCCCTTTCGCACTTCTTGAAAAGACATAGCAGGCTTTATGAATCTGTTATATGGCTCATATCACCGTATCGATACGAACACCGTCTGTTCAAGGCAAGAAAAAAAGACTTCCAAATGGAAGTCTTATAAGTGATCGATTTTAATTGTTTCGATGGTATTGACATGAATGCCGAGCCAGCTCGACGCGATAGAACCAAACATATCTCTGGAACCGGTTGTATAAAATCGATGAACTGGGCGGAGCTTGCTTTTATTGATTAATTTATAGTAATCCAAAATGACACTTGCCTCACGGGCCGTTTCTTCCCCAGAGGAAATGACTTGTACTTCATCCCCCATATAGGAAGAGATTACAGGCCCCAGCAGCGGATAATGGGTACAGCCAAGGATCAATGTATCGATCTTCGTTTTCTTCAACGGGTTCAAGGTTTGTGCCACGACCCTATTGACGATACCGCCTTCAAACTCCCCGCTTTCTACGATTGGGACAAATTTCGGGCATGCTAAACTATCCACTTTCACATCGGAATTGATGGAGGCAAGCGCTTCGTCATATGCTTTGCTTTTCACCGTGCCTTCCGTACCAATAACGCCAATATGCAAGGAATCAGAAACTTTCAATGCCGCCCTTGCCCCTGGATGGATGACACCCAACACCGGAATCGGAAGTATTGCCCTGATTTCATCCAGTACAGCTGCAGTCGCTGTATTGCAAGCGATGATCAGCATTTTTATTTCCTTCTTCATCAAAAACCTCGTCATTTGCCATGTAAAGGTTTGGACATCTTTTTTGGTCCTCGGCCCATAAGGGCATCTTGCTGTATCACCTAAGTAAATTATATTTTCATTTGGAAGCTGACGCATGACTTCTTTTGCTACTGTCAAACCGCCTACCCCTGAATCAATGATGCCTATCGGTTGTTTCAAAAAACTCGCCTCATTTTTCTTTCATTTCTTGATGTAGTTTTACTAGAATCCCTTTGAGGGACATGATGTCAGATTCGTTAAAATTGACTAACACGCCGCTCAAGTACTGCTGCCGTTTATTAATCACTTCTTCGATTATCCGTTCACCTTCTTCAAGAAGGTGAATTCGAACCACACGCCGGTCCTTTTCATCCCTGACACGCTGGACAAGCTGATGTTTCTCCATGCGGTCAATCAGATCCGTCGTTGTACTGAAGGCGAGAAACATCTTCGTGGACAATTCGCCAATCGTCATGTCGCCTGATTCAAAAAGCCATTGCAAAGCCACGAATTGAGGAATGGTAATTTTATAATCATGGAGAATTTCTCTTCCCCTTTGCTTAAGCCATGACGATACATAGCGCAATTCCCTCTCGATATCGGCTACATATGCCGCCTGCTTCTCTTCATCCATATACACAGCTCCCCACTTCATGAAACTTATCATACTACCATTTTGGATGAAAGTGAAATGATTTTCAAGATTGATTACCTGGAATCATATTGAAAACCCCTTCAAAAAAATAAGCAGCATCCAAAGAAGTCAAAACAACCAGATTGTTTTGCCCTTCCTTATATGCTGCCAATGAACGGGAGAGAAAATATTTATAAGGCTTACGTATTAAAAGTTAACACATCAAAGCTTAAGTTCTCCCATACGAAGGAGTTCTATGACTGCCTGCGAACGTCCTTTAACTCCAAGCTTCTGCATCGCATTCGAAATATGGTTTCGAACTGTTTTTTCGCTAATAAACAATTCACCTGCGATTTCTTTTGTTGTTTTGTCTTGTACTAGTAACTCAAATACTTCTTTTTCTCTTTTGGTGAGTAGTGGCTTATGAGTGAATTCGTTCTCCTTCAAGTAATGTTACCCTCCTTGCCTTCACCAGCATAAAACCCGGAGTGGGTGTCTATTTAGTCAAGATATAGTATGTCGGCTGGGGCAATGGAGTGACTCTTTTACTTGTCTAAATGGAAATATTTTTAGGAATGTTGCAGCACAGTATGGCACATCGATCGCTTCATCTCTTCCGTCCAAGGTATCGGCTTTCCCGTGGCCTTGGAGACTTGTACAATCGTCCCCCTGCCCGTTAGACAAATTGAACCATCTTGTTTGGTCCCCATATAATGTATATCCACTGAAGAATTTCCGATATGGTCAGCTTTCACATGGATCGTCAATCGATCATTGAAAAACACCTGCTTCAAGTAATCACACTGTAAGTTAGCAACAACCGGCATCTCACCGCATTCAGCAGAGGCCCAATCCTTCATGAATCCCATGCTATGGAAATACTCAATCCGTGCTTCCTCAAAATAAGTAAAAGGAATCGTGTTATTCAAGTGCCCAAACATATCAGTTTCTGAAAAGCGGACCTTAATCTCATGTTTAAAGGAAAAATCATTGATCCACTCCGTTATATTATCGATATATGATATTCTGCCCAACTTGTGCACACCCTTTCTGAAATGAATGACTATTCACTCATTTTATAAGAAAACAGCCATAATGAAAAGTATTTTATATTGTAAGCTGCTTAAATGGATCATACTCACTTCATTAATCGAATCATTCAGCATTTGCCGGGTGAAGCAAATCATTTTACACATCAATCTCAGCTATCAATCGAGAAAAAAAGAACCCATATCATAAGATACAGGTTCTTTCATGTTCATTATTAAACTTCATCGCTGCCGAAGAAGTTACGGAATTGTTGGATCGTCGTATCACGGTTCAACGCTGCAATCGAAGTCGTTAATGGAATGCCTTTAGGGCATGACTGCACACAGTTTTGTGAGTTACCGCAGTTTGCAAGTCCTCCATCACCCATGATTGTATTTAAACGTTCCGCTTTGTTCATTGCACCAGTTGGATGTGCGTTGAATAAACGAACTTGTGATAATGGTTGTGGCCCCATGAAGTCTGAATTGCTGTTTACGTTCGGACAAGCTTCCAAACAAACACCGCAAGTCATGCATTTAGATAATTCGTAAGCCCATTGACGTTTCTTTTCTGGCATACGCGGTCCCGGTCCAAGATTGTACGTTCCATCGATTGGAATCCATGCTTTTACCTTTTTCAATGAGTCGAACATACGGCTGCGATCGACTTGCAGGTCACGAACAACAGGGAATGTACGCATTGGAGCTAAACGAACCGGCTGCTCCAATTGATCGATAAGAGCTGTACATGACTGTCTTGGTTTACCATTGATAACCATTGAACAAGCACCACATACCTCTTCAAGACAGTTCATGTCCCATGCGATTGCTGTAGTGTGCTTGCCTTGTACAGTTACCGGATTACGACGGATTTCCATTAGAGCGGAAATTACGTTCATATTCGGGCGATACGCTAATTCGAATTCCTCATCATAAGGAGCTGAATCCGGTGTATCTTGACGAGTGATTATAAAACGGACTGTTTTAGTCTCAGATTTAGTTTCAACCATTTTTTTGCTCCCCCTCTTTAGTGTTTCGTAGTGTAGTCACGTTTACGCGGTGCGATCAGTGATACATCAATATCTTCATAATGGAATTCAGGTGCTTGATCCAAGCCTTTGAATGTTGCCATAGTAGTTTTCATGAATTCCTCATCATTACGTTCTGGGAAATCAGGTTTGTAATGCGCTCCGCGGCTTTCGTCACGGTTTAACGCACCAATTGTGATTACACGAGCCAATTGCATCATGTTTTGCAGCTGTCTAGTGAACGCAGCTCCTTGGTTACTCCATTTAGCCGTGTCATTGATGTTAATTTTCTTGTAACGTTCCATCAGCTCAAGAATCTTGTTATCCGTTTCTTTCAGCTTGTCATTGTAACGAACTACAGTAACATGCTGTGTCATCCACTCACCAAGTTCTTTGTGAAGGACGTATGCATTTTCGTTACCATCAAGAGACATGACTTCATTCCATTTCTCCTGTTCTTGTTTTTCGTACCCTTCATACAATGAAGAAGGAATGGATTCTGAAGTTTTATCAAGGCCTTCAATATAGTTAACGGCATTCGGTCCAGCGACTGAACCACCATAGATTGCAGAAAGAAGTGAGTTCGCACCAAGACGGTTACCGCCATGTTGTGAGTAATCACACTCACCTGCAGCGAATAAACCTTTGATGTTAGTCATTTGGTCATAATCCACCCAAAGTCCGCCCATAGAATAGTGAACGGCAGGGAAAATTTTCATTGGAACTTTACGAGGATCTTCACCCATGAATTTCTCGTAGATTTCAATGATTCCGCCAAGTTTAATATCAAGTAATTTCGGATCTTTATGTGATAGATCCAGGTAAACCATGTTTTCACCATTAATGCCAAGCTTCATGTTCATGCAGACGTCGAAGATTTCACGAGTCGCGATATCACGAGGTACCAGATTACCATAAGCAGGGTATTTTTCTTCAAGGAAATACCAAGGTTTTCCGTCTTTATATGTCCAGATACGTCCACCTTCACCACGAGCGGATTCACTCATTAGACGAAGTTTGTCATCTCCAGGGATTGCTGTCGGGTGAATTTGAATGAACTCACCATTAGCATAATTTACACCTTGTTGATAAACGATGGAAGCTGCTGAACCTGTATTGATCATTGAGTTAGTGGATTTACCGAAAATGATTCCAGGGCCGCCGCTCGCCATGATGACTGCGTCTCCAGGGAATGATTTGATTTCCATTGAAGTCAGGTTTTGAGCTACGATTCCGCGTGCTGTTTGCTCATCATCGATGACAGCTCCAAGGAATTCCCAGCCTTCATATTTCGTAACAAGGCCTTCAACTTCATAACGGCGAACCTGCTCGTCCAATGCGTAAAGTAATTGCTGACCAGTTGTTGCACCAGCAAATGCTGTACGGCTATGTTGAGTACCACCGAAACGACGGAAATCAAGAAGACCTTCCGGAGTACGGTTGAACATAACACCCATACGGTCAAACATATGAATGATCGATGGTGCTGCTTCGCACATCGCTTTAACCGGCGGTTGGTTAGCCAAGAAATCTCCGCCATAAACTGTATCATCAAAGTGGATATATGGAGAATCCCCTTCACCTTTTGTATTTACTGCCCCGTTGATTCCGCCTTGGGCACAAACTGAGTGAGAGCGTTTAACAGGCACTAAAGAAAATAAATCAACCTGTTGTCCCAGCTCTGCTGCTTTGATCGTAGCCATTAAACCAGCTAGACCTCCACCAACGATAACTATTTTACCTTTACCCAATTCTGTCACTCCCTTATTTCCATTAGCCAAGCTATGTTTTTCCTATTTCTTATAAATGAACTCTATCTTCTTATACGAAAGCGAAAATTGCGCTGATTCCGATATAAGAAAGAAGAACGAAAACGATCAATGTAAAGTAAGTCATGATTCTTTGCGATCTTGGTGAAACTGTAAGACCCCAGCTCACTGCAAATGACCATAATCCATTAGCAAAGTGGAAGATTGCCGAGACAATACCGACAATATAAAACACAATCATAAATGGACTAGAGAAAATTTCAGCCATCATGTCAAAGTTAACTTCTGCACCCATAGCTGCTTGAACTCTAGTTGCCCATATATGCCAAACAAGGAAAATCAACGTTATGATTCCAGTTAGACGTTGCAGCATGAACATCCAGTTACGGAAGAAACTAAATCTGCCTAAATTGTTTTTTGCTGTAAAGGCAATATAAATTCCGTATACAGCATGGAAAATGAGCGGTAGATAGATGACGACCCATTCTACCAAAATCTTCACGGGCGTAAACTCAATTAAATGAACTGCCCCATTAAAAGTCTCTTCTCCTTTTGTTGCCATAAAGTTTACCGATAAATGAAAAATTAGGAATAGACCGATTGGAATTACTCCTAGAAGTGAATGAAGCCTGCGATTCCCAAACTCACGATTCTTTGCCACTAAGTGCCCCCCCTTAATTTGTGAAAAATCATGCAAAGATAATCTGGTGGCTACCTTTTATCTCCGCGTGAAAATACAGTATAGAGTAAAAAAAACTCCTCTATACTTCCTTTACAATTATGTGACATGTCCATTTTACTCCTGACTTCTATGTGCGTCAAGAAAACGGATACAAGAAATCTCTTTTTCAGAATAGATTTTATTGGATTAAATTAGCTATTTTTTGTTTGTCAAGATGATATTTTGAACAAATTTCTAATTTAGCTATTAATATCTCGGTATAATTTCTCATTTTTTTCCAATTGTTATTTAAATAAATAAAAAACAGTATAATTTGCAAAAGAAATACGTTTATAATAGATTTACAGAAAGAGGCGATAAATCATGAAAAAAAATATTGCTGCTGCGATAGAAGAAGAGATTCAAACTGAAGAAATTCAAACTGAAGAATTCCTGGTTCCAGCTTTCGGATACGAATTAATCAGAGAAGTTCTATTGAACGATATTCTCGGAAAAGACTCTAATCAAATCCTCTATTGGGCAGGTAAACAATTAGCAAGAAAATTCCCATTGAATGGTGATCAGGAAGTGATTGAATTTTTCCAAAGCGCTGGATGGGGCAATCTGGAAATCTTGAAGTATACGAAACACGAGATGGAATTATCCCTGACGGGTGAAATAATCAGCCGCCGCCTGGATTTACACCCAGATTGTCACTTCCAACTTGAAGCCGGTTTCCTTGCCGAGCAGTTTACGCTGCAAAAAAAATTCCTCAGCGAATCTACGGAAGAAATTAAACGCCGCGCAAAAAAAGTGATATTCACCATCCAATGGGATCCCAGAGATCCAATCTAATGAGCCCTTAAAACAGACTTACCCTTTTTACCGGAAGTCTGTTTTTTATTGGACTCAGACACTTATGCTAGCACATTTGCATGCTGACCTAGTTTAAATGCTTCATGAAGAGATTCAACCGCCTTCACCATTTCCTTTTCATTGACGACAGTGGAAACTTTAATTTCAGATGTGCTGACCATCTTCACCTGGATGCCTGTATTGGCCATCACTTCAAACATCTCGGCAGCCACTCCGGGATTGGATACCATACCAGAACCGACGATGGATACTTTGGCCAATCCGCTCTCCGTTTCGACTCGATCGAATCCCAATAGTTCTTTATTATTTTCCAGCACGATCAAGGCCGCTTCCGTATCTTCACTTTTTGTGGAAAAAGATAGATTGGTCGTATCCTCGGCAGTCATGCTTTGAATGATGATGTCCACATTAATCCGGTTTTTCGCAAGTGTTGTGAAGATTGTGGATAATGCACCAAGTGATTGGGGCAAACCATATATGGTGACCCTCGTAATACTGTCTTCAAAAGCAATCCCGCGTACAATTAAGTTTTCTTCCATAGTTGCTTCCTCCTCAATGATCGTTCCTGATTCTCTCTCCATGCTTGAACGGACTTCAAGCGGTATTTGATAATTTTTTGCATATTCGACAGCCCTTGGATGAAGGACGCCCGCCCCCAGATTGGCAAGTTCCAGCATTTCATCATAAGAAATGGATTGGAGTTTTCGTGCGCCTTTTATGTAGCGGGGGTCCGTTGTGAAAACGCCCGTTACATCCGTATAAATATCGCATCTATCCGCATTCAGCGCTGCTGCGATAGCAACAGCCGTCGTGTCGGAACCGCCTCGCCCTAAGGTAGTAATTTCCCCATTTGCATCGGTCCCCTGGAAACCGGCCACGACCACTATTTTCTTCTTCTGAAGCTGAGCTTGGATCCTCGTGGCATCGATGTTTAAAATCCGGGCATTCCCATGAACGGATTCCGTTTGCATGCCAGCTTGCCAGCCAGTATATGAAATGGCTTCATGTCCTTCTTCAATCAATGCCATCGTTAACAGGGAAATCGTTACCTGTTCCCCCGTAGTCAGCAGCATATCCATTTCCCTCTTGCTCGGGGTTCCGGAAATATCCCGGGCCATGGAAACCAATTGATCCGTGGTTTTCCCCATCGCTGAAACAACGACGACTACCTCATTTCCATTCTCCGCTTCCTCGATTACCCGATTGGCAACATTTTTGATTTTTTCTACGCTTCCGACGGATGTTCCGCCAAATTTTTGAACGATTAATGCCATCCCCATGCACCCTCTCTACCTTTTTAGGCAATAAAAAAAGCAATGAGAAATATCTCATTGCTGTGATCACATATCTAAATACTGTAAACACAGTGAGATAGCTCTCCAGGGTATAAACCCTGACAATCCGCCATTTATTAAATGTCGGACCAGGAAAACAAGGTATGAGTCTTGTCTTCCTTCGGCGTCCTCCCCTTTCAAAACCTTTCATGGAAGCTCATACTTCTCCAGGTTTTTACTCTTGAATTCCGCACCTCTATCAGCACTTTTAAGTTGTCTAGTTAAAAATTCCTTTTAATCATAGCATAGAGATTTATCGGTAGCAAGATTATTCTTGTAATTTTCTAACGATTCCCTCGGCTACCCCTTTTGGCATGCCAGCTTCCATGATTTCCTCGGCCGTCGCCTCTTTGATTTTTTTCAATGATCCAAAATGCCTTAATAATTGCTTCCTTCGCTTTTCCCCGACTCCTGGAATATCATCAAGCTGGGAGTGAACCGCATTTTTCCCGCGTAGCTGGCGATGAAACGTAATCGCGAACCGATGCACTTCATCCTGAATTCTTTGCAATAGGTAAAATTCCTGGCTCCGCGAATCAAGAGGTACGATTTCAAGCGGATTTCCGATCATCAATTGCGAGGTCCTATGCTTTTCATCCTTAATGAGGCCTGAAAGTGGAATATCAAGGCCCAATTCATTTTCCAGAATATCCCGAACCGCTTCAACATGTCCCTTTCCGCCATCTATGATGATCAAGTCCGGAAGCGGCAGCCCTTCTTTCAATACTCTTGAATACCTTCTTCTGACCACTTCACGCATCGATTCATAATCATCAGGCCCTTGGACCGTCTTGATCTTATATTTGCGGTACTCCCTTTTTTCCGGCTTTCCATCAATAAACACGACTAAAGCGGAAACTGGGTCACTTCCCTGGATGTTGGAGTTATCGAAAGCTTCAATTCGATGCGGAGTGTAGATACCCAGTTGCTTCCCTAGGTTTTCCACCGCATTGATCGTTCTTTCTTCATCCCTTTCTATCAAAGAGAATTTTTCCTGAAGCGCGATGGAGGCATTTTTATTCGCCAATTTAAGCATGTCTTTTTTCGCTCCCCGTTTCGGGTGAATCGTTTTGACACCAAGCAGCCCTTCGGCCATTTCGGCATCCACTGATTCAGGCAGCAAGATTTCCTTTGGTTTAAAGTGGTTCGTAATCTCGTAAAACTGACCGAGGAATGTAAGAAGTTCCTGTTCGGGTTCATCGTAGACAGGAAAAAGTGAAACATCCCTTTCTATTAATTTACCTTGCCTGACAAAAAATACCTGAACGCACATCCAGCCTTTATCATAGGCAAAACCAAATACATCCCTGTCGATGAAATCCGTTGTCATCATTTTCTGCTTCTCCATCGTAATATCGATGTGGGCAATTTTGTCACGGAACTCCTTGGCCCTCTCGAAATCGAGATCTTCTGATGCCTCCAGCATTTTTTCAGTCAGTTCTTTTTTTATTTCAGTATGCCCTCCGTTCAAGAACCGGTTGATATCATCCACCATTTTTTTATATTCCTGTTCCTCTACATCATAAACACATGGGGCTAGGCACTGGCCAAGGTGATAGTAGAGACAAACGCGATCCGGTAAAGTATTGCATTTTCTTAGGGGATAGATGCGGTCAAGCAATTTTTTCGTTTCGTTAGCTGCAAATGCATTCGGATAAGGACCGAAATATTTACCTTTGTCTTTTTTGACTTTTCGCGTAATGATTAGACGTGGGTGGCGTTCCGCAGTCAGCTTTATGAAGGGATACGTCTTATCATCCTTTAGCATGACATTATATTTTGGGTCATGTTTTTTGATTAAGTTCAACTCTAAAATAAGAGCCTCGATATTGGAAGAGGTGACGATATATTCGAAATCCTCAATTTCATTCACGAGCCGGAATGTTTTTCCGTCATGCGATCCCGTGAAATAAGAACGGACACGATTTTTCAACACTTTCGCTTTGCCTACATAGATGATCGTTCCCTGACGATCTTTCATTAAATAACAACCAGGTTGATCGGGAAGAAGGGCAAGTTTATTCTTTATTTGTTGATTCATGCATTCAGCCTCCTGTTCTCCCTTTTTTACAATTATTATATATCAAGATAGCGAAAAAAGCTTCAAGTCCGCAGACTTGAAGCTTTTTTTAGCTAACCTACTATTACGCGTGTTTTGAAATAAGTTCAGCAAGTGCTTCTTTAGGTTGGAAACCAACAACCTTATCAACCACTTCACCGTCTTTAAGCACGATTAATGTCGGGATGCTCATCACACCGAATTTTCCAGCTGTTTCTTGGTTTTCATCCACATCCACTTTTACGATTTTTGCTGTATCGCCAATTTCAGTATCAAGCTCTTGAAGAACAGGAGCGATCATTTTACAAGGTCCGCACCATGGAGCCCAAAAATCTACAAGAACGACACCTTCGCTAGTATCTGTTGTGAAAGTTTGGTCAGTTGCATTTATAATTGCCATATATATTTCCTCCTCATATTTTACTCAAATAACTAAAGACAGTATACCATTGTTGCTCGAATCGATGCTAATATTTTGCTTCAGTGGTAGGATGTCCAAAGAAAGAGTAAATATGCAGGCCAAAAAAGGGGCAAGACATGTATCGGCTTATGCCAAATGTCTTGCCCCTCATCTATATTGTTTCTATTACGCGTTAACTTTAAGTTTTTTGAATTCTTCCGTAAGTAACGGAACGACTTCGAAAAGGTCTCCGACAATTCCATAATCAGCCACATTGAATATGTTAGCTTCCGGGTCTTTATTGATCGCAACGATAACCTTGGAGTTGGACATCCCCGCTAAATGCTGGATCGCACCGGAAATTCCGCAGGCGATATAAAGGTCAGGTGTTACGACTTTACCCGTTTGCCCGATTTGCAAAGAGTAATCGCAATAATCTGCATCACATGCTCCACGGGAAGCTCCTACCGCTCCGCCAAGAACTTGTGCCAGTTCCTTTAACGGTTCAAAACCATCTTCACTTTTCACGCCGCGGCCACCAGCGATGATTACTTTCGCTTCTGAAAGATCGACCCCTTCACTCGCTTTTCTAACAACATCTTTAATGATTGTACGTAAATCCTTGATATCCACACTTAATGTAGAAACATCACCAGAGCGGGACTCATCTATCGCTAATGGTTCGATATTGTTCGGACGGATTGTCGCGAATATCACGCCATCTGTAACAATTTTCTTTTCAAATGCCTTACCGGAATAGATCGGGCGGGTGAAAACGATATTTCCCCCTTCTTCTTCAATGGATGTAACGTCTGAGATCAAACCTGATTCAAGCTTTCCAGCCAATTTTGGTGCAAGGTCTTTTCCTAGGGCCGTATGTCCAAAGAATATCCCTTCTGGTTTTTCCTGTTCGATGACGGCAAGCAAGCTTTGCGCATAACCATCTGAAGTATATTGTTTCAATTGATCATTTTCGACTGCAACAACCCGGTCAGCTCCATACTGGATCAATTCATTTCCGAATTTTTGAACACTGTCACCAACTAAGACACCTACAATTTCCCCGCCATCTGCAGCAAGTTTAGCCGCACCGATAGCTTCAAATGATACATTTCTCAGTGAACCGTCACGAACTTCGCCCAATACAAGAAACTTTCTAGCCATTTATAAAAACCTCCTGTGCACTATTTTATCTTTTTGTTGTGTTTTGTTATCTTGAAAAAGTACCGTTTCGATTAAATCACTTTTGCTTCGCTTCGTAATAATTGAACAAGTTCGCTTACTTGATCACCGATTTCGCCGTCCAATACTTTTCCAGCTTCTTTTTTAGCAGGAAGGTAAATTTCAATCGTTTTTGTTTTTGCCTCAACATCTTCTTCTTCTAAATCCAGGTCATCCAATTCCAATTCTTCAAGCGGTTTTTTCTTCGCTTTCATGATTCCCGGCAATGACGGATAACGTGGTTCATTTAGCCCTTGTTGAGCTGTCACCAACAATGGAAGGGATGCTTCGATCGTTTCAGAGTCCCCTTCAACATCACGGATAACGCTTACATTTCCATTTGCGATGTCCAGCTTAGTAATGGTAGTAATATAAGGAATCTCTAAAATTTCGGCAACGCGTGGCCCCACTTGTCCAGAACCGCCATCGATTGCAACGTTCCCTGCAATGATTAAATCGGCATTTTTATCTTTTAAGTATTCGCCGATAATTTTTGCAGTCGTGAATTGGTCGCCATTTTCAATGTCGTCTTCTATATTAATCAATACGGCTTTGTCAGCACCCATTGCCAGCGCCGTACGTAATTGCTTTTCAGCCTCTTCGGTTCCGACGGAAATAACCGTTACTTCGCCGCCTTGTGCATCACGCACCTGGATTGCTTCTTCAACTGCATACTCATCGTATGGATTAATGATGAATTCCGCTCCATCCTCATTAATTTTCCCATTGGATAGCGTAATTTTTTCTTCTGTATCAAATGTTCTTTTCAGCAGTACATAAATGTTCACGATAATACCTCCCGAATGATTTGAGTTTTGAAGATTATGAATTTTATTGATATATAGTATTGTATTCTACAGATTACATCAAAATCCTGCATGATATATAAAAATAGTTATTTATACCAAAATCTCTCATTTCCCTTTGAATACTGCTTCCCTTTTTTCAATGAAAGCGCCGATTCCTTCTTTTGCATCAGCAGTATCGAAAGCTTGGCCAAAGAGGGCGGCTTCCCTTTCCACACCTTTATAGTAGGAATCATGCTTGGAATAATTTAATAACTCTATGGCAGACTTTAAAGCCAGCGGGCTTTTCTTGGCAATTTTATTGGCTAGTTCCTTAGCTTTCGGAATCAGTTCATCATCCGTGAAGGCATGATTCGCCAACCCGCATTGTACAGCTTGGGTACCTGAAATCGGTTCACTTGTAAACAGCATTTCAGCTGCCTTTGCCATGCCCACATAACGAGGAAGACGTTGGGTCCCAGCAAATCCAGGGATTAAGCCCAACTGCAGCTCAGGCAAACCCAGTTTAGCCCTTTCGGTTACCAAACGGATGTGGCAGGCCATTGCCAGCTCCAATCCTCCGCCAAGGGCCGCCCCATGGATGGCTGCAATGACCGGTTTTGCAAAAGATTCGATTTTCTCAAATACAAATTGCCCATTCTTGGTCAGCTTCTCGAAAGCTTTCCCGTCTTTCACTTCCGTAAACTCCTTAATGTCTGCTCCTGCAGAGAAGAATCTTCCTTCACCATGAAGAAGGACAACCCGTACGGCGTCATCATTCTCAATTTGTTCGAAGGCCTGTGACAGCTCTCCGATGATAGCCGAAGAAAGTGCATTTGCAGGTTCGTGATCAATCGTTATAAAAGCCACATGATTTTCGACAGAAAGCTTAAGATATTCCATATCAATCCCTCCAGGCATACTAGTCAAATTTTTTCGAAAATTTAATATGTATCACTTCCCGATAAGGCTGGAAGCAGAATTAACCGATTCTTTCGAGGATGGCTGGCCATCCTCGAAAGAATCGTTAACTTTTCAGGCCGCAGCCGCCAATCAGAAGGCGGTGAACGTCTGGGGCAAGGTCTGGGAGCGAATACTTTTGCTCATTCATGACCCAGGTCGTCACTGTTTCGTCAATCGTTCCAAAAATCATCTGCCTGGCAAGTAAATTATTTAAATCAGGCAGGAATTCGCCGTTTTCTTTTCCTTCTATAATGATTTGATCAATTAAATTTAAATACCCTCTTAACACATCATTAATTCTTAGGCGCAATTCTTTATTCGACTGTCTTAATTCCAACTGAGTGACAATTGCTAAATTCACGTCTTCTGAAAGGTTTTGAAAATGTTTTTGGATGAGCACATGCAGTTTATCCGAAGCAGTGGTCTTTCCTTTTATCTCTTCTTCGATCTGTTCCACAAAATAGCCCATTTTTTCATGGAATAATGATATTAGGATATCTTCTTTATTTTTAAAATAAAGATATATGGTTCCATCCGCTACTCCTGCCTGCTTGGCGATTTTGGATACTTGGGCTTGGTAGTACCCGTTTTGGGCAATGACGATAACGGCTGCATCAATAATTTGAGTATACTTAGGTCTGTTGCTTTTCACTGGATGTCCCCTTTCAGAAAATGAATGAACCATCATTCATATTTCTATCATAAAATGACGACCCTTTACTGTCAAGCAAAACTTCTAAGGGTCCTTACATTCCACTTATGTTCATTGTACAGTCCCCATCGATAGGTTGTCCAGCCGTTCTGCAAAACACGGAGCTCTCTTCCGCTGCTCCGTTAATAGGGGTGCTTGTTTACGCTTCTTTTCTTTCCTCTGATATTTTTTTCTTTTCTTCCTCGATTAGGACTCTCCTCAGGATCTTTCCTATCGTCGTTTTGGGAAGTTCATTCCTGAATTCATAGCTGCGCGGCACCTTATAGGAAGCCAGGTTCTTTCTGGCAAATTCATTCAATTCCTCTTCAGTGGCCCTCGCATTTTTTTTCAGTACGACATAGGCCTTGACGGTCTCCCCGCGATATGGGTCAGGGATACCTGCCACAACCACTTCCTGTATGGCCTCATGCTCGTATAGCACCTCTTCCACCTCACGTGGATATATATTGAAACCGCCTGCAATGATTGTATCCTTTTTCCTCTCGACGACATAAAAGAACCCCTGTTCATCCATGTAACCCAGATCGCCTGTAAGCAGCCAGCCATTTTTAAAGGTTTTTTCCGTTTCATCCGGACGATTCCAATATCCTTGCATGACCTGTGGTCCTTTTATGGCAATCTCTCCAATTTCATTCGGAGGAAGCTCTTCAAAGTTTTCCAGGGACAGAATCACCGCGTCTGTATCTGGCCAAGGCAGTCCAATGCTTCCTTTTACACGCGGCTGATCCCAAATGAAATTAGCATGTGTCACCGGTGAGGTTTCCGAAAGACCATAGCCTTCAACAAGCTTCCCGCCGGTAATTTTCTCAAACTGCTCCTGGACCTCTAAGGGCAATGATGCAGAACCGCTTATACATGCATTGATGGAAGAAAGGTCATATTTGGCGATATCCGGATGGTTCAAGAGGCCGATATACATCGTTGGCGCTCCTGGGAACATCGTCGGTTTCTGTTTTTGGATGGTTTTTAGCGTCGCTTTGACATCAAATTTTGGCATGATGATCATGGTGTTCCCTTCCATGACGGATAGAACCAAAACTGTAGTCATACCGTACACATGGAAGAAAGGCAGAATCGCAAGGATCCTTTCCTCGCCGCGCTTATTTTTATAAAGCCATGCATTGCACATTTTCGTATTTGCCAGCAAGTTCTTATGGGTAAGCATGACCCCTTTGGGAAAGCCCGTTGTCCCACCTGTATATTGCAAAAGAGCAAGGTCATTATCCACATCGATTGGCACAGTGACTTCTTCAGCGATCTTTCGTTTCATGATTTCGGAGAATAAATGATGATTCCCTTCATGCTCCACATTGATGACAATGCCGTATTGCTTTTTTTGAATAAAAGGATAGATAAGATTTTTTGGGAATGGCAAATATTCCTTGATAGCGGTTACAATTATATGTTCTATTTCTGTTCTTGATGCCACTGCAGAAACACGGGGAAATAAAATATCCATCGCTAAAATGATTTTCGCTCCGGAATCTTTCATTTGATATTCTAATTCACGTTCCGTATAGGTTGGATTCGTTTGGACCACGACTCCGCCGGCCATCAAAATCCCAAAAAAGCTTATGACACCCTGAGGGCAGTTAGGAAGCATGACGGCAACGCGTTCACCTTTTTGAAGACCGATACTTTTTAAATAGGCTGCAAACTTTAAAGCAGATTCATGCACTTCCCGGAAGGTTAATTCTTTTCCCTGGAAATGAATCGATACTTTATCAGGGAATTCTTCGGCTGATTCCTTCAAAAAAGAATAAAGAGGTTTATCTTCATACGACAAAACAGCAGGTATCTGTTCCGGATAAATAGCTTGCCAAGGCTTATTGCTCATTTGCCCCCTCCTTCTGAATATTCTCAATACTCTTAATCATTATAATACAATCGGGATTTTCTTACAATTGCCGAATTCATGAGTAAGATGACTGAATAATATTCTGTACAAACCATAGGGAATATTGGATGAACCACTTAAAGGGAAACAAAGAAAAGGAGTGGTTCCACTCCTTACAGACTGCAGACAAATTAGAGTGGAACCAGTTCACCTTCAATTTTCTCTTTAAAAACTTCAGCAATCCGATCCCTGTCTCCCAAGCTCCTGGCTAAAGCGTCTAGCGGGTCTTTTCTACAAGCCGGTTATTCGCTAGGAGTGTCGTAGTGATGGTCAAACTCTCTTTTAAAATCATGGTTCGGGATGAGACCATTCCGAACCTCCTTTGTCATCATACTGAAAGGAGTGGTGCTACTCCTTAGTTTTAATTCTGTACCAATACTTATATTTTTCTTCAAACCCCAGTTTCCCGTACAAACTTAGAGCAGGCGCGTTCGTTTCTATCACCTGTAGATAAGCATTTTCCGCTCCATTTTCTTTACCCCAATGCAATAGATTACGAATGAGTTTTGCGCCATTGCCTTGGTTTCGAAAATTTTCATGGGTAATGATATTGTACAGGCCTATGTATTCGTCTTCCAAAACACCCAGTCCACCTGCTGTCACCGTTCCACCCTCATCAGTCAACAACATATAGCAGGTTTTTGGAATGATATTCCCTAACATCTTTTTAAGGATGGTTTGATCGTGATCATTAATATTACTTAGGAGGCAGAAATCGTGAAACCATTCATCATGTAAATGATCATATTTTATGATATTGGTATCATTCGGTGATTCAGCTTCTGCCAAGTTAAATACTTGGACACTTGTTGTTCCCTCAAGGACATATCCTGACTCTTCCAGTACACTATCCAAATTGATTGGCTTGGCCTGTGGAGTCATTTTGTACACCGCCTTATCATTCCTGGCAAAATATAATTGTTCACACTTCCATATTTTCTTTTTCACATTTTCATTCGACGTATAGATGGGGGTAATAGAATTCGCCCGTTTCGTATATCCATCCGCAAATCGGATAACCCACCCGTCATAGATTTGCGTTTGCATGGCCGGTAAAGCATTCAGCGATAATTCTTCAATCTTTTGTATCAATTTGGAGTGCACCAAATTCCTCCTCCTCTGCCGTAAAGTCTATTTGACCCATGTTATTCTATCTTTTGTAAGAGTTCAAATAAAAGAAGCGGCACAATGGCCGCTTCAGTTGAAGAATGTCATATAAATGATTCCAAATAGAAAAAAGATACCGCAACAAACTATTAATACCTTTGCAAGTTTCTCCACAGCTTACTCCCTCTCATGAAGGGCATTAAGAAATTCCGGCGCCGATGACAAAAGATAATGCGATTGATATGATCATCGATAGGAATCCAACTGCCCGATTATCTTTTTGTATTTCTTCATCTATTTTAAATCCAGGAGTCATAAATTCAAAAATGAAATAACCGATCAACAGCAGGACAAATCCGTATACGCCCCAGCCAATCATCGTAAGAAGCGAATTCTGATGGAGAATGGACTGTTGGAATACATAGGCGATCCCAAATATTTTACCACCTGTTGCCAATGCGACAGAAAGGTTTCCCTGTTTGATTTCCTCCCAGTTCTTGTACTTTGTGACAAGTTCAAAAATGGCTAAAAAAACAATCATGCACAAAATAACGACACTGTAACGAGCAGCTATGTATACATATTCATTTTCCCACATGTTCTCCATGGTCCAACTCCCGAATGGTAACTAGCCACCCGGCTTGGCTGAATAGCCGAGTGACCGCTTTCCTTTATTTAAATTCCACCACCGTAACTCCAGTTCCGCCTTCACCGGCTTCCCCGAAGCGAATCCTTTTGACAGAACGGTGATTTTTCAAGTATTCCTGGACCCCGGAACGAAGAGCGCCCGTTCCTTTACCATGAATGATCGAAACACTCGAATAACCGGCCAAAAGAGCATCATCAATGTACTTTTCCACTCTTGAAATTGCATTTTCATAGCGTTCTCCTCGGAGGTCAAGTTCCACGCTAACATGATAATCGCGGCCTTTGATCGTGGTGAGCGGCTTTGTTTCTTTTACTTTTGTGCTCTTGATGAATTCCAGGTCAGACTCCTTCACTTTCATCTTCATGATGCCGATCTGAACCTGCCATTCATTATTTGAGACCTTCTCAATCAAGTGACCTTTTTGACCAAAGCTAACTACCTTGACTTCATCTCCAGGTTTCAAGCTTTTATCCAGCGGCTTAGCCGTTTTATTTGACGTTTTTTTCACTTTAGGCGCTGCTTGTTCAAGCCGCTTTTTGGCATCGATCAGTTCATGCTCTTTAACATCGGCATGCTTTTCCAGTCGCAGTTTACGTAAATCGGCAATGATCGCTTCCGCTTCCTTTTGTGCATTTTCAACGATTGCGGCTGCCTCTTTTGCTGCCTTTTCGACCATCGCATCCCGTTCGTCATGGTACTCATCAATTTGCCTTTGAAGGTCTTTATGAAGAATTTCCGCCTCTTTCAGGTGGTTCTTGGCTTCCAGCTCCTCTTCTTCGGCCTTCTTGCGGCTGTCTTCAAGGGATGCAATCATATTTTCAACTTTATTCGTATCCTCACCAATATGACTGCGGGCGCTGCTTATCACGCTTTCTTCCAAACCAAGGCGCTTGGAAATTTCAAAAGCATTACTCCGCCCTGGTACACCAATCAAAAGTTTATAGGTGGGACTCAAGGTTTCCACATTAAATTCGACGCTTGCATTAATGACGCCTTCCCGATCATATCCATACGCTTTTAATTCCGGGTAATGTGTCGTTGCAATTACACGTGCTCCGCGCTTATACACTTCATCCAAAATGGAAATGGCCAAAGCGGCACCTTCCTGTGGATCTGTTCCCGCTCCAAGCTCATCGAATAAAACAAGGCTGTCATAATCGACACGCTTAAGGATATCGACAATGTTGACCATATGCGAAGAGAATGTACTTAAGCTTTGTTCAATCGACTGCTCATCGCCAATATCGGCATAAACAGAGGAAAATACAGCCGTTTCGGAACCATCCAGCGCAGGGATTTGCAGACCGGACTGGGCCATTAACGTACAGAGGCCTATCGTTTTCAGGGTAACCGTCTTCCCTCCTGTATTCGGACCGGTGATGACGATTGTCGTAAATTCATCACCAAGAAATATATCATTGGCCACGACAACATCACTCGGAATGAGCGGATGTTTCGCTTTGAATAATTTCACGCGTCCCTCATTATTCAGAATCGGCTTGGATCCTTTTATCGCTTTTGCATACTTTGCTTTGGCAACAAGGAAATCGATTTGTGCAAGCACTTTGACATTATGAAGCAATTCAGGGGTGAACGCACCGACTTTTTCCGATAGTTCAACCAATATCCGTTCTATTTCCTGCGTTTCTTTCATTCGGGTTTCCTGCAGGACATTATTCAGCTGAACGATTGCTTGCGGTTCAATGAACAATGTCTGCCCTGATGATGATTGATCATGAATGATCCCGCCATATACACTGCGGTATTCCTGTTTTACCGGGATGACAAAGCGGTCATTCCGGATGGTGATGATGGCATCGGATAACATGGTTGCTGCATTGGAAGAACGGATCATGCTTTCTAGTTTTTCCCTGACACGGCTTTCGTTCGTCCGAATTTGGTTTCTTAGGGTACGAAGCTTGTCGCTGGCAGAATCCATCACTTCGCCATGTTCGCTTACTGCAAACGTAATTTCCTGTTGCAAATCAATCAACGGATGAAGGGAATCGATATATTCGGCTAATAGCGGAACATCAATTTCCTGCTCTGCGAGTTCTTCAAAGAAACGGCTGAGGATCCTGCCGGCACGAATCGTACTAGCAAGTTCCATCAGTTCCATCGGTGAGAGCATTCCGCCAATCTGTGCCCTTTTTGCATGTGGACGGATATCGAAAATTCCGCCCAATGGCAAGTTACCTTTCAACCGGACGATTTTGGCTGACTCATCTGTTTCTTCCTGCCATCTCGACACTTCTTCAAAATCCGTGGAAGGCATTAATTGCTCTGCCTTTTCTTTTCCTATGGATGAGGATGCGTGCGAGATTAATTGTTCTTTTATTTTATGAAATTCCAATGTCTTTAAAGCTTTATTATGCATGGAGTTAAAGCTCCTCCTTATTTATGGGCAAATAGTTAATCATTTCTCTTTAAAAACGCCAATAATCCATCCGTATCCCTTGCATTAAGAACCGTTGAATCTTTAATCCAGCCCTTTTTGGCTGACGAGACCCCAACAGGCATATGTTCAAGCATGTCGATGCTGTGGGCATCCGTATTGATTACAATAGGAACGCCCGCTTCCTGCGCCTTGCGCAGATGGGGAGGTGCCAAATCCAATCGGTTCGGATTCGCATTCAATTCCAAGGCAGTATTCGTTTCACGGGCCAGTTCGATCAGCATCTCTATATCCACATCATATCCGGCGCGTCTGCCAATGATCCTTCCCGTTGGATGGGCGATGATATCTACATGCGGATTATTCAGAGCCGTTTTTAAACGCCCCATGATCGTTTCCCGAGGCTGTGAAAAGCTTGAGTGAATCGATGCGATCACTAAATCCATCTCAGCAAGCAGCTCATCGTCATAATCAAGTGTCCCATCAGGAAGTATATCCATTTCAATCCCTGAAAGAACGGTAAAGTCATCGTATTTTTCATTAAGTTCATGGATGATCCGTTTTTGTTCTCGTAAACGTTCCGCTGTCAAGCCGTTCGCCACTTTCAGATATTGCGAATGATCGGTGATGGCCATATATCGATACCCTTTTGCACGGCATGCTTCAATCATTTCTTCAATCGTATGAGCCCCATCACTCCATGTGGTATGCATATGCAGATCACCTTTAATGGCCTCTAAAGATATGAGAGGTTCATTAGCATCATAATGCTCCACTTCCGTTCCGTCTTCACGTATTTCTGGCGGAATGAAAGGAAGGCCAAAGTGATTATAAAATTGTTCTTCCGTTTCAAACGTCAATACATCACCGGTTTCAGTCACTTCCACTCCATATTCGCTGATTTTCTCGCCGCGTTCCTTAGCAAGCTGGCGCATCCGCACATTGTGATCCTTCGAACCTGTAAAATGATGGAGTGTCGTGATGAATTCCTTATCCTTCACGATTCGGAAATCAACAGAAATATCATATTCATAATCAAGCACGACCGATACTTTTGTATCACCGGCCGCAATCACCTGCTTTATCCCTTTTATTGCAAGCAGTTGATTCTTAACCTCTTCGGGATGATCTGTCGAAATGATGAAATCGAGGTCCTTGATCGTTTCCCTCATGCGCCGGATGCTGCCGGCCCTGGAAGAACGGATGATGTATTCCATGTTAGCAAGGGCCGTTTCAATATCAGCCGCAATCGGCCTCATGAAGGCAAGGGGAAGTCGATCGGGCCTTGAACCCGCCTCGGCAATTGCAGACAGGATCTTCTCTTCCGTTTTTTTGCCGAAACCGGCAAGCGCCGCGACCCTTCCTTCTTCACAGGCGATTTTAAGATCATTCACATCACCGACATGCAGCTCTTTATGAAGCTTGGCAATTTTCTTCCCGCCCAAACCTTGAAGCTGAAGTAGCGGAATCAATCCTTTTGGCACCTGCTCCTGAAGCTCTTCAAGTACAGTCGATTTCCCCTCATTTATATACTCTTCGATGACGGATGCCGTTCCTTTCCCGATTCCATTTAAAGCGGTAAAATCTTCGATCTCCGACAGGCTCCGGTCATCCGTTTCCAAGGCGCCTGCTGCCTTTCGGAAAGCTGAAACCTTGAACGGGTTCTCTCCTTTTAACTCCATATATATTGCAATTTTTTCTAATAATTTAATGATATCTTTTTTATTAATTGTCATTTAATTCACCGCCGAAAAAATTAGTAGGGTGCCTCATGTTCACTTTCTTAAAGATACCTTTCTTGGAGGTAAAGTACAAGCAGTCCGATTTTGAACTTTCGGGGGAAGTTACATGCTGCTACATAAAAAGGGGCCTCCCCCGTTCAAAGTATAGGAATCCAGGACTTTGAGAAAGGGAGGCAGGCCCACTTATACTGACATTAAGATTGTTTTAGATCATGAAACCAAAGTTCCTTCACTTGCTCGGAAAGGAACGGCGTATGTTTCACGATCGATTCTGCCAGAAATGAGCCCGTTAATGGTTTCTGGATGGAATCCATTGGCAGCATGGCAGCTATATATAATATAATAAACATGATAAGATAGACTTCGAGAAAACCCAATATCCCTCCACCCCAGCGATTCAGCTGCTTTAATATCGGAAGATGGGTAATGAAGTTGAGCATGGATCCTATCATCTGCCAAAGTATCTTGGCAGCAAAGAAAATGATTGCAAAGGCAATTGCATTGTAATACGCCGTATCAAGCCCGACTGTATCGAAAAACATATTAAGGGTCGAGGAATCACCCATCGTTGGAAACGGAATCCACAATTTCAGATTGGGAGCAAGATCTCCGTAAAATACATAGGCGACGATGAAGGCTACTATGAACCCTGTCATATGAACCATTTGTAAAATGAAGCCACGCTTTAAACCGATTAATAAACCGATTAAAAGAATGGCCAGAATTGCTAAATCAAGCATGTACTCAGTCCTTCTCTCTCTTTAATTCCAGTTGAAGCTGGTCTAGTTCATCTTTTAATTTAATATATTCGTGGATGGTATTCACGGCCGTTAGCACCGCTAGCTTACTTGTATCCAAGTATGGATTTTTCATCCTGATCTCTCTCATTTTTTCGTCAACCATCGAAGCGACCAGGCGCATATGACTTGCGCTTTCTGTGCCGACGATTGTATATGGTTGTCCGTATATATCAACTGTTGTTTTATTTCGTTTATCGTCTGACAAAATGATGCCCCCAATCTAAACAATCCTAATTCTATCATATCACGAAGTTTTTCGTCATGAAAGAGAGTACATCGTCATTTATCGCATAAAAATTTCAATAATTTGTCAAACAAAAACGAATTTTAAGAAGAAGATTACCTAATAAACAAAATGAAGTTAGGAGCTTACCCATTATGTCCCATGTTGTTTTACTTATCAGCCCTGAACAAATAAAGGCGATGAAGTCCCACTATTCTTCATCCTTGGCCGCCAAGCTGCCGCCCGGGAGCGTCTTTTCCGCCAAACCGCCGCTATGTACGGTGACCGCCTATAAATCTGGAAAGGTGCTTTTTCAGGGTAAAAATGCCGAACTAGAAGCGGTAAAATGGCAAAATGGCACCACTGCTGCTGCTCCAAAGAAAAAAACGGCATCCTCTGCATCAGTCAATGTCCATCGATATTCGCCGCCTGCAAATATCGGGACCATGTCTGTGATTGGATCCGATGAGGTCGGAACAGGAGACTATTTCGGCCCGATCACCGTCGTAGCCGTATATGCAAAAAAGGAGCAACTAGCCCTATTAAAGGAGCTTGGTGTCCAGGATTCCAAAAATCTCAAAGATCCACAGATCATCGAAATTGCCAAACAGATTAAGGATGTAGTGCCATTCAGCCTGCTCACATGCGACAACCCGAAATATAATACGCTTCAGGCAAAGGGAATGTCACAAGGAAAAATGAAGGCACTCCTCCATAACCAAGCAATCAAGAATCTCATGCAAAAAATCCACCCGGAGCAAGCGGAAGCGGTCCTTATTGATCAATTCGCTCAACCAGAGGTATTTTTCAACTACCTAAAAGGGCAAGAACTATTTCAAGCTAAAGCCACCTATCTATGCACAAAAGCGGAAGGCATACACCTTGGAGTAGCAGCCGCATCCATCCTGGCCCGATATGCTTTCGTGAAACGCTTTGACTTGCTGAGTGAAAAAGCCGGATTCAAAATCCCTAAAGGAGCAGGATTTGCAGTCGATGAAGCGGCCGCAAGATTGATTCATGAAAAAGGAATCGATTCATTAAACGAATTCACGAAAACCCACTTCGCCAATACAGAAAAAGCAAAGCGTCTATATCAACAGAAATATCATAAATAATAGAAGAAAGCGGCTGATCTTTTGGAAAAGCTGCCTTTTTCTCGTGAGTTTGCGCTATTTACTCATGGGTTCGCATCATTTACTCGTGAATTTGCGTTTTACTCGTGAATTTGCGTTTTACTCGTGAGTTTACGCCATTTACTCGTGAGTTCGCTCCTTTTACTCGTGAATTTACGATTTACCCGTGGGTTCGCATCATTTACTCGTGAATTCTCGCCTTTTACTCGTGAATTTGCGTTTTACTCGTGAGTTTGCGCCTTTTACTCGTGAGTTCGCATCATTTACTCGTGAATTCTCGCCTTTTACTCGTGAATTTGCGCTATTTACTCGTGAATTTACGATTTACCCGTGGGTTCGCACCATTTTACTCGTGAGTTTGCACCTTTTACTCGTGAGTTTACGCCATTTACTCGTGAGTTCGCTCCTTTTACTCGTGAATTTGCGTTTTACTCGTGAGTTCGCACCATTTACTCGTGAATTCACACGATTTACTCGTAAATTTACGATTTACTCGTGGGTTTGAGCCTTTTACTCGTGAGTTTGCGCTATTTACTCGTGAGTTCGCTCCTTTTACTCGTGAATTTGCGTTTTACTCGTGAGTTCGCATCATTTTACTCGTGAATTTGCGTTTTACTCGTGAGTTTGCGCCTTTTACTCGTGAGTTCGCATCATTTACTCGTGAATTCTCGCCTTTTACTCGTGAATTTACGATTTACCCGTGGGTTCGCACCATTTACTCGTGAATTCACACGATTTACTCGTAAATTTACGATTTACTCGTGGGTTTGAGCCTTTTACTCGTGGGTTCGCACCATTTACTCGTGAATTCACACGATTTACTCGTGGGTTTGAGCCTTTTACTCGTGAATTCACGCCATTTACTCGTGGGTTCGCACCATTTACTCGTGAATTCACACGATTTACTCGTGAGTTTACGCCTTTTACTCGTAAAATCCAAAAAAGACAGCTCTCCTGTTTCAGGGAGCTGTTTTTTTGTTTTATCCTCTTAGCTCTGCGCCGGCTTTTTCTTTAACGGCTTCAAGCACTTTATCATGTGCTTTTGTAATGTCCTCGTCCGTCAGTGTACGTTCCGGGTCGAAGTATTTCAGTGAGTAGGCAATGGATTTCTTGCCTTCCTCCATTCTTTCACCTTCGTATAGGTCGAAGATGCTTACTTCTTTCAGCAGTTTACCACCGGCTTCTTCAATAATATCCTGAATGTTACCGGCTTTCGTAGCTTGATCCACAACGAGCGCGATATCGCGTGTGGTTGATGGATAGCGCGGAATGGTTTGGTACGCAATCGGCGCGACTTCGGCTTCAGCCAATGCTTTTAAGGAAAGTTCGAAAATGTATGTTTCTTTAATATCCAAGTCTTTTTGGACAGTTGGGTGCACTTGGCCGATAAAGCCAATCATTTCATCATTCAATAGTACTTCCGCTGTCCGTCCTGGATGCATGTCGTTGATTTCCGCTTGGCGATAACTGATTTGATCAGCTAATCCAAGTGTGTCGAATAATGCTTCGATCACGCCTTTGGCTACAAAGAAATCCACTGGTTTCTTTTCACCTTGCCATAGATGTGACTCCCATAGGCCTGTGATTGCTCCAGCAATATGTTCTTTTTCTTCAGGCAGTTCTTGTTCGTCACGCTTAAAGAATACAGAACCGATTTCATACAGTGCCAGTGAATCAATTTGGCGGGCATTGTTATATTTCACGACTTCCAGCAATTGAGGCACGATGCTTAAACGCAGCTGGCTCCGTTCTTCACTCATTGGCATTGCTAATCGTATGGATTCTCTTGCTCCCAGTGCAAATTGGGACGCTTTTTCCTGGCTTGTCAGTGAATAGGTCACCGCTTGATAAAGGCCTGCGCCTTCAAGTGTACGGCGTGCCTTCCGCCGTTTAATTTGATAGTCTGTCAATTGGCCTGGAGTAGCAGCACCAATCGGCAGTGTAGCGGGAATGTTATCATATCCAAATAAACGTGCAGCCTCTTCGACTAAATCAGCTTCAATCGTAATATCACCACGGCGCGTCGGGACTGTGATTGTGAATGTTTCATTGTCAAGTTCAACGCCAAATTGCAGACGTTTGAAAATCGATTCCACAACGGATACGGTCATGCTTGTTCCAAGAAGTGTGTTGATTTTTTCAAGAGTGATGCTAATGACCGCAGGTTCCATAGTCAATTCATCAACTTCTGCTGCTCCTTGTAAGACTGTTCCGCCTGCATATTGTGCAATCAATTGTGCAGCACGTTCTCCAGCTTCACGTACACGGGCCGGATCGACACCTTTTTCAAAGCGGGCACTAGCTTCACTGCGTAATCCATGGTCCTTTGAAGCTTTACGAACTACAGTACCTGCAAAATATGCACTTTCAATAATGATGTTCGTCGTATCATTTTTCACTTCGGAATCTGCTCCGCCCATCACACCTGCTATCGCTACTGGCTCGCTGCCATTTGTGATCACTAAATGGTCAGGTGTCAAAGTGCGTTCCGCTTCATCCAATGTTACGATTTTTTCAGCATCCTTCGCTCTGCGGATGACAATTTCCTTTGAACCAAAGCGGTCATAATCAAAGGCATGGAGCGGTTGGCCGTATTCAAGTAAAATGTAGTTCGTGATATCCACCACATTATTATGAGGTCGGATACCTGCAGACATCAACCTAGTCTGCATCCAAAGCGGTGAGGGTCCGATTTTGACATCCTTGATGATTTTAGCCAGGTATATCGGGTTATCTTCTTTCGCTTCAACTTTGACACTGATATAATCCGTTGCTTTTTCAGCTGCCTCTTCTTTCTCGACAACCGGCCATTTCACTTCCCGGCCTAGAATGGCTCCCACTTCGTATGCAACACCAAGCATGCTCAATGCGTCGGAACGGTTTGGAGTCAGCCCAAGTTCCAGCACTTCATCACTTAAACCAAGTTCCTCCAATGCATCTTTCCCTACTTCCACATCATTAGGGAAGACGAAGATGCCTGTAGCATAATCCTTGGAAACGAGCTTGGATTCGAAGCCCAATTCCTGAAGCGAGCAAATCATCCCGTGCGATTCCTCTCCGCGAAGTTTCGCTTTCTTGATTTTGAAATTACCTGGAAGGACTGCGCCAACAGTAGCGACTGCGACTTTTTGGCCTTTATCGACATTCGGTGCTCCACAGATGATTTGAACGGGATTTTCGGCCCCGATATCAACTTGGCATTTATTCAATTTATCCGCATTTGGATGCTGTTCACGTTCAATGACATGCCCGATGACGACCCCTTTTAGCCCTTCACTTTTCTTTTCCACCCCTTCAACCTCAATGCCGCTTTTCGTGATTTTGTCAGCTAGCTCCGTCGCATTGATGCCTGAAAGGTCAACATAATCTTGTAACCATTTATATGACACAAACATGGTAGGTCCTCCTTTTCAAAATAAAAAATTTATGCTTCGTGATGGTTGAATTGTTTTAAGAATCGAACATCATTCGTATAGAAATGACGGATATCATCCACGCCGTACTTTAACATGGCAATCCGTTCCACGCCGATTCCAAATGCGAATCCTGAATATTTCTTGGAATCGAAGCCAGCCATTTCTAGGACGTTCGGATGAACGATCCCGCCGCCAAGCACTTCGATCCAGCCTGTTTGTTTACAAACGCTGCAGCCTTTACCGCCGCAGATTTTACAAGAAATATCCACTTCGACGGAAGGCTCCGTAAATGGGAAGAAACTAGGACGAAGACGGATTTCACGGTCTTGCCCGAATACTTTTTTCGCAAATACGTCCAGTGTTCCTTTCAGGTCGCTCATGCTGATGTTCTCATCGATGACCAAGCCCTCAATTTGCTGGAATTGATGGGAGTGTGTCGCATCATCGTTATCACGGCGATAAACTTTTCCTGGGCAAATGATTTTAACAGGACCTTGACCTTTATGTCTTTCCATCGTTCTGGCTTGAACAGGTGAAGTGTGCGTACGCATCAGGATTTCATCCGTTATGTAGAACGAATCCTGCATATCACGTGCCGGATGGCTTTTTGGCAAGTTAAGTGCCTCGAAGTTGTAGTAGTCGCTTTCGACTTCAGGACCTTCCGCAACGGTATAACCCATACCGATGAATAAGTCTTCGATTTCTTCGACAACACGTGTTAAAGGGTGTAGATTCCCCTTGTTAACCGGACGTCCAGGAAGTGTGACGTCAATCGTTTCAGTTGCTAGCTTTGCATTGACTGCCGCCGTTTCAAGTGCTTTTTGTTTCTCCTCGATCTTTGTTGCGATCGCTTCCCGTACATCATTGGCTAGTGCCCCGATTTTCGGGCGTTCTTCGGCAGATAATTTACCCATGCCGCGCAATACCTCGGTGATTGGCCCTTTTTTCCCTAAATAAGCAACACGGACTTCATTCAGTTCTTTCAATTCGGAAGCGGCGGCAACTTTTTGCAACGCTTCTTCCTGCAGTTCTAGTAAACGTTCCTGCATCATGTCTTCCTCCTTTATTTTCCTTTTGTAAAAATGAACACAAAAAAACCCCGATCCCTAAAGGGACGAGGTTTATGTATCGCGGTACCACCCTTATTAGTGCATAAACAAAAAAACTTCTGCACTCACTTCATTAAAAATAACGGCTCTTCACCGGAACATTTTTCAGACACCCTGTCTTCCCAATGCCAACTCGAAAGGTGAATTCACTTAAGCAGTGCCATAAAAATGCTTTCAGTCAAGGCATTTTCTCCCTGGATATGGTTAACTTAACCTACTACTCTTTGTCATCGTTGTTATCATTATAAAATTCTGTTTTATTATATTATAATTCTTCGGCCGTTTCAAATCGATTTTCGTAAATGGTACATTAAAATCCCGGCAGCGATCCCCACATTCAATGATTCGCTTTTTCCGTAGATGGGAATATAAAGGTTTTTAGTCGTTTTCACCAGTAATTCCTTCGATACACCTTGGCCTTCATTACCGACCAGCAGGGCAAATCGGGAAGACTTTTCCACTTCTTCAAATGGCGATGCACCTTCTAATGCCGTGCCATATACCGGTGTGCCGCTTTGCTTCAGCTCATCGATGATTTCAGAAAGGTTCCCTTTAATGACCGGCATATGAAAGAGGCTCCCTTGCGTCGAACGGACCACTTTTGGATTATACAGGTCAGCACACCCTTCGCCAAGTATGACCGCATCGATTCCAGCTGCATCCGCTGTCCTGATCATCGTTCCAATATTCCCCGGATCTTGGACGGCATCGATCAGCAATAGTTTATCCGGATTGATGGACGCCATGCTCGTTGATTTCTGTTCACAAACCGCAGCAATTCCCTGCGGGGCTTCGGTATCACAAATCGCCTTCATAATATCATTTTTCACATAAATGAGTTCTGTGCCTTCCACCTTAAAATGGGCAGGCATTTCAGTTTCTTCATTGATGATCACTTCCAAGACGATTTCTTCTTTTAAGGCTTCTTCAACTAGGTGAAAACCCTCGACTAAATATTTACCTGTTTTATCTCGTTCTTTTTTCGTCAAAAGTTTTTTCCATTGCTTAACTTGCGGGTTTTTTACGGATTCGATATATTTCAAGGGTAAACGCTCCTTTAACTTCACACTGATTTTCCTATTATAACGCAATTCACATACATATTGCATGCGAGTTTGTGAAATGCTATTAATGTCAGTCATTATGTGTTAGGGGAGGAATAATTATGAATTTAAACTTACGTAATGCGATCATCCAAAATGTATCTGGAAATTCGCAAGAGCAGCTGGAAGACACGATTGTCGATGCCATACAAAATGGCGAGGAAAAAATGCTGCCTGGATTGGGAGTATTATTCGAGGTCATCTGGCAAAATTCATCCGAGCAGGAAAAACAGGAAATGATCACTGCTCTTGAATCAGGATTAAAAAAATAACAGCCTTCAGTGGCTGTTATTTTTTTGATTTCGCTTCGCAAGACTTCAGTTCTTCAATGGAGACTTCTTCATCTAGCAGCAAGATGAATTTTTTTGCGCTCACTTCTTCAAGCATCGCTTTTGTCTCATCATAAGAGTAGCCGTATTTCGTGAAAAAGCTGCGTAAATCTCCAGATCCTTCATCTGTGAAGTAGTGGAAAATTTTCAAGAAAAGAGTGTCCTCCTTATCCTGATTGGCAATGATCAGTATATCCGTATGTTCATTTCCAAGCTGCACATCATTTTTTATATCAGCTGCCACTGTCATTTGGGTGCCAGATACGCCTTTAGCTTTTAAGTCTTGAATTGCAGCAAGTAGTTCCGGATTAGAGTCAAAAACACCATATACGTTTTTTTCCATGTTTCTCCCTCTCCTTGTTACTCTACTAAAAATAAAATTCCTTAGTCATTATACCTTGCTGCTTTAACAATAAACAAGCAAATAGTATAGCGGAGATTCCTATCTAATGCACGGGGAAACCCTTTGCCTAAAGCCAGACACTTGCTTTTGGCGGGGGTCCAGCGTGCTTCCTCGGTTTGCGCCTGTGGGGTCTCCCTTAGACGTGCCTTCCTCGCAAGAGTCTCGCACACCTGCTCCAATCAACTAGATTGAAATCAAATCACAGGAGTATAAGATGTTGCTTTGGGTCAGGTGATTCGAGAACATAATTTGATGAAAGAAATATTTTGCGAACCCTCTTTACCACAAACTGAAGAACAGCCTTGTGAAGGCTGTTCTTTTTGCGTATTACAGTTTGTCGGTATTAATTCGATTTTTGATGTATCCTTCTTGCAAGTCCTCCTCTTGCTGCCCGCTGGCATTCGGGCTCACGGTCCGATCCAGTGACCCTTGAGCATCAAGGGCTTTATCAGTATCAGCAGAAAACGGGTCTGCATGTGGGTCGCTTGCTAGTGTTCCTTCATAATTCCCTGGTTTTTTCTTCTTGAATTTTTCTGTGGAGTTCCCCCAGATTTCCCTTTGTTGAGCTCGCTTTGTATCCAGCTCTTCATTTCCAAAGATGTTCGCAGAATTCCCATGGAGTTCTTCGCTTCTGCCTGGCTGTGCTTCCACTTCCCCTGTTTGATAGGCATTCGCTGTTGTTTCAGGAAAAAGGTTCGGGTCCGGATTGTTCACCACACCTGTTTTAAGCGGATTCTCTGCAGGCTCGTCCGTTTCCTCCATGCGATTGGAAGTTATGTTATCCCGTGCTGATACGGTTTCCGATTCATCTAAAAGAATCAAGTATTTTCCAGCCTTCACTTCATTTATATAAGCAGTTGCTTCACTATCGGCAAGCCCTAACTCACCTAGTCGGTTCCTTATATCTTCAGAACCCTCGTTCAGGAAAAAGTGTTTCATCTTATCAATGAAAGAATCCTCATTAGAGTTAGTAACGACGTCGACATCCAGATCATGCTTTTCATTGACGAGATCCAAATCTTCTTTCCTATCAGCTATTACCGTTATTTCTCCTTCATGGACCCCCTTTTCCTTGAGGGATTGTATAGCCTGGATTATTTCTCTTTCCGTATTAAAAACACCATATAATGTTTTTCCCATGCTTCTTCCTCCTCCTCTTATTCCGATATTTCTTCTTATGTGTATTTATACCCTAATGGGTGCTAATTAAACAAAAAGGCTTGCCTTCCCTAGGCTCGAACCTTTAATAAGTCTTTAAAAATCAAAAAGAAGCCTGCAGTTTTAAAAACTGCAGGCCATTTCCTTCACTCTTAGAAGCGGTCGGTTCTACGTTCAGTTGCCTTTTTCTCATTTACAATCGATTCATCTGTACTATCAAACTGGATATCTTCCTTTTTAAGAGTATCCTGAACTTGTTCCGTTTCTTGTACAGCATGTTTCTTGATGACAATTTCATCAGTGACGACCGGTTTTTTCGAAACTTCCAATTTTTCTTCAACTACGGGAATCCGTAATGTTTCCCCATCTTCAATGCTTCCGGTTTCCAGATCCGATTCACGTCCTGAAACTGATCTATGCTCGACTGTCACTTCTTCGTGTTCAACAGGGACATTAATCGTTTTATGCTGTTCATTGACTTCTTTGTTAATGACGACTTCACCTGTCTGAACTCTTTCTTTGTCAATGTTCAGCTGTTCTTCCCGAAGCTTAAGCGTCCTTTCATCCTCAGGCAATTCACGGCCTTGTCCGTTGACTCCATAAACATCTTCTTTATTTAACGCATCGTTTTTTTCAGTGCCGTTATATAGTTGGTTGGTGGAGTTAGTATCAAGCCTTGTACCGGCAGTGTCCATTGTTCCGGTCGTGAATTTATCTTTTGCCGTTCCAAGATGGCCTTCCCCTTCTTCTACAAGAACCAGGACTTTTCCATTTTCTACATCAAAGACATGTTCAGCCGCTTCACTATTCGAAAGGCCTGCATTCGCCAATCTTGTTGAAAGGTCTGCCGTGTCATCCGGCATGAAGAAGCGTGCCACCTTGTCCATAAATGATTCGTCGTTAGGAACATTCGTCATTGTATGAACATCCGTTTCGCGTTGAGTGTTCGTGAAATCCAATGTTTCTTCCTTGTCCGCGACGACCGTGATATCGTCCCCTTCAAAGCCCTTTGCCTTAAGTGCATTTATTGCCTGGATTACTTCTGCATTTGATTCATATACTCCATATACTGTTTTATTCAATTTACATTCCTCCTTAGGTTTTGTTGTTTCGTTTAGTGGATGCTATGTATAAACAATACCCGCCATGTTCCTAAGTAAACGAGGAATTCATATTTCATTTATGTTATATCATTTACAAATTGTTCTCAGCACAGAACGCTTTTTCAATTGAAATCCAGACATTTCAAGGGTTTCCCCATTTATAAAAATGTAATGTTTAACCAAATAATGCTATTTCATTTTTCTTTTCTTCTATTATAAAGCCACAGCCTTTAATAGCAGGTCTGCAATATGCACCGCTTTCGTACAATCCCCCAAGTTCTCCCTCTCGATCCCCAATTGCATTTGCAACAGACAGCCAGGATTTGCCGTGACAACAATATCTGCCTGTGTCGATTTCGTGTGCTCCATTTTAGAGTCAAGAATATTCATCGACATCTCTGATTCTACAATATTATAAATCCCCGCTGAGCCGCAGCACCGATCCGCATCCTTCATTTCCCTAAAATCGATTCCTTCTATCGATTGAAGGAGAATTCGCGGAGCCAAGGAGGTGTTCATTACATTCCGTAAATGGCAGGAATCCTGAAAAGTTACCGATTGAGCTGGCAGTTTCAAGCGTACTTTTTCCTGAAAACGCAAATCAACGAGAATCTCGCTGATATCTTTCAGCTTTTTTTTAAATGCGATTGCACGGTCGTGCCATTCCGGTTCAGTTTGGAGCAGATGGTCATAATCTATGAGAAAAGCGCCGCAGCCGCCGGCATTCGTAATAATATAATCAACTTCCTCCGCTTCAAAAGCTTCTATATTTCGCTTGGCCAGTTGCCTAGCACCTTCTTTTTCGCCACTGTGCCCATGCAGCGCCCCGCAACATGCCTGGGATTTTGGAATTACGATTTCACATCCGGCCAGCTGAAGAAGCTTTAGTGTCGCCTTGTTCGTTTCCAAAAACATCGTATCCATCAAGCAGCCGGAAAAGAAAGCCACCTTTTTAAGCGGCGTTCCGATTGCAGGCAGCTCGGTTGGCCTATTTTTCATTTCTGATTTTTTCGGGACTTTCGGCAGCACTTTTTCCATGGTTGCCAAATTATCCGGAAGCATGTTGAGGACTCCCGTTTTCCGGGCCATGTATTGCAGTCCTGATCTCTGATAGAAGCCAAGCAAACTCGTCATTGCCTGCATTCGCTCCTGGTGCGGGAATAACCCGCTAAAAACGGCCTTGCGGATCGTTTTTACAGGGTAACTGTGTTTTTTATTCTGATGGATGATATCCCTTGCTTCTTCAAGAAGATGTCCATATTTCACACCTGAAGGACACACAGGCTCACAAGCCCTGCAGCCGAGGCAAAGACTCAACGAGCGTTCTACATCCTCATCAGGCTCAATCACACCATCGGCCACCGCTTTCATGAGTGCGATCCGGCCCCTTGGTGAATGGGATTCCTTCAGCCCCGATTCTATGTATGTCGGGCAATGGGGTAAGCAAAAGCCGCAGCGCATGCAATTCAACAATTCATCTTCATTCATTTTTTCCGCGAATTGAATGGCAATGGTTTCTCTTTCCTGAACTGTCGTCATGAAGTAACCACCACCCTTTTCCTGGTTTCCTTGGCAAATACTTTGCCTGGATTCATGATGTTATTGGGATCGAAAGCTTGTTTAATCGCCCTCATGGCATCAATCCCTTCTTTCTTCAGCTTCCATTCAAGATAAGGGGCCTTCATCGCCCCTACACCATGTTCACCGGTAATCGTTCCGCCAAGGTCGATAGCCGCGGCAAAAATGTCAGCAAAAGCGAGCTCCACCCTCTCCATTTCCTCATGATCACGAGCGTCGGTAATGCATGTTGGATGCAGGTTCCCATCCCCAGCATGACCGAACGTGCAAATGTCCACGTTATGCTTGACAGCGATCTCATTAATCGCTTTAACCATTTTGGCAATTTCCGACCGCGGAACGGTGGCATCTTCCAAAATGGTCGTCGGTTTGAGGCGTGCCAGTGCAGAGAGGGCTGTCCGTCTTGCGGTTTTCAAGGCGACAGCGTCAGATTCCGTTTCGGCAATTTCCACGGAAACCGCCTTTTCCTCTAGACAGATATCGGCCATCCTTTTCATATCACGTTCCACCACTTCCGGCGGACCATCCTGTTCAATCAGCAGGACGGCTTCCACATTGGTGGGCAAACCGATTTTCGCGAAGTCCTCAACAACGATTAAAGTCGGCCGATCCAGAAATTCCAATGTAACAGGAATGATCTTATTTGAAATGATCTTGGCCACTGACTGGGCTGCAGCATCCAGATCTTGGTATAAGGCAAGCATCGTCTTTGTCGTTTCTGGCATGGGGATCAGCTTTAGGATCGCTTCCGTAACGATTCCCAAGGTCCCTTCAGATCCGACAAATAGTTTCGTTAAATCATATCCGGCTACGTCTTTGGCAAGCTTGCCCCCTGTTCGAATAATGTCCCCATTCGGAAGGACAACTTCAAGCCCGATGACATAATCACGGGTGACTCCGTACTTTAATCCTCGCAGTCCACCAGAATTCTCATTAATGTTGCCGCCAATCGTGGAGATTTTCATCGAACTTGGATCCGGAGGATAAAACAATCCCTTTTCTTCAACTGCTGAAATCAAGTCCAATGTGATGAGCCCAGGCTGTACGGTCGCCGTTAAGTTCTCTTCATCTATTTCAAGTAATGAATTCATCCGATTGAATAAAAGGACAAGCCCCCCCTCTGTCGGACAGGTGCCTCCGCTCAAATTCGTCCCAGACCCGCGTGGAACGATCGGAACATTATATTCGTTGCAAACTTTGACGATGGCTGCGACTTCAGCTGTGCTGCCCGGTTTAATGACAGCATCCGGCATCGCTTGAAAGCCTGGCGTTGCATCATATGAATAGACCAGGCATTCCACTTTCGATTCATCGTAATTCTCCTGACCGACGATGGTAAGAAGTAGCTGCTTAACCTGCTTTGTTAACATGTACATCCTCCTCATATAAACATAGGGAATTCGAGATTTTTTATATGATGTAAGTATAAGAAAAAAACTCTCGGCCTTCTATGTATGAACATACAGAGTTTAGAGCTTTACATAGAATTAATTTGTACGTTTATCCAATACACTTACTGCTAGATACATAGTGACTAAATCATCTAGCTTCCTAGGATTCAACCGGGTCAAATCTTCTATGCGCTTGAGCCTGTAATGGAGGGTATTGATATGGATATGCAAGGCCATAGCGGTCTCCTTCAAAGATAGATCACATGCAAAATACATGGAAAGGGTTTTAAGCAGCTCCTCATTAGGAAGCAACTCCTGAATCGTCCGGGATAAATATTCCTGTCTTGTTTCAGCAGTAACTTCATCAAGCAGGACCTCAAGCTTCAAGTCCTCGTCAAATATGATCCCCGATGAAGGAAACGCGATTTTCAAGGAACGTTCCGCTTTAAAAAACGCTGACCTGAAAGCGGATCCCGATGCACGCGAACTAACTCCTGCACACACTTTATAGCCCGAACTCTCTTCAAGCTTTTTTTGCAGGTTACTTAGTTTCTTAAATTGCTGGTTTTTTGAACCGATGAAATCAGCTATTGAAAGAATGACGAATTGGTTCCTCCCCCAACGGACTGCGATGTCATTGGGATGCTGCTGTCTTATGTATATCTGAAGCGTTCTCCATACATGAGGTTCAATGATTTCCTCAGTCTTGAATTCACCAACGGTGATGATCCGGTCTGCATGAACATCGACCCCAAGCAACTTGGCCTTCTGAAGGAAATGCTCATTGAACATCTGCAGCTGATACCATTCAAATACAAAGAATTCCATCAGGCGTGATTGGGATTCTGCTTGTTCAATATGATAGCTTTCCTGGATGAACATCTCCGTCATCTTTTTTAATAGTTCCGCATAAGGGGAAACATGTTTGGGGTCACCTGTAATTCCAATGACACAAACGGCTTCCTGGTTGAAAAAAATTGGCAGGTTTATACCTGCCTTCACTCCTTTCCAACTTCGTTCATCCTGTTTGTTGATGATCAATTTCTCACGATTGTTGAAAGCGTGGATGGCTCCTTCATGATAAGATCCAATACGGCTGCTGTCGGTGCTGGCGATAATCGTCCCAGCATGATCAATAATGATGATTTCCTCTTCAATCAGTTTTCGGACCTCATGAACCAATTTTCCTGCCACAGCTGCCAATTGCATGATATTTCCTCCTTTTTTGTATAGGCTTGATAAATATTTCGAGGCTCCCCTATGAAAGGAGAGCCTCATTCTACTTATGGAATCATCCAGGAAAGGACGCCATTTTGCAAGAAGGTAATCACACAAATAAGGAGCAATAAGAAAAGACTATGTTTGAGCGTGAATCTCAATAATTCTGATTCCCTGCCCGCCAATCCAACGGCAGCACATGCAATCGCTATCGATTGTGGTGAAATCATCTTTCCGGTGACCCCTCCGGAAGAGTTCGCCGCCAGTGCCAGGACCGGTTCCATCCCGACTTTAAGAGCGGTCACTTTTTGCAGACTGCCAAATAAGAGGTTAGCTGATGTATCCGATCCGGTAATGAACACACCCAGCCAACCGAGAACCGGTGCGAAGAACGGAAATAAATCACCCGATTTTGCAAGGGTCAGCCCTAATGTTGTCGACATTCCTGAAGCATTCGTTACATAGGCAAAGGCCACCACGGTAGAAATCATCAAGATTGGTTTTGCCAACTCTTCCATCGCTTCAACAAAGGTTCTATAAAAGTCTTTTGCAGACATGTGTGCGATGAACTTCGTTACGATTGCAGCCAGTAAAATGGCAGTCCCGGCTGCTCCGAGCAGTTCTATTTTATAGAAAGCCGCAATCGGCAATCCATTGCTTCCGATTATTTCATTATGCAGACCTGGGACTTCGATTTGAAAGGTTAATAGCTTCCCAATTTCATTGATTGCGCCAAGCAGCACATTGTTGCCTTCATAATGTCCGGAGAGTGCCGGCTTTATTGGGTTCATCCCCCATATTGTTATGAAAAGCGTTAACAGAAGGAATGGTGACCAAGCATAAAATATCTGCCATTTCGTGTATTTTGTTTCCGCTTCGGCTGTATATAAAGGTTCGACAGTGGCTGCCGTTTCCTCGGATGCAAAGCGAAAGATCGTTTTAGGTTTCCAAAATTTAAGGAAGATCGCCAATGCAAATAGTGACACTAACGCGGAAAGGATGTCCGGTAATTCCGGCCCAAGAAAATTTGAACTTAAGTACTGTGTGATGGCAAAAGAAAATCCGGAAACCAAAATGGCCGGCAAGACTTCAAGCGACCTTTTCCACCCAGTCATTATTAAAATGAGATATAGCGGAATGAAAGCCGAAAGGAATGGCAATTGGCGGCCGACCATTTTTGAAATCTCCATGGCGGCTATGCCAGTTGGGCCTTCCATGGCGATGATCGGTATTCCAACCGCCCCGAATGCTACCGGAGCGGTATTCGCGATCAAACAAATTCCGGCTGCATATAGCGGATTAAATCCAAGACCGACCAAAAGCGCGGCTGAAATGGCAACCGGTGCCCCAAATCCCGCGGCACCTTCTAAAAAGGCCCCGAAAGAAAATGCCACCAATAATGCCTGAAGGCGGCGGTCTTCCGTAAGCGAAAGCACCGAAGAACGAATGATATTGAATTGTCCGCTTTTAACAGTCATTTTGTACAAAAATACAGAAGTGATGATTATCCACCCGATTGGGAGCAGCCCATATACGGCTCCTTGTGAAGCAGACATCACTGCTTTTCCTGCAGGCATTCCATATATCCATACAGCGACTGCGAGAGCTACAAGCAACGTGGTTATACCTGCCATGTAACCTTTCATACGTTTGATGGTAAGCGCCCAGAAAAAGTATAGAATTGGAATGAGTGCGGCAAGAGATGATAAAACTAAATTATCGGTGATCGGCGTAAAGTTTTGTGTCCATGTCATTCATTTCGACTCCATTTTCTATAGATTTTTAAAAAAATTCAGAAAACAACCGTTAATTGAAACCCCTTACATATTCGAAAATTCTAAGTCATCAGATGACTTGATGAGTACTCATTAAAATTAAATGATTAAAAATATAAAATCAAGATTTTTTTTGTTTTTTGTTTATTTTTTTGACCTTCTGGAAGTGTCAAAGATCATTTGTGTTATATAATATTAACCAGAGAAACTCATAGAAAATAGAGGTGCTACTACTTGGTATATAAAAAAATAAAGCCGAAAAAAATTTATGAAGAAGTCAGCGATGAACTTTATGAAATGATTCGGTCAGGCCGCCTAAAACCAGGTGAACAATTGGATTCCATTCAGCAGCTTGCGGAAAATTTCCAAGTCGGGCGCCCGGCCATCCGCGAAGCATTAAGTGCATTGAGTTCAATGGGTCTTATTGAAATAAAACAAGGTGAAGGAACATTCGTCAAAACCTTCGACCCCACCATCATGAACCATCCCTTGTCTGCCGCCCTTTTGATGGATCAAGACAATATCAAGCATTTACTGGAGGTCCGGAAAATACTTGAGTCCGGTACGGCAGAAGTGGCAGCGAAGATGAGAACGGAAGAAAACCTTATCGAGCTCAAGGAAAGTCTTTTTAATATGGAAAAGGTATCCGACGATGAAGAACTCAGTGATAAAGCAGATATCGCCTTCCATGTTGCAGTGGCAAATGCATCACAAAATGAACTGCTGATTACATTGATGAACCACGTTTCAGAATTAATGACGGAAAAGATGGGTGATATCCGCCGGATAGCGCTTTATTCCGAAGAGATGACACTTAAGCAGCTTTACCAGCAGCATGTCCGGATTCATGATGCAATCGTGGCACAGGATGAAGACGGAGCGCGCAGTGCCATGCTGTTTCACCTTCAAAGCGTCGAGGAATCACTGGATCGGGTCATCCGAAAAAATAAGCAAAAAGCATAGTTGATCTTCCTATAAATTTCAAAAATACCCTATACAAAAAAGGATTAAATTGATATATTATTTTGAAAACGATTACTTCATTTAAAAAATCTTGGAAATTGGTATATTCTCTTAAACCATTTCCTTTTTCCATTTACTGGTCATCAGATGACCTGTTAACTTACTTGAAAAAGGAGGAGTTCAAATTGAAAGTTACTCTCTTTGCAACATGTTTAGTGGATTTGTTTCAATCCAATGTCGGCAAAGCCACAGTGGAGCTACTCGAGAGATTAGGCTGTGAGATCGATTTCCCGGAGTCCCAGATATGCTGCGGACAGCCCGCATATAATAGCGGGTATACGAAGGAATCGAAGGAAGCTATGAAAAAGATGATTAAAACGTTCGCGGATGCTGAATACATCGTAACCCCTTCCGGTTCCTGTGCAGCGATGTTCAAGGAATATCCGGCCCTTTTCAAAGGCGATGCCGAATGGGAAAAGAGGGCGGAATCATTAGCGGCTAAAACATATGAATTGACCCAATTCATCGTGGATGTCTTAAAAGTGACCGACGTCGGGGCGACCCTTAACGGAAAGGCCACTTACCATACTTCATGCCATATGACACGGCTGCTCAAGGTCAAGGAAGCACCTGCCATTTTGTTAAACCATGTCAGGGGGCTGGAAATGACACCACTTCCGGATGCCCAAAACTGCTGCGGGTTCGGGGGAACCTTTTCGGTCAAGATGGGGGACATTTCCGGGCAAATGGTCGAGGAGAAAGTCTGCAATATTGAAGATACCGGGGCCGATTTTTTAATCGGAGGGGATGCAGGGTGTTTGATGAATATCGGCGGGCGGATCCAAAGGAAGGGGCAACCCGTGAAAGTGCTTCATATTGCTGAAGTCCTGAATAGTATTTAAAGAAAGCGAGGAGGGGAAAAACTTATGGCTATGAAAACGAGCTCTGCCAAGTTTAAAGACCGGGTGGATGAAGGAATACATAATGATTTTATGCGATTGGCCGTATCGAGTGCCCAAGAACGGTTACACGGACGGCGGCTGACTGCCGTTGATGAATTGGGAAGCTGGGAGGATTGGCGTTCCCTTGGGGAAGAAATCCGGCAGCACGTGCTTAGTAACCTTGATTTCTATTTGCACCAGCTCGCAGAAAATGTTTCGAATAGAGGCGGTCATGTCTTCTTCGCTCAAACGGCTGAAGAAGCAAGCGGATACATCAAGGATGTTATTGTAAAAAAGAACGCCAAAAAGGTCGTGAAATCCAAATCGATGGTCACGGAAGAGATCAATTTGAATGCCACTCTTGAAGCAGTTGGCCTCGATGTTGTTGAAACGGACCTTGGTGAATACATTTTACAAGTGGATGATCATGATCCTCCTTCCCATATCGTTGCACCTGCTCTCCATAAAAATAAGGAGCAGATTAGGGATGTTTTCAAAGAAAAGCTTGCATATACGCAAACTGAAAAACCGGAAGAGCTTACCGCCCATGTCCGGGGCATTCTGCGGAAAGATTTCTTAAGCGCCGATGTAGGCATTACCGGCTGTAATTTTGCGATTGCGGAAACGGGCTCGATCGGTTTGGTGACGAATGAAGGAAATGCCGATTTAGTCACTGCCCTCCCAAAAACGCAAATCACCGTGATGGGAATGGAAAGGCTTGTACCTACATTCGATGAATTCGAGGTCCTTGTCAGCTTATTGACAAGAAGCGCTGTCGGCCAAAGGCTGACCAGTTACATCACCGCACTTACCGGTCCGCGTGATGAAGGCGATGTAGACGGGCCCGAGGAATTCCACCTTGTGATCGTGGATAATGGACGCTCCTCCATTTTAGGAACTGAGTTTCAATCCGTTCTTCAATGCATTCGCTGTGCTGCCTGTATAAACGTCTGCCCGGTTTATCGCCAAGTTGGCGGTCACTCATATGGTTCAATCTATCCGGGACCAATCGGCGCTGTGCTTTCACCTTTACTCGGAGGGTATGATGATTTCAAGGAGCTGCCATATGCCTCTACTCTATGTGCAGCCTGTACAGATGCCTGTCCGGTAAAGATTCCTCTCCATGATTTACTGAGGAAGCATCGTGAGGTCATCGTTGAAAAGGAAAAAATGGCGCCATTTTCAGAAAAGCTGGCCATGAAAGCCTTCGGAATCGGTGCGGCCTCGCCTATGCTTTATAAGTTCGGCTCCAAAATGGCCCCATCCGCGATGTCTCCTTTTAAAACAGGGGATATTATCTCAAAAGGACCTGGACCACTCAAAACTTGGACAGAAAGCCGCGAGTTCCCTGCTCCAGGAAAGGAGAGCTTTCGGGACTGGTTCAAAAATCGGGAAAAAGGAGGGAAACCATCATGAATGGAACCATCCATAATGAAGGGACATTTTTAAACAATATTGCCAAAAACCTGGGAAGGGCTCCTATTACGGAAGGCATCTCCGTTCCGGAATGGAAGCACGCCCCCCAAAAAGAAGTTTTGAAACATGCGACACCAAATGATCTTGTCGCGGAATTGGAGGAGCAATGTAAACGGGTTCATACCCAGTTTCACGTTACCGACTCCAAGCAAGTGATGCATTGTTTAACAGAAGTGATCGAGGAACTTGGAAACGGGCCCTTGATCATCCCTAAGGACAATCGATTTTCCGACTATGGATTGGAGGGTATCTTAAAGGAAAAAGATGTCCATATATGGGATCACCAAGCTGGGAAAGAAAACATCGAAAAAGCAGAAAGTGCTAACATCGGAATCACATTCAGCGAGATGACACTAGCAGAATCAGCGACCGTCGTCTTGTTCAGCGACAAGGACCATGGCCGTTCCATCAGCTTCCTTCCTTCCTGCCATGTTTCCATCATTCCAAAAAGCACCATCGTTCCGCGAATGACACAGGCTGCTGCGGCCATCCGTTTAAAAGTCAAACGGGGTGAAGTCGTACCTTCCTGCATCAACTTCATAACAGGGCCGAGCAATTCGGCTGATATCGAAATGGACCTTGTCGTCGGCGTCCATGGTCCCATCAAAGCGGTCTATATAATCGTCGAAGATAAGTAGAAATAAGGAAAAGAAAATGGAGAGGACCTAAATTAGGCCTCTTCATTTTTAACTTTTTATATTACTCGTAAATGATCCGATCCACCGCTTCACGATCGAGACGTTTTATCACTTCGACAATGAGCTTAACGGCATTCTCATAATCATCCCTGTGGAGCATTGCTGCGTGTGAATGAATGTAGCGTGTGGCAATCGTGATGGCCAGCGCGGGAACACCATTTGCCGTTAAATGGATGGAGCCGGCATCCGTCCCGCCGCCTGGAATCGATTCATATTGATAAGGAATATTCATTTCATCAGCCGTGTCGGTGACGAAATCGCGTAATCCCTTATGTGCAACCATCGATGAATCATAGATGACGATTTGCGGGCCTTCCCCCATCTTACTCATCGCTTCTTTTTCGGAAACCCCCGGTGTATCACCAGCAATGCCAACATCGACGGCAAAACCGATATCCGGCTGAATTTTGAATGTGGATGTTTTGGAGCCACGCAGACCGACCTCTTCTTGCACAGCGCCAATTCCATAAACTACATTAGGATGGTCGCTGTCTTTCAGCTGTTTAAGCACATCAATGGCGATTGCACAGCCAATTCGATTGTCCCAGGCTTTGGCGAGCAGCATCTTTTCATTATTCATGACAGTGAATTCAAAATATGGCACAACCATATCCCCTGGCTTGACGCCCCATTCCTTAACCTCTTCTTTATTGGATGCACCGATATCAATAAACATATCCTTAATATCAATCGGCTTTTTCCGCGCCTCCGCTGACAGGATATGCGGAGGCTTTGAACCGATAATGCCAGTTAGATCACCTTTACTTGTAACGATCGTCACGCGCTGGGCCAGCATGACCTGTGACCACCAGCCCCCTACCGGCTGAAAACGCAAAAATCCTTTATCATCAATTTGGGTGATCATGAAACCGACTTCGTCCATATGCCCGGTAACGACGATTTTCGGTCCGTTTTCATCACCCGTTTTCCTGGCAATCAAACTTCCCAGGCCATCTGTCGATATTTCATCCGCAAATGGTGTTATGTATTCGGTCATCACTTTTCTTACTTCACTTTCATTACCTGCGATGCCTTTAGCATCCGTTAAGTCCCGAAGCATCCTTAACGTTTCATCCAATTGAGCCATCCCTATACCTCCCTATAACTTACATTACAAGAATAATTATACAGATAATCGATTACATAAACAATCAGTAGCCTTGCTTTTGCCTTTCGTAATTCACTTCATTTTTGCTTACATATGCTTTTTCCACATCCATTGCCGAAAATCCAAGCAACTCTCCTAAATGTAAATACGCAGCAAAAACCTTTTGGAAAGATGACTCTGTCAACTTTGTGCGGAATTCACTGATGTAGCCGTAAATAGCAGTAAATTGGACCGTCAAATCCTCCTGATGCATGGTGGGGGCAGATGGAACTTCCGGTACAAATCCCCGTTCGATCCCGAGTGACAAAATGAAATGAATGCCATCCACGTATTCAGCCAAAATCGTTTCTTTATCAGAAGGGCCTTTAAGACTCCAGAATTTAAAACATCTCGTTTCATTGGCAAGCTCACCAAGCTCCACTAAAAGAGCAAGTATCTTCCGTTCCACCAAGTCTTCAGCACCCAAATCATGCTTTGATTGTATATGCTCATCCAAAGCTGCCTGCATTTCCATTAATTTACCTATGTTCATTTTCATCACTTCTTTCCTTGTCTTCCCCTAAATTATATCAAATAAATGAAACTTATTAAAAACCCATACGTAAATGAAGGGAATCACTCTGTTTAAGGAGGTAGCTCCATGGTATTGATCATGCGGTTCATTCTTTTGGCTCTCATCATTTTCTTACTATATACAGTCATCAAATACCTATTTAATCCGAAAAGAAAATTAGAGCTGGCACATGAACAGAAAAAGTTCTTTCTGCTCGACGATACAGCCAATATACGAAAGAATTTTTTATTGACGTACAACGGGGTGATGTTTGAAGGGGAAAAGTATCTAGGGACGACGGAACGCTCTTTTGAGGTCATCTCCATCTTCATATGGCCAAAGAAAGTGGCCGAACTAAAAGGCTTGAAGCGAAATGACTTCTTAAAAATCGAGGAAGCCATTAAAAAACAATATCCGGATGCCGTTATTGATTGGAAGAGCCCTGTTAAGGAATTTTTACAAAAATGAAAAAAAACACGCGTAATGAAGAGCCTTGAGAAAAATGTACTCAAGGCTCTATATTAATCATCTGAACGAAAAAATTCCTTCCAAGGAACGACCGTCTGCTTCTCTCTCAATAAATAGAGCAATAAGGTTAAGGATAACAAAATAATGACGATCAGGGTTGGACTGAAATCTGCAATATAGTGGCCAAAAACCGTATATACGAATGCAACAGGGAGATTGGTCATGAAGGATAGATAAAAATAATTTTTCAGCCCTTTATTGGATTCCAATAAGCAAAGCGACAGCAAGTAAAAGTGAATGAATGGTATTAGCCTCAGTACTGCAATTTGCCGGCTGTTTAGCTTTCGGTTTCCAAACAGCTTATTCTTAAGCCGCAGCAGCCTATCCTTTGTTTTCGGAAATTTGCCTATCACGAAATAAAAGGCCATACTGGACAACGTCAAACCGATTACCGAATAGATGGTTCCAAAAGCTGCCCCGAATAATATTCCTCCAGACATGCAAACCACAATGACAGGAATGAATAAAAATTGCCTTAATAAATGAAAAGTGATAAAAATCAACGGTGCAAACACGCTTCCTGATTGAACGTAGCTCATCACAAGTGTCAGTTTATCATTCATGCTCTCCCTCCAGCTACTCTTTGCTGCTTCTACAAGCATATACATTATACGGGCTACATATTACAATTGAATGAATATCTTGATCAATAAGGCGATCTGAAGAATCATCAATATAGGCAGGCCCCACTTAAAAGCGGCATGCTTCGTCTTATGGCGGAATTGCTTCATCCCCAAAAAGGACCCAGTCCCTCCGCCTATGACTGCCCAAAACCAAAGTGTCTTTTCACTGATCCGGTACTCCCCATTCCGCGCTTTCCTTTTATCGATTCCCATTAAGGCAAACCCGATGATGTTCGTGATGATCATATAAGCAGCAATGAACCATACTCCTTGCATCCTCATTCCCTCCTTTAAATATGTAAAAAGCCACTCTCTTGAAAAGAGAGTGGCTGTATCAGTCAGACTTATTTGTCTAATTGTTGTTTAGCAGCAGTTGCTAATTGAGCAAAAGCTTGTTCGTCAGCAACAGCAAGATCAGCAAGCATTTTGCGGTTCACTTCGATACCAGCAAGCTTTAGACCATGCATTAAACGGCTGTAAGAAAGACCGTTGATGCGTGCTGCAGCGTTGATACGAGTGATCCAAAGTTTGCGGAAATCACGTTTCTTTTGACGACGGTCACGGAAAGCATAGTTTCCTGACTTCATTACTTGTTGGTTAGCTACTTTGAAAAGAATATGTTTCGCGCCATAGTAACCTTTAGCTAATTTTATTACCTTTTTACGACGTTTGCGAGTAACAGTACCGCCTTTTACACGTGGCATGTTATTTCCCTCCTATTTAACTCGATAAATCGAACTTATTTAATGTTGTCTAGCATATGACGAATACGTTTGAAGTCACCTTTGCTTACAAGGCTAGCTTTGCGAAGCTTACGCTTTTGCTTAGTAGATTTGTTAGCAAATAAATGGCTTGTGTAAGCGTTAGAACGCTTAAGTTTGCCGGATCCAGTCTTTTTGAAACGTTTAGCAGATCCGCGGTGAGTTTTCATTTTAGGCATAAGGTATTCCTCCTCATTACAAATTACTTTACAATTACTTTTCGTTTTTCGGTGCTAAGATAATGAACATGCTGCGTCCGTCCATTTTTGGGTGTTGCTCGATTGTAGCCACTTCTTTACATGCTTCAGAAAAACGAACGAGTACACGTTGACCAATTTCCTTATGCGTAATGGCACGTCCTTTGAATCGGATAGAAGCTTTTACTTTATCGCCTTTTTCAAGGAATTTAATACCGTTGCGAAGCTTCGTATTGAAATCATGTTCTTCAATCGTCGGGCTCAAACGAACCTCTTTCAGACTGATGACTTTTTGATTTTTACGTGCTTCCTTGTCTTTCTTTTGCTGCTCGAAGCGGTGTTTTCCGTAGTCCATGATCCGGGCTACCGGAGGCTTTGCATTTGCAGCAACTAAAACTAGATCAAGATTTACACGAGCGGCAATTTCCAATGCTTCGAATTTCGTTTTAATTCCAAGTTGTTCTCCGTTTTGGTCAATAAGACGAACTTCACGGGCTCGGATGCCCTCGTTTACCATCGCGTCTTTACTAATAGTTAGCCACCTCCAAAGATATTGGCGAATACGAATATTTGAATAAATTCGGTCACGCTCACAACTCGCTTACAGGATATAATCATAATAAAAAAGTGTGGATGCATGTTGCACCCACACTGATAGACTCATTCAGAAAGATCCAAATAATCAAATCATGACCTGTTAACTGCATTGTTTGCGTCAACCAGGTGAGAAGCGGGTGCTTCTTCTTTTCATCAAACACGTATTCAATTCACTTTAGAAATATATCATAAACACTGATGACTTGTCAAATGCTAAATTTTATTCGTTTTTCACAACAAAATTAATATTATCAGACATTCAGTTATTTGACAATACGTTTTTTAAAGTAATTTGGACAAATAATATTCATCATGATACTTCCCATCAAAAAACAGTGAGCCCCGCTTTATTCCTTCCTTTGCAAAACCCATCTTTCGATATAAGGAAAGCGCAGGTGCGTTGTTTGAGATAACGGACAATTCCAGGCGCCGTATTTCGTTTGTCCGTGCATGCTCCTCCATTTTCTGAAATAGCTTCGTACCGATGCCTTTTCCTCTGTCCTGTTCATTGATGCCTATGACGATTTTGGCTGAATGCCTCGTTCGGCCCATTTGATTGCCCAATAAGATTAAATAACCTTTCAACTCATGTCCGCTAGCAGCAACGAGGAAAACGGAAAGGGGATTTTTTTCGATTTGCTCCATTTGCTTTTCCATTTGTTTCGCTGTCGCTTTTCTTTCCCCAGGGTTGAACAGCATATACCCGGAATCTTCAACATGATTGAACAGAGCAGCCAAGTTACTCGCGTCTTCCCTTGAAGCCTTTCTAATCTCCATTTATCCCCACTCCCCCTTTGGTTACAGTCCGTACTGACCGATGCCATCAAATGTTAAGAGTTTTCTTTCGCCTTTTTCTTTTTCTCAATGGCGTCCCAAGAAAATAAGGCTATCCAAAATAACAGGACCGGGACGATGGCATATTGTCGATAACCATCCAATAACAATAAGATGATGATGACAAGGAATGTCGGTCCGAATAGATAAGTAAATTTCTTTTTCATGCTGTCCCCCCTTTCATTCTGTACATATTTTCACATGATGGTTTCATTTTATCATGCCATAATTAAAAAGAGGGACACAACTATATGTGCCCCTCTTTTTGATGTTAACGGCTTACTTCAGCCTTAATCGCTGAAACGAAGTCTTCAAAAGCGATCGTTTCGGATTTTTGTTCACCGTACTTACGTACATTCACGCTGCCTTCTTTGGCTTCATTGTCTCCAACAACCAGCATGTACGGGATTTTTTGCATTTGCGCTTCACGGATTTTGTAACCGATTTTCTCGTCACGTGTATCCAGATCGACACGAATGCCTTGCGCTTTAAGTTTTTCCTGTACTTCTTTCGCATAATCCAAATGCACTTCAGGTGAGACCGGGATCACTTGTGCTTGGATAGGTGCAAGCCAAGTTGGGAATGCCCCCTTGTATTCTTCGATCAAGTAAGCGACAAAACGTTCCATTGTGGAAACGACACCGCGGTGGATAACAACCGGACGATGCTGCTTGCCATCCTCACCGACGTAATTAAGATCAAAACGTTCAGGAAGCAAGAAATCAAGCTGAACAGTGGAAAGCGTTTCATCTTTTCCTAATGCAGTACGCACCTGAACATCGAGCTTAGGACCGTAGAATGCCGCTTCACCTTCCGCTTCAAAGTAATCCAGACCTAGTTCATCCATGGCGCCTTTTAACATGCTTTGCGCTTTCTCCCACATGTCATCATCATCGAAGTATTTTTCTGTATCCTGCGGATCGCGATATGACAGGCGGAATGAATAATCCTTGATATCGAAATCTTTATATACTTCCAGAACCAGGTTCACAACGCGCTTGAACTCTTCTTTGATTTGGTCGGGGCGGACAAAAATGTGCGCATCATTCAATGTCATCCCACGAACACGCTGAAGGCCGGAAAGGGCACCCGACATTTCATAGCGGTGCATCAAGCCTAGCTCGGCAATCCGGATTGGCAATTCCCGGTAGCTGTGGATGCTGTTTTTATAGACCATCATGTGATGCGGGCAGTTCATCGGACGCAGGACAAGCTGTTCGTTTTCCATCTCCATGACAGGGAACATGCCGTCCTGGTAATGATCCCAGTGTCCAGAAGTTTTATAAAGGTCCACGCTACCCATTACAGGTGTGTAGACATGGTCATAACCCAAACGTTCTTCCTTGTCCACGATATACCTTTCGATTGTCCGGCGGATGGTCGCTCCTTTTGGCAACCACATCGGCAGCCCTTGTCCCACTTTCTGTGAGCTCATGAACAAGTTCAATTCTTTGCCGATTTTACGATGGTCACGTTCCTTGGCTTCTTCAAGGAAACGCAGGTGCTCTGCCAAATCTTCTTTTTTATAGAAAGCCGTACCGTAAATGCGTTGCAGCATTTTGTTTTTGCTATCGCCTCTCCAGTATGCTCCAGCGATGCTCAATAGCTTGAACTCTTTTATTTTCCCAGTTGATGGAACATGAATTCCACGGCAAAGGTCAAAGAATTCACCCTGCTCATAAAGCGTTACCTGCTGATCGCCAGGAATTGCATCGATCAACTCCAATTTATACTCGTCGCCTATTTCTTTAAAACGGGAAATCGCTTCATCACGGCTCACTTCGATGCGGGAAATTTCCAAGTTCTCGTTGACGATTTTCTTCATTTCTTTTTCAATCAACGGAAGGTCTTCGGGAGTCAATGATTCCTCCAGATCCATATCATAGTAAAAGCCGCCCTCGATGACCGGACCTACGCCGAATTTAGCGTTTTTGTACAAACGTTTGATCGCTTGTGCCATCAAGTGTGCTGTACTGTGACGCAGTACTTCAAGAGCATCCGCTGTGTCCTGTGTGACGATTTCGATTGAACCATCTTGTTCAATCGGGCGTTTCAAATCATATAATTCACCATTGAATTTTCCGGCAATGGATTTTTTCCTTAAACCAGGACTGATGGATGCAGCGATGTCTTCAGTTGTTGTGCCTTTGGCAAACTCCTTAACCGCTCCGTCAGGAAAAGATATTTTCAGTAATTCTGACATTCAGTTTCACTCCTTCTTATTGTTCGAACAAATTACAGGTATTTGATTCAATTACAACACAAAAAAAGCCCGTCCCTGTATAAAACAGGGACGAGCTTAGTAATAAATATCATTAACCCGCGGTTCCACCCTCGTTCCAGCTTGCTTTTCACGGCAAAATGGCACTTGTAACTTGGTAACGGCAGCTTCCCGTCAGCTCATATTCGCAGAATGCCTGCTTTCCGAGCCGAAGTTTAAAGGTGGTAAGTGTTCCATGCGAATAGGAAGCTTACAGCCTGTTGGCTCCCCTCTCTGATAATCGGCGACTAGAATACCCTTGTCCTCATCATAACTTTTAGTTTTTTAATAGTATGTAGGAAATTATAATTTGTTATACGGTGAAAATCAAGGTTAATTTTCTTTTTTCCACGAAAGATCATTCAAATGCATAGAAAATGACGAAAGTGGCAGGATAGTGGCCCGTTCTTCGAAAATCCTTGAAATGGTCTGAATCAGCCCCTCATCCTTGTCATCGGTATAGATACACAAGTTTTCAGGAGCAATTGATAAAAGCGGGGCAAGTATCACCGTATCGAGAAATAGTGAACTTTTGGCTAGAAGCCTCCTGTCGATCATACTATTGATTTTTGGACGGTCGAGCTTGCTGAACTTCTGATCATAGAAATGAAAACCATCCCGGTTGACAAGGTGAAGCTTTCTTAATTTCGCCTCCTGCCCATGAAGGCAATCACGGAGTGTAGCAATGAAATTTTGATAGTCCTGTTCTAGCTTGTATTCATCAATCGCCTTGACGACATACTTTTCCAACGTGTGCTGAAATGACTTCAAACGGAAGGTCGTAAAAGAATCGAATGAAAAAGATACCTTTCCAGCCAAGATGCTTTGAAGTCCTTCCTCAATCAATCGTTTCTCTGTACTGAATGCTTCATCTCGACTCCTGGCTCTTTCCACCTCGATGATTGATGATGCAATTTCAATGATGGCTTCAATTTCTTCCCGTTCCCTATAAAAAAATTTACCGACTATTATTTGCTCCAGAACAGGAAGCGTCTTTTCTTCCAATAAAAAAGAATGAAATGCATCACGAAGCAGAATTAGCCATTCATCACCTGAAGAATCCGTCATATCCACATACATGCCTTGTTGCGGAAGAATTCGAATATATGCTTGAAATTCTGCCCCCAGTGGATGGACAGAAACGAAATTCAGTAATTTCAATGCCTCTGAATCGTTTTGAAACGAAATTTGCACTACGACATCCCCCCTTCCCCCTTGCTTCTTTTTTCATGTATATGGGGATGGGGACGTGTTTAGAAGTAGGATGGGCCTTGTAAGAAGAAAAAAGTGACCTCCTTTAAGAGACCACTTTTCTTCATCTTCTCCGATTCATGCCATCAAGCTTGACCGGCTCAGCTAAATATTGAATTCTTTCCAGTACCCTGGCCGCCTTCACTTCTTCCTTCTCACCACGCTGTGAAAAGGTCAGGTGGTTCTCCAGGCCATTCAAGTCAAAATTCGAAGTGAAAAACGTCGGCAGGTTTTCCAGCATCCTAAATTGTAAAATCGGACCAAAAACCTCATCGCGTCCCCAGCTCGTCATGGACTCCGCTCCAATATCATCAAGCATGAGGACAGGTGCCGTTTTCACCATTTCAATTTTTTCATTGACCGTATTATCACCTATCGATCCCTTAAGTTCCCTCAAGTAGTCAGGGACATAGACGATAAGGGAGGAAATTTGCCTTTTTGCAAGTTCATTGGCAATCGCACCTAATAAGTACGTTTTCCCAACACCGAATTTCCCATATATATATAAGCCTTTTTGCCTTTTACCTGGCTCATATTCCATAATGAACGACATCGCTTTACTTAAGACAGACAAGCGTTTGTTTTCATTATCCGTTTGGGTAAAGTCTTCAATGCTCGCCTTTAAAATATCCTTCGGTACATACAGGCTGCGGATCAACTTTTCCCGTTTCCGCTTTTCATCCTCTGCCAATTTCCGCGGGCAGACTTCATAATGCAGGTTCAGGGCTTTCCCTTGAACCACCAATTTGGGATAATACCCTTGCATCATATTGATGCAGCCATCCAAGCTCGGACATTTATCACACTTATTGCTTTGTGAAGTGAACTCATAAAGCTTCCCCAAGTTTTTATCAATCATTTCTTTCGTGACCGTCGAGCTGTTGGCATTCATAAATAACCGCACTTGTTCGTTTTCAAAAATCTCCTGTTTCAGCTTTTCATAACGCTGTTGAAATTGATTTGTATTGGCCAATTTATTAAGGGACCTATTAATCTTTTCCATCGTTCATTTCACCTCCTGCTTTCCACAGCTTCCATTTCTCCAGAAGCTCGCGTTTCTGGGCATCCAATTCAGGCTGATCTGCATTCTGCTCCTGCTGTGCTTCTTCTTTTTTCCCAAGCCACTCCGGAACCACTTCTTCACGTATCGCCTTTTTCCTGCTGCCCTTCGCAGCATTCCTGCTTCCTTGAGCCCAGTCCTGATATTTCCTATGTTCATTTTTAGCCAGTTCCATCGCCTCGACGACCGTGGAGACCTTCAGCCGTGCCCAATGGCCTGCCAGCTTTTCGACATAGCCCTTCGTGAACTTCATATCCGTTTTGAGCATGACATATTCAATCAATACATTGACGACACCCGGATTCAGCTTTTGATTGATCATCACGCCCTCAACGACTTTCAAATCACCGCTTGATGGCTCTGCACCGCCAGACAATTGCATCAGCCGCTCCCTTGGAGAAATCGTCTCCAAATGACGGATTAACTCTTGTTCCTGTGTTTTCGGTTCCTCTTTTTGTGTCCGTTCACGAATCGGCTGCACCCGATTGACAAGGGAAGGCATATCGGCCTGCCGTTCGATCTGGTACCAGTCCCTTGCCGCCTTTCTGAGCACTTCCTCATCGATCTCATCATCCAATGAAACGGCATCCATTACTAGTTTTTGCATTTCAAGCGGATCGATGCCATATAAAAAAGCAAGTTTGGCAATCGTATTTTTCATTTTCGGAGTAAAGGCCTTTTTCGGTACGATCGAGGATTTTATCCCGGCAAATAAAAGGTCAAAATCAAATAAGTCATCAAACCCCGATGGCTCGACGCCTTCCGTCCGGTCGATGTATTGCTGTTCTGGAATCGGTTGCCATTCATCTTTCGCTTCATCCGTTACATATAAAGAGTCCAAATGATCTGATGAGAATACTTCCGCAAAAGATTTAGTCACACCTTCATATTGATCGGGTAAGATATGGTCATCACAAAAGAATCTCTTTAACCGGTTGAATTGCGCTTTTCCGATTTTTTTGTATAAGTAAATATTCAGCATTCCATCCGTGAAAAACTGCTGGGGGGAAAGCGGCGGGTTTAACTCATAGATGAATTCCTTCGTTTCATTTTTCGATTTCTTATATACATTCAACAGACCGATTCCCTCAAGTAAAAGCCGTGCTTCGTAAATATCACCTAACTTAAGGCCGATGGTATTCATTAATTGATAATGTGAGGAGGTTTCCGACCATAGCCTGTTTTCCTCCAACTCACTCCATAACGTCATATATAGGCTAATGCAGATAGGTCCAATAAGAGGTTGATATAGTCGGGTAAGTATTTTCCGATCATAATCATGAAGCAGCCCCGCAGATGAGACCAAATATGAATCAGCTGGGAGCAATTCTTGCCAATGCTTTGACATCTCCATTCAAACCTTTCAAAAGATGTAGTGAAAAAAGAGCCAAAGTGAATCTTCAGCTCTACTTTCTTTCTTTATTTATCAAATCTTTCAATTCATCGATAAAGACATTGATGTCTTTAAATTGTCGATAGACGGATGCGAACCTTACATAGGCAACCTCATCGACTTCTGCCAGCTTGTCCATCACCATCTCGCCGACATTGTCGCTTTTCACTTCCGATATGCCCTGGTTGCGCAGTTCTTTTTCTACATAACTGGTAATTTGCTCTAATTCTTTCAAGGGAACCGGACGTTTTTCGCAAGCCCTGATCAAGCCGCGCAGGATTTTATCACGACTGAACTCTTCCCGCGTCCCGCCCTTTTTCACTACAATAAGCGGTGTTTCCTCCACCTTTTCAAATGTCGTGAATCGAAAACCACATGCCTCGCATTCACGGCGTCGTCGAATCGATTTACTTTCATCGACTGGCCTGGAATCGAGCACTCTTGTTCCATTATATTGACATGATGGGCATTTCATCATTATCAGCTCCGTATTTTATGTAGGACTCCCCTATCTAAATGTTCCCCAAGGAATTACTCTCTATCTTAATCTTATATTAAATGGAACGGACAGTACAAGTAAAAAGTGTAACTTCCGGCAGCAGGCATTTTTTGTTCTGCCGTTGAAGCACCGTTGTGAAAGTCTTTATGCTGCAATGGCAACCTCCTTCTATAAAGGGAAGCAGACTGCCGATTGATTGCATTAAAAAAGAGATGCACCCATGGCATCTCTGTGTATACGTGTTTTTTATAGGGCACTTATATTGGCTTTTTTCATTTGTACAGGACCTAATCCACGTGGTAATTCTATGTTTTCACGTGTTTGCGCATTTAAAGCTTCAGCAATATAATCTGCCGCAATATTCGGATCCAAGTTACCGCATGTATAGACATCAATGCTCGCATAGCCGTGTTCTGGAAAACTGTGAATCGTTAAGTGTGATTCAGAAATGATGACAACCCCGCTGACTCCTTGTGGAGCAAATTTGTGAAAGGCAACTTCTCGTACCTCTGCACCTGATTTTAAAGCAGCATCAACAAAAATCTTTTCAATTAAATCGATATTGTTCAGTTTTTCAAAGTCACAACCCCAAAGTTCAGAAATGACGTGTCTACCCATAGTTTCCATAGTGTAAGCTGTTTCCATATTAAGCTTCCCCCTTACCATGATTTAAAAATAAGTTCTGATAACTACCACGGGGGAAAGTTAGTCCAAAGAGGTCCTAACCCTTTAAGTAGCCATCATGCAAACCGCTATTGAAGAAGTTCACGATTCATAGTATATATGGTTTGAATTTTTTTTGCAACTCCAAATTGAATTTTTGGAAAGATAAACTTTATATGTAATAGGGATATTGCGATTGGAGCAAATTCTGTTTTCTGGTTTATTCAGCGCCTTAAAGCAGCAAGGAATTAATGGATCACGTATTAAAAATAGCCCGCTAAAAAATTTTAGCAGGCTCATTTTTTCATTTTATTTTACTGATAATTCGACTTCTAAAGTTTTTTTCAACTCGGAGCCAACTAATTTCACAAGGTCCACTACCCGGTTGGAGTAACCCCATTCATTATCATACCATGCAAGGACTTTCACTTTCCTGTCCCCGATCATCATCGTCGTCAACCCATCGATGATTGCCGAGTGTGGATTCGTTTTGAAATCACTTGAAACTAAAGGTTCCATCGTGAATTCCATGATTCCTTTGAGTTCATTTTCTGAAGCATCGATGAAGGCTTGGTTCACTTCATCAATCGTGACATCACAGTTTAAATCCACAACAAGATCGACTAAAGATACGTTAGGTGTCGGTACACGTATCGCCATACCATGAAGCTTGCCTTTTAATTGCGGCAACACTAGCGAGATGGCTTTTGCAGCTCCTGTAGTCGTAGGAATCATGCTTTCCGCAGCGGCACGGGCACGTCTCAAGTCTTTGTGCGGGTTATCGATATTATTTTGATCATTAGTATAAGAATGTATCGTTGTCATTAAACCGTTGTTTATGCCGAATTTTTCATCAAGCACTTTTGCAACCGGTCCAAGGCAGTTCGTTGTACAAGATGCATTGGATATGACGAAATGCTTGTCAATTTCCAGCACTTCCTCATTTACTCCCATTACAATGGTAACGTCTTCATTTTTACCCGGAGCTGATAATATGACTCTTTTTGCTCCTGCTTCTAAATGAAGAGCTGCTTTAGAACGATCATTGAATTTTCCAGTGGCTTCAATTACAATATCTATGTTCATCTCTTCCCAAGGCAATAGCTTTGGATCGCGGTTATTTATTAGTTTTACTCGGCGGCCATTCACTACTAGTGAATCATCTTCAGCTATAATGATACCGTCGAATTTACCATGTATCGTATCATATTTTAGTAAGTGTGCTAAAGTTTCAGCTGGATAGCTTGCATTAATGGCAACAATGTCCAAACTCTCATCTAATATGGCTTTTCGGAAAACCATTCTTCCAATTCTCCCAAATCCGTTAATCGCTATTCTTGAATTCATTGTTCGGACCCTCCAGAAAATATTAGTGTTATACTTATTACCTTTCTCATGTAATTAGTATAACATAATTCAAAGGAATTGTGCTAATAAAAATGCGGATTGTTCTTATTTTTTCAACATAAAAAGAAGAAACCGGTCGGTTTCTTCTTTTTATCATAATTATATGACATACCATTCGCTAAGTATGGACTTCACTTGCTGCTTCGTTTCATTCATGTCCCCATTATTATCGATGACGGCATCCGCTAAGGCCTTTTTATCGGCCAAGGGCATTTGCGAATTGATCCTGGCAAGCGCCTCAGTCTCCGACAGACCATTCCTGTTCATTAATCGCTGCAATTGAACCTGCTCATCCACATAGATCAATAGCGTCTTATCCACCATGAATGTCAGCTTGCTTTCAAATAGGAGCGGAATATCCATGAACACCGTTTCTTCCCCTGATGATAGTGCCGCTTCCGTTTTGAGAAGCATCCAATTCCTGACGGCAGGATGCACGATGCTATTCAATAGCAATCTCTTTTCTTGATCATGAAATATAATCGACCCAAGCTTTACGCGATCTATATTCCCATCCGTCAATAAGATATCTTCACCAAATGCCTTCACAACTTGATGGTAGGCCTCTTCACCTGGCTCAACGACAGCACGGGAAGCCAGATCTGCATCTACAATCGTGAATCCGAGTTCCTGTAAATAGAGGCTGACGCTGCTTTTCCCACTGGCAATGCCTCCGGTGATTCCGATGATTTGTCCCATAAGCTCCCCCTTATAAACCATGGATCATAACTTGAATATACCGATGATAATCAATAGTACACCTGGAAGAAAGGTCAAATGCTGGACTACTTTATTATTTGAAAGTAATTTCCCGCTTTGAATTCCGCTCCAAATAAAAATCGAACTCATAACAGCGATGCACCCTGCGAGGATAATCGGTGAAATGCCGATCATAGCCGCTCCAACTCCGGCCCCGAAAGCATCCAGCGAAAGTGCAAACCCGAGAACAAGCGCTTCAACTCCTGTAATCGTCCCTGATTTATCAAAATCGGCATTTAATGGTTTCTGTAAAATATTAATGACAACCCCAAGTGATTTAATTTCAAAATTAAAGATGATCTTTTCATGATATCTATCATCTTTCAGATCCTTTTCAGGCTTAAAATATTGGTATACCATCCAGGCACCAAGAAAAATGAGGATGATGCCACCCGTTTTTTCAGCCGCCCCGATAGATATGAGCTGACTGATGAATTGTCCGATGACCATCGCAATACCTAAGCTCAATGCAGAGCAAAATGAGATGACTGCTATTGACCTTAAGGGGATTTTCATCTTCCGCATACCGAATGTCAAACCTACGCCAAATCCGTCAATACTAACTGCAAAAGCGAGAAAAATAATTTGTAGCCACATCGGAATGTTACTCCTTCCCTACTCGTTGCTACCCTAGTATATGGAAGGAGCCCATCCGATGTGTTTGAAAAAACATTACCTATTTAAGCGGCTGGCATAACGGGCAAATATGTGTACCGCGTCCTGCAACAACCAGTTTCTCAAGCGGCGTGCCGCATGTTTTACAGTTCTCGCCCTTTCGTCCATAAACATTCAGCTCCAACTGAAACATGCCGATTTGCCCTTGGGAATTGATGTAAGAACGAATCGTACTTCCGCCTTTTTCAACAGCTTCACCTAAAGTCGCAATGATTTCTCCGTGCAACGCCTTGATTTCCTGCAATGAGAGTGAAGAAGCGATTCTCTCCGGATGGATTCCGGAACGGAATAACGACTCGTCTACATATATATTCCCAATCCCGACGACAACCGTTTGATCAAGGAGAACGGGCTTGATTTTCCTGTTGGTTCTTGCGAGCTTCCTACTTAGCCCCTCGACAGTAAAATCTTCAGACAAAGGTTCAGGTCCTAAATGCAAAAGAGGCAGCCGATCAAGTTCTTCCCCTTTGGCAAATAGATGCATCGTTCCGAATTTCCGGACATCCCTGTACCGAAGTTCACTGCCATCCGTGAAGGTGAAGATCACATGGGTATGCTTATCATACGCCTCTTCTTTTGGATGAACGCCGTATTTACCCTCCATCCTTAAATGCGAAACCATTGAATAATCATCCAAGGTGAAAATGAGGAACTTGCCCCGACGGCCTATTCCCCTTATCGTCTGCCCCCTTAAAGCATCCTGAAACTGTTCGACAGGTTCTGGAGCTTTAATGATCTTTGGCCAGAAGACGGACACTTCCTTGATCTCTTTTCCGAGTACGAGCTGCTCTAACGTTCTTCTGACTGTTTCCACTTCTGGAAGTTCTGGCATTACAATCACCTATCTTTTATTATTTGGCATCAAACCATGTTGGCCCGAAAGCATAATCCACTTTAAGGGGCACGTTCAATTCAATGGCATTTTCCATTTCCTCCGGAACGATCACTTTAAGGATTTCCAATTCCTCAGGAGGAGTTTCAAAAATCAATTCATCATGCACCTGAAGAAGCATTCTCGTTTTAAGACCTTCACTTTTCAGGCGCTTATTCATGTTTATCATGGCAAGCTTGATGATATCCGCGGCACTGCCTTGAATCGGCGTGTTCATTGCTGTCCGTTCGGCAAAGCTCCTGATGTTGAAGTTCCTGCTTGTTATCTCAGGTATATAGCGCCTTCTTTGCATCAAAGTCGTGCTATACCCTTTTTGACGGGCCTCATGTATGCTTTCTTCCATATATTCCTGAACACCAGGAAAGCTTCTTAAATACTTCTCGATGAACTCTCCAGCTTCTTTTCTCGTGATGCCAAGACTTTGCGATAGTCCGTAATCACTTATACCATAAACGATTCCGAAGTTTACCGCTTTGGCATGGCGCCTCATATTCGAAGTGACTTCCTCTGCCGATACATGGAACACATCCATGGCTGTCTTTGTATGGATGTCCATCCCGGCCTGGAATGCTTCCACCAATCCGCTGTCATTGGCGATATGCGCCAGAACCCGCAACTCGATCTGGGAGTAGTCGGCAGCAAAAATGATCCAATCCTTTTCGGAGGAAATGAAGGCCTGCCTGATTTTCCTTCCTTCTTCCAGTCTGATCGGGATATTCTGCAGATTGGGATCTGTAGAGCTTAACCGGCCGGTCTGGGTCAATGCTTGGTTGAACCTTGTGTGCACCTTGTCCGTTTTGCCATTGACCACCTTAAGCAGCCCTTCAATATAAGTGGATTGCAACTTACCAAGCTGGCGATACAGCAGTATTTCCTTAACGATATCATGCTTGCTTTCCAGTTTTTCCAGCACATCGGCTGACGTCGAATAACCTGTTTTGGTTTTCTTCATGACAGGAAGCTCCAACTTTTCAAACAGGATGGCCCCAAGCTGTTTAGGTGAATTGATATTGAACGCCTCTCCAGCCAAATCAAAAATTCGTGCCTCGATGTTTCTTAAGCGAATGGCTAATTCCTGTCCCATGTTTTTCAGTCGGCCTATATCCACCTTGATTCCCTGCCATTCCATATTGGCCAGGATGATCGACAGTGGCAGCTCCAGTTCCGTAAATAGGTGAAATTGCTCGAACTCTTGCAGTTTATCAATCATCGGTTCTTTCAGGGACAGAATCGCCTTCGCTTTTCTGGCGATATGCTCCCTCAATTCCGCTTCCTCAGGTATTTTGCGTTTTGCACCTTTTCCATAAAAAACGTCATCCGTTTCAAGGCGGATAGCACCTTGAGTTTTCGTGATTTCTGCCACTTCGTCCACTGACTCTGCCGGATCCAGGATATAGGATGCCAAAAATACATCAAAATCGATGCCTTTTATTTCGACTCCTCGATGGCGAAGTGCCACAACCGTACGCTTTGCATCGAAAACCGTTTTCTTTTTTGTTTCATCCTCTGCCCATGTTTTAAAGGCCCCGGAGCTCAGCGCATCTTCTCCATGGAAGTAAAAATGACCTTGTTCATTACTGATGGCGATCCCCATTATATCGGCACGATGATAATTATCTTCTAAAATTTCAACATACAAAGCACTTTCATCGGCAAACATTCCTTCTGTCATTTCAGCCGAGTGAACCTCAATCTTCTCCTGTTCAAGCGGTGCGCTTTCCGTTACATCCAATTTATCGAGCAAAGTCGAAAAGCCAAGCTCTTTATAGAATGAGATGACTCGGTCCTGGTCCATGCCAGTATACTCGGTCTCGGTTACGGAAACTTCAAGCGGCGCTTCCCTCGTTATTGTAGCCAGCTCTTTGCTTAATAGGGCCAGGTCTTTATGTTCTTCTATTTTCTCTTTCAATTTCTGCCCGCTTACCTCATCAATCGACTGCAAAAGGTTTTCAACTGTTTCAAATTGATGCAATAATTTAAGGGCAGTCTTTTCACCAACACCCGGAATACCGGGAATATTGTCGGAGGCATCTCCCATCAGCCCTTTTAAATCAATGATTTGCAAAGGGGAAAGACCGTATTTTTCATGAATATGCTTTGGAGTGTATTCCTCAATTTCAGTAATCCCCTTTTTCGTGATGGAAACCGTCGTACTAGGGGAGGATAATTGCGTTAAATCCTTATCACCGGAAATGACCTTCACTTCAAAACCATCTTTTTCCGCTTGCAAAGAAAGCGTACCGATAATATCATCGGCTTCGTAGTTTTCCAGTTCATACCTTTTTATTTGAAAACAATCAAGCAGCTCGCGAATGAAAGGGAATTGCTCCGATAATTCTGGCGGCGTTTTTTGGCGCCCTCCCTTATATTCTTTAAACGATGCATGCCTGAATGTCGTTTTACCCGCATCGAATGCCACAAGTATGTGCGTTGGCTTTTCTTCTTCAAGAATTCGGTTGAGCATCATGGTGAATCCGTACACGGAATTCGTATGGACCCCCTTATCATTATTCAAGAGCGGAAGCGCAAAAAACGCACGGTATGCAATGCTGTTTCCATCTATTAGTACTAGCTTTTTATCCAAATCCGTCTTCCTCCAGTCATACAGGTTTATGTAGTTATAGCTTCTATATAAAAACGCAAGGCTGTTTTCGAATACTTTGTTACTATTTACTGCTATTTACCAAGTAGTGCGGTGTGGTTGATTTCCCCTCCAGATGCTCGCTTTCCGCGGGGCGGGCGGTGAGCCTCCTCGGCGTAAACGCCTGTGGGGTCTCACCTGTCCCGCTGCTCCCGCAGGAGTCTCGCACTTCCGCTCCAATCAACCTTAAATCGTTTTGTTTTAAAAACAACAATCTTTACGAAAAGTGCCAAACGCAAAAAGCCGTTCATTTTCTTTCTCTATTCTACCATGAGTAGAAGCGGAAAGAAAAATGACGGCATCAAGGTTATTTAGTATTTCCCATTAACAAGCTGGCATAAGGAGAATCCGAAGGAAGAACGATTACCGTTTGATCTCCGATCGTTTTTTTGTAGGATTCAAGAGTCCGGTATAGTTTATAGAATTCGGGATCTTTGGAAAACGACTTATTATAGATTTTCGCTGCTTCCCCTTCTCCTTCAGCCCTGATCACTTCTGCATCAGCCTCTGCAGTAGAGAGCAATTCTTTCACTTTCCTGTCAGTATCCGCAATGATACGGTTTTTCTTCGCATCACCTTTTGATAGGTATTCTTGCGCTTTCGATTCCCGCTCTGAAATCATCCTCTTGAAGACGGACGCTTCGTTTTCGGCGGGTAGGTCAGTCCGCTTTATCCGGACATCCGTCAAGCTTATGCCATAACTGTCCTTTTGCAGCAGATCGTTGACTTTTTCGGTTATGCGGTCGTTTAAACTTCCCCTGGATGACTTCTCATCATTGATGATCTCATCATAATTCAACTGGCCCAGCTCCGAACGAACTGCAGAATAGATGAACTCTTCCATTTTCGTTTCAGCGTTCTCTAGTGTCCTCGCATTTGTAATCAATTTCTTCGGATCTTCTATTCTCCAAACGGCATAGTTGTCGATCAGCATCCGCTTTTTATCTTTCGTATTGATTTCCGCTTCTGAAACATCAGAACTCATCTGATACTTCGGCAAGGTCACAACACTCTGGATGAATGGCACCTTCGCTTTCAATCCCGGGGTCTTATCGATCCTTACCACCTCACCGAATTGGCGGACGACTTTATATTCTCCCTCTTTGACGATATATACATTGGTGAAGATGATTAGCAGCAGCGCGATGATAATAATCAGGAAAATGCCAAATCTCACATAGCCCCTCCAATGTAAATTCCCTTTTTTGAGTTCAGAGAAATCTATTATTTTTCCGCTCATTGTTTAGCGCCCCCTTCCGCTGTCGCTTTTTCTTCCGATGCATTCCCTTTTTTCGTTTCCTCTTCAGGTATAGCGGCTTCATCAGAGGCAGGAGTTTTTTTCGTTTCCTCCTTTTCAAGCGAGCGAAGCGGCAAGTACTTCATTGTGTTTCCATCATCATTCATAATATATATCTCAGCATTGGGCAATACTTCCTCAAGGGTCTCTATAATAAGGCGGTCCTTCGTAATCCCCTTATTGCCCTTATACTCACTGAGTAATTTTTCAAAGACCGCTACATCCCCGCGGGCAGCTTCCGTACGGGCAGCTTTATCCCCATTAGCCTGAGAAATGAGGGCATCTTTTTCCCCTTCCGCTTCATTCATACGCTTATTTTCATATTTATCCGCTTCGTTGATCTTCGTATTCGCCGTTTCCCGGGCATCCGTTACATTGGTAAATGCTTTCCGCACTTCTTCATTCGGTAACTCCACGTCCTGGAGTTTAACCGCAGATATGGAAATCCCGACATCATATTTCTCCATTAGCTGTGACAATAAATCGCGTACATCCGCTTCGATTTGCGCTTTACCGGATGTAAGGGCATCATCGATTTTCGTGCTGCCGATAATGCTCCGTAATGCAGCTGAAGTCGTATCGTATAATATTTTTTCTGGGTCATCTGCATTGTATAGATATTTTGGAGGGTCGGTGATTTTCCACTGAACCACTAGGTCTGCCAGTACAATATTTTCATCACCCGTTATCATTTTGGTTTCACTCGGGTAATTCGTCACCTCTCCATCCTCTTCTTTATATCCAAATTTAAGACTGAATGTTTCTTTAGATAATTTCTCGACCGATTGAATGGGCCAAGGCAGTTTAAAGTGAAGTCCTGGTTCTGTTATCGTCTCCTCCACTTTACCAAACGTCATTATGACAGCTTGATCGGATTCATCTACCGTGTACCAGGTCGATATCGCAACTACACCTAAAATTAAAATAAGGAAGACAAGTCCTGTAATCGTATATATCCTTTTTAAGCTAACGATATGTATCACCCCTTCTTTGCAGTTATATCTTATTTACGCAAGAAAGGGCCTAAAGTTTCATAAAAATCAAATATTTTCCTGGGAAAATAGGATAGAGGAATGGTTCGCGGGGAATATAGCCAAAATTAAAAGACAGAGACTATGTCTCTGTCTAAAGTTTTTAAAGGGTTTTATACAATTGGAACGTTGGGCACTCGCGTTCCGCAGGCGGTTGGCCCTTTGCGCTTGCGGGGTCTCCTTGAACGGGTCTATTCCTACAGGAGTTTCGCTCGCCTGTTCCAATCAGCTTTAAAATTTTGATTATAAAAAAATCAAACAGAGACTATGTCTCTGTCAATGTTTAACTCCTTGGATGAGGGGTTGTACAACCATTGTACCCCTGCATTATGAAGTCCGTTTTAAGGAATTGTAAAGGAATTGTAAATAAGAAACCCGCTACATTTTCCCTTTTAAGCTTTTATTTAAAGTGACTGTAAAAGTCGTCCCTGTTCCAGGCGTGCTTTTGACGTTGATTTTACCTTTATGGACTTCAATTATATGCTTGACGATTGCCAGTCCAATGCCCGTTCCTCCCGAATCGCGGCTCCTCGCCTTATCAATCCGGTAAAACCGTTCAAAGATCCTTGGCAGTTCTTTTTCTTCGATGCCGATCCCGCTGTCTTGAACTGCAATATCGACCGTCTGTTCATTTTCAATGATATCAACGGTGACCCAGCCTCCATTTGGTGTATAGGTCAAAGCGTTCGTAATCAAATTGATGAAAACCTGTTTGATCCTGTCAGATTCCCCTTCAATGAATACAGGTTCCGGTGACGTTTTAATTTCAAGGGATACTTCTTTTTCCTTCAGCTTGCCTATTAGCATCTCTTGTATTTCGCCAAGCACTTTCGTAATATCCACTACCCCTGCGTTTAAAACGAATGCCTGTTGCTCCATTTTGGACAAATTCAGAAGCTCCTGAATGAGTTCTTGCAGCCGGTCACTTTCTTTCAGGATAATCGATAAAAAGTGCTTTAGGGTCTTTTCGTCTTTTAGTGCGCCATCTAACAACGTTTCAGAAAAGCCTTTAATGGAAGTGATCGGAGTCCTCAATTCATGGGACACATTAGCCACGAAATCCCTCCGCATCTGCTCGAGCCTTTTCAATTCGGTGATATCATGGAAAATGAGGAGGATCCCCTTCCATTCATCATGATTCCCGATAATCGGCGCCCCGTAAATCTCAAAATGCTTTCGTTCTATGGCAAGCGGCATCTTCACCTGTCGTTTTATCGTTTTTTCCGTTCGAAAGATCTCTTCGATGATGTCAATCACTTCCTGGTCTTTAATGACCGAATAATACTCCTGAAATAAAAACGTAGCGGCGTTCACATGGAAGCTTTTCTTGAATTCCCGGTTGATTAAGGTCGTATACCCTTTACTGTCTATCAGCAAGACTCCACTACCGATATTTTCAACAAGTGCCTCCAAACGATCCTGATTCATTTCCCTCGCTACCTCTGTTTCCTGAAGGTTCCTCGCCAATATGTTCAAGGAAGTCGTCAGCATTCCCGTTTCATCGGAATGCCGCCCGAATGTCCGGGTTCCGTAATTCCCTTTTGCCAGTTCAATGGCTGCCATCGTCGCCTCTTCGATCGGACGGGTATAATATGAAGTGATTTTGCTCGCAAGCATGAGAATGATGATCAAGGCAACCCCTAAACAAATGATCAATATTTGCCACATTTGTTTATTCACTTGATGGATGGCCTCAATTTCATTGCTATGGACGACAAAGCCTTCAATCTCGCCGTCCTTTTTAACCGTCTTCCAATAATAATGGAGGTCCGATTCCCCTTCGACCACTTCATACCCTTCCCCATGCTTAAGCCCTTTTTCCAAAGTTATTTTGCGAAGGACATTTGCATGGCTTTTTAGTATTTCATTGGATGATGTGGAATCGTATAATATTTCCCCATTCGTGGAGAGAATGGTTAAATTCGAATCTAAAAGGGGTGTCAGTTTTGCCGTCTTCCCTTTTTCCAAAAAGGAATAGATCCCGCCATGCTCCTGAATATATGTAGTAATGAAAAATGTTTCGTTCTGTATACGCTCATTGAATGTTTTAATATAATAGCTTTTGAACAAGTGCCCTAATAAAAAGCCCACGGCCATCAGGACGACCATTACCAATGTGATGAGGGTATATAAGAGCTTTTTACGATAGGTCGTCATTCTTTTTTAGGCTCCTCAAGCTTATACCCCAAGCCCCTTATCGTTTTAATATAGAGAGGTTTTTTTGTATCTTTCTCTATTTTTTCACGAAGATGGCTAATATGGACATCGACGATCCGTGAGTCTCCCGCGAAATCATAATTCCATACCGCACTGAGCAGTTGATCCCTGGTCAGCACTCTTCCTTTATTCTTCGCCAAGTATAAAAGTAATTCAAATTCCTTTGGAGTCAATTCTAATTGCTGTTCATCAAAGAATGCTTCGTATCGTTCCGGGAACACTTTCAATTCCCCTAATTTCAAGAGACCATCTTCCTGATCCTGACTTGATTCACTTCCGTTCGATTGCAACTGGGATCTTCTTAAAATGGCTTTAATCCGGGCCACTACCTCCCTTGGACTAAATGGCTTGGTCAAGTAATCATCCGCCCCTAGTTCCAGTCCCAGCACCTTGTCAAATTCATCGTCCTTAGCTGTCAGCATCAAGATCGGTATATTGATTTTTTGCTGGCGAAGCTGCTTACATACTTCAAGCCCGTCCATTTTAGGCAGCATCAAATCCAAAACCACTAAATCGGGGCGTATATCCACGGCAGCCTCCAGCCCTTGTTCTCCATCCAAAGCTGTGATAACCGTATAGCCTGATTGTTCTAAATTGTACTGAAGCAAGGTAACTATTGATTGCTCATCGTCCACTACGAGAATTTTCTTTGACATTAGATCCTCCTGAATTATGTATTACCCAAAAGACCAATTCCTTGGTCTACTCATCCAATTCCATTATAAAGAATATTATATGAAAATTACACATAAAAAAAACGGAAATAAAGTTATTTCCTATCTTCAGCACGGAGAATTTAAGTTCCAGGATTTCCAATGCAGGATACAACCTATCACTACCACAATGGATGAATACAATTGGATGATTAGAAGTGATTAGATTAGAGGTCAAGGACCACGCTGGCAGGATGTAAGTTCCCTCAAGGTCTAATAACCTATAGGAAAGGTACCCGAATAGCCGAAGCCACCCCTAGGGGGGCCCACCCCCTCCCTACTCGGCCGACTGCTGGGTGGAAAAAACACGGGCCATTTTTGAATATTCAACCTTACATATTTCATGGTAGTTTAAGTGCAGTTTTTCACAATGTTATATTTTTATGATCGGTTATCGGCATCTTTTAGTATGCTCGTTAAAGTCCTCGTAGAAGAATATTTTTATATTTAAATTTTTAGTTCTATTAATGATATCTGCACAATCATTTAATTCGAAAAAGAATATAAATGTTATTACATAAGCCACATCTTATGTAAATTATTTGAAAGGTGGAAAATTTTATCCATGCCTAAAGGGCACCATCACTTAGAATCCAATGAATCTAGTTCTCATGATTCCAGCAGCTCTCATTCAGGAAGAAGAAATCGTAGACCTGAACGGTTACTAAAATGGTTCGATTTTGATGAGACACCAGCAAATTGTACCGCTCCTTTTACTCCTATGCAAACAATTCCCTCAGGTTCTCCTTGTACTCCAGGTATACTACTTGCAACCATTACTCTAAGCGATATTAATCCAGATGACCGAGTATTCATAGAGGGAACAGTTGGTTGGTTATCTAATACTGCCGCTGCAACTGTACAATTTTTAATTATCCGCGATAATGAACCGGTACCAGTTTATTCAATTGTTGACACGGGCTTAACAGGAACAGCAGTGGCAACCAGCTTCCATCACTCAGAAACCGGAGTTTTAACCACCAATCCATCTGGTACTCATGTATACCGTCTATATGCAACAACTATCTTTACTAATACTCCTGGTGTATTTCCTGTGGTCATTGGTCCTATCAGCTTTGAAGGACAAGTTATCGATGAAAATAACACGTAAATAAATGAATTAAAAGACTATCAAAAATTAAAAAGTACCCTATAGAGTAAGAGTAGACACTTTGAAAAAAGGACTACTTTATAGGGTACTTTTTTGTATACTTTTATTTAATAAGAAAAAAGGCATCGGGGAAATGATAATGACTAAAAAATATTTTACTGAAAAAGAAATCCACCATTTAATTACTAATCCTAATGTGAAATCTGTTAGCGAAAAGGCAATCAACTATACAGAGGAGTTCAATTAAAAAACTGCCTGGAGTCGGAAAAAGGCCTTGGCCTTTTTTTCCAATATCCGGGCAGTCTATTCACGACCTCTTATTGAAGAACTTGCATAACAGCTTTAACTGATTCGACTGATTTTGAAAGTGCAGCCTTTTCGTCTTCAGTCAAATCAAGTTCGATGATTTGTTCAATACCGTTTGCACCAAGTACAGTCGGCACTCCAAGGTAAATACCTTCAAAGCCGTATTCACCTTCAAGATAAGCGATGGATGGAAGAACGCGACGTTGATCTTTAAGAATTGCTTCAGCCATTTCCACTAGAGATGCAGCTGGTGCATAATATGCGCTTCCGTTTCCTAGAAGGTTTACGATTTCTCCGCCGCCAGTGCGGGTACGAGCCACTATTGCTTCTAAACGATCTTTAGGGATCAATGTTTCCAATGGAATTCCGCCTGCATAAGAGTAACGCACTAGAGGGACCATATCGTCTCCGTGTCCGCCAAGTACAAAACCAGTTACATCTTTAACGGATACGTTTAATTCTTGAGCTACGAAAGTGCGGAAACGAGCTGTATCAAGTACACCTGATTGTCCGATAACGCGTTCTTTAGGGAAACCAGATTCTTTGTATACAGTATAAGTCATTGCATCTACAGGGTTCGTCAAAACGATGATTGTTGTATTAGGGGAATATTTAACCACTTCTTTAGTTACTGATTTCATAACTTTTTGGTTAGTTTGAACTAAGTCGTCACGGCTCATGCCGGGCTTACGGGCAATTCCGGCAGTGATGATCACTACGTCGGAATCAGCAGTTTCTGCATAGTCGGATGTACCGATGATATTAGCATCGAAACCTAGAACAGGTCCTGCTTCCGCCATATCAAGGGCTTTACCTTTTGTAGGGTTTTCAGCTTGCGGAATATCAACCAAAACGATATCACCAAGTTCTTTTTGAGCTGCAAGAAATGCAGCTGTAGCGCCAGTGAATCCAGCACCTACCACTGTGATTTTATTACGTTTAGACATGTTATTTCCTCCTTAAAATATATAAATACTTTTGGAATACTTTTAACATTCTCTTGAAAATATATATAAGCCTCCTGGAAAAGCAGCCCATTCAGGCACTTTTCCAGAAAGCATATAATGAATTATTTAAGGTTTTTAATAAGCTCGTCAGCAAACTCAGAACATTTAACTTCTGTTGCACCTTCCATTAGGCGGGCAAAGTCGTATGTAACAACTTTAGAAGCGATTGTTTGTTCCACTGATTTTGTGATGCTGTTTGCAGCTTCGGTCCAGCCAAGGTGCTCAAGTAAAAGAACTCCTGAAAGAAGAACTGAAGATGGGTTAACTTTATCAAGACCAGCATATTTAGGAGCCGTTCCGTGAGTTGCTTCGAAGATGGCATGTCCAGTTTCGTAGTTGATGTTTGCTCCTGGAGCGATACCGATTCCGCCAACTTGTGCAGCTAGTGCATCAGAAATGTAATCTCCGTTCAAGTTCATTGTTGCAACAACATCAAACTCTTTAGGACGAGTCAAGATTTGTTGTAAGAAGATATCAGCAATGGAATCCTTAACGATGATTTTGCCTTCAGCTTCAGCAGCAGATTGTGCTTTGTTAGCAGCTTCAGTTCCTTCAGCTTCTTTAATTTTGTCATATTGGTTCCATGTGAACACTTTATCGGCGAATTCTTGTTCTGCAACTTCATAACCCCAAGTTTTGAATGCACCTTCCGTGAATTTCATGATGTTACCTTTATGAACAAGCGTTAATGACTTACGGCCTTCTTTGATCGCATAGTTAAGTGCAGAGCGAACAAGACGTTTTGTTCCTTCTTCAGAAATCGGTTTGATTCCGATACCTGAAGTTTCAGGGAAACGAATGTTTTGAACGCCGAATTCATTTTGCAGGAATTCAATTAATTTCTTAGCTTCGTCAGAACCTTTTGCATATTCGATACCAGCATAGATGTCTTCAGTGTTTTCACGGAAGATGACCATGTCAGTGTCTTCTGGACGTTTAACTGGTGAAGGTACACCTTCAAAGTAACGCACTGGACGAAGACATACGAATAAGTCCAATACTTGACGCAATGCAACGTTCAATGAGCGGATACCGCCGCCGATTGGAGTTGTAAGAGGTCCTTTAATAGCGATTAGGTATTCGTTAATGACATCAAGAGTTTCTTGTGGAAGCCATTCGCCCGTTTGGTCAAATGCTTTTTGTCCAGCTAAAACTTCTTTCCATTCGATTTTCTTTTCGCCATTGTAAGCTTTTTCAACTGCTGCGTCTAAAACGCGGGATGCTGCAGCCCAGATATCAGGACCGATTCCGTCTCCCTCGATATAAGGAACGATTGGGTTGTTTGGTACGTTAAGAGCACCGTTAGTAACTGTGATTTTTTGGCTTTGTGTCATGTCTCTTACCTCCGATTCAAATTCAAAGGTTAGATGGCCTGCCATTAAATAAGGCAGAACCACTAACCTTTTTTACTCACATCTATTAATTTACTACAAAATCGATGAAATAAAAAATGATTTTTCGAAAAAACTTTTAATTAGCGGTTTTCAATCGGTACGTATTTTTGCATCCCTGGTCCAACATACTCTGCACGCGGACGGATAAGGCGGTTGTTTGAATATTGCTCAAGGATATGAGCGATCCAGCCTGAAGCACGGCTTACAGCAAAGATTGGTGTAAATAAGTCATGCTCGATACCTAAACTATGGTATACGGAAGCAGAATAGAAATCAACGTTCGGCGGAAGGTTTTTTTGACCGGTTACGATTTCATTAATTTTGATGGACATATCATAATATTGCGGTTGTCCAGTAAGTTCGGTCAGTTTTTGTGACATTTCTTTAAGGTGTTTAGCACGTGGATCACCTTTACGGTATACACGGTGGCCAAAGCCCATGATTTTTTCTTTATTGGCTAATTTTTCGTTGATATATGGCTCAACGTTATCAACTGAACCAATTTCTGTAAGCATTTTCATGACTTGTTCGTTAGCTCCGCCGTGAAGTGGGCCTTTTAAAGCGCCGATGGCAGCAGTTACACCAGAATAGATATCAGCTAATGTAGCCACACAAACGCGTGCAGTGAATGTAGAAGCGTTTAATTCATGGTCAGCATGAAGAACCAATGCTTTGTTGAATGCTTCTTCTTCGATTGCAGTTGGTTCGTTACCGCTTAACATATATAAGAAGTTAGCAGCAAAGCTTAAATCAGTACGTGGAGCAACAGCTTCTTTTCCTTGACGGACGCGAGCGAAAGTTGTTACCAATGTAGGGATTTTTGCTTGGATGCGGATTGCTTTACGATAGTTAGCATCATCACTCATTACATCTGCTTCTTCATCATAAAGACCAAGAAGAGATACTGCAGTGCGAAGAGCTCCCATTGGATGTACTTTATCAATTGGGTATGTTTTGAAGTGATTAACCACTTCAGCTGGAATTTCAGCATTTTCAGCAAGTTGTTTAGTTAATTCTTCTAATTGGCTTTTGTTCGGAAGAGCTCCGTGCCATAAAAGATAGATTACTTCCTCGAATGTTGCGTTTGAAGCCAAATCATCGATGTCATAACCTACATACGTTAATGTGTCATCAATAATGGAGCTTACTGAAGAAGTTGTTGCTACCACACCTTCAAGACCTTTTGTTGCTGTCATACTAAATCTCTCCTTTTCCTAGATATTCCCCTATGCCCTTGCTTTTAGCGTATAAATGTAGCGCTTCCAAGAAATTAGCTATTGTAAACAACCATCTATTTTTTAGCAGAAGACATACATCTTGTATTGAAAGCGTTCACAGAAAATGACCCCGACAATAGTAAAATGTACGATATCTTTAATAAGAAATTCTAAAAATAATGCTTATAGCTATTCCTAGTGAGCGCTTGCTCAATAACTACATCTTTTTTTAAGATTCCTCAAAAATATCAATGATATTCTGAATCCCAATTTTAATAAATCAGAGCAGTTACATGATTATTATAAACAATAAACACTTTTTTGGGAATGAAAAGCACTTAAAATGTGAAAAAATTATTATTTTATTAGAAAAATTAGCTACATATTCTCTTGCTTTTTTTTATGCGATTCATAACGGTTATTTTGAAAATTCGACACAAAGCAGAATAAACGAAACATTAAATAGAAAATTTACATTCCCAGGAATGACGGACTTTTCTACCCTAAGTCATTCGCTTCATTTAAAGAAATTGAAGATCTGCATGCATAAATAAGCAATTCCCGCCCCGATTAACGGACCGACAGCCACACCTTTGAATAATGCGACCGCAAGAATCGTCCCAAATACTAGAGCCGTGGTAATGTGCGGATCATGTGATAGGAGCGTAATCCCATTTTTCGCTATGAGCGCAACGGCTATTCCAGATGCAAGCGCAATCCAGGCATAAGGAGATTTTATCGCGTCTCCTAGTTCCTTGAAACCTATCGCCCCGTTTGCTATTGGTATGAGTACGGAAATCGTAATGATCGTAACGCCCAGGTTGATTCCTTTCGCTTCCAGGTATGGAAACACTTTGGCATCAAGGCCAATCAGTTTCATGATTAAAAGAAAACCCGCAGCCATGATCAATGAGGTATTTTTCCCAAACCAACCGATTGCAGCAAGCAGAACTAAAAATACGACAGGACCGTTGATCATTATCCCTTCACCTTCTTCCTTTCTTTTTTGTTATTTTAACATAACAAACTCCCTAGTTTCTTAGGAGAAAAATGATTTATGGAACGATGCGTCGGCGAAAAAAGTTAAGCCGAAAGATGAAAGAATCTTTCCTTTCTTTTCCATCATCGTTACAATTATAATACAAACTTTATGATTGAAGGAGGATATGACTTGAATCCGGTATATATGTATCGTTTCATTCGCTCTTTACTGGTCGTTGGAGGGGTAATTTTAGGCGGGATTGCCGTGTTTTATTTATCTAAATATACATATCCATTCATCATTGCCATGATAATCGCTTTCTTGATGAATCCCTTGGTCACTTTTTTCGAAAGGAAAGGGAGGCTGCCCCGAGGATTGGCTGTATTCGTTTCCCTGTTACTCATTTTCCTTTTATTTGCAGGTCTTGTCACCTTACTGGTTGCCGAGATTATTTCCGGAACCAATTACCTTGCCGGAGTCATCCCGAAACACATTGAAACCATCGTGGATTATATAGAGACATACATCGCGACCACCATCATCCCTTTATATAATCAAATAGCTGCCATGTTCAATAATTTGGATATCGAGCAGCAAGATACTGTCCTCAAGAATATCCAAAATATCGGTGAGTCCATCACTACCGGAGTAAGCGGCTTCATTCAAGCTTTCTTGAAGAACATCCCCACAATTATCGGATGGTTTCCAACTACAGCAACAGCACTCCTTTTTACCCTGCTCGGCACTTTCTTCATCAGCAAAGATTGGGATACCTTTGGCCGAATGACCGGAAAAGTGTTGCCTGATAAGATTTTTGCGGGTGCAAAGCGTTTATTCAAGGATTTAAAAAGGGCTTTGTTCGGGTTTATCCGGGCACAATTCACTCTTGTTTCATTGACGACTGTCACGATTTTAATCGGATTTCTCATTTTAGGGGTGAATTATTCAATAACCATTGCCCTGATATGCGGGCTGGTCGATATCATCCCCTATTTAGGGACAGGTACGATTTTCATTCCATGGATCATCTTTGAATTCATCGCCGGTAATACAAGTCTCGCAATCGGTTTGTCCGTCCTTTACATAATCGTCGTGGTCCAACGTCAGCTAATAGAGCCAAAAGTACTTTCTTCCAGTATTGGTTTGGATCCGCTTGCCACTCTCATCGCCTTGTTCATCGGCTTCAAATTGATCGGTTTCCTCGGTCTGATTGCAGGACCTGTAGTGCTTGTCATATTCAATACGCTCCAGCGTGCAAATGTCTTCAAAGCCATATGGACTTTCATCATCGGGGATACAAAGAAAACCACTTAAGTTGCAAGAATATCCTTAGCATTACCGGTTTCCATTTAAAAATCCGCCTCGGTTAAAAGGCGGATCTTTGGTTTTAAGCTAAAATTATTTTGATGTCTCGAATTGTTCTGTTTCAGTGGAACCTGCAAGTGCTGTTGTGGATGATGTTCCACCAGAAACGACTTGTGCCACTTCATCAAAGTAACCCGTTCCCACTTCACGCTGATGACGAGTTGCTGTATAGCCGTCGGGCTCACTAGCGAACTCCGCTTGTTGAAGTTCTGAGTATGCAGCCATGCCGCGGTCTTTATAACCAAGAGCAAGATTGAACATGCTATGGTTCAATGAGTGGAAGCCTGCAAGTGTAACGAATTGGAATTTGTAACCCAATTTACCCAATTCCACTTGATAATTGGCAATCTCTTCATCACTTAATTTCGCTTTCCAGTTAAATGATGGTGAACAATTGTAAGCAAGCAGTTTGCCCGGGAACTCTGCATGGATCGCTTCGGCAAAGCGGCGAGCATCCGCTAGATTAGGTTCAGAAGTCTCACACCAGATAAGGTCGGCATACGGAGCATAAGCAAGACCTCTTGCAATTGCTTGGTCAAGACCTGCGTTCGTGCGGTAGAATCCTTCTTGAGTCCTTTCACCCGTGATGAATGGTGCATCGACGGGATCAATATCATCGGTGATCAAATCCGCTGCATCAGCATCCGTACGGGCAATCAAGATAGTCGGTGTACCCATTACGTCGGCTGCCAATCGGGCGGAAACTAAATTACGTACTGCCGTTTGGGTTGGAAGAAGGACTTTACCGCCTAGGTGACCACATTTTTTCTCGGAAGAAAGCTGGTCTTCAAAGTGAACGCCTGCCGCTCCAGCTTCGATCATGCCTTTCATTAATTCAAAGACGTTAAGGGAACCGCCAAAGCCTGCTTCAGCATCTGCCACGATTGGAGCGAACCAATCAATATCATCTTTTCCTTCAGCATAGCTGATTTGGTCTGCACGCTGAAGTGTCTGATTAATGCGTTTAACCACTTGCGGTACGGAGTTGGCTGGATATAAACTTTGGTCAGGGTACATTTGCCCTGCGATGTTAGCATCTGCCGCCACTTGCCAGCCGCTTAAGTAGATTGCTTTTAAACCAGCTTTCACCTGCTGCATGGCTTGGTTACCAGTCAATGCTCCTAATGCATTGATGAAATCCTCTGTATTTAATAGATTCCATAGTTTTTCAGAACCACGGCGGGCCAATGTTTGTTCAATATCGATGGAACCCCTTAGTTTAATAACTTCTTCAGCCGTATAAGGACGCTTGATTCCAGTCCACCGTGAGTCATTTTCCCAGCTTTGTTGTAATTTTTGCGCTCTCTCATTCTTCATCATTATTTCCTCCTAATTTATATTATATTTTTTTGAATATTAAGATAATTTTTCGTATGCCGCGTTGGTTAAGAAATCTGCAAAGTCATCCGCTTCAATCAATTGTTCAAATAGTTTAGTAGACTCTTCAAACTTTCCTGATATGAAAGTTTCTTCCCCTACTTCCGATTTAATGACCGCCAATTCTTCTTCTTTAATTTGATGGAATAATTCCTCGGTTATTTTCCTGCCATCTTCGAGAATGCCTTTTGGATGACGGATCCATTGCCAGACTTGAGCTCTTGAAATTTCAGCGGTTGCAGCATCTTCCATTAAGTTATTGATGGGTGCCGCACCCCTGCCGCTTAGCCAAGAGGCGATATATTGGATGCCTACGTTAATATTCGTCCTTAATCCTGCCTCTGTGATCGTTCCTTCCGGTACAGCAAGCAGCTCATGAGCTGTTACATGGACATCTTCCCGTTTTCGGAAAATTTGATTCGGTTTTGGAACGAGCAGGTCAAAAACCTCTTTTGCCGTGCTTACCATACCTGGGTGGGCAACCCATGTTCCATCATGACCGTCTCTTGCTTCGCGTTCTTTATCTGCCCTTACTTTCGCAAAAGCCTCATCGTTCTTAACAGGATCATTTTTAACAGGAATTTGCGCGGCCATCCCGCCAATTGCAGGAGCATTACGAGTGTGACATGTTTTGATTGCCAGTAGGGAATACGCCCTCATATTCGGGACGGTCATCGTGACCTGCTGCCTGTCTGGGAAGATAACATCATCCGAGTGACGGAATTTTTTCAGGAAACTAAAGATATAATCCCAGCGGCCACAGTTCAGGCCTGCCGAATGTTCTTTCAGCTCGTACAGAATTTCGTCCATTTCGAATGCAGCAAGAATCGTTTCTATCAAGACCGTTGCCTTGATGGTTCCTTGGGGAATTCTCAAATCGTTCTGTGCATATACGAATATTTCATTCCATAATCTTGCTTCGAGATGGCTTTCCATTTTTGGTAAGTAAAAGTATGGACCGCTTTGTTTTTCGATCAATGCTTTTGCATTGTGGTAAAAGTACAGTCCGAAGTCAAAAATGCTGGCTGATATAGGCTGTCCATCCAAAAGGACATGTTTTTCCTCCAAATGCCAGCCGCGCGGCCTTACCTTTAGGACAGCAGTCCTTTCATTTAATTCATACACTTTGCCATTTGGATTTTTAAATGAAATGGTTCCGCGGATTGCATCGCGCAGATTCAATTGACCATCAATGCAGTTCTCCCAAGTGGGTGAATTAGCATCTTCAAAGTCCGCCATGAATACATTGGCACCTGAGTTCATGGCATTAATGATCATTTTACGATCGACAGGTCCAGTGATTTCAACCCTGCGGTCCTGCAAATCATTCGGAAGGTGCGCAATTGTCCAATCACTTTCACGAATATGCTTCGTTTCTTCAAGGAAATCAGGAAGCTTGCCTTGATTCAGTTCTATCTGAACACTTTTTCGCCTTTCCAGAAGTTCTGCCCTTCTTCCACTGAAATGCCGTTCAATTCTTTCGATGAATTGAAGAGCATCCGTTGTAAGTATTTGTTCATATCCTGGCTTAATGCTGCCTGTAATTTGTAAGCCTTTTGCTTCCGTAATCAAGTTGTCTCTCCACATCCTTTCCAACTCTTTTATGTTATAATACAGTTGTTTTATTTCCTGTTTGTATTATATAACACGTTGTATAAATTTGTCACCAGTTTTTTCTAAAAAATCTAAAAAAAAGATTTTTCGGCATGAAAAATCCTGATTTACCAATGTTTCCAAGGGTTGATATTTTTAAATTCCTGTTATTATACACATTTCATTCTCATGGAAATCATCATTTAATGGTGAAACAGAGAAAACCCGATTAACATTGAAACTCCTATTTTATTGAAAAGCAAAAAAGCACCCTATAAAAACTTGGATGCTTTTTGTAGCCATTTTTCAAGACCAAAAAGGCTGCCTAAAAGCTTAGCCTTTAGACAGCCTTATATTATTTATGCCGAATGATGGTAACTTTCCCTTTATTCATCCTGTTCATGATAAACCGGATAACAATCGGTTTGAGGAGATTCCGGGTTGGCGGAAACACAAGGATCAATCCCATGATATCCGAGATGAGCCCAGGGGACAGCAACAGTGCAGCTCCGATAAAGATACAGATCCCATCGATGATTTCGTTTCCCGGCATCATTCCGTAACGAATCTGTTCCTGTGCCTTTTTCCATGTTTCCATCCCTTGCCGTTTAGCCAAATAGGCTCCGATCAAGCCTGTGGCTACAATCAGGAACAGCGTTGGCCAAAAACCAATGAGATTGCCTGACAGCAAAAGGACAATAATTTCAATGACCGGCATCGCAATGATAAACATTAAAAAATATTTCATCCTACATTCCTCCTGCACAGCCCATTTCTGGTGCGGTACATACATCTTACCTCATTGGCACGGAATCAGCCAAAATTTCGTTTTACAAAACGTTGGCATGTCCATCATAAATGACTCCACGACCTGCATCGACTGTTATTCTTTGACCATCCGTGAAGACCTTGGTCGCGTCCTCTGCCCCAACGATGACCGGTATGCCCAATGTGACTCCTACAACAGCTGCATGGCTTGTCAAACCGCCTTCTTCCGTAATCAACGCGGCACACTTTTCAATCGCCGGCATCATATCGCGGTCCGAACCGATCGTAACCAATACAGAGCCTTCCGTCACTTTTTCCAAAGCTTCCTTGGCATTCTTAGCAATAACCACTTCACCTTTCGCTGATTTCCTGCCGATTCCTTGAGCCTTTAAAAGTACCTCTCCTAACACATGAATTTTCATCAAGTTAGTCGTACCTGTTTCACCTACAGGAACACCGGCTGTAATGACGACTAAATCCCCATGGGAAACTAAGCCAGAATGCAAGCTTTCATCTATTGCAGTTTGAAGCATTTCATCGGTAGTCGTCGCTTTTGGACCAATCTGCGGATAGACTCCCCAAGCCAATGCAAGCCGTCTTGAAACATGATCATTGGAAGTAACCGCAATGATCGGTGCTTTAGGGCGGTATTTGGAAATCATCCTTGCCGTATGACCGCTTTCCGTAGGGGTGATGATTGCCCCGGCATTAAGATTAAGCGCTGTATGGGCAACGGATTGACCAATAGCATCAGTGACATTATGACGGTTCACTTTGCTTCTGACTGATAATATATCCCGATAATCAAGGGCAGTTTCAGCACGTGAAGCTATGTTATGCATCGTTTGCACCGCTTCGACAGGATAGGTTCCAGCAGCTGTTTCACCAGAAAGCATGATTGCATCCGTTCCATCAAATATGGCATTGGCCACGTCACTTGCTTCTGCACGGGTCGGCCTTGGGTTACGCTGCATCGAATCGAGCATTTGTGTAGCCGTTATGACTGGTTTTCCGGCATTATTACATTTTTTGATCATTTGTTTTTGGACTAATGGCACTTCTTCTGCAGGAATTTCCACTCCCAAGTCTCCACGTGCTACCATCAAGCCATCGGAAACTTCCAAAATTTCATCAAGCCGGTCTACACCCTCTTGATTTTCGATTTTTGGGATGATTTGAATATGCTCCGCTCCATTTTGCTGCAATAATTCACTTACTTCAAGCACGTCGGAAGCCCTGCGTACAAATGAGGCAGCAATGAAGTCGATACCCTGTTCGATTCCAAAAAGGATATCCTGTTCATCTTTCTCCGTTATTCCCGGCAGGTTAACCGAAACTCCAGGAACATTCACGCCTTTTTTGTTCTTAAGTGTACCGCTATTCAAGATCTTCGTATGGATTTCTTTTCTTACCTCATCTACCTTCAACACTTCAAGGCCGATCAATCCATCATCCAGAAGGATTTTAGAACCTGGATGGACATCATGCAGAAGCCCTCCATAGGTAATGGAGAATTTTTCAGGTGTTCCAAGGACTTCATTCATGGAAATAATGACTTCATTTCCGGCTACAAGCTCTATAGAATCATTTTCCATATTATTTGTCCGTATTTCAGGTCCTTTTGTATCCAACAGGATGGCAACTTGTTTACCCGTTTTTTCGGCAGCTTCCCTGATATTGCGGATTCTAGCGGCATGTTCTTCATGATTTCCATGAGAAAAGTTAAGACGTGCCACATTCATCCCTGCTTCTATTAATTGAACCAGCTTTTCGATACTTTCACTCGCGGGTCCAATCGTACAAACAATCTTGGTTTTACGCATGTGTCATCCTCCTTTAAGGAAAACTCGCCTCCTGTCCACCTTTTGAAGACAGGGGCGCAGTGTTTTTGTCTTCTATTTAAATACCCAATTCTTTAAAAAGCAATTCCTATCATGAATGATTAAATCGATAACTCTGCAGATAAATCATACATCTTCTTGTCAATTGTATGCGGTTTAGCAAGTGCTTCGATGATATCATAATCAACAAGTTGATTTTGTTCTATCCCTACAGCCCTGCCTCCTTTTCCTTCAAGAAGCAATTCAACTGCTCTTGCTCCAAGGCGGCTTGCCAATACCCGATCATTAGCTGAAGGAGATCCTCCGCGCTGAACATGGCCCAGGACCGTTACACGGGTTTCAATTCCTGCTTTCGCCTCAATACTCCTGGAGATATCAACGGCACTTCCAACACCTTCAGCTACAATGATGATACTGTGCTTTTTCCCTCGGTCATGTCCGCGGTTCAGCTTCCCAATCAAGTCATCTATATCATATTCATATTCAGGACACAGAATCGTTTCAGCTCCGCCAGCCAATCCAGCCCAAAGCGCTATATCGCCGGCATCTCTTCCCATCACTTCAACTACATAAGTCCTTTCATGAGAAGTAGCCGTATCGCGAATTTTATCGATAGCATCGATGACTGTATTCAGGGCCGTATCGAAACCAATCGTAAAGTCCGTACCCGGTATGTCATTATCAATTGTTCCAGGAACTCCGATACAAGGAAAGCCCCTTTCCGTTAAAGCTTTCGCTCCGCGGTAAGAACCATCGCCACCAATTATGACAATGCCCTCGATACCAAGTTTATTCAATTGTTCAATCGCTTTCAGCTGGACTTCCTCTGTCTTAAATTCCGGACAGCGAGCCGTATGTAACATCGTGCCGCCTCGATGAATGATATCCCCGACCGACCCAAGTTCAAGCTTCTTTATATTTCCATTTATTAAACCCTGATAACCATGATAAATCCCGAAGACCTCAATTTCATGAAAAATTGCTTTCCGGACAACTGCTCGGACTGCCGCATTCATTCCTGGAGAATCTCCTCCACTTGTCAATACACCTATTCTTTTCATAAATGTCACCTCTCTACAGCACTAATCAATTTCAAGCTTCATTATATCATTGTACCCTTTTTCATGCTTCAATAAGCAGTATCTTGTTTCACTTATGCTCACTTGATGTTATAAGCCTAACTGATTCTCTTCAGAAATTGAAGTAAAATGGCGTAAAAGTTTACATTCTACAAACAAACCATATTCTTTACTCGTTTAGGTAATGAATACATATGCGCCCATGAAAGGATGAAAAAACGTGTTGCCCCAGGCAGCACGTTTTTCCTTTACATAATGTGTTTATGAATGCTGTTCCACTTCCTTAGTTTCGCCCTCAGGTTGTTTTGCAAATTCATATTCACCGATTTTCTTGAATTTCATATAACGCTGGTTGATAAGATCATCACTATTCAATGGCAGAAGTTCATTGAATGAACGTTTCAGGATATCCTTGATGGCCTCAGCCTGTAAATTCGAATCCCTATGGGCGCCGCCCCTCACTTCCGGAATGATCTCATCGATGACTCCTAAGCGATTTAAGTCGGGAGCCGTGATTTTCATCGATTCCGCAGCCCTCTTAGCCTGGGAGGCATCCTTCCACAGCAAGGCTGCAGCCCCTTCTGGGGAAATTACCGAATAGGTTGAGTTCTCAAGCATGAAAATTCGGTCTCCGACGCCAAGTGCCAATGCACCTCCGCTTCCGCCTTCACCGATGACTATACTGATGACCGGTACCTTAAGCCCTGCCATTTCGAAAAGGTTTTTCGCAATGGCTTCACTTTGCCCGCGCTCTTCAGCAGCTTTACCAGGGAAAGCTCCCTTCGTATCAATGAAACAAATGATCGGCCGGTTGAATTTTTCAGCCTGTTTCATCAGACGCAATGCTTTTCGATAGCCTTCAGGATGGGGCATGCCAAAGTTACGACGGATGTTTTCCTTCGTATCCTTACCTCGTTGATGGCCGATGACCGTCACGGCAAGTCCATCAAATTCCGCGATTCCAGCGACAATCGCTTCATCATCCCCATAATAACGATCACCATGAAACTCGATGAAGTCATTGAATAATAGCGGAATGTAATCAAGCGTCGTCGGACGTGCTGGGTGCCGGGCAATCTGAACACGATCCCACGGTTTAAGATGGTTATAAATATCCACTTCCAGCTTCTCTAAACGCTTCTCCAATGTTTCGATTTCAGCTGTAAGGTCTACTTCAGCATCCTTCGAAATCGACTTTAGCTCTTTAATCTTATTTCTCAGGTCCGTAATGGGACGCTCGAATTCCAATTCATAAATCATAACCACTCACCGCCCGGGGCATGGATTTTAAGGATCGTCGTCAAGGTTTCCTTCATTTCCGTCCGTTTGACGACCGCATCCAATTGGCCGTGCTTCATCAAAAATTCAGCCGTTTGGAAATCTTCAGGAAGCTCTTCATGGATCGTCTGTTCAATGATCCTTCTTCCCGCAAAACCAATAAGGGCTCCAGGTTCGGCTAGATTAATATCGCCAAGTGACGCGAAACTTGCCGAAACCCCACCTGTGGTAGGATGGGTCATCATTGATATGATCAGTCCACCTTCATTGCTGAATATCTTGAGTGCTGCACTTGTCTTTGCCATTTGCATCAAGCTTAAAACACCCTCTTGCATCCGAGCGCCGCCTGATGCCGTAAAAATGATGAACGGAATCTTCAATTCACCTGCACGTTCAATGGCACGGGTAATTTTTTCCCCAACAACGGATCCCATGCTCCCCATCCGGAAATTTGAATCCATGATGGCTGTTGAAACTTGGTATCCATTGATGCTTCCAACTCCAGTGACAACCGCCTCATTAATCTTGGCTTTTTTTCTATCTTTTTCCAATTTTTCTAAGTAATCCGGAAATTCAAGCGGGTTAACGGAAATCATTTCTTTATCAAATTCATTAAAACTCCCGGCGTCGAATAAAAATTCGATGCGCTCATGGGAAGACATCGGATGGTGATGCCCGCAATGTAAACAAACTTTCTTGTTTTTCACCAATTCTTTTGTATACATGATTTTTTTACAGCCGGTGCACTTTGTCATGATTCCTTCTGGTACATCTTGTTTCTCCCGATCTAAAGGAACCGTTGCATATTTCTTCTTAGACTTCGCAAATAGCTCTTTAAGCAAGCTTAATCCTCCCTTTACCACCAATTATCTATTTTATGATACTTGGTACAAACTATATCAGAAATAAAATTAGTATCGTGTAAAAAGGTGTCACTCGTCCTTCGACATATTTCTAATTCTAATAAGATACGTTTCGATGGCTTTTTCTTCATCACGTTCGAGCAAATATGTAAGAAGTGACAGATAATCTTCTTTTTTCACATTACCCTGTTTCATCTCTGATGTTCTAGCATAGCTGTTGACAATGCGCCAAATTCTTTCCAGCAATCGATTGCGATTCAAAATGGCAATTCTTAAGAAGAAATCATCATCATGAAACTCATCCGCTTTGACCCAGGCCATTAATCTTTTAATGTCCTCAGCCGTAGCGAAAAAAGCGACGATTCGCAAACAGTCAATTTCAATCAGCCTTTTCGTCTCAGACAAATCTTCTTGTACTTTTTTATCTTGCAAAAAAAAGGTTCCCAGAAGCTCGACTAGCTTATGCTCCTGGAAATCCCTGATAAACGTCCCTTCACCACGCCTTGTTTCTATTAATCCTAATAGCTCTAAGGCACGCAATGCTTCACGGACAGAGGAACGGCCTACATTAAAACGATCCGATAACTCCCGTTCTGATGGGATTTTATCTCCCGGCAGGAGGCTGTCCGCTTCAATCATGCTACGTAGGCTCTCAACTACATCGAGATAAATTTTGGATGAAGATGTACGACCTGCCAAATTAATTATTCCTCACTTTTTCCAATGATCGCTAATTTCCTTGTTTTTTCTTTAATTACCTCGGGATCTACATTAATTCTAGCCACTCCCGTTTCCATCGCCGCCTTGGCAACAGCAGCCGCAACGGCAGGTGCTACCCTCTCATCAAATGGTGCAGGGATAACGTAGTCTTCGTTCAACTCATGTTCCTGTATTAATCCGGCAATGGCTTGTACTGCAGCAACCTTCATTTTTTCATTGATATGTGTTGCACGTACATCCAAGGCACCACGGAAAATCCCTGGGAAAGCAAGGACGTTATTGACCTGATTCGGGAAATCCGAACGGCCTGTTCCTACAACCTTGGCACCCGCTGCTTTCGCATCTTCCGGCATGATTTCCGGATCTGGATTAGCCATCGCGAAAATGATCGCATCCCGATTCATCGAAGAAACCATTTCTTTTGTCAATGCACCTGCGGCAGAAACACCGATAAATACATCAGCGTTTTGAATGACAGTTTCCAAAGGCCCTGAAATCTTATTTCGATTGGTCACTTTCGCCACTTGTTCTTTAGTATCATTCATACCTGTCGAACGGCCCTCATAAATGGCACCCTTCGTATCACACATGATGATGTCACGAACTCCATAGCTATAAAGCAATTTAATGATGGCAATGCCCGCAGCGCCTGCACCATTCGCCACTACTTTTATTTCCGACATTGATTTATTCACAAGTCGTAACGCGTTCACTAGACCGGCAACAGTTACTATGGCTGTACCGTGCTGATCATCATGAAAAACAGGGATATTCATTTCTTTCTTGAGTCTTTCTTCAATTTCAAAACAATTTGGTGCGGCTATGTCCTCTAAGTTCACTCCACCGAAGGTCGGTTCGAGTAATTTAACGGTCTCTACAATTTTGTCCACATCCGTCGTTTTTAAACAGATTGGGAAAGCGTCCACACCAGCGAAACTTTTAAATAATACGGCTTTTCCTTCCATAACCGGCATAGCAGCTTCCGGACCGATGTTTCCAAGTCCCAACACAGCCGTTCCATCAGAAATAACGGCAACAGTATTCCCCTTCATTGTATAGTCATAGACGGTTTCCGGCTTATCGTAAATATCTTTACACGGTTCTGCGACACCAGGAGAATAAGCCAGGCTTAAATCTACTGCATTCCTTACCGGTACTTTCGATACTGTTTCTAATTTCCCTTGATTCAAGCGGTGCATATGTAATGCTTCTTCTCTTAATGTCATAGTTTCACTCCTAAAACAAATTGGATAACCCATATCTTATATGCTGAAATCTAGTGGTCAGACCACAGCGGCCTGTTTTCAATATAACATAACTATTAAAGTTGTAAAACAGTTATTCTTTCTTGTAAACCACATTCCCTTTTCCGACCAAGTCAAATAATGCCTGCATCAGACTATCTGAAGGATTGACCCAATCCCAATAAGATAGCTGTACATAGCGGTTTTCCCTCTCGTAAAAAAGCATGACCTTGGTTTCACCGCTATGCTGCATTAAAATTTTTTTTATTTTTTGCAGTGTATCCTTCGTTTGCTTGCCGGCCTCAATTTTCAGGAATATCGTTCCGTTTTGTTCCTCTTTCATCTGCTTCACTTTTTCAAGCGGGTATACGTTCCTGATCAGGAGCTGTGTTTTTCCATCCCGCTCTTCTAATGTTCCTTGCAGCATAACGAGTTGTCCATGATTCAAGTCGGCAGAGTGGTTTTTATAAACATTGGGAAAAACGACCGCTTCAATATCCCCCTCTTCATCACTAACGCTCAAGAAAGCCATCACATCGCCCTTTTTTGTCCTTATTGTTTTAACCGACGTAATGTAGGCGCCAAGTAAGACTTTTGATTCCTTTTTATCGGTAGCTTCATCTATGGTCAAGCAGCCAAAGTGCTGAAAAAGTTCTCTGTAGCTTGTTACCGGATGATTCGACAGATAAAGCCCCAATGCGCTTTTTTCCAATGAAAGTTTGTGCTCGATAGGGATGGGATCGACCCGGTTGTATTTCGGTTTGAGTGAAAACTCACCATCCGAAAACATATCGAATAGGTCATCATCCGGATTAACCAATTCCGTATGATTGATCGCTACGTCCAAGCTCGCCAACAATGTTGCCCGGTCTTCACCGAATTCATCAAAAGCACCTGATTGCACAAGCGCCTCCAACACTTTCCTATTTACGATTTTCCCTGAAACGCGCAAACAGAAATCGAATAAATCAGCGAACTTCTTCTGCCTCCTCGCAGCAAATATTTCTTTCAGTACCGTACCGCCTATCCCCTTTATGGCTCCAAGGCTATAACGGATCCCTTCCTTTTCCGGTAAAAACGGGTATCCGCTCCGGTTAATCGAGGGAGGTAGAACCGATATCCCTTTCTTTTTTGCTTCACGGATATATTGCGAAATCTTTTCATCATTCCCGACGACCGATGTCAAGAGTGCTGCCATGAAATATTCCGGATGGTGGGTTTTCAAGTAACCAAGCTGATAAGCGATGAAACTATACGCCACCGCATGGCTTCGGTTGAATCCGTAGTTAGCGAAGCGGACAATCAAGGAGTAAATCTCATCTGCCGTTTTTTCGGAATATCCTTGTTTCAATGAGCCGCTCACGAAATGCTGCCGTTCTTGATCCAGAACATCCTTCTTCTTCTTGGAAACGGCACGGCGGAGCAGGTCAGCCTCTCCTAGTGAAAACCCGGCTAAGCGGGATGCAATTTGCATGATTTGTTCTTGATATACGATGACCCCGTATGTAGGCTCAAGGATATCCTTCAAATCCTCGTGCATGTAATCAATCGGAGCCAGCCCATGTTTTCTCTCGATGAACAGCGGTATATTTTCCATCGGACCTGGACGATATAGGGCATTGACCGCGACGATATCCTCGAATCGGTTCGGTTTCAGCTTGATCAAAACCTTTCGGATGCCATCCGATTCAAATTGAAACACTCCGGTTGTTTCGCCTCTCCCTAAAAGGGCTAGCGTCTCGGGGTCATCCATCGGGATATGGGACAAGTCGAGCTTTTTCCCCGTCCCCTTTTTAATGTTATTTAGAATATTATCGATGAGCGTTAAATTGCGAAGTCCAAGAAAATCCATTTTAAGAAGTCCCAGTTCTTCGAGAAGGTCCATTGGATATTGAGTCAGATGGATTCCATCATGCCCTCCCTGAATCGGAATATGCTCGGTCAGTGCCTGGTCGCTGATGACGACGCCGGCAGCATGAGTCGAAGCATGGCGAGGCAGGCCTTCAAGCAATAACGCGGTTTGAAAAAGTTTTTGATTCAGGTCACTCTCATTAACGAATTCCCTGAGCCTTTTCGATTCCTTGAAAGCCTCGGGAAGCGTGATGCCCAGACGGCCTGGAATCATTTTCGATACCGCTTCCTGTTCCTTAGAATTCAAGCCGAAAACACGTCCTGTGTCCCTTAACGCAGCCTTGGCAGCCAATGTTCCGAATGTAATGATTTGTGCTACGTGAAGTTCCCCGTACTTCTTCGCGACATAGGCAATCACTTCTTCGCGGCGGTTATCCGGAAAGTCAATGTCGATATCCGGCATCGAGACACGTTCCGGATTCAGGAAACGCTCGAACAGCAAGGAATGTTCGATAGGATCGACATCCGTTATCGACAGGACATAAGCGACCATCGATCCGGCGGCAGAGCCCCTTCCAGGACCAGTCAGGATTTGATGGTCCTTAGCGAATTTCATGAAATCCCAAACGATTAAAAAGTAATCGCTGAATTTCATCTTGGTGATGACATCCAATTCAAATCGCAGGCGCTCTTCATATTGTATGGATGGCTCCGGCAATCTTCTCTTCAACCCTTGGAAACAGATGGCTTCGAGCATTTCCTCGGCTGTGACTCCATCTTCAGTAGGGTACTTAGGCAGCAGTGAACGATGAAATGGAATCTCCAGATTGCATTGCGCGGCAATATGCAGTGTATTTTCGAGTGCATCCGGTCTGTCATGGAATAGGTCTGCCATCTGAGCCCTGCTTTTCAAATAAAATTGATCTGATCCAAGAACCGTATGCGTCTCATCCGCCAGCTTGTCGCCATTCCCAATTGCCAACAGGACTTCTTGTGCGAGTGCATCGCTTTCATTCAAATAATAGACCGGATTCGTCGCGACAATCTTTATCTCTAAATCTCTCGCCAACTGACTTATGGCTTCGTTACCTTTTTCCTCATCCGTAATCGAAAGTCTTTGTATAGATACATAAAAATTATCATGTCCAAAAATTTGCAGAAATCGCCCTGCTGCCTGTTTAGCTTCTTTAGGATTTTCTTCTCTCAATAGCGTTTCTATTCGCCCTTCCGCACCCGGTGTGATTGCAATCAAACCCCTGGAATAGGCTTTTAGCCAATTCATCGGAATGCCTGACGGGGATTTCGTTTTTATGGCACTGCTTATTTTAAGCAGGTTTTGATATCCTTGTAGACTTTTTGCCAATAAAAGAAGTCCATGTGGCGATTCCCGCTCATCAAGGACATCCGCAAGTATGCCGATGATCGGCTTTATACCTTGTCTCTTGCATTCTTTATAAAAATAGACCGAACCGTACATAACATTTCGATCGGTTAAGGCAAGACTTGTACAGCCATCCGCTTTCGCTTTTGCAACAAGTTCAGTGATCTTCACCGTACTTGTCAGCAGGCTGTATCCGCTCTGAATATGGAGATGAGTATACACGTTTTTTCTCCCACCTTTGTAAGGCATGTTTCTTTTCATTATAGTGTTTATTTCAAAAAAAGAAAATATGTTCTCATTACCAATGCAATTTAACTTCCTGATTTACGGCGACTATCATATTACCTCTGAACTTCCCATATAAATGAAAGAGAAGAATATCAAGCAAAAAAGGATGATGATATATGAATGAAGCCTTTGTTCCAGCCTTTCTCAACAGCTTTTTCATATCGCTTGGCGTATTGCTTGGCGGCTCGATAATCGGGGGACTCGCGGCTTTTTTTACTGGACAAGCCCCGATGACGACTGTATTCCGGCTGTCGGACAGCCTTCGTATTTGGGCCATTGTCGCTGCGATCGGGGGTACTTTTGATATGGTCTATAATTTCGAACGCGGTATTTTCCACGGAGAAACGAAGGATATAGTCAAGCAGGTCCTATTGATTCTATCTGCACTTGGAGGGGCACAGACAGGAGCACTGATCATAAATTGGTTCACGCAAGAGCATATTTCACCATGAGAATTCCTCCCTATCACAGGTCTCCCACCTGGCAGCGTTTTTTTGCCGGAGCCGCACTTGGCGGATTGATCAGCTGGGTTATTTTCTTTTATATGCATGGTGTCCAGCAGGAGAAGCAAATCCGGACCCTTCACGAACAAAGGGAAGAGATCAAGGATTTAAACGGGGAAATCGCAATTTGGGAGCAGGATTATAAAAAATTGAACGAGAAAAACGAGGAAATCCTGACGATTCAGGAAGTGGAAGTAACCATCATGAATGAAAGATACAGTCTGGATCGGCTGAGTATTGCAGAAGCGGAGGATGTGATTGAGGACGACCTTTCCTCTCTTCTCGCCAAAGACGTCGCCAGTGTTTATGACGGAAAGGTGCTTTTGAAAAAATCGATAGAAAATAAGATCGTGACCATCAATAAAAAGCGCTATCGACTTGAAGTCGTCGAGATCATGTTTTATACGAAAATGAATATTGAAATCAAACTAAAAAGGACTACTTCTTAGATGTTGGCTTAATTGATTTCTACCAAATTTAAAGACCAAATCTTATGCGATTTGGTCTTTAAATTTTTTCATTCCGCTTTATTCAACTCTTCCATGTCGGCAAGGATATGATCCACTTCATCCCAGGAATGAATCGAAGCCCCTGCTGCAAACGGGTGGCCTCCGCCGTTATATTTACGGGCAATCGTATTGATGATTGGTCCTTTAGAACGGAAACGGACTCTGATTTCTTTATCCTCTTCAATGAAAAAGACCCATGACTTAACATTTTTAATCGAACCGAGCGAGGAAACGAGCTGAGATGCCTCAGATGTAGAAGCATGGAATTTTTCAAGTATATCTTTTGTGATGATCATTTTCCCTGTGCCATATGGGAGGATTTCAAAATGCTGCAGCACATAGCCATTCAACCGGACTATGCTTTCCTCGACGTCATACATCTCCTGATATAACTGAGGGCGGGAGAACGAGTAGTGAATCAACTCACTGGCATAGGCAAATGTCTTTTCAGTCGTACTTTGGAATAGGAAACGACCTGTATCGCCAACAATGCCCGCATATAGAAGGCGTGCCGCTTCATCACTCATCTTCAAGCCTTCCTCTTTCCCGAACTGGTAAAACTCATAAATCATTTCACTTGTCGAACTTGCCGTTGTATCGACCCAGCGCATGTCGCCATATGGATCTTCATTGGGATGATGATCGATCTTAATCAGTTTATCCCCCGTTGTGTAACGTGCATCACAAATCCGGTCCGTATTTGCGGTATCACAAACGATGACCAGAGCACCTTCATATGTTTCATCCGAAATCACATCGAGCCTTCTTAAGTAATTCAATGACGGTTCTTCTTTCCCGACCGTAAAAATTCGTTTTTCGGGGAAAGATGCTTTCAGGATTTCCGCCAATCCCCCCTGTGAACCATAAGCGTCCGGATCTGGACGGACATGACGATGGAGAATGATAGTATCATAACGCTTTATATCTGCTAATATTTCAGCTTTCATATTGATCTCCCCTTAACATATGTATTATCGAGCCTAATAAAGATGATATATTTCATTTAATCAAAAAATTGCGGAAATAGGAAGACTGATCTTGTTTACTGTGGCATTCTCTTTCATTTCCCGCTACAATAAAAAGGTACATATGTTAAATTGGGGGAATTTCAAACGATGCCTATTCTTGTCACCTTGATCGTTCTTTCATTAGGGGTCTATCTGTTTTATAAAATCAAATCGGTCCGAACCAGAATGCCGATGGAGAAAAAGTGGATTTCAGGGAAGTCTTCCATTGCCCTTGGTGCGTTTGTCGCACTATTCGGAATCAATCAGCTTTTTCTATTCCACACGACCATCACTTATATCATTGCTGCCGTTTTCATCTTCGTTGGCCTATTCAGTGTTTGGGGCGGCTATAAAATGTATAAATTTTATTTGCCTCATGCAATCGAAGAAGCTGCAAATCAAAAAGGATAATCGAAAATTCGATTATCCTTTTTATTTTTCATGAGCGATCGAGCAATTGGCAAGTCAACATCGCCTTGCCGACAAGTTTGCCTTGGTTAAACACCTCAACATCCACTTTTCCGAATTTACGTCCTACATCGAGGACACGCGGGTGGATTTCAAGCGTACTGTCGATCTGCACTGGCTTGATGAAATAAATCGTCATGTTTTCCACGACCAAGTCACCGCGCTTATAGCTTCGAAGTGCACGATTTGCTGAGTCGGTGACCAATGTCGTGAACACGCCGCTCGAAATGGTCCCAAGGTAATTGGTCATCTGCGGAGTGACTCCATAGTTATACACTTCCTCGCCCTTGCCGCGATTCGAAGTCATCACAAGCTGGCTTGTAATCGTATCGTCGATCGTTTCGCCGACCTGAGGCTGCCTTTGGCTCATTTGCAGTGCCTTCAGGACATCCTGCCTGCTCACGATACCTTTGAGGATATGACTGTCATTCACGACCGGGATTAACTCAATCCCTTCCCAAACCATCATATGTGCAGAAGATGCTACACTCATTTTATCGCCTACTGTCATCGGATTTTTCGTCATCACCTTATCAATGAGCGTCAGTTCTTCCTGTCCGATGATATCTTTTGATGTGACCATTCCTTGAACCTTCATATTGTCATCAACAACAGGGAAACGGCTATGCCCCGATTCCTGATTCAGTTCATGCCAAGTCTGAACCCTGTCACCCACCGTTAAAAAGGTCGTTTCCTGTACGGGTGTCAAAATATCCTCCACCAGCAAAATTTCCTTTTTGATCAATTGGTCATAGATTGCCCGATTGATCATCGTTGCGACGGTAAAGGTATCGTAACTGGTTGAGATGACTGGCATCTCCAATTCATCGGCCAACCTTTTAACGGGCTCTTCCGTATCGAATCCTCCGGTGATCAGCACCGCTGCCCCCGCTTTTAGCGCGTGCTCGTGTGCCTGTGTCCGGTTTCCGACGATCAGCAGGTTTCCTGCACCCGTATATCTCATCATGGCATCCAGCTTCATCGCCCCGATGACGAATTTATTTAATGTCTTATGAAGACCCGTTTTCCCACCGAGAACTTGTCCGTCAACAATATTGACTACCTCTGCGAAAGTGAGCTTTTCAATATTCTCTTTTTTCTTTTTCTCAATGCGGATCGTACCTACCCGCTCAATCGAGCTCACGTAGCCCTGGTTCTCCGCCTCTTTAATTGCCCGGTATGCCGTACCTTCACTAACATTCAATGCTTTAGCTATTTGACGGACGGAAATCTTTTCGCCGACAGGAAGCCCATCGATATGTTTTAATATTTGTTCATGCTTTGTAGCCAAGCGCTTCACCCTTTTCACGGTATTCCTATTCTCCATTATAAGGTCAAAGAGCCTAGTTTATCAAACAACTACTAGTATTGGCGCAACCTTTTGTATTCCGGCTGGCGTTTTACTTTTTGTTTCTTAGGAGAATACAGTATGCCCGTCAAGTTTCCAGCTACCGCCAACAATGCAAACAACAGCCAGGATCCAGCAAACAGACCCTCCAGACCTCCACTTTCCAACGACAAACGCGGTACGGCATAATACAGCATCACACCGCATAGAAGCAAACACAGTAATAATCTCTGTTTCATCCAACCCCCCCTTTTTTCATCTATTTATTTTATGCTTGTGAAAGGAAAAAAGACTTGGCTGCAAAATGAGACTTTACTTTCCGATTGCTGTAATGACCGTGCATGAAAGGCAATGATACTGGGAAAACCTGTCATTTCGGCCGGCCATCCCCACACGTACACATAAAAAAACAGAAGCCCTGCAGGCTCCCGCTTCTTTTATAATTCGATTTCATCCCCGGCTTCCATGATCAGTCCATTTCCCTCTTCAAGCAAATCGATGAATTTGTTAGGATCCTGTTTGATGACAGGGAAAGTATTGTAATGAATCGGCACGACTTGTTTGGCATGAAGGAATTCCGCTGCAAGTGCGGCATCTTCCGGGCCCATGGTGTAATTGTCGCCGATTGGCAGGAATGCCAAGTCAATCGGATGTCGCTCCCCGATCAGCTTCATATCGGAAAATACCGCTGTATCCCCTGCATGATAGATCGTTTTCCCTTCTATCGTAAGCAATATGCCAGCAGGCATTCCCAAATAAATGATTTGCCCATCCCCGTTATTGAATCCCGTTCCATGGAAAGCTGGCGTCAGTTTCACTTTTCCAAAGTCGAACTCGAAAGCTCCGCCGATGCTCATCCCGTGTGTTCGAACTCCTTGAGCACCCAGGTAGTCGGCCATCTCTGCAATGCCGATGACAAGTGCATCATGCCTTTTGGCCAATTCAACCGTATCACCGACGTGGTCATTATGACCATGTGATAAAATGATTACATCCGGTTTCACATCTTCTACCTTCAAGTCGGTCAATTCGTTTCCGGTAATGAACGGATCGATTAAAATCGTTTTGCCATTCGTTTCGACCTTTACAACTGCATGTCCATGAAAAGATACTTTCATTTTTGACGCTCCCTTCCCATACCCACTAATTTTTTTAATGTAGCTTTCTTAGGCCTTTCCCATTTACTAAACTATTAAATATTGCTAAGGTAATTATAACTTATTAACGGAGGTATCGTCATGAATGAACGTTTGACAGAACTACAAAATTGGCTTCAGGCCAATGAGGCTGAAGCCGCTTTACTTACATCTACAGAAAGCATCTTCTATTTGAGCGGTTTTTTTAGTGATCCTCATGAAAGACTGCTGGCACTTGCCATTTTTGCAAATGCCGAACCATTCCTTATCTGCCCGCATATGGAAGTCCCGGATGCTAAGCAGGCTGGATGGAATGGGGATATCATCGGTTACACCGACATTGAAGATCCATGGGGAAAAGTTAAGCAAGCAGTGGAGAATCGCGGGTTATCCATTCATAAAATGGCCATTGAAAAAGAGCATATGAATGTAGAACGTTATGAAAAAGTCCAACAACACTTCGGTGCCCCAAAGCTCGTTTCCGCAGAAGAAAAACTTCAAAGGATGCGAATGATCAAGTCGGAAGATGAAATGGTCAAAATCCGTGAAGCATGCCGCCTTGCCGACTTTGCGATTGAAGTGGGTGTCAATGAAATTCATGAAGGTAAAACGGAAATGGAAATCCTTGCAGCGATAGAATTCGAATTGAAAAAGGCCGGAGTCAGCCAAATGTCTTTCTCCACCATGGTCCTGACTGGTAAAAATGGCGCTTCCCCACATGGCACACCTGGGAATCCGAAGGTTCAACGCGGCGACCTCGTCCTCTTTGACCTTGGCGTCGTTCATGAAGGGTACTGCTCTGACATCACTAGAACGGTCGCATACGGAGATATCAATGATAAACAGGCAGAGATATATGAAACTGTGCTTAAAGCACAAGAAGCTGCCGTTAGAGCCAGTAAACCTGGTGTATCCTGTTCCGAGATAGACTTGACGGCCAGAAACATCATCAGCAATAAGGGATACGGTGAATTCTTCCCGCACAGGCTCGGTCACGGACTTGGGATTAGCGTCCATGAGTATCCGTCCTTGACTGAAACGAATTCCCTCGAACTTCAATCCGGAATGGTTTATACCATCGAACCTGGCATATATGTTCCAAATGTTGCAGGTGTCAGGATTGAAGATGATCTATTAATCACCGATACCGGCTGTGAGGTTTTGACCAAATTCCCGAAGAGCCTGCAAATCATTAAATGATCTTGCATTAACAATATAATAACCGGATACCCCCGCCTTCATTAAAGACGGGGGTATTTATTCAACATTTCAACTAATCGGTCCGCAGTTCATACTTCATTGCTTTATGACTGCCGTCAAACCAAATGACCAGCCATTCACTATCTATTCTTATGATTCCCCTCTCGGCACCGAGATAATAAACAATATTATCTTCCTCTTTAAAATATTCCGTTTCTGTTGGAGGCCCTAAAAGCGTGAACACTTCATCTTTTGTCATGCCTATCATTTCATGTTCATTCATTAAATCATCTACCAGATATACTCTTCCCTCATCATCATTTATCCATCTTTCAACCGTGAAGCTTGATTCATATTCATTTACCCCCAACAGAACCAAACAAAAAACTAGAAGGGCAAAGCCAAGGCTTGATATGCCTATAAATCTCATTTTAATTTTCCTTTTATTATGCTTATTGGTATACTTCCATGATATCCATTGAAAAAATAGCAATAGAATAAATGGAAGCAGCAGTGCTGATATACTCTTTAAACTGATCGAAGCATGTACAAAATGGATGAAAAAAATATAAATGAAATAGATCAAAGCATACAAAAGCACGAATGAATATAATGCATAGTTTACTATTTTTGAAACACTCAAAGAAAAAAACTCCCCTCTCACACTAAAGGTCACCATAAATAAACAAATAAGGTAAAAAGGAGAGGTTTTCGTTCCTGCAATGATTCATGACATCTCATTATTCGATTTCCAGATTATTGGCATAAACATTCGCTAATTTGTTACAATTGAAATCAGATCCATTAGGTAAATCATCGTATAATAGGAATGAAATAGAAGGAGGAGATTCACTTGAATAGTATAGATTATAAAAATATTCTTGTAGCAGTGGACGGCTCGGAAGAAGCAGAGTGGGCCCTAAAAAAGGCAATATACTTAGCAAAACTCAGTGACGCTACCCTTGTGCTCACACATATCGTGGATACAAGGAATTTCCCTACTGTCGAAGCTTATGATATGACTATCCGTGATCACTCTGAAACCTTTGCCAATGAGCTATTGGACAAGTATAAAACGGAAGCCATTGCCTCCGGGATTGCAAAGGTCCAAACAGAAGTTGCATATGGTTCCCCTAAAGTTCAAATTCCAAGGGATTTAGCGAAAAAGCATTCGATCGATTTAATTGTTTGCGGTGCAACGGGCCTTAACGCAGTCGAACGTTTCCTTATCGGCAGCGTATCGGAAGGCATCGTTCGCCATTCAAACTGTGATGTAATGGTCGTACGTACGAATAATAAAAGAAAATGATAGAAAAAGCTCGTTCGCCAAATTGGTGAACGAGCTTTTTCCTGTTATTCACTTACCAGTTTTTCAGCCTTTTCAATTGCCAGCAATACTTGGGCAAAACCTGTACCGCCCGCACTGTTACGGCGTTTAACGGCCTCATATGGATTTAATGCATCATAAATATCATGTTCAAACAACTCGGAAGCTTCCTGGAATTGTTCCATGCTTAGGTCCACTAAATAGCAGCCATTCTGGACACAGAACAATACAAGCTTCCCGACCACTTCGTGCGCCTCACGGAAAGGCATACCCTTCGAAGCGAGGTAATCAGCTAATTCCGTCGCATTCGAAAAGTCATTTTTTGTTGCTTTTTCCATGATGTCCGTTTTCACTTTCATCGTTGAAATCATGCCGGCAAATATTTTAAGTGAACCAACAATGGTCTTAACCGTATCAAAAACGCCTTCTTTATCTTCTTGCATATCTTTGTTATAAGCAAGCGGCAGTCCTTTCAAAACAGTCAATAACCCCGTTAGGTTCCCATAAACCCGTCCTGTTTTACCACGGATCAATTCCGCCATATCAGGGTTTTTCTTTTGCGGCATGATGCTGCTTCCCGTGGAAAACGCATCATCCAATTCAATGAATTGGAATTCCTGGCTTGACCAGAGAATGATTTCTTCGCTGAAACGGGATAAATGCATCATCATTGTCGCACTGTTGCTCATGAATTCAATGGCAAAATCACGATCACTAACCGCATCAAGGCTATTTTCGTAAATTCCCTCAAACCCCAATAACTCGGCACTGAGGGCACGGTCAATCGGGAAAGTGGTTCCAGCTAATGCCCCGGCACCCAATGGAGAGATGTTAATCCTTTTGAAACTCTCGGTGAAGCGCTGCTTATCACGCTCAAGCATCCAAAAATAAGCCATTAAGTGGTGCGCAAATGAAATGGGCTGTGCACGCTGCAAATGTGTATAACCTGGAATTAGTGTTTCCACATTTTTCTTGGATTGTCCCAAAATCGCCATTTGCAAATCATTGATGAGTTCCAGAATCACTTTCGTTTGGTTACGCATATATAGATGAAGGTCTGTTGCAACTTGGTCATTACGGCTTCTTCCTGTATGAAGCTTTCCGCCAATTGGACCGATTTCGCTAATTAGCATACTTTCCAGATTAAGATGGATATCTTCCATCTCAACCTTAAAAGTCAATTCACCCTTCTCAGCTTTTTCCTGTAAAGTTTTCAGACCCGCAATGATCAGATCCGCATCTTCCTCAGGTAAAATGCTGCATTTCTTTAACATGGTTACATGAGCTAAACTGCCTTGAATATCTTCAAGGACAAGTTCCTGGTCAAAGGAAATGGAAGCTCCAAACTCATCTACCCATTCTTCGGCAGATTTCGTGAATCTTCCTCCCCAAAGCTTGCTGCTCACACTGTCACCTTCTTGTTAGTGACCATGCTGTTCACTTTCGTTGGAAGGCCCCATAACTTAATGAATCCAACTGCTGCATCATGATCGAATTCGTCAGCTTTTGTATAAGTAGCCAATTTTTCGTCATATAGAGAGTACTCGGATTTTCTTCCTTCAACAATCGCATGACCTTTGAATAGTTTCACACGAACCGTACCGGTTACATTCACTTGTGTTTCTTTCAGGAATGCAGCCAAAGCTTTTTGAAGCGGAGAGAACCAAAGTCCTTCATAAATCAATTCAGTCATTTTCTTCTCGATCACCGGCTTGAAGTGAGCCAATTCTTTTACAAGCGTGATATCCTCAAGTTCTTTGTGTGCAGCTATCAATGTCATCGCACCAGGAGCTTCATAGACTTCACGTGATTTGATTCCTACTAATCTATTTTCAACGTGATCGATACGTCCAACTCCGTGCTTGCCGGCAATTTGATTCAACTCGACAATCAGGTCAGCCAATTTATAGTTTTTATCATTCAATGTAACCGGCACACCTTGTTCAAAACCAATTTCAATGATATCGGCAGTATCAGGCGTACATTCAAGGCTTGCAGTCAAATCATAGGCTTCCTCCGGCGGAGCTGCCCAAGGATCTTCCAGGATTCCACACTCGTTACTTCTTCCCCAAAGGTTTTGGTCAATCGAGTACGGACTCGCCATGCCAATCGGAACAGGAATGCCATTTTCCGCTGCATATTCAATCTCCTCTTCACGAGACCATTTCCAGTCACGAACAGGTGCAAGAACTTGCAAATTAGGGTTCAAGGCGGAGATGGATACTTCGAAACGCACTTGGTCATTTCCTTTTCCCGTACAACCGTGTGCAACGGCTACCGCGTTTTCCGCTTCAGCCACTTCCACTAACTTTTTCGCGATCAGCGGACGTGATAAAGCTGATACCAATGGATATTTCCCTTCATACAAAGTATGTGCCTGAAGAGCCGTCAAGGCGAATTCATCAGCGAATTCGTCCTTCGCATCAATGACATAGGAACTTACCGCACCAACAGTGATCGCTTTTTCTTTAATGAAGTCCAAATCTTTTCCTTCACCGACATCCAAACAGCATGCCACAACTTCGTACCCTTGATCTTGTAACCATTTAATTGCAACGGAAGTATCCAAACCTCCGGAATATGCTAAAACAACTTTTTGATTTTCCATTTCCATCGTCCTTTCATGTGAATAAAAATTCATCGTTTGTTATTTTTATTCAATCTATGATTAGTACTTTATCATCTTTATTAAAGGAATACAAGGGGTATTTTAAAGATTTTGCTAAATAATCCGCTAATAATTTTGTGAATTTACACATTGGATGCTTCCGCGGGAATATAGTAAACTAGGAGTATGATAAATCGAAAAGCGGAGGGCATATGAAAGAACTATTTACCTTTGATGAACGGCTTGGCATCTCCATTCCCGATTTGAATCTGGAGTGGGATGAATATACAAAAGGCGAGCAACAGCAAATAATCGTACACTGGGAGAATATCCGGGGAAGCATCCCGGACCGCATCAAGGAACTGGAATCCACCATTAACCGAAAGCAGTTTCGCCTCTCCGATGAGAGTAATTTCGCCAAATCATGCCAGCTCAATTCCGAAATTGCGGAACTTGCTTCCATCATCAATGATTTATGGCTATGGTATCGCGCCAATCAAGTCGTAAGTGAAAAGATGCATAATTAAGGCCTATTCCATGCAAAAAAGCCACAGTTTAAAACTGTGGCTTTTTTGCATCCTCTTATAAATCCTTGCGAAGTTCACCAACGACATGTCCCAATTCCGGAAGAATCAATTTATTCATCGCAAGCCGAACCGCCCCTGATGAGCCTGGGGTGGAAAAAACGGCTTTATTGTTCACGACTCCGGCAATCGCCCTGGAAAGAATGGCGGCAGACCCGATATCCTCTTGATAGCTGAGCATTCGAAAAATCTCGCCAAAACCGGGAATTTCCTTGGTCATCAACTCTTTGACCGCCTCGATCGTTACATCCCTATTGGCGATGCCTGTGCCACCATTTGTTAATATGACATCGACTTTGCTGCTATGGCTACCAGAAGTGACCGCATCCTGAATCGCTTTCCGCTCATCTTTAACGATTACATAATCCGTCACTTCATGCCCTTTCGACTTCAGCAATTCCATCATCAGTGCTCCGCTTTTATCCGTTTCTTCATTACGTGTATCACTGACGGTTATCACCATGCAGCGAACTGCCTCCGTGATGGCTTTTTTATGATTCTTGACACTCATTCTTCATCAGCCTTCTTCTCCAGTAAATAACGATATTGATAGAACTTCTGGGCAAATTCACTGACACTCCGGGTCATTTGATAATTGGATCCAGCCCCGATGGCCATGCTGATGAACGGTATGCCCCGAACCAGTTTTTTTCGAAAAACAGTAATGGATAATGCTTTCAACAGCTGCTTCAGAGGCTGTTCCATCCAAGTAGGGTTTGTCAGTTCTTCGATTCCTAAATAAAAATAGTCATCTTCTGCGGTCTGGACCTCGCGGATCAATTCTTCCCACGCTATTCCTTGGAGCCTCTTTGGCATCGCTCCTGCATTGAATACCTTCAGGGCCAACATCATTTCAAACGGCGTATTCACCTCAACACCATAAGACATCGCAATCAGCTGTACGATCCTGACATTAATGACCGTCATGGCAGGAATATCGCTCCCTAGCAGAAGCAGGCCTCCTGATCCGCTCATCCCGCCCTGTGCAAATGAATACAAGCGATGCTTAGCGATATGCTGATTGGCTATGTAATTCAACTGATCGATCGATAGGTGATTCAAATCACTCAACGTTTCGATTTCTTCATTAAACACGCGCGCAGATGCTAAAATCCGCTCTCTTGCATCTATTTGAACTTGTGAGCTCTGAACCATGGCATGTAAATGAAAAAGCCAGGTATCCAGCTTTTCAAAAAACTGTTGTTGGACGTTTTCAGGAAGCAGGGCAAACCCCTGCTCCAACCATTTATCATACAATGCAGCAAGGTCCGTGGGCTCATATTGATAAAGCTTTTCCTGCCATTCACTAATTTCATTCCAAATTTTCATTTCCCGGTTCGTGAATTCCATGCATCAAGCCTCCTATGTACAGAATTGGTGGATTCTCCCTTAAGTATACCATAGAGGGATGCTTTTCAGAGAACGGATGATGGGAATCCAGTGTTAATGGGGATCGGCCGCATGGACATAAACTCGATGAGGAGTCGGATTTCAAGGAGGAAATTTTATGGGAAAGACCCCTTCCCCAGAGGGATAAGGGGATCATGATAAAAAAACAGGAAGTCATGTTTTCCAAGTCTCGCTCAAAGCTATTTTCATAGTATCCCTGACAATCATGATTTCTTCATTAGTGGGGATGACCATGACTTTTACCGGGGAATAGGGTGCATTGATGAACGCTTCTTTACCCGAGGTGCGATTGAGATCCTTATCCCAATATACCCCCATGAATTCAAGTCCCTCCAAGATTCGCCCCCTAATGGTTTGACTGTTTTCACCGATGCCCGCTGTAAAAATGATGCCATCCACACCTCCCATTTTAGCTGAATAGGAGCCAATGTACTTGTGAATTCGGTCTGCGAATACTTTAAGTGCGAGTTCAGCCCGCTCATTGCCTTTATCCGCTTCAACTTGAATATCACGCAGGTCGCTGGAAAAACCGGAAAGGGCCAGGATGCCGCTTTTCTTATTCAGGACATCCAGAACTTCATCTGCTGTTTTACCCGTCTTCTCCATGATATAAGGAATCAATGCAGGGTCGATGTTCCCTGAACGAGTTCCCATAGTAACACCGGCCAATGGGGTAAATCCCATTGATGTATCAATTGATTTGCCGCCCTTTATGGCCGTGATGCTTGCACCATTCCCTAAATGGCACGATATCAATCGAAGCTGTTCAATTGGGCGGCCAATCATTACGGCAGCCCGCTGTGAGACATATTTATGTGAAGTACCATGAAATCCATACTTCCTTATTCCGTATTTTTCATAATATTCAAGAGGCAAGCTGTACAAATAGGAACCTGCTGCCATCGTTTGATGGAAGGCAGTGTCGAATACCGCAACCGCTGGCACATTACCCAGTGCTTGCCTGAAGGCTTTGATCCCGGTGATATTGGCGGGATTATGAAGGGGCGCCAACTCGGAAAGCTTTTCGATTTCCTCTATTACGGCCTCCGTAATCAAGACCGAGTCACTGAATACCTCACCGCCATGCACCACCCTATGCCCTACGCCATCTATCTCTTCAAAGGAGTCAATGATGCGATGGTCAATCAGCTTTTTCAATAAAAGCCCTACAGCCACTTCATGATTGGGTATATCCAGCGTTTCAGAAACCTTTTCGCCTTCGACGCTTAAAGTAAATGCGGAATCTTTCAAGCCGATTCTCTCAACAAGACCTTTTGTAATTACTTCTTCACAAGGCATCTCAAAAAGCTGAAACTTCAATGAAGAGCTGCCCGCATTAATAGCCATGATTTTTGACATCCATCCTGCTCCTTTTCTCTAAGCTAGTTCTTCCAATGTTATCTCATCGAAACGTGCAGTATATTGTACAATCGTATCATGACAAGCGAATTCAACCAAATATTAATGAATAATTGCAAATTATCACTCTCAAATAAAAAAAATGAAAGCCAATGCCTGGGGCATCAGCTTTCATTGACTATTTTTCCTCTTTAAACCAATCGTCCATCTGTTGCATGACAGACCTGGTCGCTTCGAAATCCGACAACTTCGGAAGCTGTACGAGCAATGCCTTCTTCGGTGCTTCGATACCCTCTTTTTTCTTTTGAAGGATCAGGATGCTTTTCGCAGCCGCTTCATTTTTAAACATGGAAAGCGGCAATTGCACCATCCCTTGAATATGTGTATGCTTCTTCAGAAAATCATTGAGTTTCGGCGCTTCCTCCGAGACGAACAGGTTATTCGGGACAATGAAGAATAGATGTCCGCCATCCTTCGCATGTTTAACACCTTGTTCAATAAACAAATGGTGTGCATACGAATGTCCCTTATCGGCCTTCAATTCATATTCAGCTGCACGTACATCATTCGGATAATAACCAATCGGCAAATCACTGACCACAACATCTGAAGGATCGATGAAAAGCGGCTCCAGGCTGTCCTGGTTGAAAAATTGCAGCGGGTGTTCTTGCAGGTTGGCACCTGCATAAGCAAGCCTGATCAAGGTTTCATCAATCTCGACACCATATGACGCGATGTTTTTATCAGTAAGTTGATTCAAGATCGCAAATAGTAAGTTCCCCGTTCCGATGGCTGGATCGAGCATGACTATCTCTTTTTGATCCTTTGTGAATTTACCGACTAAATAACTGACGAACATGCCGACTGCATCAGGAGTCATATGATGATTCGGCTGAACGCTCTGCTGCATGCCTTTTAAAATGGCAAGCTGGTACGCTTTTCGGATTGCTTCTTTTTCATATTTCTCTGGTGAAAAATCTGCATAATGCTTCACTAACCTTTTTTTCGATACTTCACTGATTTCCTCCTGCAGGACTTTCCCTTCGAAGAAATTCTCGCCCGTTTCACCTAAGGCATCCAGATACGTACATGATAGTTCACTTTGCAATATTTGGGCTGTTTCATCAAATTCATAAAATAATTGTTCAACTGGGGTAGACTTCACTTATTTATTCCTCCTGTTTGCTTCTGTCCCTATTTTAAAGGTAAGAAGAAAGAGATACAAGCCGTACGTCCTGCTCATCATTCTTCGTATGTATAACGTACCGTTTTCCGTTTGAAAGTCCGCATATAATGAACTCGCGCAGCAACTCTTTTTCAAAGGCTCTTTTCGTAAAGATTGTTGTTTTTAAAACAAAACGATTTAAGGTTGATTGGAGCGGAAGTGCGAGACTCCTGCGGGAGCAGCGGGACAAGTGAGACCCCACAGGCGTTTACGCCGAGGAGGCTCACCGCCCGCCCCGCGGAAAGCGAGCATCTGGAGGGGAAATCAACCACACCGCACTACTTGGTAAATAGCAGTAAATAGCAACAAAGTATGCGAAAACAGCCTTTTCAAAATAACCAGGCGTAAAAAATGGGTACATATAACACAGGGTTGTTGCCCTGTATTTTTTATTACTTGGATAGGCTCAATAAATGCCCAAACAGAATACCATGCATGAGGTGGTGATTATATATGGATAATCAATATCAAAACTATCATGGGCAGGTTAATCCGATAAATCAGCAACATGATACACAGGCAGCAGATGATTTAACTAGGCAGCAACAAGGGTTTCAAGATGCGTTTAGACAAGGGTATCGACAAGGATATCGACAAGGGTATAGGGATGGATACCGAGCAGGGCAACAAGCGGGGTTTCCAGGACATCATCAAAGACAAATGCCGTCGTGGCCTAATGAAATTGACATAAAAGTTGGAACACCTAATGGTCAAGAGTGGTCTGGCAAGGTTGTTTTACCACAAAATGGTCCGATTTTCGAGCCTTAACTGATCCAGCATATAATAAATGTAACTCGTCAAAAGAAACGAACTGTATCGATCTACCTCAAAATTAATCATAACCACAACTTAAATGAATATTAGAGCCTAAAAAGGACCTGTCCACTTCAACGACAAGGTGTTTAAAACAGGAAAATCAAAATTCAAACAAAAAACCGGGCACATTGCGCCCGGTTTCTTAAAATTCGCAACTTATTTTGCCGCTTTAGCCGCTTCGATTGCACCTTCGTAATTAGGATGGCTGGTGCCTTCACTTACATATTCTACATATGTGATTTCATCAGAGCTGTTCACTACGAATACAGAGCGAGCCAATAGACGAAGTTCTTGCATGACGACACCATATGCTTCACCAAATGAAAGGTCACGGTGATCGGAAAGAACTTGAACATTGTCCAAGCCGCTGGCAGCACACCAGCGTTTTTGCGCGAAAGGAAGATCGTTACTGATCGTAAGTACTTTTACATTATCCAATTTTGCCGCTTCTTCATTGAATTTACGTGTCTGTGCGTCACAAACACCTGTATCCACGGATGGAACCACGCTGATAATGCGGACAGAACCTTTGGAGTCGTTTAAAGTAACCGGAGATAAGTCATTAGCCAATACTGTAAAATCAGGTGCTTTGTCCCCAACTTTTAGTTCTTGTCCCACTAAAGTGATCGGGTTGTTTTTAAATGTAACTGAAGCCATTAAAAATTCCTCCTTTTTCTGCTATATGTACATGCATAATAATATTTGTTTTGCCGGAATTTTGCAATTAATTGAATTCGGAAATGTGATTGGTGCTTGTACATGACATCCAAGCTTTTGAATGTATAATGACATACTGCAGCAAAAATAAAACTCGGCAGATGCCGAGTCGCAGTTAGAAATCTATATCCATTTTAGGTTCTTGGTACCTTTTTGCAGCTGGTTGACTGCCGCCTTGGTTTTGATTACTGCCCTGCTTTTGATTATTGTCTTTCTTGGATAGCATGGACTGGATCTTATCGACAACTTGAGGAGCTAAATCCATCATTTTTTCGAGAAGATGCGTCCCTTCATCCAGATGGATCATTTTCACACCATGGGAACCGACAATCAAAAAGGCAATTGGTGTTATGGAAACCCCGCCGCCGCTACCGCCGCCGAAGGGCTGCTTGGAATCACCTTGCTGTCCTTGATGGTTTCCATCCATCACAAACTCGCTGCCACCGGCTGCGAAACCAAATCCCACTTTGGATACGGTTAAAATAACACTTCCATCCGGAGTTTCCACCGGATCTCCGATGATCGTGTTCACATCGACCATTTCTTTCAGATTTTCCATAGCTTCTTTCATTAAACCTTGGATCGGATGATCTGACATTTAAATTCCCTCCACTCTAGAACGATTGTTTATTGGAATCACCTGATAGCTTCGCTAATTTCTTCGACTTGAAATGCGGCTTTCCGCCTTTCCAATAACGAAGCAGTTTTATTCCAGTCACCATAGCCTGCCCGATTCTAAATTGTAATATGCAGGAAATCGACGTATTTGCCTGCCATCTCTGAAAGTCTGGTGTAATGGAATAGGAGGGCATGATCCTGAAGTTGAAATAGGTTGTCAGCAACCCGATGATGGAACCTTTAAGTGCCCAGCATGCTCCAGTTAAAACACCGGTGTGTGCAGCGTTTTTAGTACCGACCATACTATGCCAGGTGAATTTTTTGACTTGGACTTTCCCAGCGAAGTGACGGACAATCTTATGGAGTCCGAATATATGCTGAAGCATCTCCAGACTGTCTGCGAATCCGTCACGCATATCTTCGGCTGTCATTTTTTTCTTTTCTTCCTTTTGTGTTTTCCCGTTCATTTCTTGCTCTTCGTTTATTACTAAAGTTGCCGAGTCATCCTCCATTTTGATGACCGGAACCTTGAATGTATAGTGAAAAAGCCCATACCAAGCTGATAATTTAATATGTATTAGGTCATTCGTTTGGACACGTTTGTAGTCGATGGACACTCTTACTTTAGTGAAAACAACTATTAGCAGCACCAAAAGGAGGATACCTATAATAAACAAAAGCCACTTCATGCACCCACACCCCTTCAGCCTATCATTATCGGCATATGCAAAAAAAATAAACCTGCAAAAGCGAAAATCACGCTATTACAGATTTATGAATGGAAGAAATCATCTTCTGATCAACACAACCCCCGTGTCTGCAAAGACATCATGCAATGCCTGTTTCTTCGGTAAAAGGCCTGCCAAGAGATAGCCGATCCAAGTGACCTTAGAAATATAGCGGCCAATCAGCTCCCTGAACAATATCGTACCCCATGAAATGGTTTTTTTCTCTTCCTTCAATGCAACGACTTTCAGTCCAAAAATCATCTTGCCAAGGGTTTGGTTCAAGAATTTGGTCATCAAAACAAAGTATAAGAAGAATACGACCCCCGTTAAAAAGCCCTCTGCGGAAAACCAGAGATCATCTGTCCCTTCATAAAACTTGAAGATGGGATGAATCAAAATCCGGTTCAAACTCCCGATAACCAATAGATCGGCTAAATAGGCCCAAAACCTCATCCAAAAACCGGCAAAATGCACGTTGTTGACACCGTCATCATCCACGGCCTTACTGGCTGTTGAAACTCCCTGCTGAACGGGAACCTCTTGATCTGCCATTAGATTGGATGAAGCGATTTGTTCATTACTTTCATTTCGTTCCGTCATCCTTCAGCCCCCCTATTCCGCATACAAATACATTAAGCGTGGAGAATTTGAAGAGGAAAGGATTTTTGTCAAGACTGCCGTTTCCACATCATTTCCCAACATTTTTTGCGCACCCATACTGAATAATGAACCGAATCCTGCCTCGTCTGTATAACGGATCACTTGAGCATCCTTATCACCGATATCCGTTTTCATCGCAGCAATCACATCATCCAAATGACCGAAATCATCGATTAGATGGTTTTCTTTAGCCTGACGTCCATCATAAATGCGGCCATCGGCGATTTCCCTTACTTCCTTCTCTGTCATACCGCGTCCGTCTGCAATGATTTTTACAAATTGGTCATAAGAATTATCGATCATGTCTTGGAGTATTTCACGTTCTTCACCAGTCATTTCCCGGGTCGGACTCATTATATCTTTGTGTGGTCCGCTTTTGATGGTTTCGAACTCAACACCATACTTCTTGGCCAACTTCTCGTAATTATACCCCTGCATGATGACACCAAGTGAACCTGTCATCGTTTCCGGACTAGCATAAATCTTATCGGCTGGTGCAGAAATATAATATCCTCCTGAAGCTGCCATAGACCCCATTGATACATACACAGGTTTTTTCACTTTCTTGATATCAAGGATCTTTTCATATATCTCTGCACTTTCGACGACACCGCCGCCTGGAGAATTCACCCGAAGGATAATTCCTTTGATATCATCATTTTCCTCAGCCATCTTCAGCTTATCCATGAAGGCACGGTGATTATATGTTGCCGAACTAAGTAATGATGCTTCCCCTGTATCCTGAATCGTGCCTTCTACATCGAATACCGCAATAATATTTGAGAAATCATCGCCTTCTATGACTTCCTCGTAAAATGCACTTTCAGAAGCAAATAAATCATCAATGATATTTTCCGTATCCGCTGTAAATAGAGTCGTGGAAATCCCTACAGCAATAGAAACAAAAAATAAAACGGCCGCAATACCCAGTGCCGCCCAACGCTTTCCATTCATCTGTTTTCCCCCTTAAATATATGTATCCTTCTTACCATACGAACTAATAACAAAAATGTTTCATTCCATGATAAACCAAGACATATAGAATTGTAGCAAAGAATCCTCAAATTGGAAATATATTGGTGCATTTTGCACAATCTCCATTTATTTTATATATTAATTTTTCCAAGTTTCAATTTTTGAGCGGAGCAGTAAATGCCGTAAAATCAGCTCAACTTAAAAGCTGCCGGGATCATCTCGGTAGCTTCACTATTTAATTCAATTGCTGACTGAATGGCCGCAAGCATGCTTTTTTCATCAGGGATGTTCTTTCCAGCGATATCAAGGCTGTGCCATGATCTACGAAAGTACGGAAAATGCCTCCCTTGAGCCCTACTGTAATATTGACCCAGCCTCAATCCCCATAACCTTGATTCGGGCATTTCCCTATTACATGTGCAAGCTTAATCTTGTACGGCCGCTCATGATTAATGCTTTCGATAGCTTCAACCAGCCCCATATGAGTCATCAAATGGATGACCTTTAAATTCGAAATGGTCAGCATCATAACCGGAAAGGTGCATGTCGATCACTGGAATATTGATCGATTGCTTAATTAACTTGGCCGTTCCTCCCCTGCTGATTATGGCATCCACTCTGTTTACCGCTTCCAATTTTGCAAGTTATATCCGAACCCTATTCAGCAATTCCTTTGTATGGCAGGGATTTAAAGAGCCCTTACTGAGTATTCATTATACCTATATTCTCTTCACTTCCTAATAGACGATCCTAGTTAATCATGCAAGAGCGGGGCACTCTTTCTGCTTTAACAAAAGTGCTTCATCCATGATAAACTATGTCATATAAAAATGTACGAAATGTACAGCTGCTTCTTGTACCGCGTTTTTCCTATTTCGAAAGTTAAGAAAGCCCTTTCATCAACATACATACTAGTAGGAGGGATCATGATGAATACTCGAAGGAATATTTATTTTTTCCATGCACCGAATGCAGAGATGCTTAGCAAGGTTGAATACTTGTCAGACTTGGCGAAGCAACATTCCTATGAAGTCATCCAGGATTTCACAAAAGCAAACATCATCGTAAGCATCGGTGATGATGGCACATTCCTGCAGGCAGCCCGTAAAACCGGGTTCAGGGATGACTGTTTATATGCGGGCATTTCCACCACAGGTAATTTGAATATGTATTGCGATTTCCACTTGGAAGATACGGAGAAAATGATCGATGCCATGACTAGAGAGCAAATTGAGGTGCGTAGATATCCAACCATCGATATCCAATTAGATGATCAGCCTTCCTTTTATGCCCTTAATGAACTCAGTATCCGGTCTTCCATCACCAAAACGTTCATCATGGATATTTTCATTGATCGACTCCATTTTGAAACTTTTCGCGGGGACGGAATCATCATTGCGACTCCGACCGGAAGCACGGCCTATAATAAATCGGTCAATGGGGCCGTTGTCGACCCCCTTCTCCCTTGCTTTCAAGTGAGCGAGCTTGCTTCCATCAATAATAATACCTATCGGACCTTAGGCTCCTCATTCATTCTAAGCGGTGATAGGACGTTGACCATCCACCTTGAACAAAACGGACCAAGCTATCCGATCATCGGAATGGACAATGAAGCCTTAAGCATCAATCATGTCGAACAGGTAAAGGTCCGGTTAAGCGGTAAAGTCATTAAGACCGTCAAGCTAAAAGACAATTCCTTTTGGGAAAAGGTGAAAAGAACCTTCCTTTGAACGAACTAAAAAGGTACCGGATATGATAGCCGGTACCTTTATATATGATAAAAATCTTTCGTATTTTGATAAAGGGTTTCATAAACATCCTCAATCGGCAATCCTTTAATCGAAGCAATTTGACGCACACTGTCATGCATCATGACGGGATGGGTCCATTTCCCTTCGAAAACCCCTTCAAACGGCCATGGGCCATCCGTTTCAATCATCATCAGATTAAGTGGGTAAGCCGAAACTAACTCTTGTATATCCCTCTCATAACAAACATCAGGTGTAATTGAAATGCGGTAGCCCTTTTCGGCCATTCTTTCGACTGTCCGGTTATCGCCTTTAAACCAATGAAAGTGCGCCTTTGTGATTTGATGCTTATCCAAAAGGTCGCAAACGATAGGTGCATCTTCGTGGACGGCATGAAGTATAACCGGCTTTTCCACCTCTTTAGCAAAAGCCAGGAACTTCTCCAGTATGGCTATATACGCTGAGTTATCAATATGGGGATTTTCCTGCCTTAAGTAATAGGGCAGTCCCACCTCACCTATGGCCACCATATATGGACGATGTTCCCGCATCCAGTTCAATAATTCGTTCACTTCTTCATCACTCGGGAGGGGCTGCTCTGGATGAAAGCCAAAGGCAGGCTTAATTCGGAAATCTTTCAGTGAAAGCTGATAATTGTTAACCGAAGAAGCCAAATTCATGGAAACAGTCAGCAAGGATTGCAAATGAACCTTTTCCATGTCAGTCAGAATCTGCTTCCGCTTAACAACATCATATTTATCCAAATGGATATGGCTGTCGATTATTCTCAAATTTAATGGCCTCCTTACGTTAAGTAGAAAGAGTTGGCATCAGTGCTGCATATAATTCTCTCTTCAAATGAAAAAACTCATCACTAAGAAGTTGTTCTTCACTTCTTGGCCTTGGAAATGGAACGTTCACTTCTTTGATGACAGCAGCCGGTCTTGCTGATAATACATAAATTCTATCGGATAGGAAAACCGCTTCATCTATGCTATGCGTAACAAATAGCACCGACCTCCGATTTTCTTCCCAAACCGACAACAGCCATTTTTGCATTTGCAATCTTGTCAGTTCATCCAAGGCAGAAAAGGGTTCGTCCAGGCACATCAAGTCCTGTGGACTTAAGATACTCCGGATGAATGCCGTCCTTTGCTTCATGCCTCCTGATAATTCATGCGGATATGCTTTTCCGTACTCTTCTAATCCAGCTTTCATTAAAAGGGCTTTTGCCTTTTCTTTATCTCTGATCCCAGCAAGTTCACTTCCAAGCAAAACATTTTCCAATACCGTTCTCCAAGGTAAAAGGGAAGGCTGCTGCGGCATATAGCTGATATGGCCCTTTAAGCCATTTATCTTTTTACCATTCAGTGAAATGATGCCATGATCCGGCTTCAAAATGCCGCCGATCAAGTGGAACAATGTACTTTTACCGCTGCCCGATGGCCCAAGGATCGTGACAAATTCCCCATCATCCACATGGAAATTCATATTCTCCAATATATTCTGTTTACCATCGAAAGAATAGGAGACATCTTTAATTTCCAGCTTCATCCTTGCCACCCTCCTTTCTCTTCCAAGAAACTAAATATTTCTCCAGGAAGGTGATGATTCCAAAAAAGATCAGGCTCATTCCCATAATGATGAAAATGGCAACAAACACCCGGTCTGTCCTGAACGCAGAGGATGCGAGCGTCATATAAACACCAACCCCCGATTTTGCCCCGAGCCACTCTGAAATAACCGCACCCATTACACTATAGGTGGCCGAAATTTTCAGACCGGAGAAAATGAACGGGATTGAGTGAGGAAATTCCAGCTTCCAAAATAACTGGTTTTTCCCCGCTCCCATCATCTTGAAATAATGCTTAAGTTCGTATGGTGTCTGGCGAAAACCGTCCAATGATGCAACCGCAACCGGAAAAAAACATACAAGCGAAATCACTATTAACTTAGGCAGCATGCCAAAGCCAAACCAGATCACCAAAAGCGGGGCCAAAACTATGATAGGTATATTTTGTGATAGTATGAGCAGAGGATAAACCGCATCCTTCACACCGGGAAATAGGTGTAGGATTGCCGCGATCAATAAACCGATGCAGCTTCCAATAAAAAAACCCGACAACGCAAGCTCGGTTGTGGATATAAGGTGTCCGTAAAGATTCCGCGACGACTCAATTCCTTCAATAAAAATGGCCGATGGAGCGGGAAGCAGCCATTCTTCAACCTTCAATAAGACTGTCACTGACTCCCAAACTATCAGCAACAATAATAAAAGAAAGAAGGGAGCCCCCTTCTTCCAAATTCCCCTTCCGATCATGCCCGATATTTCTCCGTCAACGTATCCATCGTAATCCCGCTTGGCTGATATAATATTTTCACTTGCGAAATGACATTCGGCGATCCTATTTCAATCATTCTTACATTCATTTTTTCTATCACGGCAAAAAGTTCGGAAAGCTCGCCCTCCATTGTCGTTTCAAGCGGGTGAACCTCATACTTGACACCTGATTCTTCAATGATCTTGATTGCTTCATCGACCATAGGGATGACATTTTCCCCTTTAGGGATAATTTGTATACTAATTAATGTATTGGCCATTGTATTTCCTCCTATTTTGGTAAAAATTCATTGGTAAATGCCTTTTCAGGATCGAAATCACCTTCAAGAAGCTTGTTTTCAGTCATCCAATCACTGTAATTCTTCCAGATTTCCAGTTTTTGTTCACCCCAACGCGGAGCATCATCCTGATACTTGTCTGCAAGCCACTCCTGGCTTTTCTTAACTAGTTTTGCATCAAGATCCGGCGCAGACTTAATTAACATGTCTGCTGCATCAGCAGGATTTTCAATCGCAAACTGGTACCCTTTCGATGCTGCATGAACGAATGCTTTAACAGTTTCCGGATCTTCTTTTATCATCTTTTCATTTGTCGTCAAAACAGGCGTATAGTAATCAAGCTTATCAGAGTATTCGGTTAAGTAAACCATATTAAGCTTTTCATTTCGCAGCTCAGCCTCAATGCCTGTCCATCCATAATAAATCCAGGCAAAATCTATATCCCTCTTAACCGAAGTGAAAAAATCCATGTCTCCTGTATTGACTATATCCACTTTATTTACATCCGCATTTTCTTTTTTCATGAGTGAATCGATAATGGCCTTTTCTACCGGAGACCCCCAGCCACCATACGTTTTCCCTTCAAAATCCTTTGGAGTTGTAATGTCCTTTGCCTCAGGGGAAGCGAATCCCGAGGTATTATGCTGGATGACGGCAGCTACCGAAACAATCGGCACGCCCTGCACGCGGGCCTGCGTTATGCCCTCCTGGTAGCTCACGCCAAATTCAGATTTCCCTGAAGCGACAAGCTTATCCGCTCCAGCTTCACCTGGCATGATAATTTCCACATCAAGTCCTTGCTCTTTAAAATAACCTTTTTCCTTGGCAACATACAATCCTGTATGGTTTGTATTCGGTGTCCAATCGAGCACGACCGATACCTTTTTTAATTCTTCATTTTTAGATGCTTCTTCTTTTTCATTAGTTCCTCCTGCACCACATCCAGCCAAAAGGAACAACGAAGTTAACAGTGGTAAGAATTTATTCAAGTTATTATCCTCCTACACATCATATAAGATCCATATGCCAGAACCATAATGGGGCTCCAGGGTCTATTCAGATACTGGATAAAAAAGCAAAAAACGCCCGAAGATGAATTCGGACGTTAACATACAAAACATAAAGTCAGTAATAATATGTTCCCTCCGCTGGCATCACCCAGATCAGGTTCAAAGAGTCAGCATCTAAAGGACGCAATCTCAGCCAGCAGTACTGGCCCCCCTACATTTCTCGCACATATGAACTTTTCTCTCTCATTATATCAATTCATAAGGAAAAGGGAATACTAATTTGCTTCTTCTCACTAATTGGAAAGGTATTCCTTGCTCTTAAAGATATCTAGCAAAACATCTTTTGGAACGAAAATCCTTGAAAGCAAAATAATTCTGCCGATTTTCATTCCAATCATTCTTGGCTGCAGCGGTGGCTGAAACGTTCTAAATAGTCATTTCCTTGCATGCATTCATATAATGAGCATTACCTGTAGACATTTTTGTGTACCGGCATTATTAAACCCTTAATTTCATAAGCAAAAGGTGGATATGATCATGATAAAGATTAATCATAGATGGTTGGATGTCAGTCAAATCCAACCAGCTACAGCATCTGCAAAATCGCTTGAAATTCTCCAATTGCTGGGTGAAGATTCTAACGTTTTTGAATACAGGAACTTTGGAGAGTTTAATTTCGATATACAACTGAGGCACCGTGTCATTGAGGCAGCGATTTCATTGAATAAAAGTGGTGCAGAATTTTCAACACTTGAGGAATCGCAATCCAATCAACAATATTGGCACATTTCAAAGGATGGCACCTTTACTCTTCAGCCAGGGATTTTCCCTCATGCTGCACTTCTGGACATATTCATGAATGGAAGTCTTTATACCTTCGAATGCGGGACAGCAATAGTCGTCACTTTTTTAAAGGCGATTTTGGATGTAATCGGCTCTAGGAACTTCGATTATCTTTTTTCAAACCTATTTTTATATGACTGGCGCCCCCCACAGAACATGGAACTTAATATTCATAAAGGGAGAGATTATACACCAGGCGATTGCGTTTACTTCATAAACCCTGATCATGACGAGTCAACTCCTGAATGGCAAGGTGAAAATGCCATACTATTAGGGAATGACCTCTTTTATGGACACGGGATCGGGATTACCTCTTCACAGGGAATCATCGATGAATTAAATAGCAATAGAAAGCCGTACGCAACCATATCAGCATTCCTGACAAGTCATATCATTTTCCTTGATAGTTCCTTTTATAGGCAATTCCAACTAAATAGAGCAAAGCCCGATCACTTGCCTGTCAGCCTTTCCAATTGTATTGTTTCTGAAATAGGTTCGAAGATTTACCTTTCATGACCTTTCTGTTTTATATACCAGCATAAAAAAATGCTTGGGGAGAGATCTCCCAAGCATTTTTTTATTATTCATGCACCAATATTCCCTTTGCCTTTAATCCTGCGGACACTTGCCTGACCCCATTTCGTTATGGATAGTGTATAAACAGCCAAGGCTGACCATATGAACAAAAAGGCTAAAAGATGTGCTTTGGTGAAACTTTCATGATAGACGAATACCCCGATCAATAAGGATAAGGTCGGAGCGATATACTGAAAAATGCCTAGCATCGATAACGGGATCTTCTCCGCCCCTTTTGCAAAATATAAAAGAGGCAAGGCCGTGGCAATCCCGCCGCCCACCAACAGCAAGCTTGTGCTTCCATCCGTAAAGAACTGCATCTCTGACCGGTTCATCAAGTAGATCAGGTAACCCAGGGCCAGAGGCGTTACCATCATCGTTTCGAGCGTCAGCCCGATCGCCGATTCGGCCTTGATCATTTTTTTTGCCAGACCGTATAACCCAAAGGTCATGGCCAAAACCAGAGAGATCCACGGGATCGTGCCGAAATGAATGCCAAGGATCAAGACTCCGATTCCTGCAAGCAGGAATGAAATGATTTGGGCCCCGCTCAATTTTTCTTTTAAGACTATCACTCCCAATAGTACACTGACTAGCGGATTGATATAATATCCAAGGCTCGTGTCGAGGATCCGTCCTGAGTTAACGGCCCAGATGAACACTCCCCAATTAGCTGTAACAAGCAGTGAAGCCGTTAGTAATGCCGTAAAAAGTTTCGGATTTCCCATTATTTTTTTGACATAATCAAGAAACGCTTGCCACTTTTTCATGAACATCAATAAAACCAGCATGAACACGAAAGACCATAATACCCTCTGAGCTAAAATTTCTATTGCACCGACTCCCTGAAGGAACTTCCAGTAAACCGGCACAACTCCCCACATCATATAAGATAAGGCTGCATAAATCGCCCCTTCTTTTTGTTCATCCACTTTCATAACAAGCCTTCTTTCCATTTACATTCCTTTATCTAATTCCATCTAACAATTTTGTATTTCCATTTCCTTTTTTGCAACTGTTAATTTTTATCATACATGATTTTGTCATCGATGACCGTCATGACCGCCTCAGCTTTCAGGAGATCATCCGGCGTTACAGCAAAGACATCCAGATTAAACACGGTAAAATCGGCATCGTACCCTTTAATGATCATACCGCGGCGTTTTTCCTGCCCGATTGCCGCAGCACTCCCTTTGGTATACAGTGCGAAAGCCTCGTAAACGGAAAGCCTTTCACCCAAGCCATATACGGTACGGTCCTCATTATTGATTTTCATCCTTGTGACAGCTGCATGAATGCCCAAAATTGGATTTAATGGTTCAATGGGTGCATCAGACCCACCCGCACAAATGATGCCCAAATTCAAATAGGTTTTCCAGCCATAGGAGAATTCCAATAGATTGGCTGGAACCTTTTCTTCCACCCACGGAAAATCGGACGGAACGAAGCCCGGTTGGATATCAAAGATTAACGGCAGCTTTGCCGCCCGCTGCAACAGCTCCGGCCTAACGATCTGCGCATGGATGAGCCGGTCCCTCTGTCCCTCTTGCGGGGGGAGGGCCTCAATTGCATTCAAGACATATTCAAAAGCGAGATCGCCAATCGCATGGACAGCTATCGGCATGCCGGCATCCCTTGCTTTTTTCAACAATTCCTGAAGCTCGTTTTCAGTGAATATCGCGACTCCATTCGTATTCTTTTGATCTACATAAGGCTCGCTCAACAGGGCTGTCCGTCCGCCTAAGGAGCCATCGGTAAATATCTTCATGCTGTCGAATTTAATATATCGCGTACCTCTCTGATAGCCGCCGCCTGCTGCCACCATTTCTTCAAACGCTTCGTGATGGACGAGCAAATTGGCGCGAAAGGCCATTTCCCGGTCCTCGATCACCGATTTAAACGCCTGATATGTCGGCATGAAGCCATTGTAATAATGGAGGTCCTCAGTATGTCCGCCAGTCAACCCCAGCTTATATGCGTCTTCTATGGCCTCTGTGAGCGCGTTTTCGATATACTCTTGATCAATGCCGGGAAGGCTGTCTAAAATAAGATTCTGCGCCTGACTTTCTTTAAATAAACCATTTAAACGTCCATCAGGATAACGGCAGATCACCCCGCCTGAAGGTTCTTTAATATCTTCTTTAATATCCGCTTCCAAAAGGGCGCAGGAATTGACCACCAGGGCATGACGGCAAATCCTTTTCAATACGATTGGATGTTCTGTCGATATCGCGTCAAGCTCATTCCGTAATATCAATTCAGGACTCGGCCATTCATTTTCATTCCACCCTTCGGCAACAATCCACTTTCCTGCCGGGGTTTTTGAGCACTTTTCCTTCAAAGATTTCAAGATGGACTCCCTGCTATCCATCATAGAGAGGTCTAACCGAAGCAGCCTTTCACCATGCCCGACCAAATGAAGATGACTATCCACTAACCCCGGCAGCATCGTTTGTCCCTTTAAGTCGATTTCCCTGGAAATATTGCCGGCATATTCATTTTTCAAATAGTCCAGGCTGCCGGTATCAACAATTACCCCCTTTTCTGTGAAGACTGCCTCCACTTGATCGTTTTCTTTAATCATCGTATATATCGACCCATTGAACCATAACGTTCCCATCCGGCTTTACACTCCTTATTAAATGATTGTTACTGTGCAGGTATGCAGTAAGTGTACCATCTCATATCATGAATTCCCATATTTATGCTTTTATCCAACCACCTGTTAATAAAAGGCTCTTTTCGTAAAGATTGTTGTTTTTAAAACAAAACGATTTAAGGTTGATTGGAGCGGAAGTGCGAGACTCCTGCGGGACAGGTGAGACCCCACAGGCGTTTACGCCGAGGAGGCTCACCGCCCGCCCCGCGGAAAGCGAGCATCTGGAGGGGAAATCAACCACACCGCACTACTTGGTAAAAAGCAGTAAATAGCAACAAAGTATGCGAAAACAGCCTAATAAAAAAACGCCAGCCGTGGGGGCTGACGGTAATGCTATCAATTAATTGTTAAGGAGTGCTTCTTCCCTTTTGCGTAAATCCACCCGTTTGATTTTACCTGATGTCGTTTTGGGCAGCTCTTCTAAAAATTCGATTTTCCTTGGATATTTATATGGGGCAGTCAATTCCTTCACGTGCGTTTGGAGCGTCTGGATCAAGCCTTTGCTGTTCGGATCGATATCCTCCATCAAGACGACATATGCCTTGACCACATTTCCCCTTATTTCATCAGGGCTTGCTATAACGGCACACTCTTTAACAAATGGATGCTTAACGAGTGCATCTTCCACTTCAAACGGTCCAATCGTATATCCCGAGCTGATGATGATATCATCAGAACGACCCTCAAACCAGAAGTAACCATCCTCATCCTTTTTCGCCTGATCGCCAGTGATATAATAATCCCCGCGGAATTGCTGCGATGTCCGCTCGGGATCTTTAAAATATTCTTTAAAGAGAGCAGGTGTATCGACATGTACGGCAATATCCCCCACTACGCCAGGAGAACAAGGTTTACCGGAATCATCAACGATTTCCACATGGTTGCCCGGTGTCGGTTTGCCCATGGAGCCCAATTTAATTTCCATCCCTTTTGTTACTCCTACCAACAGGGTATTTTCAGTCTGTCCATATCCATCACGCACTTCAATATGGAAATGGTTTTTAAAAACCTCGAACACTTTTTGATTCAAAGGTTCTCCCGCTGATACAGCACTATGAAGATGGGATAAATCATAGTCATCAAGGTTATCCACCTTTGCAATCAATCGATACTCGGTTGGTGTGCAGCATAATGCATTCACTTTGTAGTCCTGAAGCAGCTGAAGATATTTTTTCGCCTCGAACTTACCATGATAGGCAAGACAGGTCGCTCCCGTTCCTAGAACCGCCAGGAAAGGACTCCAGATCCACTTTTGCCACCCTGGGCCTGCAGTTGCCCAAACCACATCATTTTCGCTGATGCCAAGCCAGTTTGCAGCAGACGTTTTCAAGTGGGCATAAGCCCAGCCATGTGTATGGACGACCCCTTTTGGATTGCCTGTCGTTCCGGAAGTATACGATAAGAACGCCATATCCCCACTTTTCGTGTCGGCCAATTGCAGCTGATCGGATTCTTCGTCGGCAAGCTCATTCAAATCCAGCCAATTTTCAATTCGTTTCCCGATTGAGAATTTCAGAAGGCTTTCCGCTCCTTCAATTTCATTCAATTCATGAGTATATTCATGATAACTGATGATTCCTTTGACCTCACCATGATTGACTCGATACTGCAAGTCTTTCGCACGAAGCATTTCAGAACAAGGTATGACAATCATGCCAATTTTCAATGCGGCTAAATACACTTGATAAGCTTCCACCAAACGGGGAATTATGATAAGGACCGTATCACCTTTACCCAGTCCCTTTTTCTTAAAGGCATTTCCAATTTTATTTGCACTCTTTAATAAATTCTCATATGTAAGTTGTTTTTTATCTCCGGTTTCGTTCTCCCAGAGTACGGCAACTTTTTCTGGATCTTTTGCATAACGTTCCATTTCACTCACTAAGTTGTAATGTTCCGGAGCCAATAAGTCTTCACGCTTCATATTCTTTCCCTCCAATTATGAACTCTTAGTACCTACTCATTATACAAGATACTTCTCTAATATTTCTATTTATTTTTACAAATAAATAAAGAGAGCGGGTGTTGAACCTGCTCTCTGCGGACTGTAGACAAACCCGAAGAAAAGTGAATTTGCTTGCAGTTTTTTTATTAATTAACGTTCCAATTGATTTCTGTATGCCAAGCGTCTGCGTGGTCTGAGCTCGCCAGTATCGGCAGGATTGTCGCAAATTTCTTCAATCCAATAAGAATTACAGTAATAAACCATGTAGTATAAAGAAGTCCACAAACAGAAGAGAGCGGGTGTTAAAACCCGCTCTCTGTAGCCATATTTATTAAATTATCTGTTGAAGCCTCCGCCTAATTGTTGTTCAGCCATTTGAACAAGGCGTTTTGTGATTTCTCCACCAACTGAACCGTTAGCGCGAGATGTTGTGTCGGCACCAAGTTGTACGCCGAATTCTGTAGCGATTTCATATTTCATTTGTTGTAGAGCTTGTTCCACTCCAGGTACCAATAATTCGTTTGAGCTGTTGTTGTTTGCCATGTGTTTTTCACCTCCTTGTGATTATAGAGTGTGTTAAAACACATGGCTTCATCCGCACTATTTTATTGGTAATTGTAGGATATTAAAATAAGTCTTCCATCGTTTCTTCCTTATCGAAAGTCTGACCAGGTTTAACCGTCAATATTTCTGTTCCGGAGACCGCCTTTTCGATTAAGGATTCAAAGTCGACGAAGCTTTCATAGTAATTGACCTTTTCACGTTTCGGTTTCGTTTTTGGGCTTGCCGGCGTAAAGACCGTACAGCAATCTTCGAACGGCAAATTGGATATTTCAAAAGTATCAAGCTCTCTTGCAATTTTGATGATTTCCGTTTTATCCATGGTAATCAACGGGCGCAGGATCGGTGTATTCGTCACCTCATTGATGGCAAACATGCTGCTCATCGTCTGGCTAGCAACCTGTCCAAGGCTTTCACCGGTAATTAGTGCCATGGCTTCTTCCTTTTCACGAATTCGATCGGCGACCCGCATCATTAAACGACGGGTAGTAGTCATGGAGTAGTTTTCCGGGATTTGTTTTTGAATCAATAATTGGATTTCCGTAAATGGAACGATATGCACTTTCATGCTTCCATTTATTTCGGCAAGCTTGCCCGCCAAATCAATGACCTTTTGACGTGAACGTTCGCTCGTGAACGGTGGGCTGTAGAAGTGGATCGCTTCCACGTCCAATCCGCGTTTCATCGAAAGGAATCCCGCAACAGGGCTATCAATCCCGCCTGAAAGCATCAGCATCGCCTTTCCACTTGACCCGAATGGAAGACCGCCTGCCCCCTGGATGATTTCACCTGTCAAATACACGGCTTCGCGTCTCACTTCAACTAGCAGGTTCAAATCAGGGTTCTTTACATCCACTTTTAAATCATCTGTATTCCGAAGCAAATGCCCGCCGATTGCCCTGTTAATCTCATCGGTATTATATGGAAAATCCTTATCCGCGCGTTTTGTCGTGATCTTGAACGTTTTTACCTCTTCAAGAGTATGATTCAGGTAATACAACGCTGCCGTCTTCATCACTTCCAGATCACGCTCTATTTTTATCGCCGGGCTTAATGACTGTATTCCAAAAATGCCTTTCAATCGGTCAATGACAGGCTTATGGTCCGCACCGTTCAGGAGAACGTACATCCGCTCCCGGTTGGCTGTCAGCACTACACCTTCAATATCTTTTAAACTCCAGCGGATATGTGCCTTCATTTTGTCTACAAAGCCTTTACGGTTTCTTTTTTTCGTGGAGATTTCTCCATAACGGATAATTATATGATCAAATTTCATTTTGCAACCCTCATTATTTTTTCTAAATTAGCGACTATTTTCTGTATCGCCGCCAGAACTTGCTTTGCTTCTTCCATTTCATTTCCATAGGTAGAACTGATTCGGATGACGCTTTCGGAACGAGCCGAATTATGGAACATTGCATCCACCGTTTTGCTTATCGTCCTTTTTTTCGAAGAACAGGCACTAGTTGTCGATACATATATTCCTTCCGATTCAAGTGCATGCAGCAATACTTCGGATTTAAGTCCCGGGACGGAAAAATTCACAATATGGGGTGCCCCTTTTTCAGGACTGTTAACCAACACCCCGTCCATTTCTTTCAAACCTTTATATAAATAAGTTTTGATTTGCTGCAGCTTATCATGATACAGCAATTGATTGTTCATACTAATACGCAAAGCCTTCGATAGGGAGACGATTCCCGCAACATTTTCGGTGCCGCTCCTGATTTTCGTTTCTTGGTTGCCGCCATGGAAAAGCGGATCGACCCGAACGCCTTCACGAACATAAAGGATGCCCGTCCCCTTCAAGCCGTGGACCTTGTGGCCGGAAATTGTACATAAATCCACATTGGCATCACGCAATGATAAAGAAACTTTGCCTGCTCCCTGCACATTATCGACATGAAAGAGCACGTTTGGGTATTGTTTTATCAATTTGCCGATTTCAGCAATCGGCTGTATCGAGCCAACTTCATTATTAACATGCATGACGGAAACCAAAATGGTATCCTCCCTCAATGCATCCTTAAGGTCCGTTACATCAATTTGCCCAAATTCGTTAACGGGAAGATATGTGATCTCATAACCCATTTTCGTCAATGATTGGCATGCATCTTCTACAGATGGATGTTCAATCGCTGTCGTGATTATGTGTTTGCCGCGTTTTCCCTGAGAGTGGGCGGCTCCTTTAATGGCAAGATTATTTCCTTCCGTCCCACCGGAAGTGAAAAATATTTCCGAACTCTTCACCTTTAATAATTCAGCGATCTGCTTTCTTGCAGCGGAAAGCAGTTTTTCGGATTGCACCCCAAGTCCATGAAGCGAAGAGGGATTCCCGAAATAGTCCGAAGTAACCTTCATGAATGATTCGATCACTTCGGGATATGGTTTTGTTGTTGCACTATTATCAAAATAAATCACGGGCTCACCTTCCATGTTTTTGTATCTATATGATCACTCTACTAAATATAAGTTTCAATGTTGCTGTTGCAACATCTAATATTAACATAATTGAATTTGAAAGAGAATGTAAAACACTGGTCCATAAATGATAGGAGAATTGCTTCTTGTTATTCCTCAGAATGATTTAAACTTCCCACCTGTCTATTAGCGGTCGGTACGGTAAAAGAAAAAAACCCGCCATGGCGGGTTTTTTAGGAAAGGACTTCTTCTATGTTCGCCCCGATTTTTCGTAAACTGCCTGGGTCGACCTTTTCTATGGCCGTTGCTGCCGTTTCCAACGCTGCTTGATATTCATAGCTTCGGAATTTCGCTTCGGCTTCCCTAAGGCTCTCGGCAACCATATCGTGACTGCTTCGATAGCGATTTCCGAATTGGATCACCTTTTCGGCCAAATACATATGTTCGATCAATTCTTGGGCTTTTTCGTGGACCCTATTCACCTGTTGAACCGCTTTTTCCAAATAAATATAAACAGCGGCCATGTCAAGCGGCTTTTCTTCAAGTTTTCCCTGAACGTCATCCATGCTTTCTTTGGCATCAGATAGCACCACTTTATACTCTTCTGGAAGACCTGGAATATTGCTTTTTGCAATTAAACGTCCAGTATCGACCATTTTACGTTTCAATTCAGCCAGTGAATCCCTGGCATCCATTTCATCTTTCCGTAAAGCCTGTAATTTAATGGTGAAGTCTTTCTGATTTTCCTGTAGTTCCTTCAACTGTAACGCCAGCCCCTGCATCTCTTCGCTGATAAGGGAGCTTGCCATCACATTATCCTCCATTTTCAAGACAAGCAATTGATGGCGTTTCGAAATCTGGGCAATCTGCTTTTCCATTTTCCGCTGTGCATCGAGCTCGTTTTCCGTCAGATGATATGTGTGTTGAACATGTATGGTTTCAACTTTAAGTTTATCGTTTTCATATTCAAGGTCACTAATCGTTTTCCTGAGAACTTCATCATTTTTCAAGATATACTGTTTTGAAAGTACTTCTTTTTCCAGAAGGTCATAAAGCACCTCAATGCTTTCGCGCATATCTTTAATGCCTTTATCCACGGCTTCCGTTTCGGCATTTTCCAATTGTGTTTTATATAGTTCCAGTTCTTCCTCAAGCCGGGATATTTCTTGCTCGAATTGGATATGGCTCAACAGATACCCCTGTCCTGACATCTCCTCATAACCATCCTTCAATTCTTGAAGCTGGGAATGCAGCTCCGATTGGCTATCTACCAATAATTTCGGGAGCATTTCCATTTTAACTGACAGGACCGCCAATTTTTCCTTAATGGATAGAACAAGCTCCCTCGCATTCAAATAATTGCCGTTCACGGTCTCTTCGTCATATTTTTGAAGGATCTGCAATACTTCATCCAGGGTATTTTCCAGCTTATCAGCCGCTTTCCCGTAATTATGCCTGTGTGCAAGCAGGGATTTCTTCAATTGACGGTAGGATTCCTTGATATCCTCAATTTCCAATCGGTTTTTTTCCTCACTGCCTACGAGTTCATTCAGTTCGTATAAGATCTTTTTGATCATTTCCTCAATTTCATTCAGCTTGACTGTAATTTTGCGTTGTACTTCTTTTGATCGGCTGAAACGGTATTTATCGACGAATTCCTCGGCATCGAATAAAAGCTCTTCGACTTCGGGCATATGATCAGTAATGATGGCGTCCCATTCAATGCGCCAGTTCTCGAACATCTCCTCTGTTTCACCTGTCATATTCAATTGTTTGACTTTAGAAAGCTCTTCCAGCACGGGGCGGTGCATGATGCTTATTTTCCAGGATTCCAGTCGATCGATTTCTTTAAAATATCTCTTTTTGAAAAAATAACCCCAAATGATGAAAATCAAAATTAATACAATTACCCCAATTATGTAATCCATGGTAAGCCCCCTGTTCTAGTCCTTACAGTCTTGCTCGTTTATATATCAATTTTAAAAAATGTTAAATTTAATGTTTTTATGATACCATGTTAGCAATAATTTTTGACGAGAAAAATGTTTTTTTTGTAGAAAATTGCTACAAATACCTGTTTTTTGGGAGGGAAGGACCATGAAAGCTGACGGTCATGTGCACACTCCGTTTTGCCCTCACGGCTCTACGGATAAATTCGATGAATATATTACGCGGGGAATCGAGCTAGGATTAAAGGAAATCACATTTACGGAACATGCTCCATTGCCACGAAATTTTCAAGATCCTACACCTGAAAAAGACAGCGGCATGGACGCTGCCCAACTCCTGGATTACTTTCAAGAGCTCCGCGTACTGAAAGAACGCCATAAAGACAAAATCCTGATCAAAACAGGTCTGGAGGTTGACTTTATAGAGGGTTATGAAAAAGAAACAAAAGAATTCCTCGACGAAATCGGAGAATTCCTTGATGATAGTATACTTTCCGTCCACTTCATCAAGCATCAAAGCAGTTGGCACTGCATCGATTTCAGCGAAAATGGGTTTGGTGAGATTGCCAATGAACTAGGTTCAGTCGAAACGGTTTATGCCAAATATTACGATACACTGGAAAAATCAATAATAACGGATTTAGGCATTTATAAACCAAAACGAATCGGGCATATTACGCTTGTCCATAAATTCCAGCATCGATATCCGCCGGCTTCTAGTTTTGACGAGCGGGTTTACAAGGTGCTCGACATGATCAAAGAACAAAGGTATGAACTAGATTATAATGGAGCCGGGCATGTAAAGCCGCTATGCGGTGAACCATACCCTCCTGAACGGTTTGCAAAGCGTGCTTTCGATCTCGGCATTCCGCTTATTTACGGATCCGATGCACATCAGGCTAAGGATTTGGGACAGGGCCATCAGGCACTGATCGAAGGGTTCAATGGGTAGCCCACCATGTATACACTTCAGCTCCGGCCGGCTAACAGTGGCTGCAGGTCTATGAAAAGGGTATCCTGCAAAAAACGTCCGACTTCATTGGCATAAATATTCGTATAATATTCTTCCTGCGGGAACACATGAAGCACATCCATCGCATAATGGGTATGCAGGACAGGGGCCGTCAATAAACCCTTCAACTGCAGCATATACATGGGAACCGAGACCTGCTGGAAACTCCTGCTCTTGATCCCCTGTTCCAAAATATATTGAAAATAAGACTTTTCCTTTGTAAAATAAGTCGAATGAATTTCGCGATTTAAATTGGAATCGAGTGAAGATTCCCCATATATGAACCGTGCAGCAAGGAAGTTTTCCCTCTGGAAAGCGAGAATATCCTTTACAAGATTCATCAAGCAATGCTGCGGACCTTTAAGTTCCAGCAATGTCATGTTCGTCTCAAGGACCAGGATATACTCTTCTAAATAGGAAGTGAAACAGAATTCAAGCAACCCCTGCTTATTCTTGAAATAGTAGGCAATATTTGCAGCGTTCACTTTGGCTTTATTCGCAATATCCCGTATGGATGTAGCATGATAGCCTTTTAAATGAAATAAATGCAATGCAGCTTCCACAATGGCTTGTTTCGTTGGCGTCTGGCGATTCATTCAGGCAATCCCTCGCTTTCTTTGAGACAAGTCTTATGGACTACTTCTTCACGGAAGAGCCTGAATCCTTTAGTAAGTTCTCGACAATTTCCCAACAATAAAGCAACATGATTAGAAAGTGCTGTAAAAATATGCGGAAGACAGGTGAACGCTTTTGTTTAATGTCGAAATGTATCAAGGAAAAAAAGAAAATAACTATGATTTGGTCCAAAAGCAGCTTCTTGCCTTAATAGAAGATGAAACGAACCGGATAGCCAATTTAAGCAATGCGGCAGCTTTACTCAATCAGTTTCTTGATGAGATTAACTGGGTCGGCTTCTATTTATACGAAGAAGGCCAATTAATTCTAGGACCCTTCCAGGGTCTTCCAGCCTGTGTCCGCATTCCAATGGGCAGGGGCGTTTGCGGGACTTCAGCGGCGACTGAAAAAACCCTTCGCATAGAGGATGTCCACCAATTTCCTGGACATATCGCCTGTGATGCTGCATCAAGATCTGAAATTGTCATACCGCTCATGAAGGATGGCAATTTGATCGGTGTCCTCGATATCGACAGCCCGGTCACTGACCGTTTTGACGAAATGGATCAGCAAGGACTTGAGAAGTTCGCTGAAATCCTTTCCAGCCATCTATAAAGTTAAAGGGAGCGGCAATCCTTGCCTGCTCCCTTTAACTTTATAGGCCCCATGTACATGTACCCGGTCCTTCCTGATTTCTTCGCAAAATAACCCCCCCCAAGAAACGTCTCAAACCATCCATAATTTTTGGATTCATTATCTACTAACGCCTACAATGGGAAAAACCTCTCTATTTGTATTTTTCAAATAGGCTCTTATCGTAAAGATTGTTGTTTTTAAAACGAAACCATTTAAGGTTGATTGGAGCGGAAGTGCGAGACTCCTGCAGGGGCAGCGGGACAGGTGATATCCCACAGGAGTCTACGCCGAGGAGGCTCACCGCCCGCCCCGCGGAAAGCGAGCGTCTGGAGGGGAAATCAACCACACCGAAATTAAAGTATGCGAAAACAGCCTTTAAATATATTATATTTTCCTGCTGTGATTCTCTTTTTCCATTCCTTAATTAATCACAACTGTACTTGACTCATTGAGCAGAATATTATACAATACTCTTTGTGTAAAATATTGCAGCCTATGTGACAGCCTTTATGTTCTCATTTTGTTCCTCAATACAGAGGTGTATCTCGTAACCCTCTGCTGCTAGGGCGAAGGTACATGAAAACAAAATGGTCATAATCGTACATTCACACGGTTTTTATTTTACCAAAATAAAAACATTTAAAGGAGGAGTCATCCTATGGCTCGTTATACTGGCCCAAGCTGGAAACTATCCCGTCGTTTAGGAATTTCCCTAACAGGTACTGGTAAAGAATTAGAAAAACGCCCTTATGCTCCAGGACAACATGGTCCTAACCAACGTAGAAAAATTTCTGAATACGGAATGCAACTACAAGAGAAACAAAAACTTCGTCACATGTACGGAATCACTGAACGTCAATTCCGCACAATGTTCGACCGCGCTGGCAAACTTAAAGGTGTACATGGTGAAAACTTCATGGTTCTTCTTGAATCACGTCTTGACAACCTAGTTTACCGTCTTGGTTTAGCTCGTACACGTCGTCAAGCACGTCAACTTGTTAACCACGGTCACATCACTGTAGACGGAAGCCGCGTAGACATTCCATCTTACAAAGTGTCTCTTGGACAAACAATCTCAGTTCGTGAAAAATCACGTAACTTCTCAATCATTAAAGAATCAGTTGAAGCAACTAACTTCGTTCCTGATTTCCTTACTTTCGATGCTGAGAAATTAGAAGGTACTTTCACTCGTTTACCAGAACGTTCTGAATTGCCTGCTGAAATTAACGAAGCTCTTATCGTTGAGTTCTACTCTCGTTAATAAAAACGCTTTGTTAACAGCAATTAAGAAAACCCTAAAAACATTGATACATCAGTGTTTCTAGGGTTTTTTCTTTTTCTCCTGATTTGTAGAATGGTGTATGATAACCAGATTAATTAGGGGCCGTTTAGAAAACTCCACTAAAAAATAGGTTGTGGACTGTCGCTTATTTTTACGTTCTCTTGAAATAGGAGGACGTTTTTAATATCAGAGAAGAATACTTTATAAAGTAGTATAATAAGTAAAAATATAGCGAAAGCCAAGTCACCACCACATTACTTAAATTATAAATGCAGAGAAAATACAGTAACGAAATAGGCTAAGGCAATTATTGTAGATACTTTATTCATTTAAAATAGACACTGTATTTGTTCTCCAATGATTTATAAACTGATGATCGCTTATTTATATTTAACTTTTATATAGGGAGCACCAACCCCGTATGCAGTATTTGAATAATACGTATTTATAACCTTTCCAGTTGGGCTTTTTACTATGTGTTTAAATCTCTTGAAAGCAATGTCTGACCAAACACCTAATCTACTGTATTTTTTTGAATTAGCTGGGATTGTTGTAGAAACTGAGGTATTATGAGCTACGCTAACACCCACATTAAATCCATCATAACTATATGAACCAGAAATAGTATATGATTTCCCACGAGAAATAGTATAACTGCTAGCTTTAGCCCAAGCGTTTGTAAGGGGGTGGTAGTTTACCCATTTTTCTTTTGCTGTATTAGTAGTAATGGTTGTTGTTGTTGTTTTATTACACGTTGCGCATATAGGAACAATTTTTATAATTTGGCTATCTAAATAAGCATTATAGTCTTCTACTGTATCAAAAATACTAAGGTTCCATCGTCTTTTGTTAAACTGTAAGGAGCATCAACTGTTAATTCCACATTAGCTCCTTCAATTTCTACAATGGAATCGTCTCCACCTTCTGCTGAGACCTTTGATAAATTCAGAGTTCCTATTAATAGAATAAACAGGCTGAAAAGACTAAGAAGTGGAAAGTAAAACTTTTGGTTATTAATTCTCATTTATTACCCCTCCATTTTTTTCTAAATTTTCTGATAATTATAGTATACACTTTTTAGTATATAATACAAATTAACCAAAGAGAGGTGATATTATGAAATTAATAGCCGGAACTATAGCATTATCTGTTTCTTTTATCCTATTTATTTATTTGTATGGTTTAAAAGTAGATCACTCTATTAAATACAACGGAAGCTTTTATACGTTTCCAGCAATACTATTATTGATAGCCATGTTTTGTTTTGTCTCAATTATGAGGAAAAACACCAAAGACTAAACCAAATAAAATGTTGATTAGCTAAAAACCCTGACTCAAATTCGAGTAGACGTGATAAGATTCCAGGAAATCATGATATTCCGGTACAGCATACCATTCAATGAAAGTATTTCTTACCTCCTTCTTATCTGCAGAAATCTCTTGCCTATTTGAGCTTAGACAAAGCTGTTTCGGTACCTTTTCAAAGATAGAATCAAGTGTTCCAGGGTTAAACCCTTCCATGTAAAGTGTTGGTAGTATCCATTTAGATTGGCTTTTGCAACCTTTTAAATCGTGACTACTGCAGATTTAGCATTAGGTTTCCATTCTCCTCCCCCCATTAAAATCATAGCTTATCTCCCGATGATTGCAGGTAAAGCGCCTCTAGGGGAGTCCCGGAAAGCGAGTGCCCAAGTTCCAATCAACGTTTTTTCAAATAAAATTATTGCAGAACAAAGCCCGGCTGAATCCCAGCCGGGCTTTGAACAATCATTTCACTAATGTGTATTTCTTTTTGCCGCGACGAACGAGGATGAACTCCCCTTCAATCTTGGCAGCTTCCGTCACTACATATTGCAGATCGGTCACTTTCTCCCCATTTATGGAGATTGCCCCGTTCTGAATATCTTCACGTGCTTGACGCTTTGATGGCGAAATTTTCGCTTCAACGATTAAATCGACCAAACCGATATCTTCCTTGCTCTCACGTTCGAAGCTAGGGACATCTTTAAAGCCCAATTTGATTTCCGCTGCACTTAAATTCTTCACCTCACCGCTGAATAGGGCGGCAGAGATTTTGATTGCCTGGTCAAGAGCTTCCTGACCATGAATCAAACGGGTCATTTCTTCCCCCAAAGCTTTTTGCGCTTTACGCAAATGCGGTTCGTTTTGTACGGATTGCTCTAACTCTTCTATCGCCTCACGAGATAGGAACGTGAAGAATTTCAGGTATTTTACGACATCAGCATCCGCTGTATTGATCCAGAATTGGTAAAATTCATACGGAGTCGTTTTTTCCGGGTCAAGCCAAATCGCTCCGCCTTCCGTTTTACCGAATTTCGTTCCATCCGCTTTCGTGACGAGCGGGATCGTCATACCGAATGCTTTGGCATTCTCATCATTGGATTTCCTGATCATTTCAAGGCCTGTCGTAATATTGCCCCATTGATCACTGCCGCCAATTTGCAATTTACAGTCGTAATTGCTGTATAAATGGCCGAAATCAATTCCTTGTAAGATCGTGTACGCAAATTCAGTAAAGGAAATTCCCGTATCCAAGCGAGAAGCAACCGTATCTTTTGCCAGCATGTAGTTAATGCCGATGTATTTCCCGTAATCACGCAAAAATGTAACCATATCGATTTTGCCTATCCAGTCATAGTTATTGACCATGACCGCACCATTTTCACCTTCAAATTCAAAGATGTGGGACAGCTGCCCTTTTATGCAGTCTGCATTATAAAGCACTTTTTCCAGCGTTTGCAGCTGACGTTCCTCTTTTTTACCGCTTGGATCACCGATAAGTCCTGTCGCACCGCCTACCAGCACAAGGGGACGATGACCGTGCTGCTGGAAACGGCGCAATGTCAAGAATGGCAATAGATGACCGATGTGCATACTATCCGCAGTTGGATCGACACCACAGTATAAAGAAATTTTCTCTTTTTCCAAAAGGTTCTTAAAACCTTCTTCATCCGTTTGTTGATAAATAATTCCTCTCCACTCGAGGTCTTTAAGCAATTCCATTAAATATTCCTCCTCAATCTTAGAAAAAACCCGCAAAAAGCATACAAAAACGCCCCTTCATAAATATGAAGGGACGAATGAATTCGCGGTACCACCCAACTTGAGGACATAACACGCCCTCCGCTCAAGACGAATAACGGTCGTCAGCCGTTTCCTGCTACTAATCATTTCACAGCAAATGCTCCAGGAAGTAATTCATCATACCATTTGTACCGATTTCCACTAACCACCGGCTCTCTGAAACAGGGATAGTCTGACTACTGGGTCCTATCATCGCGATCATTTAATCATTTTATTGTTGTTAATAAACTTTTATCATACATAAGAATCCTTGTCAACATCACCCTTACAGATTATAGAAAAATAAGAAAGATCCCTTTCCCCTACCTGTTATATGCTATAATATATGTGATTTCAGGGGGTATGATACGATGAATAATAATCAAAAAGATAGATTTCAAACAGTCTGGAAGCAGCTGACCCGTTTTTTCCAAAGTGAAAAAACACATAAGAACGCACGGGTTACATACCAAGTCATTTGGAATTTAACACTGATCCTCATTATTGTCGGGATCCTAGGATTCTCATTCGCCGGCGGCGTCGGAGCCGGCTATTTCGCTGCCCTCGTCAATGATGAGCCAGTGCGCTCAAAAGAAGATTTGAAAAAAGACATTTACAATTATGAAGAGACCTCTGAAGTATACTTTGCAGATGAAGTATACTTGGGCAAGCTTAAGAGTGACCTTGAACGTGAAGAAGTGTCCATCGATAAAGTTTCCGAGCATCTGAAAAATGCAGTCATCGCTACAGAAGATGAGTATTTTTATGAGCATGACGGGGTTGTCCCGAAAGCCATCCTGCGTGCGATTTACCAGGAATTTTCAAATGCAACCGTCCAATCGGGAGGAAGTACATTAACACAGCAGCTCATTAAAAACCAGATCCTGACCAACGAAGTTTCGTTTGATCGGAAAGCAAAAGAAATCCTGCTTGCGCTCCGGGTCGAAAAATTCTTTGAAAAAGAAGAGATTTTGGAAACGTACTTAAACGTCTCCACTTTGGGACGAAACTCATCAGGCCGTAACATCGCCGGGGTCGAGTCCGCCGCTGAAGGTATTTTTGGCGTGGAGGCCAAAGATCTGACACTGCCCCAATCTGCGTTTATCGCTGGATTGCCGCAAAGCCCTTTCGGTTATACACCCTATACCCAGAAAGGAAAACTGAAAGAAAATCAAGAGCCCGGCATCAACCGGATGAAAACCGTTTTAAAGCGGATGTATAGTAACGGATACATAACAAAACAAGAGTATGATAAAGCAAACGCATATGACATAACAAAAGACTTTATCGGCAAAACGGAGATGCCATCCGAGAAATATCCGTGGCTCACCTATGAAATCGAAAAACGCTCCATCGAAATCCTATCCGTCAGTCTGGCAAAAGAAGATGGATATGAAGAGAAAGATTTAAAGAATGATGATTTAAAAGCTCAATATCTAGCACTTGCCGATCGTAAGCTGCGGCAAAACGGCTATCAGATTTATACGACAATCGATAAAAAGATTTATGACAAGATGCAGGAAGTGACGAAAAACTATCCGAATTACGGATACGATAAAACGGCACAAGTCGTCGATCCTGATACGAAGGAAATGAAAACGGTGAGTGAGCCCGTGGAAGCCGGGGCCATTCTAATCGAAAATAAAACAGGAAAAATCATCAGTTTCGTAGGCGGCCGTGATTTCAAGCGGGAACAGACGAACCATGCAACCGCATCACTGCGATCGAACGGGTCAACGATGAAACCGCTGGTGATATATGGTCCAGGCATCGAGCTAGGCAAGATTTCGCCTGGAAGCGTATCGGCAAACGTGCCGATCTCCATTCCAACAGGCGGCAAACCGTGGAGTCCAGGAAACTATGGCGGCGGCAGCTATACGGGAGTAACGACTGCCCGCGAGGCCCTGAAGAATTCCTACAATATCCCGGCAGCACTCTTTTACAAGAAAATAATCAACCTGAGTCCCGCTTCGTATTTGGAAAAAATGGGCTTCTCCACCGTGACGAAAGGGGATTACTCCAATCTTGCCATGTCATTAGGCGCGATGGAAAAAGGTGTAACCGTTGAAGAAAACGTCAATGCATTTGGTACATTTGCCAATTCAGGGGAATTCATCGATGCTTATATGATCGACAAAATCGTATCGAAAGATGGCAAGGTCATCTATGAACATAAAGTGAAACCGGTGGAAGTATTTTCTCCGCAAGCCGCTTACCTGACGCTTGATATGATGCGAGATGTCGTAAACAGCGGGACGGCCGCTTCGGTCAGGAACCGACTTGCTTTCTCAAGTGATTGGGCAGGTAAGACCGGAACTTCACAAAACTATTGGGACGCTTGGTTCGTCGCAACCAATCCAAATGTATCATTCGGTACATGGCTGGGATATGACACACCGAAATCCTTGCAAGGGACTTATAATGGTCTTGAATATAATAAACGTAATATGTATTATTGGGCAGATTTGATCAATGCCGCATATAAAGTCGACCCTAAACTCGTCGACCCCGATACCCGTTTTGAAATGCCGGGCGGAATTGTCAGCCGTTCCTTCTGTGGCGTTTCAGGACTGCTGCCTTCAAGTTCATGCCAAAAGGCCGGGCTTGTCAAATCGGATTTATTCATCGCCAAATATGCTCCAACCAAGGCAGATGATAGTTTCATAGATGGACAATATGTATCAGTCGGCAGCAAACGCTACGCAGCCCTTCCGCAAACGCCTGGCGAATTTACAAGCGGCGGGTTCATGTTGAATCCCGACTCCTTTGCAGATATCGGATTGAAATATGTCAATGACCCGGGATCCGTGATTCCTGGAGCCGAAAAATCAGGAAATGTCGTCGGCGCGACAGCGAAATTGAATGATAATGGCAAGGCACCAGATCCCCTATCCATAACGATCGGGAACGATAAGATTACATGGGGCTTGCATGATGAAGGTGATGTCGTCGGTTATCGTGTCTATAAAGACGGCAAGAAAGTGGCGAGCATCAATGCTGGGGAGAATCTTGTTTACAAAGTCGGCTCTGGCGGTTCCTATTACGTAACAGCCGTAGACATAGTCGGTAAAGAATCGGCCCCTTCTCAACGTGTTGAAAGCGGCGCTAAAAAGACAGGTTCAAAAGAAGATTCCACAAAAACTAAAGATGATCGTGGAAAAGATAAAACAGTTAACGAAGATAAAAAATCCGACTCAAAAGAAGAGAACGCTTCAGATAAAGATAAAGATAAAGAAAAAGAAAAAGAACCAGTAAAAGAAACGCAAACGGAGAAAGATAAAGAGCCAGCACAAGACGAAGAACAGCAAAACAAAGAGAATGCAGATCAAGAAAAACAAGAGGTCGACAAAGAGCAAGACACAGTCAATGATAAAGAGCAAGACACGGATAAAGCTGAAGAAGGGGAAGAATGACACTCTTTCTTGAACTAAAACAGGCTGTCGGTTACCCCGACAGCCTGTTTCCTTATAATCTACAAAAAGGCATCCATGGAAGTGACCATGGATGCCTTTTTCCTTTTCAATAATTACTCAGTTTCTCAATCCTCCATCGATGATAAATCACCCGTTGGCAGATCAAGTTCCCAAGCTTTCAGGACACGGCGCATGATTTTGCCGCTTCTTGTTTTAGGAAGTTTATCCCTGAATTCAATTTCACGAGGTGCCGCATGTGCCGCTAGACCATGCTTTACAAATGTACGAATTTCCTCAATCAATTCATCGTTTGCCTCGTACCCGTCACGAAGGGCGATGAACGCTTTAATAATTTCCCCCCGAACCGGGTCCGGCTTACCGATGACCCCCGCTTCGGCTACGGCTGGATGCTCGACCAATTTGCTTTCCACTTCGAAAGGTCCGACCCTTTCCCCTGCCGTCATGATGACATCATCCACACGGCCTTGGAACCAGAAATAACCATCTTCATCCATATATGCGGAATCTCCTGAAACATACCAATCACCTGGCATAAAGTAAGATTCATATTTCGCTTCATTCTTCCAGACGGTCTTCATCATTGAAGGCCAGCCTTTCTTGATGGCAAGGTTCCCCATTCTATGCGGCGGAAGCTCGTTACCTTGATCATCCACTATTGCCGCCTTCACACCTGGAATCGGTTTGCCCATCGAACCCGGTTTGATTTCCAGGCAAGGATAATTGCAGATGACCTGCGCCCCGGTCTCCGTCATCCACCATGTATCATGGATACGGTGATTGAATACCTTCATTCCCCAGCGCACCACTTCCGGGTTCAACGGTTCACCGACACTTAATATATGGCGGAGAGAACTCAAATCGAACCGCTTAACGATTTCGTCACCTGCGCCCATCAGCATCCTGAAGGCAGTCGGGGCACTATACCAGACCGTGACACCAAAGTCCTCCAAGGTCTTGTACCAGGATTCAGGCTTGAACCGCCCGCCTACAATGACATTCGAGGTCCCTGTCAGCCAAGGTCCAAATATCCCGTAAGACGTCCCTGTCACCCATCCAGGGTCCGCTGTGCACCAATACACGTCCTCATCCTGCAAATCAAGGACCCACCTTGCCGTTTGATAATGCTGGATCATCGCATTATGAACGTGCAGCACGCCTTTTGGTTTGCCTGTGGAACCTGAGGTGTAGTGAAGAATCAGACCGTCATTCCGATCCACCCATTCAATTTCGAATTTTTTGTCGGCTTCTTTTAATTTTTTATTGAAGTTATGGTACTTTCCTTCTTCTTTTATATTTTCCCCCACCAAGAAAATATGCTTTAAATGGGGTAATTCATCCACCGGGACACGCGGCAAAAGTTCAGGTGTCGTCACTATCACACTTGCCTCACTATCTTCAAGACGGTCCCTTATTGCGCCTTCCATGAAGGCTTCGAACAACGGCCCTACGACCGCACCCGTTTTAATCGCGCCCAGCAATGCAAAATAAAGCTCCGGGGAGCGAGGCATGAAGATGAAAACACGATCTCCTTTTTCCACATGGGCAATGTTCTTGAACACATTGGCCGCTTGATTCGTATAATCTTTCATTTCCTTGAATGTATACTTTTCATTTCTTTTATCGTCTTTGTAATAAAGGGCCACTTTATTCTTTTTGTATGTTTCGACATGGCGGTCAATGGCTTCATATGCAAGATTCACTTTACCGGTTTCAGACCAGGAGAATTCCTTTTCCGTCTCAGACCAGTCAAACATCTTGTATTTTTCATCATAATTCTTTAAATTAAAATTACCTTCCACTACTGGCAACGCTTTCACATCCATACGACAAACTCCCCCTTCATTCGGTTCTATATTTTTATTATAGTATAAGAATCGAATTATCTCAATTTTTAAAATATTAATCACTTCCATATTAGGGAAATTCCTTCTTGGTGGATTTTGGAAGTTACTGGTATATTGTTATGGTTAAGGTGAATCCATATGATGGCCGTGAAAGAAGAAGCACTGTAACAAAAGCGCCTTGAACTTTCTGAATGATGCCCCTCATTTTCATGTATAATTTATGTAAGCTTTCCATTCAGTCAGTTTTTAAAAGAAATGCTTCGTACTCCGGAATGCGAGAGTGTAAGATTACTATATAACAAGGGTGGTGAAAGAATGGAATATAGTAAGACCTTTTACACTAAGGAACTGCAGACATTAAGCGGAACACTCATCATCGAGGGGCCGTTAAGCGGAGAAAAAATGTCCGCTTATGAGTTTCACGAAGACTTGGTCGCCTTTCGCCCGCCTGCTTTGCAGCATAAAGCGTTAATAGAGATTGCAGACTTGCCTGAGGGCAGGATCTTTATCGCCCGTGAAAATGAAACAATCGTGGGTTATGTAACTTACTTATATCCCGATCCCTTGGAGCGCTGGTCTGAAATCAAGATGGAGGACCTGATTGAGCTTGGTGCAATCGAGGTCATCCCTAAATACCGGGGTGCTTCCGTCGGGAAGAACCTGATCCGCCTTTCCATGGAAGACGATTCGGTAGAAGACTTCATCATCATCACCACGGAATACTATTGGCATTGGGATCTGAAAGGGACAGGGCTGAATATTTGGGACTATCGCAAGGTCATGGAAAAAATGATGAGTGCCGGTGGTTTGGTCTACTTTGCAACAGATGATCCTGAAATCAGTTCCCACCCGGCCAACTGCCTGATGGCCCGTATTGGCAAAAGGGTCCCGCCGGAATCCATCCAGAAATTCGACCAATTGCGTTTTATGAATCGGTTTATGTATTAAAGAGGCGAGTAAGAGGAGGAAGGAAAATGATTGTTGAAACAATAATGAATGAGGATATTATCACCCTCACTCCAACGGATACAATCCATAGCGCTGTCTTGATCATCAAGGAGAAGCGAATTCGCCATATCCCCATTGTCGATGACAGCTTTCAACTTGTGGGATTAGTCAGCGACCGTGATATTCGGGATGCTGCCCCTTCTATATTCCGTACCGAAGAATACAAAAATGATTTACAAAAACCACTGTCAAGCATCATGAAAACGGAAATAATCACGGGGCACCCGCTGGATTTCGTGGAAGAAATCGGGGCTGTTTTCTGTGATAACAATATCAGCTGCCTTCCAATCGTAAAGGGAAGGAAGTTAGTGGGCATCATAACCGGTTCTGATTTACTTCATTCATACGTTGAGTTGACTGGAGTCAATCAGCCCGGTTCCCAAATCGAAATCAGAATCCCGGATAAGGCAGGTTCCCTTCATGATATTGCCCATATTTTTAAAAGGCGCAATACGAATATCCTGAGCACACTTGTTTATCCTGAAAAAAATGGAACAGACTACAAAATTCTTGTCATTCGTGTACAGACGATGAATCCATTTATGGTGGTGGAGGATTTGAAGAAAGAAGGCTATACCGTTTTATGGCCTAGCCTACCGGGGATTTCACATGAATGATATATCCCTTTTCGTTTATTCGGATGAACTCCTTACCTACAAATTCAACGATGAGCATCCATTCAATCAAAAACGGCTTAAACTCACGCTTGATTTATTAAAAAAACACCATGCCATCAATGATGATCAAATTATCAAGCCCAGAATGGCAACAGATGCAGAATTGGAACTGATTCATGATCACCATTATGTAAACGCTGTCAGATTGGCAGGCCAGGGAAAGCTCCCCCCTGAAAAGGCTGTAAATTATGGGCTAGGAACGGAGGATACCCCTATCTTCCCCAAAATGCACGAAGCAAGCGCCTTGCTTGTAGGCGGTACCTTGACAGCTGTGGATGCAGTCATGACCGGTCAGTCCCTGCACGCACTTAATCTTGGCGGTGGCCTCCATCACGGTTTCCGCGGGAAAGCCTCGGGCTTTTGCATTTACAACGATAGTTCGGTCGCGATTAAATACCTGCAAAAAAAATATGGGGCGCGTGTCTTGTATGTCGATACCGATGCACATCATGGTGATGGAGTCCAATGGTCATTTTATGATGATCCGGATGTATGTACACTATCCATCCATGAAACGGGTCGCTACTTATTTCCCGGCACCGGCAATATTAACGAGCGGGGCCAGGGCAAAGGCTACGGCTATTCATTCAACATCCCGGTCGATGCGTTCACTGAAGATGAATCCTGGCTCGAATGCTACAGGGCTTCCTTTAAAGAGGTCATTGAATTCTTCAAACCGGATGTCATATTAACGCAAAACGGAGCCGACTCCCATTATTACGATCCGCTCACCCATTTATCAGCCACCATGAGGATTTATAGGGAAATACCAAAGCTGGCCCACGAAATGGCCCATAAGTATTGCGAAGGACGGTGGATTGCAGTGGGCGGCGGCGGATATGATATATGGCGCGTCGTCCCAAGGGCTTGGGCGAGGGTCTGGCTTGAAATGACGAATAATGATATATCAGGTCCCCTATCAAAGGAATGGCTCGATTTCTGGCAGCCTGAGTCCCCTGTTCCCCTGCCGAATGAATGGGATGACATGGAGGATATATATGAACCCATTCCGAGGAAGCCTGAAATTACCGAGAAGAATGCCCTGACGCTTGAAAAGGTCCTTTATCCCATCAGGTCTTCCAGGCAAACAACGAAAAGTAATGAACAAAGTTAACCAAAAGATCGTTGAAAAACGATCTTTTTGGTTCGGGCAACCATTTAAGAAACAAAAAGAGAGTGCCCTCAGGACACTCTCCAAACCAGTTTATTTCGTTGATTGACGGTTTTCAATCCGATGTGGCAGGATTACTTTTTCAAGACCTTCCTCCACTTGTTCTTTATTCATCAACTTTGTAAGAAGCCTCATCGCAACAGCACCAATATCATATAAAGGTTGAACGATCGTCGTGATTTGCGGACGCACCATCAATGTCAATCTCGTGTTATCGAAGCTGATCACTTCAAAGTCTTCCGGTACATTAAACCCTTTGTCCTGAGCGGCATGGACAATTCCAAGCGCCATTTCATCAGCACCGGCGATGAATGCTGTCGGTCTGTCTTCAGCTTCCAGGTACTTTTCAAAAGATTCAATTCCTGAATCATATGTATAATCACCTTCAACGACATAACTTTCATCAAATGAAAGCCCAGCTTCTTTCAATCCTCGTTTATAACCAGTCAATTTCATTTCATTAATCAGCGCGGAAGGGTTTCCGCTTACAAAAGCGATATGCTTGTGGCCTTTTTTAGCGAAGAAGGTCACTGCGTCGAATGCCGCCGCCTCATAATCTATATTGACCGATGGAACTTGTCCGCTTTCATCCACCGAACCTGCCAGAACGATTGGAACAGGTGAATTCTTAAACTCTTTGACATGCTCATCAGAAATGTTGCCGCCCATGAATACGATACCATCCACTTGTTTTCCAAGCATCGTATTCAGCAAATGGAATTCCTTATCTATATTCTCATCAGAACTGCTTAGAATGATATTGTATTTATACATGGTGGCTATATCTTCTATGCCCCGCGCCAATTCAGCAAAAAAGATGCTTGAGATATCCGGGATGATGACCCCGACTGTAGTCGTTTTCTTTGAGGCAAGTCCCCTTGCCACTGCATTGGGACGATACCCTAACTTCTCAATTACATCTGAAACTTTCTTCCTTGTTGCAGGCTTTACATTTGGATTCCCGTTAACTACGCGGGAAACGGTGGCCATGGATACATTCGCCTCACGCGCCACATCATAAATGGTTATATTATTCATTCATCCATTCCTCCATTTCTTTCATTTTCCCCATAAAAGACCCGAATTATTTCGGAAAATAATCTTTTATGCGTTTTTCTCTATAAGGAAGATTATTTTAGGAACGATCTGCCTAACAAAAAATGCAGTCCTACTCTCTTCTCAGTCAAATATTCAATACCCTATTCAAGTATAAAATTCACATAGATATCACTTTATGTATGACTCAATCTTCCGAACAGTTCTCATTCTTGTTATTTATCATACGATAGTCGAATCTTTCCTGCAATCCAATAGTGCTCATTTCGAAGCTTTTTCTGCAAAAACTAGTATTTTACCATTAAAAAAAGCCCTTGCCAAATTGGTAAGGGCCGTAATTAATCATTTAAAGACTTCTTAGCTTATACAGTTACCCAGTTCAAACGTTTAATTTCTTCGTAGAATTCATCAAATTGTTTGAAGTCCATTTGCTGTGCAGAATCTGATAAAGCAACGGAAGGATCTGGATGCACTTCAGCCATAACACCGTCAGCACCGATTGCAAGAGCCGCTTTAGCCGTAGGGAGCAGAAGATCGCGACGTCCAGTTGAATGCGTTACATCAACCATGACCGGTAAATGAGTTTCTTGTTTTAAAATCGGTACAGCAGAGATATCAAGTGTATTTCTTGTTGCTTTTTCGTAAGTACGGATACCGCGCTCACAAAGAATGATGTTGCCATTGCCCTGCGACATGATGTATTCCGCTGCATGAATGAACTCTTCAATCGTTGCAGCCAGTCCACGTTTTAAAAGAACTGGTTTATTTACAGCACCTGCCGCTTTTAGCAAGTCGAAGTTTTGCATGTTGCGCGCCCCGATTTGGATGACATCGATATGATCGATCGCCGCTTCGATATCATTGGCACTCACGATTTCACTGATTACAGCCAAGCCGTATTCATCAGCAACACGTTTAAGTATTTGTAACCCTTCCAAACCAAGCCCTTGGAAGTCATATGGAGATGTACGTGGCTTAAATGCACCGCCGCGCATCAATTTCAAACCTTTAGCTTTAATGACTTCCGCCACCGCAGCTGTCTGTTCATAAGATTCAACGGCACATGGTCCGAAAACGAAACTAGGGATCCCGTTACCGACCAATTCACCTTTAATGTCGATGATCGTGTCTTCAGCCTTTTGTTTTCTCGATACAAGAAGCGTTTTCTTCTGATCATCTTTTTGTAGCTCCAAGCCCAATTTAAAGATTTCTTTGAAAATATGTTTAATCGAACCAAGATCAAGCGGTCCTTGATTATTGGCTTCGATAAGATCCAGCATTGTTCTTTCACGGACCGGATCGTAACGGTTTACACCTTGTTTTTCTTTAACGCGACCAATTTCCTGTACAAGTTCAGCACGTTGATTAATAAGATGTAATAACTGAAGGTTCACATCATCCAGTTGATTACGAAGTCCATCAAGCTCTTTGTTGCTCATTACAAATCCATCCCTTCGTTTTTTAAAATAGAAATCGGTTCAGCGGACTCAAACTAAAAAAATCCCATCTGGATTCTCGAACATCCACCCCGATTGTATTATCAATGAAAAATTTAGAATATTTCATGTATGATTAAATCAATTATAAAGGAAGTGCCCATAAATGTCACGATATTTTTCTTTAATAATTAAACGCTTTTAAGCATTAAAGTTATACATGCATAAAATCAGGTGTTACACATGCAGGAAAAATGATTTAGACTGAATATTGGAACAATCCGTTGTAGGCATTATATTGGAAATAGAACAAGAAAGCTATCATTTAATTGATATTTTATCTCAAAGAGCATTGGACCATGATCAAATCGGCTGCCACTTGAACAGGAAGGGCCTTTAAAGAAAGGTTTCCCCTGGAAATCGTTTAAAAACCCTATGGAAATAATAAAAGGCCGGAACCCTTGCCAAAGGGATCCGGCCTTCATGATTCATTCAGTGATGGCCTTGCTCAATGAATCATATGTAATACGCCAATGAGACTCATTCCAGGCCGGTTTTCCATTTTTAAAAAGGATGGCCTGAGGTGATTGATGTTTGATATCAAATGTTTCTGCCACATAATTGGATAGTGGACGAGCTTCCTGAACGGCTAAATAGGCCGTTTTAATTTGTGCATTCTCTAAGATGTACCTCTCATATTGTTCAAATGCTTCAGCGCTGACAGGGCATGTTACGCTATGCTTGAAAAGCAGGAATGTATCCTCTTTTAGAAGCTCATTGAATTGTTCTTCTGTTTCGATTTTGCTCATGACCATAATACTGTCTCCTTTCCTTTTCCATATAAATTTTACCATCAAAAAGGCGATGAAGCCATCGAAGCACTTCATCGCCTTATTCTTCGTCCCTTTATGCCTCTTCATCCCCATTAAAGGAATTCGAGGAATATTATTTCTTTAGATTATTCTCTGTTTCATCAAATGCCTTTTTCGCTTCATCTAGCTTTAATTTTGCCGCATTCTTGTTTCCGCTTGTAGGATCGGCAGGATTATTTGCCGAATCATTTCCGGTAGCAAAGTTCGTTTCGACGGATACGATAGGAGAATCGGAAGTTCCGGTTACATCTATATCCTTATTGCTCGAATTCGTCGTATCATCAGCAGCGTCGCCGTTTTCTTTACCCGTTTTTAGGTTTTTCACTTTATTGACGATATTTGAAGATTTATTGGAAACGATTTCCGTGACAGAGCTCGTTTTCACTTTTGCAGTATCAGCAAGGGATGCACCTTTTTCCATCGCCGTTTGTCTTAATCTTTCTGTTTTCTCTGAAATGTTTTTAGCTTGTTCATTGAAGTCACTCCTTAATTCCTTGCCTGCTTTCGGGGCCATGAACAATGCTGTAGCCGCTCCGATCATCCCGCCGATCAAGGCGCCAATCATAAAGTCCTTCGAATTGATCGAGTCGCGTTCGTCCTCATATGATTTCTGATATTCCTTTGTCGCGAATTCTTTTTGAGTCATAATACATTCCCCTTTCAATTTTCAGTTCATTTTTTTTACTAGCTTTTAAGATCTAGAACGTAAAAACCTCTTTTTAGGCAGGTTATCTGTTTCCAGCGCTTCCCTTTCTAATTCCGCCCTTTCGGTTGGGGTCGGGGCAGACTGTTTGCTTCTGGACTTCCATTTGTCCCTTATCTCCATGGCTACATTGCTCCATTGTACAATTTGTGAGATTCGGTCTTGATTATTATCAATCTCTGCCTGCACTTTATGGGAAACCTTTTGGATGGAAGAATTGAAGCTAGAGATGGATGTACCTACATCCTTCACGGCATCCACCACAGTGTTCAGGTTTTCTGACTTATGCTGCAAATCTTCAGCCAACGTATTCGTTTTATGTAATAACTGAGTAGTTTCCAGCGTTATGCCTTGCATTTGGCTCTCTAAACCTGTCAGCGTCCGGGCCACACTGTCCAGGGTAGTTTGAAGTGATGTCAGTACCTTTGTCAGGAAAATGACAAGTACCAAAAAAGCGATCGCTGCAACAGCAGCACTTACGTATAAAATAATCTCCATTGGAACACCTCCGAAAAATTCGACTTATTTAATAGCTGTTAGATATTAATTACCCCTTCCCTAGTATTATAAACGTATTTATTTTTTCAATATACCCTATCAAACCCTAATCTGGAAATATTGTTGTCTCCATCCAGTTCTTCGGTGAAATTCATGGGTGACACTTATGGCAGGAAATCGGGTATGATAGAAAAGATAAGTCGAATTTAAACAATGGAGGTATTTTTTATGAAAGATCCCAGAATTGGTACATTGGCCAAAAACTTAATCAATTATTCCGTGAAGCTTCAAAAAGGTGAAAAAATCTTGATCGAAAACTTCGGATTGCAGCGTGAGCTTGTTAACGCACTTGTGAATGAAGCCTATGCAGCAGGTGGTTACCCATTCGTCCTTTTAAAGGATCATCAAGTGGATCGTGCCTTGCTGATGGGTGCCAAAGAAGAACAATACAAGCTGATGGGTGAGTTTGAAGCAAACGTAATGAACCAGATGGATGCTTATATCGGGCTTCGTGCCGGGGATAATATCAATGAACAATCCGATGTCCCTTCAGAGAAGATGGCGATTCATGGACAGACAGTCGGTAAAGTACATAGAAATATCCGCGTGCCAAAAACAAAATGGGTCGTACTTCGCTACCCGACAAATTCAATGGCCCAATTAGCCAAAATGAGCACAGAAGCATTCGAAGACTTTTATTTCGAAGTCTGCAACCTCGACTATGGCAAAATGAGCGCAGCGATGGACAACCTTGTTGAATTGATGGATAAAACGGATAAGGTCCGCTTAACTGGGCCAGGTACGGATCTAACCTTCTCCATCAAAGACATTAAAGCCATCAAATGTGCGGGTGAGCTGAACATTCCTGACGGTGAAGTATATACGGCTCCGGTTAAAGATTCCATCAATGGAGTGATTTCGTATAATACTCCGTCCCCTTATCAGGGTTTTACTTTTGAAAACGTGAAGTTAACATTCAAGGATGGAAAAATCGTTGAAGCGGTTGCGAATGATACGGAACGCATCAACAAAATTTTTGATACGGATGAAGGCGCACGATATGTCGGTGAATTTGCAATTGGTGTAAATCCTTATATTCTACACCCGATGCAAGATATCCTCTTTGATGAAAAAATTGATGGAAGTTTTCATTTCACTCCCGGACAATGCTATGATGATGCCTTTAACGGAAACCATTCAGACATTCACTGGGACCTGGTCAATATTCAGCGACCTGAATATGGCGGCGGGGAAATCCATTTTGATGACGTCTTGATACGTAAGGACGGACGATTCGTTATACCTGAACTGGAAAATTTAAATCCAGAAAATTTAAAATAACGTAAAAACCAATAAAAAACGACCGACCCGCTCTAACGGGTCGGTCGTTTTTTTATTTTACCTGCAGTGAATGCTCATAGGCAGCTTGGAACTTTTGAATGTCCCCCGCACCCATGAATAACACGACACTGTTTTCATGATTTTGCAATATTGATGTTGTATTCTCCGTAATCAGCTCGGCACCGGGAATCTTATCTTGAAGATCTTCAATCGATAACTTCCCTTGATGTTCACGAGCAGATCCAAAAATTTCACATAAGTATACTTTGTCGGCCAAATTCAAGCTGTCGGCGAATTCATCAAGGAATGCCTGAGTTCTCGAGAAAGTATGCGGTTGGAATACCGCAACAACTTCACGCTCTGGATATTTCTGACGCGCCGAGTCGACAGTTGCAGAGATCTCGGTCGGATGATGTGCATAATCATCAATGATGATCTGACTTCCGATTTCCTTTTCTGAGAACCGGCGTTTAACTCCGCCAAAAGTCCGCAATTGGGCTTTCACAGCTTCCGTATCCAAGTTTTCATATTTACAAAGTGCAATGACACCAAGTGCATTCAACACATTATGCTTTCCAAAAGTAGGAATAGTGAATGTATCATAGTAATTGTTCCTTACATGCACATCAAAAGTCGTGCCATCCGGAGTGACGGAAACATTTTTCGCTTGAAAATCATTTCCTTCTGCAAATCCGTAAAAAATAACCGGTACTTTCGCCTGAATATGTGGTAAATGTTCATCATCCCCGCACGCAATGATGCCTTTGTTGACTTGAAGGGCCATCGTTTGGAAAGCCTCGAACACGTCTTCGACATTGGCATAATAATCAGGATGATCAAAATCGATATTCGTCATGATTGCATAATCCGGATAATAGGAAAGGAAATGACGGCGATATTCACATGCTTCGAATACGAAGTAATCAGAATTCACGATTCCTTTACCTGTTCCATCCCCAATCAAGAAGGATGTCGGTTTAGCGCCCCCCATCACATGGGCAAGTAACCCGGTCGTCGATGTTTTACCATGTGCTCCCGTAACCGCCACGCTAATGAAGTTTTTCATGAAATCACCTAGGAAACGGTGATAACGGATGATCTGCAAATCAAGTTCTTTTGCCTTCACGATTTCCGGATGACTATCCGGAAACGCATTTCCTGCAATGATGGTCATTCCAGGTTGAATATTTTCCTCGTTGAAAGGAAGGATTTTAATCCCGGCTTTTTCTAATGCCAATTGTGTAAAAAATTCTTTTTCGTAATCGGAACCCTGCACTTCAATATTCATATCATGCAGTATTTGTGCAAGAGCACTCATACCCGACCCTTTAATTCCCACAAAATGGTAAGCAGTCATAAAGCGAACCTCCACCAATCGTCTACCTGTATGACAGTATATGACGTCATCTTTTATTTGTTTTTCATTACGAGACTTGTTAGTAACGCAATTTCTTCATAGGTTTTTCAAGTTTATATTTTCAATCATTCATCTACAAAAAACTATTATATCACTTTTTTATTCATTCATCCATGTCAGGCAGATGCCAATTTATCAAATCATTGGTTTTTCCATTAATTAAGGTGATAAAAAAGGGTTTTCACCCTTTCACATTATATACAAATTCCTTTTATTAGGTTCTCTTAATTAACATGTAAAAATTCCAGTTCTTCTTCCGTAATCAATACATCCCTGGGCCTTGAGCCCCTGGATTCGGAAACTACTCCATGTTGCTCCATCATTTCTATTAGGCGTGAAGCACGGTTATAACCGACACGGAAGCGCCTTTGGACACTAGATGCAGATGCAGCCTGCTGGCTCACGACAAATTCACAGGCCTCGAAAAAAAGTTCATCCGCTTCTTCCGTGACCTGGGCCCTGTTCAGCAAGTCTTCCTGCTCGAACAGGTATTTTGGCTGCTGCTCCAGTTTAACATGGTTGACGACTTGGTCGATTTCTTCATCACTCACAAAAGTCCCTTGCAGGCGCACCGTTTTTGAAGAGCCGTTTTCAGCGAATAACATGTCTCCTCTTCCCAATAATTTTTCTGCACCGCCGCTATCGATGATCGTACGGGAGTCGACTTGTGAAGAAACGGAAAAAGCGATCCTTGTCGGGATATTTGCCTTGATCAATCCAGTTATGACATCGACTGAAGGTCTTTGAGTGGCTACAATCAAATGGATGCCGCAGGCACGGGCCTTTTGGGCAATCCGGCAAATCGCTTCCTCTACATCAGCCGGGGACATCATCATTAAATCCGCAAGCTCATCGATGATCACCAGGATATAAGGCAGCTTGCTTGAATATTGACCGGCTTTTTCCGCTTGGTCATTAAAGCGGGTGATATCACGGACACCGGCATGCACAAACAATTCATAACGCCGTTCCATCTCCTCTACAGCCCACTTCAACGCAGCCGTAGCGGCTTTTACATCGGTTATGACTGGACTGACCAAATGCGGGATCCGGTTATATGGGGCGAGCTCGACCATTTTCGGATCGATCAACAGCAATTTCAACTCCTGCGGCGTCGCTTTATAAAGCAAGCTTACCAGCATGGTGTTGATACAGACACTTTTCCCCGACCCCGTTTGCCCGGCTATCAATCCATGCGGCATTTTCCTCAAATCCGTGATGATCGGCTGACCGGATATATCGAGCCCTAAGGCCACAGCAAGCGGTGATTCATGCTCTTGAAACTCAGTACTTTCCAAAACCTCCCGCAAAAATACAGGTTTGCTTTTCCTATTCGGAATCTCGATGCCAATTGTATGTTTACCCGGAATAGGCGCTTCCATCCGCATATCCTGAGCAGCAAGGCTTAATTTGATGTCATCCATCAGGTTCGTCACTTTATTCACCTTCACTCCCGGTTCCGGATGCACCTCGAAACGAGTTACTGCCGGTCCTTGAGTGACATTGACTACCTTTGCACGGACATTGAAATTTTTCAATGTCTCATCAAGTAATAAAGTCTGTTCCTCGAGCCACACATCATCATGCACAGCATAAGTAGGAGGTGTGAGCAATTCGATATTCGGAAACACATAGTATGGATTTTCATTTTCATCCGCTTCCCCGGTGCCAAAAACTGCCTGGTTTTCGCTCTTACTGCTTTCTGGTGCTGTCTCTGTATAAACTGCTTCTTGATACCCGGTTCCAGAAATGGGGGATTCCTGTTCCAATAGCGGCTCAAGGTTGGAACCGATGTTGGATTCGACTGTATTTTCAGGCATGGCGACGGTTTCGGAACCAACCTTAGTGTCCAAAAAGGTTGGTGAAATGGCCGGAGTCTGCTCTTTCGGCATAACTCTGCCTTCCTCCGGTTTCCGTTCAGGAATGGCGGATGGTTTCGCTTGTCCTGCCTCCATTTGGGCAGCATCATCCATTGGCCGCTTATCAGGTGAAACTACTGCCCTTTCCGAATTAAGGCTTTTTTTTTCCGACATCATTTTATGCATGAAAACATTTTTTTCCCGGTCTTGCTTAAGCATCATCACATTAAATGGGATATGTTTTTTCGGGCGTTTGTGCTGTACTTCAGGTATTGCCTCAGATGGGTCTTCAGGCATTGTCCCTTGACTAACGGATGGTTGATTGGATTGTACAGCAGCCTCCCCAGGAACCGATATCGCTTCAGGCAGTGTGTCGTCCGTCTGTTCCATGATGGATACAGCGACTTCGCGTCCAAAATCGACTTCGTTCTGTTCAATAGCCGCTTTTTCCACCGCAGGCTCTGTTATGTTAGGCTCGATTACTGCTTGTTCTGGCAGTGTCTCAATGGAATTCCTGCGAAAGAAAGCGGGTATCTCCGAATCTTCCCGTTTTTCTTCCGCTAGTTCCGGTATAAGAATGGATGGTTCTGCCGTCAATTCCTCATGTGACACTTCTTTTGGGATTTCAGGAATCGATACTGGAATCCCGATATCGGGTTCTTCTTTTTTAAGGATAGGCATTTTGCTTTCCAGTTCATATTCGACAATTTCTTCAGAAGCGACTATTTTTTTTTCCGGGCGACGGAACCCATAAATGGGTGAAGGGATCTCCGTCGGGCGGAATGGAGTATTTGAAGGGACTATTTTTGAGACTTCCTCCCGTTCAAAGTTTCTCCGTTTTGGTTCAGGATCCCTCACCGGCCTTCTCTTGTCTTTGGCCGCGTTCCCCTGTTTAGGTTCATGATTTTCCCTGTTTCTTTCCCGAGGCTTTCTTTTGTTCTGTTCACGGTCTGGAATGAGCGGAAACTTGAACTGCCCTTTTGGATATTGAAACAGGATTTTCGTATCCGGGTCTGGCGTCTGCGTCTGCGACATCTTTTCCACTTTTTGATTGTAAACCTTTATTTCTTCTTCCTTCGACTTCGAAAGCTTTGAAAAATCCATTTTCCTTAATGTCTCTTCATCAAGCGGTTCATCTATAATAATTTCTTCGATTTCGATAATTTCCTCTGCTTGGAACCATTTTTTCATCTTATTTAGCCATTTCAAAACTATCACTCTTTCTACATCTGTAGTTATGTAACTAATTCTACCAGTTATTTTAAAAATATCGAGAAAATTTAAGCTAAATTGGGGTTAGTATCTATTTTTTTATCGAACGCTTACTAACTTAGCGTATTTCGCAGAACTCCTACCCTATTAAACCCCTTCTGGAATGAGTTTAAACCTACCCATCGCGAAATAACATTAGCCCCTAGTCTACTATTTAAATAAAACACCGCTGTTAAATCTCGTTTACAAAGAGATTAAGTTTTCATGCAGCAAGAAGCAGACTGATCAATTCATTGAAGCATCCTTCACGAAACCTCCGCTGGCATCCCGAAACCCACAAAACACCGTTCGTTAATACCGAACGGTGTTTTGTGGGTTTCTGCATTTTTTTTGCAAACAAATATACCAATGGGCTATTCCCATTCATAAAAATTGCATACAACCTGGGCCACTGATTTGGATGCGATCAAAAGGGCATATTCATCAATGTCGAATTTAGGATGGTGATTGAAATATGCCTTCTCCACCCCTTTCGGTTTACAGCCAATGTAAAAGAAGCAGCCAGGAATCTTTTCGGCATAATACGAAAAATCCTCTGAACCTGAGAAGACCGGAAATTCCAAGACATTTTTAATGTCTTTGTCATTCATGCTTTCCAGACTATTTTTCACGAATCCAGTCAGTTCAGGGTCATTATATAACGGAGGATAATCAGGCACATATGTTAGCTCGCACTGAACATCAAATTCCGTTTCTATCCCTTTGACGATGCGGTGGATTTCCTTATCGATCAGCTGTTGGGTCTCTGCTGTCATATAACGGACATCCCCTTCAATTTCTATACGATCTTTAATGACATTAAAGCTTCCTTTTCCATCGAAGGAGCCGATTGTGACCACGCCCATATCAAAAGGGTTCAAACGGCGGCTGATTACAGTTTGTACGGCTGTCACGAAATGGGCGCCTGCCACAATGGCATCATTAGCCATATGCGGGGACGAACCATGGCCGCCTACACCCTTTATAGCTAGCTTGAAATAGGTCCGTCCAGCCATCGAATAGCCGCCGTGATACCCGACAACTCCTGCTGGATGGGACGGAAATAAGTGGATTCCAAAAACGGCATCCAGTTCATCCAAAAACCCTGATTCCATCATGCTTTTTGCTCCACCTGGGGGCGTTTCTTCTGCATGTTGATGGATTATTTTGATCGTACCGGATAGGGATTCTTTAAGCTCATTGATGCAGTCTGCCAGAACCAATAAGTAAGCGGTATGCCCATCGTGTCCGCAGGCATGCATGACACCTTCATTTTTTGAACGGAACGGAACCTCCGCTTCTTCTGTAATCGGCAATGCATCGAAATCTGCACGGAGACCTATCGTTTTCCCAGGTTTTCCGCCTTCGATCGTTACGATGATCCCTAATCCATTTCCTACATTCGTTTGAATCGACACGTCCTTTCCCTTATAAAAATCAATGATATATTGTGCCGTTTTCTCTTCTTTGAAGGATAGTTCCGGATTCTCGTGTAAATGACGGCGGATTTGAACCATTTCCCCTTTACGGGCTTCCAGCATGTTCATTAATTTACTTTTCACGTTCACGATCATTCTCCCCCTTATTTCAAGTTGAGCATATTAGTAAGTTCCATGTTCGCTGCAAACCTTCTTATACAAAGTGCCAAATAAAAAGGGCAGAGAAGATTGCGTAAGCTTACCGCTCCCTTCTCTGTCCTTTTACCTGAGTGTTTACCTCCATTTTGGACATGGAGATTTCCCCGTTGGTGGCACTCTTCATGCGCGCCCTCCAGAGTTGCGTTCAGCTGCGGTTCCATTTACCTGAGAGATTTGCTCCAAGATATATTTTTTGGAACTTGCTCCTTTGGTGGCTCAAAGCTACGCACTCTCCCACAACGTTCATTTGCTCATTCTATTGTTTCATTCCATATTTTCGAAATATTACAATTTTATTATCACCGATTAAAAAATAAATATCAACTCTAAGTGTCATAAACTCTATGAAACTTTAAAAGGACCGCTGCCAGATGCTGACACGGTCCTTATGTATTCAATATATTATTGTTCACGCTTTTTGTTTTTACCCATGATGAAGATGGGCTCCAACTCATTTTCTTCGTAAAGAAATGATAGAGCCGTTATTGGAACATGACCGCTGGCAAAGAAGCTCATCGCCATTTGCGCAAGAATGTCATAGCCCGTATCATTCTTCACATCGGCAATGATGATGACATCCTGATGGGGAATGGCCACAGCCATGGTTCCCTCGATCTTGTCCTTCATCTCCCGAAGCCATGATTCATTCAGGATCCTGCTGGCATCATATCCATCATTCGTGTTCAAAAAATAAAATGCATTACCTGCAACGATATCCGACTTCATTTCAGTGGAGAGGGAACGTGCATTGAAAAGGGCAATTTCACGGATCCTGTCACCCTGCCAATTTTCCCGTTGAATCATCTTTTCATCTATAAGACGGTAGGTTTTTCCTAAATCAAGGGCATAAAAAACCCGGGTTTCAGCCGTATGCTCATCGAATAAAAATGGATTTCCTTCTTCCGATTCCATTGGAAAGGAGGTCGAGCGGATGACTGGGAAAATGAACTTCTCCTTGCCTTCCATGCTGTGTTCTCCCCCCATCACATTCAGGGCCTCTTCCACGTAATAGATAATTTCATCGATGGCCTTTTCCTGTACGTTTTCATAGTTAGCAAGTACAGGAGGCAACTCGATGGTGATACCCTTTCCGGTCTTCACATTTTCCACCCGTAACGTATCTTGCTTGCTATCGAATTTGAATGTGCGATTTTCATCTTTTAAACGTTCCTTCAGAATATTTTTCAGCTTCGTGCTGTCCATTTTCATGACTGACCCTCCTCTTCATTGAAAAATCCCCAGCGAGAAGGGGATTTTGATTATAATGATTGAATGAATTCCTCAATTTGTTCTTGCGTTTTGCGATCCTTGCTCACGAATCTGCCTAGCTCTTTACCATTCTCATACGCGATGAAACTTGGTATACCGAATACATCATGAGCCGCACACACATCGATGAATTCATCACGGTCCACATGAATGAATGTAAAGTCTGGAAATTTCGTTTCAATCTCCGGCATTATCGGTTCGATTACACGGCAATCCCCACACCATGTTGCTGAAAAAAGAAAAATATGTTTGCCTTCATTTTTCAATGCATCATATTGCTCAACGGTTTGTAAATTTTCCATTTGAATATTCCTCCTGCTCTAAATAACACCTTAATTTTTATAAACCCATCATACCAGACTCTCCAGAAATCAACCATTAATACGGATCGGTTGAGAGGCAAGGGTCCTTATTTCTGAGGCACGGATGAAACGATTTCCATCATTTGTTTTGCATCGGTTTTTAATTGGTCTTTATCTGTTTCTGTTGTCAGCTTCACCCCGCCGATCCCCACCGCAAGCTCATACTTTTCTTTCGGTATCTCTTTGATCGAGATAAATCCGAATTTATCATCAGTCTGAAAAGAATGCAGCATTACATTTTGATCATCTTGTTCCTTTATCGCCAAATATAACACGGAGCTGTCTTCTTTTTCATTTGGATTGACAAATAATATATAAATCTTATCACCTTTTTGTAAAATCAAATTATTATCATGTTCTTCCACTACCTTAAAATCCTTTGGCAGATAGACCTGAATTAGCCCTGCCTCTTGATTGGGCTGTTTTTCATCGTCACGAAAAGCCACTTCAGCAGCCTTCATTGACTTTTCGGTTTGTCTCTCGATACCTGAGCAGCCCACGATCAAGCTGCTTATCAACAGGAAAACAAGAAAATTCTTATTGGATATAGCCATCGTCATTCCTCCAGCCGTCTCTTTTACTACCTTATGGATAATATTATCCTTATTTACGGAATTCATCCATTTTCTAAAAAACATGGTACAATGAAAGCAATTTTATTATCGAGGAGGAAAACAATGAAGTTAATCGTGTATCTTGCTGGGGAGATCCATTCAAATTGGAGAAGTGAGCTGAGAGATAAGGCCGCTGCACTAAAGCTTCCTTTAGAATTTGTAGGCCCGATGGAAAATCATGAACGCTCCGATAATATCGGTGAAGATATCCTCGGGGAACAGCCGAATCCCATCCTGAAGGATGCGGCCGCTTCCCAAATCAATAATTTGCGGACAGGTCTTTTGATGAAAAAAGCGGATCTTGTCGTCGCCCTGTTTGGTGAGAAATATAAACAGTGGAATACTGCCATGGACGCAAGCACCGCCATTTCCCTGGGTAAACCGCTTATTTTGATTCGTCCGGAATCCCATCATCATGCCTTAAAGGAATTATCGGAAAAGGCGAGTGTCACGGTAGAATCCGTTAACCAAGCCATGAAGGTGCTTTCTTATATTTTTGAAGAAGGGCTGTAAATCCTATTGTCCCTTAACTGTCCAGCTCAAGAATGGAAGACTGATCATTTTAAAGAAACGAATAAAAAGCTTGCAGGGCCTCCCCTGCAAGCGAAAAACGAATATTTTACCTTATCCCTTTTTAATGGGAATCCAAATTTCGGAGTAATAGTCAGGGTTTGAAGCATCGTCATTCGCGTATACTTCCAATTCTGGAGTTCCGGCATGTTCATAACCGCTGGTAGGGAACCATTCGGAAAAAATTCGTTTCCAAGCTTGTTGGATGCTATCAGGCATAGGTCCGTGAACTTCGAATGCTACCCACTTGGAAGCCGGTAACGTAAGGGTTGAAAACTCTTCAGGCACTTTCCCGGCATACTCTGCACCTATCCAATAATCCATCGTTTCATTTTTTTCTACAGCCCGCTTATCGACACATACACCAATCAAGCCATCTATTTGGCCATTGTTCAACTTCGCTAACCTATCACTTGTTCCATCCGAATTCACTTTCTCCCACAACTTTGGAATCCCGATCAAATTCTCTTCATTAACCAAGGAAAACTCCTGCTTGATTCCAATCAATTGAAAGGAATCCCTTTCAAGGATATTGTATTTCATCGGTTTTGCCCCTTTCAGAATCACCTGTATCACCAGGCGTTCATAGAATTTCAGCTTCCCCATATACTTTCGGGCTTCGCTTGGAGATACCCCATGCTGCCTTCGAAAAGCTTTCGAGAATGCCTCGGGGGTGTCATAGCCATACTTGTAGGCTAAATCAATGACCTTGCCATTTGTTGATGAAATCTCCTGGGCAGCTAAGGTCAGTCTTCGACGACGGATATAGTCACCAATGGTTATATCCGTTAAAATGGTGAATGTCCGTTGAAAATGAAAAGCCGAGGCATTCGCCTGCCTGGAAATCCTCTCGATTGTCAGGTCCTCCAATAAGTGCTCCTCGATATATTCGATGGCCTTTTGGATTGATTCAACCCACCCCATTCCATTCCCCCCTTGTCACTATACTAGCAAGGCCGCTCAATAAAATCCTGTCCGTTCCTGCTCTGTTTTGGCAGTATTCGTTTCCATCATCGAAACCCGCTTTTCCATGACAGTGATTCAAAAATCCTGCTTTTTCATTTTCAGCTTATACTCGTGTTGACCGGCAAGCATCCTCATGATATGAAGGAACATTTCCCCCCTGGTGATTCGCTCATTTGTAAATACGCCGATCGCTCCTTCCTTTTTGCTAATATTCTCTTGCCTTGTGAAGGCGTCCATCACCGGGCCCAACTCTTCACCGTCCAGCAGCTTCTCAGCAACAATACCGGGAACAGGGATTCTCGCTCCGGCAGCTACAAAGACCTCACCGTCCCTTGTTGCCATTGCACCCCAATTACACAAAAACAGGGATTGTTTCATTTTCACGACACCGCCTTCAAGCCCGATACCTATTTCGGCATCACTGTGAATCAAGCAGTTCCTGGCACGTGTCATTGCCCCCTCCATCGTTTCCTCGTCTGAAAAGGGCTGTTCCGGGACCCCGCTCTCCACTTGAAGCGAAATGACTTCTGCATCTTCATATACACCAAGCACGGCACTTACTTTCGCCGGATTTTTACTGCCAACTGCTATTTTCAATATTATTACCTTCCTTCTATGTAAAAAAAGCTGATGGAAAAGGATACATGACAGCATCTCATTCCATTTCAGCTTCTACCATCAACCGTTATTAATCAAGGTCTCGAATGTCGTTTTATCACAGGAACGGACCAATTTCCCAATCAGCTCACGTGCAGCGGCATAATCATCAATATGAATCATGGATGCATGTGTATGAATATAGCGGGAACAAATGCCAATCACCCCGCTTGGAATGCCTTCGTTTGCAATATGGACTTGCCCTGCATCCGTGCCGCCTTGGGAAACGAAATATTGATACGGAATCTCATTCGACTCGGCCGTATCAAGGATGAATTCCCTCATGCCGCGATGAGTGACCATCGAACGATCAAAAATGCGGAGCAATGCCCCTTTTCCCAGCTGACCAAATTCATTTTTACTGCCGGACATATCGTTCGCCGGACTTGCATCCAAAGCGAAGAAAAGATCCGGTTTGATCATATGAGCTGCAGTTTGCGCACCCCGTAATCCGACTTCCTCCTGGACGGTTGCCCCGGAATATAAGACATTCGGTAACGTTTCACCTTTTAAATCCTTTAACAATTCAATCGCAAGTCCGCAGCCATAACGATTATCCCACGCTTTTGCGAGGATTTTCTTCTCATTGGCCATCGGCGTGAATGGACAAATCGGTACAATCTGCTGACCTGGCTTAATACCGATTCTCTTAACATCTTCCTTATCATCCGCCCCGATATCAATCAGCATATTTTTGATATCCATTGGTTTTGAGCGTTGCGACTCATCAAGCAAATGAGGCGGAATAGAACCGATGACACCAATGACCGGACCGTTATCCGTTATGATTTCGACTCTTTGGGCCAAAAGCACTTGACTCCACCAGCCTCCTAGGGTCTGAAAGCGAATCATTCCATTTTCCGTTACGGAGGTGACCATGAATCCCACTTCATCCATGTGGCCGGCAACTAGTACAGTCGGCCCATCCTCATTGCCTCTTTTTACGCCAAATATTCCGCCAAGGCGATCCTGGACAATTTCATCCGAATACTTTGTCAGCTCACTTTTCATGAAATTCCGAACTGCATGTTCATTTCCCGAGGCTCCCGGTAATTCCGTCAATGTTTTAAAAAGCTCCAAAGTCTCATGATTCATTTTTCTACCCCTAACCTATGTATTGTTTCTTACTATTTTACAGAACTTAGCATCGTGTTACACTAGAAAGTTCTAATTTATCAGTTAATGGGTAAAATTTCAAATTATTAGTCAAATAAAGCGTTCTTCTGTATACTGAAAGAAGTGATTTTAAAAAATGCAATGGAGGAGAAATCAATGAATTGGAAAACGTTTTTACTGGGTACTGCAGCCGGGTTTGCTGCGGGCTATGCGACAAAACAACTATTGGATCAAACAAGTAAACCTTCTCCCGATAAAGTCTTGGCCCAAGTGAAGGAAACAGTCAAAAAAGATGGAAATATATATGGCTCATGGATCTTGATGAAGCCGGAAAACTATACAAAAAATGATTTGGACTATGAAGTATACAAAGGCGGGATCACCAGAAACACAGAGGGTAAACGCGAGCAATTCGAATTTGTTGCAGATGCCTCAACAGGAACGATATTGGAGCTTAATGCGCAAACTGATTGAAACATAAAAGGAGGCCGTCAAAATGACGTCCTCCTTTTGCTTTCCCGCTTACCGCTTCCGTTTCAATTCGTCTATTATCTCCTTACCCGTTTCATCCCATTTGATGGCACAGTATTGGGCATCATGGTAAAAGCTGTACCAAGACCCATTTTCCAGTCCGGATTTCATCCACTTTTCCTTCGCTTCGATGGAAGTCATGGGATAATCATCATATGCGAGGACCCAGAGGACATTCGCATGGGCGTGCGTCGGCATGATATCTGCCATGTGAATCAATCTATCCCCGCCATCCTCAATGATGATGATCGCATGTCCATCACTATGTCCGCCAGTATGGATCATTTTAATCCCGTCCGTAATTTCCAGCTCACCATCAAAAGGACGTACAAAAGAAGCCACAGCCTCCCAGTTTTCTGCCCAATATGTACTTTTTGAACGAATATTCGGGTTTTTCATTTCATCCCATTCAGTTTGGGTCGTAATGATTTCTGCACGTTCAAAAACAGGCACCCACGTTTCACCTTCACGTTTCGTCAACCCGCAGGCATGGTCGAAATGTAGATGGGTCATTAAAATGTAATCGATATCATTTGGCTGAAGCCCAAGTCTGCCAAGATCTTCGACAAGATTGGATTCCTCTGTCACCCCAAAATTCCGTTTCTGCTTGTCATTCAGCTTTCCATTGCCAATACCGGAATCTATAAGCATGTTCAATCCATTAGCCTGCACCAAAATCGGATCCGTTCGTAGTTCGATTTGGTTATTTTCGTTAACAGGATACTTCTTGGACCAAAGCGGTTTCGGTACAACACCGAACATCGCACCGCCATCCAAGTGAGTCACACCGCCATTCAACCATGTTAATTTAATTTCCCCTATTTGCATCTTTTCCATTATACCCCTCCTCTTCCTATAGTTTAACACCCACTTCCATATATTGAAATTGATAACGATTAAGCCATCCTCATGATAGAAATACACCCGATTAAACATTAAAAAAACCAGATGCTGTGCACCTGGTTTCTGATCGGTGATTATGATTATTGGAACATTGCTTCCAATCTGTATATCCGGTTGCCTTTACTCGAGAACTTTTCTTCATATTCAGTCATGATATTACCTTCAAAATTGCTGTTATGCAGATCAAGGCTTACATATTTCAAGAGCATGCCGTATTCGGAAATACTCTTCAAGGAAGATTCGAATAACCCTTGGTTATCCGTCTTGAAGTGGATCTCGCCTTTGTCTGGCAGGATGCCTTCATATACTTCGAGGAAGGTCTTATACGTTAACCGACGTTTTGCATGACGTGATTTAGGCCACGGATCAGAGAAATTCAAGTAAACGCGATCCACGTCACCTTTTGCAAAATAGTCCCCCAAGTTCACTGCGTCAACATTCAACAGCTTTAAATTTGGAACATCCGCTTCAATCAGCAAGTCCAATGCAGCTACAATGACGCTTCCATATACTTCAATTCCAATGAAATTCACATCAGGATGGGCTTTTGCCATTTCTGTGATGAATCGGCCTTTGCCCGTACCCACTTCAATATATAACGGATTATCGTTACCGAAAACTTCATTCCATTTACCTTTATGGCTCACCGGCTGATGAATTACATATTGTGGAAAATCATTCAAACGGTCTTCAGCCCAAGGTTTATTTCTTAAACGCATGATGACACCCCTATTTATAATATAATCGTTCAAACCATACCACGAGTGGATGGATCCCTGCAAGTTGATTTTTTCAGGAAACAGCCTGCAAGCACAGACTTAACAAATAAAAAAACTGCCGGCCATCCAGGCGACAGTCTCTGTAGTTTTCATGTATAAAACTTTTCACAAAACACACCATAAATAAGTGAAGGGCAGGCAAGAACCACCTGAGAATCCCTTGAATCCATATTTAAGAAAGGAGTGGTATTATATGCCGCTTTCCCATGAACATCAAATGTCACTATTGAAAGATATATTGACCAATCACCAATCAGACTGCTGCGGATCCGTTTCTGAATGTGAACAGGTTGAAAGGCTCGTCAAATCCTTAATGATCAATATGGATATTGACAGCAATGTGAAAACGATACTGACGGAGATTTACGAATACAGCCAGACTGGCATCGGTACCGCCGATTTAGATGCACATATTTCAACCCACCAGAACGACTTGTCCCAGTGGGTGGATGATATAGATCAATTCTGATCAGCCAACCATCAATAATGCTTCCAGTTTTTGCAGTAATTCATTTCTTTCCTCGTACCGCTTTCTGCGATGATGCCATTGGATGGAAAGCACAAGTTGTGAAACCGTGTGCCATTTCATCCTCATCTCCAGGCCTGCGTCTAGCTTCTTGCCGTAGCGGGCAAGCCATTGATTCCATTCTTCCCTTGGGACATATGAATATAGGAGTATGCCGAGGTCAATGGCCGGGTCGCCAATGACCGCTCCGTCCCAATCAATCAGGAACAATCCGTCGGTTTCAGTCATGAGCCAATTATTATGGTTCACATCACAATGACAAACGACTTTTTCGTCGCATTCAATCAACAGAAGATTATTCTGTAAAAAATGGATGGCCTGCTTAATAATCGGAATATCCGTAACATCCGAAGATAACCCGGTTTCTATGTCTGTAAGTATACTTTCAGGTCGTAAAGGGGATTTCCCAAGCCTTTTGAGCATGCTTAACAAAGGATCGGATTGATGAATTTTTTGAAGCAGCTTTGCGACTCTTATATTGTTCATTTCCTGCTGAGATAGCTCCCTGCCTTCCATCCAATGCTGGGCCGTAATTACATCCCCGTTTTCCAGGCGTTTTGTCCACATTAACTTTGGAACAATGCCCTCAGCTGAGAGAACAGCTAAAAATGGCGATGAATTTCGTTTAAGGAAGAGCTTCTGCCCCTCTTTCTCGGCAATAAAGGCTTCTCCCGTAGCTCCTCCAGCAGGGGATATATCCCACTCCTGACCTAATAAATGTTCCAACTGGTTCACCTTCGATTTCCTCGCTTAATCATACAAATGTGGGTACGTTCACCTAGTGTATGTATTACCACTACTTTGAGTCCATGTTTTATAAAAAATCCGCCTGCTGGCGAAGCTGCATATATACTTGCATCGGGATGATACCCGCAATTAAAAACATCCTCATTTTAGAGAAATAAAAAAATAGCTATTGAGCAATTAAACAATAGCCATAAATTAAATTTTAGTTGAAAAACGGTTTCTTCGTCAAGTACTATAAAACGATTATACGCATAAAACAAAAACAAATAAATCATTTCATATTTTTGTATGGGATATCACCCTTGAACAAGACGCCCATTTTCTCTTTCAGAACCACTGCAGCTACTTCGTCCCTACCAACAATTTCTCCATCAGACTGGATTTTTACTGACCCTTGATTCTTCATTTTTATCATTTCACCAGAAAAAGAATCAACATTTTTAATGTTGAGGTGACCGCCCCATAAAACGGTGATGAAGACGGTCAATAATTTCAACAAAGTAATATCATGGACCGCAATCACGTTCAACCTGCCATCATCCACCTTCGACATCGGTGAAATTTTCATTCCACCTCCAAAGTAGGGCTGATTCGCAATGACGATGAACCATACCTTTTTCAAAAGATGCCGATGTCCATCAATGATCAATTCCATGCAGCCGGGCTTGTAAGAAGATAACTTTTTTATAAAAATGAACAGATAAATTAATTTACCCGCTCTGACAAAATTAAACCATTTTTTCAGAGGGGAACGGTTTGCTTCATCGGAAATTTCAGCATCAATGCCCATTCCCAGGCTGTTCACGAAATAACCCACCTTGCCATTCGTCTCGAACTGTCCAATATCAATGGGAGTAAAGGCATTATCCTGAAATACAGAAAGGGCTTCTTCCATACTCTCAGTTTTTTGAATGCCCCTTACATAATCATTGCCGGATCCAGCCGCAAGGGAGCCGATGATTGCGTTAGGGAAACCCATGGCGCCATTTATCATTTCATTAATCGTGCCATCTCCCCCGACAGCAATCACCCGGGTATCCTGATTCGTCCCTGATAGAATTTTCTTCGTCAATCTTAGCGCATGCCCCTTTTCCCGTGTAAAAAACACCTCATGGGGAACCGCTTTTGATTTCAGTATTTTCTCGGCTTTTTTCCAAATCTTCAAACTCTCTTCATTTCCAGCCATTGGATTGACAATGAAATACACTTTTTCATTAAGGTGCGGCATGCTCATTTCCTTCTGTTTGGTTATCTTCAGCTTCCCATTCAGGTCTCAGGCTGGATGTAGTTTGGCAATATTCAAGCAATGCCTGCGCCCCTTTTAACTGCTGCGCTTTAAGAGGAGACGATATTGCCCGCATCCTTTCAAACCATTCTGCGAAGGTCCGTTTATCCAATATCGTAATATCATAAGGGGCTTCGGGATAATCCACATATCCATTCCGGGATAAAATCACCTTTTTAATCGGCATGTTCACTTCATATAGCTCAAATAACTGGGTGACGATGTTCGTCATCCGATTTGCGCTCAACAAAGGATTGAGCACCTTTTTATCAGGATGCTTATGATGCCTGCGGACCCAGAACCGATCACTCGAACCGATGAATGCAGCGTCTTCTTCCGCTTCCAGAAAAGTGATGCACCAAGCATCAACAGGGGTCAATAAAATGACTTCGACTTCAACAGGCGCATTTTTCAATAGAAAGATAGGTTTATATAATACGAGAAACGTATCCGGAAAACGCTGCAGAAAAAAGCGGAGCCTCTCATCCAAAAAGAAAGATTGGTCCACAAATGACTTTTCACGAAGCGTCGAACTCCCCCATTTCATTTGAAAGCGGAGCAATTGATTTAAGTAATTTTGCTTTAATTCATCAAGACTGGCCGGACGGAACGGAAATCTTAATGAAAAAACATTAGTATCTTCAATCTGCACCGGTATTGGCAGTTCTTCTGCTTCAGCCTCCTGTTTACCTGTCCTGTGGAAGATGCCTTTCACCTTTTTTAACAGGCCCTTTGACTCTTCCTGAGGCGGATCGAATTTGACTTGTTTTTCAGTATGTTCGCTATACAACCGATCTAGCTCGCCCGCATGATAAGCAGCCTTCAATTTATCCCATTGCTGTTTTTTCAACCGTGCAAATTGTGTTGGATAACGATATATATCCTGCTCATACCGGGAAATATAATCCTGCATCTTTATGAGCTGTGCCATTCGACCACCACCCATCTCTCTCTATTTTTGAAGGTTAATCGTGAAAACCTTCTCGTATGAAGGGGAAGCTCCAAGATGTGTTTGATATAACGCAACCTGATCTGCTTCAAAATGCTTATCCTTCAAATTCGCTATCTGGCGGACGCTCTCCAACGAAAAGGGACTTTCACCCTCGAATTTTCTTGCCAGCGTTATATGAGGCTTAAACGGCTTTTTATCAAGTTCAAAACCCGCTTCGATACAAGAATGATAGATCTTCCTTTGGATGGCAAATAGCCTATCTTGCTGCTTGACGCCTGCCCATAGGATCCTTGGACTGTCACTCCTGCCAAAACCGCCGATATCGCCGAGCTCCAAGCCGAATGAAGCCTCATTGGCCAGCTCGCTTTCCACACGCCCCATGGCATCCTCTTTCAATGTATCGGGAGCATTGCCCAAAAATGCCATTGTAATATGATAATCGGCTGGATGCAGCCATTTCTTAAATGAAAATTCCGGCTTCAATTGTTCCGTAACAGCATTTAAATGAGCCTTAATATCATCAGGCAATACTAAAGCAAAGAAAAAATGAGTATTCATGGTCACTTATATTCCTTCCTATTTTCCCTTTAATTTTACCATAATTCCCATTGCATATACCTTCTCTTGGGCTTCCTAATAAATATTCCCTCCATCAGGAATATTTCAAATTTCACATCATATGAACGCAGTCCAGGTAGGGGTTTTTCGGGCTGGGTCGGATTATCTCTGCGCAAGGTCGGATTATACCCGAACTGGGTCGGATTAACGACACACACAGCAAAAAATCCAAACAAAAAAGGACCAAAGATTGGTCCCTCCCTGCTTCTTTTAACTGAAAAGTGTTTCGTAAAGCAAGAACAAGTTCAGTCCAATGATAAGTACAGCTATAAGCCAAGCGACGCTGGAGGTGATTTTATGGTTGACCAGGCTGCCCATGATTTTTTTATCGCTTGTAAACATGATCAAGGGCACCAGGGCAAACGCGATGCCGAACGAGAGTACAATTTGGCTCATCACAAGTGCTTTGGATGGATTCACTCCCCATAATATTATGAGCAGGGGCGGAACGGTGGTAATGACCCTTCTTAAATAAATCGGTATATGTCTTTTAATGAATCCCTGCATGACAACATCACCGGTCATTACACCAACGGATGAGCTGGATAAGCCTGCAAATAAAAGTCCTATTCCAAAAAACATCGCGACTGATGGTCCAAGCATGGCCCCGAACTGTTGATAGGCAACATCCAAGTCCTCTACAAGTATTCCATTCTTATGAAATAGGGCAGCTGAAACTATGACCATGGCGGCATTGATCGCGCCTGCAATCAACATGGCGATGACTATGTCAATTAACTCAAAACGATAAATCCTTTTTCTTTCCAAATCGTTTTTTCCGACTATTCTTCTTTGAGTCAAAGAAGAATGAAGGTAGATTGCATGTGGCATTACGGTGGCACCAAGCATACCGGCCGATAGCAAAATACTGTCCACTCCCTCGAACTTTGGAGTGAAGAGTCCTAATACAACGGCTGAAGTGTCAGGTTTCGCATAAAAAACTTGAGCACCAAATGCTATCACAACGACAAATATCATGACCGTGATCAGAGCTTCGAACGTTCGATAACCCCTGCGCTGGAATTCGAGAATGGCAAAGGAACCAATCGCTGCAATTATTGCCGAAGTGATAAGCGGTAAGTCAAATAACAAATAAATCCCTAGTGCAGCTCCTATGAATTCAGCTAGGTCGGTTGCCATTATGACGGCTTCGGCCTGAATCCATAATAAGAAAGATGTTTTTTTCGAAAATCTTTCCCTGCATAGCTCTGGAAGGTTCTTTCCAGTGGCTATCCCCAATTTAGCTGATAGTGATTGGATTAGAACAGCCATTAAATTGGATGCGAAGATAACCCATAATAACGTATAGCCATATTTAGATCCGGCTGTAATATTGGTCGCATAATTTCCTGGATCAATATAGGCCACAGCAGCTATAAAGGCAGGCCCAAGATAGGGAAGAAGTTTTTTTATTCCTCTTGAAGAAGGTTGATGCAACACATCGGACATATCTATGTCAACTCCTTTTTATACGCAACTCAAATTGTTGCGACAGGTAAACTTTTTAGGTTATTAGCAAGTATATTCCTGGTTTTTGAAAATGTCAAAAAGAGAGTTCGAATAGGAGTAATTAACGTGATCGGATCTCCGACTACACAAATAAAAAAACCCCTTTGCCAATAGTGGCAAAGAGGCTTTTATCTAGTTAACGGAACCGCATTGCTTCTCGATTTCCTCGGAAAACAGCTTCTGCAGTCTTTGAGTTATCGGACCGGGTTCCCCGGCTGCAATCGATTGGCCATCGATATTAATAATGGGTGTCACTTCGACGCTAGTGCTTGTATAAAGGACTTCATCGGCTGCCATCATGTCCTCGACCGTGAAGGCTTCTTCGACATAGGGAAGCCCATGATCAGCGCAAAGTTTCAGCATCACCTGACGGGTAATTCCATTCAGGATCAAGTTTGTGGCTGGATGCGTTTTAAGTTGACCATCCACCACGATTGAGACATTTGACGAACTTCCCTCCGTCACCGTACCATCACGATGCTGGATCGCTTCATCACAGCCGGCTTCCACCGCTTGCTGTTTAGCCATTATATTACCCAGTAGATTTAAACTCTTGATATTACAGCGCAGCCAGCGTATATCGTCGGTGGTAACAGCATTGACCCCTGGCTTCATTTTGCCTGTATAAGGCATTTCCTTGGTATAGGCGACAAAGACCGGTTCCACCCCTGCAGTTGGAAAAGAGTGTGTACGCGTTGATACTCCTCTTGTCAGCTGCATATAGACAATACCATCCTTCAGTTGATCTTCAGCGATCAGCTCTTTCATGCGGGTTTTGATTTCCGCTATGGTAAAGGGAACTTTCATCTGTATCAACTTCGCACTGTCGATCAGCCGGTTCAAATGCATATCCCCCGCAAATAATTCGCCATTATAAACCCGAATGACTTCATAGACGCCGTCACCGAATTGATATCCGCGGTCTTCAATATCTACCTTTACTTCGGACCTGCTTTTAAGGTCGCCGTTAAAAATGATTTTTCCCATGTCTTTCTCCCTCTTTGCCTCTTATTTAGCTAATTCATGAATGGCACGTGCATAAATGGACGTTGCCTTAAGCATATCTTCAATATCAATATATTCATCTTTCTGATGCGCAATGTCTTCGCTTCCAGGGAAAAGCGGGCCGAAAGCTACGCCTTCTTTCAATGAACGGGCGTATGTGCCGCCGCCAATCGAAAGGAGCTCAGCTTTGTCACCTGTCTCCGCTTCATAAACTTTCTGCAAGGTCTTAATCAAGAAGCTTTCACTGTCCACAAAATGTGGAGTCGAATGCGAATTGGTCTTCACTTTCAAATTATATGCAGCAAGTCTTTCTTCCAATGCCGCCTTTTGCTGTTCCCACTCAAACGTCACCGGATATCGCATACTGAAACCGATCGAGCTGTCCCCTTGTTTTGAATAATTGAAAACACCGGCATTGAGCGTCAGTTCACCTGTTTGCTCATCCGAGTAAGCCACACCTAAATTATTTCCGCGGGAATCTTCAAACAAACGATCCTTAATGAAAGTGAAATAGGCTTTCGCATGCGGATCAAGAGTAAGATCGGCTAAAAATGCTGCTAAAAAGAGACCTGCATTTTTTCCATTCTTCGGTTCCATCGCGTGTGCCGAGACACCATTCATTTCAAGCAGCACTTGATTTTTTTGCGGAACGGCTTGGCCGCTCAATGAGTATTTTTGCAAATAACCCTGATAGTTTGCTGCCACTTCAGCAGGGTTGGCCGCTTCCACAATGGCCGTAGCAAAATCCGGTACCATATTCGTCCTTCGCCCTGAAGAAAATTCGATAACATTCACGTCTGAGTTCGTACCATTTCCTGCATCGGCAGGATGTATAACCGAGAAATCCCAGATTCCTTTTTCCGCACTGATGATCGGGAAGTCAGCATCTGGTGCGAAGCCGATCGAGGGCATTTCCTCCACCTCAAAGTACCGGTCAACACAGCGCCAGTTCGATTCTTCATCGGTTCCAATGATCATCCTCACACGTTTGTTCAAAGGTTCTCCTAGCTCCCGGACCAGCTTCATCGCATGATAAGCAGCCATGGTCGGCCCTTTATCATCGATTGCCCCGCGAGCATATATGCGGCCATTGCGGATCTCAGCGCCGAACGGATCCGAACTCCAGCCATCTCCCTCAGGTACCACGTCGACATGGCATAATATCCCGATTAACTCCTCGCCTTCACCCATTTCAATATGACCAGCGACATTATCGACATTTTTCACAGTAAAGCCGTCCTTTTCACCTAATTGAAGCATGAACTCAAGCGCTTCCTGCACCCCCTTACCGAATGGGGCCTCCTCTGTAGGATGTTCCTCATCCAGTACACTTTTTATTTTCAATAAGTTTTGTGTATCCAGTAATAAGTCCATTTTTCGTTTTTCAACTTCTTCTCGCCAATTCAATTCACTCAAAATACGACAACTCCTCTTTTTTATATATTTTTCATTTTATCACTTTTACTACCTGATTCGCCAAGCGTTGCTACCTATTCTTCGTATTCCCGTATTTTCGCTACCGTCAAACTACCGATAAAATCCCTTACACAAATAAAAAACACCCTCTTTTATTAAAAAGAAGATGATTTCATTAAACTATCGGCATCCATAAGCTTTGTTACTTTTCGGTTTAGCCTTGGGATGTATAAGGCTAAAAACACGGAACGTCCTAAACTGAAAGCCAGGAATGCAAGCCATAATCCATGATTGCCATGATTGCTGACTGCTGAGAACTGGACAATCAAAAAAGCCAATAGTGCAAGAAGCATCGAATTCCTTACTGGAACGGCTTCGGTCGCACCGGTGAACACTCCATAAAAAATGAGTCCAATAAAGGCACTGAACGGGAATAGGACTATCCAAAGTCCATATTCATGGGCCAGTTCGATGACACCGGGGATATCCGTGAAAAGGAGAATGACCTCATCGCTGAATAGATAGTAAGATGCTGCAAGTATGACTGAAGCATATAAGCCCCACCGCGCCGATAGTGAGAGTGTTTTTTTGTAAAGGTTTATATCTCTCGAACCAATTGCCCTCCCGACCAGAAGACTTGATGCATTCGCGAAGCCATCAAAGCAATAGGCCATCAGGTAATGGATTTGTATAAGTACGGCATTTGCCGCCAGTGTCTCTGTCCCGAAAGTGGCTCCCTTGGCCGTAAAAAGATTGAAAACCGTGATCAGACAAATGGTCCTGATGAATAAATCCCTGTTGACCACCATCATTTTTTTCAGGGAAGCCCGATCGAACCCCTCCCGGAATGAAACTGAATCCGGTACGTTGACCGCTTTCCGGATCACCCACAAACCCAGGAAAAACGCGGCGATCTCTGATATCAATGAAGCGGCAGCAACCCCTGATACAGACCATGAAAAGCCATTTACAAAAACGAGGCACAAGACTATATTGATCACGTTCATGAAAACTTGAATGAACAAAGATGTTTTTATCCTGGATTTCCCGATTAACCAGCCTAAGATGACATAGTTCAATAATGCAAAAGGTGCACCCCATATCCTGATGCCGAAATAGTCTGCGGCAAAGGCGGAAACGTCCGATTCCGGACTGATTGCGCCTATCGAAATATTCAAAATGGGCTTTTGGATCACGATAAAAAGAAGACCGATGATCGCTGCTATGAAAAAAGGCCGAACCAAGGCCATTAGGCTTTGCTTTTCATCCCTTGCCCCCTCCGCTTGTGCAGCGAAGGCAGATGTACTGACCCGAAGAAAACCAAAAAGCCAATACATCGTATTAAAAATAATGGTTCCGACAGCCACCCCGCCAATATAGGCGGGATCGCTCAACTTTCCAACCACAGCCGTATCGACCGCACCGAGCAAGGGCGTACTCATCGTCGAAATCGTTAGCGGGATGGCCAGGGAAAGATACATTCTGTTATTCATAAAATGATGACCTCCAATGTACAGAAAGTTCTGAAAAGCTAGAATTGGAATGACGTTATAAAAAATTGTATTTAAAGTACAAAAAGATTGCAGTATTCGATTTTTATCACTAGAATTGAATATATGGTGCTCCCCAGCATCATATGATGCCTCTACAAGATTACTTGTGAATCGGTTCATATAGAACAGATTCAGCTATTTTAGATATTGATAATCTACGGTATCAAATTGTAGATTAAAAGATTGATAGCGCTCTCAACGCGGAAATTCTTTTTCCACAAACATTTTTTATCCAGCAGGAAAAAGGCAAATCGCAAGCGGAAAAATAAAAGGCTTGACGGATTCTAGAAGGAGTTATAGTATTGCTCGTTGATAATATAACTTTTGAACTATGCTTGAACATATATTCATCGTTATAACAACAAATTAGGAGTGATCATGATGGGAAGATTGACTAATAAAGTAGCCATTATCACTGGCGGAGCATCTGGTATGGGCAGGGAAATGGTTGACCTATTCACAAAAGAAGGAGCACAAGTCATTGCTGCTGATATCAATGAAAAAGCTGTAGCTGTTGTGAATGAATTGGATAACGTCCACGGAGCCGTACTTGATGTATCCTCAGACGAAAGCTGGAAAAAAGTGACGGATGAAGTTATCGCTAAATTTGGCAAGATCGACATATTGGTTAACAATGCCGGCATCTCAACGGAAAAAGGCATTAACGATACGTCATTGGCCGATTGGCAGCTAATGTTAAGCATCAATGGATTTGGACCATTCCTTGGAATGAAGCATGTTGTTCCTTACATGGCTAAAGAAGGTAAAGGCGCAGTCGTGAACATTTCTTCCTTTACTGCTCAAATCGGAATGGGCTTAAACTCTTATTCTGCTTCAAAAGGTGCCGTTCGTGCTATCTCCAAGGCTGCCGCAACGCAATATGGCCGCATGGGTGTCCGTGTCAATGCTGTATTCCCTGGTATCATCGAAACACCAATGACTCAAAAATTAGAAGAGTCAAAAGAGTTAGTGAACCAAATGATCAAGGCAACACCATTACAACGCTTGGGTCAGCCGGCGGATATTGCAAATGCCGTGCTTTATCTAGCATCCGATGACGCTTCATACGTAACTGGTGCCGAGCTTGTCATCGATGGCGGATACTCAGCTCAATAAATATAGGCAGAAATGGAAAAAACCGTTTCTGGAATCCAGAAACGGTTTTTTCTGATTCAATAAAGAAATTTTGAAGTTGAAATGAGTTAAGTTAATACACCAATGAAATAGCCAAAAGTCGTAAATACCAAACACCAACTGAAAGCCCCTGCTCCGGCAAAGATAAAGTACTTTCGTTTCCCCATTCCATTCATGCCGGAAATGTAACTGGCGAAGTGACGGACTCCTGGGATGAAATAGGCTATGATAATGGTCCATGGACCGTATTTATTGAACCATTTCTCCAATTTTTCCAACCTCGCGGGGGTCATTTTGATCCACTTACCATACTTCCTCAAAAATGGCTTCCCTACCTTTTTCCCGATGAAATAACTGAAAAGCATTCCGGATATCGATCCAAGGAAACTGACAAGGAATGCTCCCTGGACATTCAAAACGGAAATGGATGACAAATAGCCGACAAAAGTCATCATGAACTCATCAGGAACCGGCAAGCCAATTATCCCAATGGCCAACAGCCCATATATTGCGAAATAACCATAGTTTGATATTAAATCCTTTACCATATCCATCTATAGTACTCCATCTCAGCACCCTTTTTTAAAGTAATCCAATTTCTAATGCGGGCCTGGGTAACGTGATTACTTCTTTTTAATAGGATAACCTAATTTAACCCAAATGAGTTGATTTTCATAAAAAAAGATAAAAAAAGTAGAATCGACACGTTTTTTGTTGAAAAACCTGTATGACAATGGAATGAAAAACGCAACAAAAAAGCGGACTCTAAACCTGAGTCCGCTTCTTCTTATTTCACAATCTTTATTTCATTGATCGGCCAATACACTAGATTCGCCTTGCCTACAATTTCATCGACGGAAATCGTACCGATTTCACGGCTATCCAAACTATTTTGGCGATTGTCCCCCATAAGGAACAGCTGACCTTCCGGCACAGTCATGCTGCCTGTAATATCTTCGAGCTTGAAGGATTCAGTCAGCGGCACCCCTGCCATCTGATTCTTATATTTGTCCAAGTATGGTTCTTCATAAGCTTTCCCATTAATATAAAGCGTATCATCTTTATATTCAATATGGTCACCTGGCAGACCGATCACTCTTTTTATATAATCTTTATCGACCGTTGCATGAAAAACGACAATATCAAACCGGTCGATATTATCGATATTCGTTCCAAACTTGGTAAGAACAATTCTTTCGTGGTCTTGCAGAGTCGGCATCATTGACTCACCGTCCACAACAATCGGTGCAAAAATATACGTTCGAATTAAAAAAGCTAGAATGACTGCAATCAATATCGCTTTTATCCATGAAAAAACTTCTTTTCTATTTTCCAATCGAAGTCCCTCTCTCTGTTTTTTTATTCATGCCATTATATCATAATCCTTTAATGATCACGTCATACAAATACCCACATTTTACACATTATCAATTACTTCCATTTTTCATATTGGATATCGATGCTTTCCAACTCTATTTCCCTACGTTGCATTTTGGCTGGACAAATCGCATTATATGTATGGACTTTCTCATTTATTTCATCCATTCGTTTCATTATTTCAGATTCAGGTCCATTCATTTTTTTCAATCGAACTAATCCGGATAGCTCTTCCCGAATTTCTTTTTGCCATTTTATCCAAAGCGGAAGGTAGCCGGCATCCTTTGCCTTTGTCAAGAAATTGTCATATATATTTCCCGATAATGCCGACTCCGGAAGCGGCTTTCCAAAGCCAGGATTATTCTTCAATCCGCCGTCACGTTCATATTCCTTATAAATCTGATCCATCCAGTTTACATGCCCGTGTTCTATGCCCATAAACAATCCCCCTTCAGATCACTTCATATTACATCTATTTACAATTATAACATTTTTATCAATATCGACTCCACCCTGAAGGACACTTTCTACTATTATATATGCATACCTTTCAGCCAAACACATTCAGACATCAAAAAAGGATTCCCTATGGCGGGAATCCTTTTTTGCCTTCTATTTAACTGTAATTTTCCTTTTACTTCTGCCTTGTTCTTCGATTTATCCGTAACTGTGTAAGTCAATGTATAGGTACCTTTTTTATTCGTATTCACAGTCCCTGTTATTTTGACCTTACTTGTTAAACTCCCATCAAGATTATCTTTGGCAGAAACACCTGATTTAGGGTTGAATGTCGAATAATGGCCAACTGTTTTACTATTGGCTCCCGAGATGACTGGCTTTGTGCCATCTATCGTGATCTTCCTTGTAACTGTCGCAGTATTTTTCGAGGAATCAATGATTGTATACTTTAATGTATACGTTCCCTTTTTCTTCGTATTCACGGTTCCTGTCACTATGATTTTACTTGTCATGTTGCCATCGACATTATCCTTGGCACTTACTTTTGTTATTGGATTGAATGAAGAATTTAGTTTGATGGATTTATTCCCGGTACCTGAAATCACTGGCTTGACTTGATCATAAACCGTTATTTTCCTTGTGACCTTGGCAATATTCCCAGCCTTGTCAGCTACCGTATAAGTCAAATTATAGGTGCCCACTTTCTTGGTATCCACCTTACCTTCAACACGTATGGCACTCGTTAAGTCACCATCTTTATCATCCTTCGCCTTTATGCCGGTTTTAGGGTTGAAAGTTGAGTTGAATGGAATTGATTTACCGGCAGCCCCTGAAATCACTGGCTTATCCGTATCCTTGACAATCGATGGACTATTGGAGATGTAAGCCGATGAAACATACCCCTTAATACTGTTGTCTTCCGTTTGTACGGGGTAAAAGACAAATTTATTTCCCTTAGATTCGTGATAGTCAAAATTCCCTGTGATGATCAAGCTGGTATTTGGCGGAACAGTTACTGCACCTGCCGTAGTGCTTATTTCTTTCCTGATATTAGCGCTCGATGTTGTCACCACTTTGTCTCCTGCCTTGAACCAATAAACAGAGTCATGCGTTTGAACTGTCAGTGTATATTCAAGGTTTTTAAAGACGATATTTTCAGTGCTGTCCCGATCATATTGAAAGTCCGAAGTTTTGAATGGGTATTTTGCCAGTTTTGCATCATTCAAATAACTTTGGTTTTCTATCTCAGCAAAAACTTCCTCTTGGTAGGCATTCGCATTTATTTTCCCGTTTTCCTTGTAAAGAGGACTGTTCACCGGTTTTGTCCCATTGTAAGCCATGACAGGGAAATACCAATTTTCGTTGACCCTGCGTCCGGCATCTTTGATCTTGGGCGAATCCCTTCTTGAATATATGCCACTCAGGACCTCGACGCCTGCCTCGATATTGTAGACAATATCATTTTCCAGCTTTTTCTGGTCATATCCAGTTTTATTGGTAAGCTGCAATAGGCCGATACCGCCATCGTCAGATTTAATCGGTTTACCGTCCTCATTAAATTGCCTCCAATCCCCGTTTTCCTGCGTAGCCACCGCTTTTACCACTTCAGGGGGGATTTCAGCCTCTATTGCCGCATTCGTCAGTAAGCAGTTCATCTGCTTATGGGAAGGATTTTCATTGGGTTGAATCTCACCGAATGATGAACACGCATTGGTTATACCAGACTCCGCAAAAGCCTGTCCATTGAACAAACCGAGGGTTAAACAGGTCAGTACCCCAACCTTCATTAAAGGTATCTTCATTGATCGAACTCCAGAATATTTATATTTAAATCTATAATAATAGTAACATGATAGACTGGTGATTACAGGTATAAAAAGGGATATTACCCTAAAATATCCTTACACCAAGAAAAAGGAGCTTACCCGCATTATCGGGCCAGCTCCTTTCTTTCAAATCACAGAACTATGTATGGTGTAGGATCATTCAATCACTTCCACCGTATCCCTCGGCTTCCTTACAAGGCACATGATTCCCGGTACGATGAAGAAGATAAGCGGCCAAACATGAAAGATCGTCAGAATGCCCGTAATGATCAATAAGATTCCGGCTCCCTTCGCTTTGCCGCCCTTTAATAGAAAGATAGCGATCAAACCGCCTGCCAAGGCAATGAACAGCGATATGATCCCAGCCCATAATAAGCCCATGAAAAATTTGACTGACATATCAATTTCAGATGAGGAAAACTCCTGAGAATCTGTCATTAATGAGTAGTCCACCATTTCTTTTAAATCGATACTGTTGAGATAAACGGCCGTAATGATCGTCACGATTAAAAAAATTGCAGCGATGCTCACGCCTATGATACTTAATACGTATTCCCATGTCCGTTTCATTTGCTTCGCCTCCCTGGAAAAGTCACTTATATATAATACCCAATCTGGGAAGGAATAAAAGACTTTTACTCTTTACTCCTCAAAATCTTACGAGCGTCCATTTGGCAAGGTTAATCCAAGCTATAACTCGCAAACAGGAAACCGAACCGGAGATACGGCAGTCACTCATCCTTCTTTTCGTTCATGTAATTCATCTCTTTTATTTTCAAGGTTATTTATTTTTGTCATATGTTTTATAAAGAAACGGATCGACTTCACGACCATTACGAATAGCAGAACCAGTAGGGCTAGGTAGAAGAATTGCCATAAAATATCAACAATATTAAACATTACGTCTCCCCGTGTCTTTGAATGGTAAACATCAATTCTCTCATTTTCCAGTTATGTCCCGTAATGATAACACGATTGGCCATAACACTGAATGTAAACAACATTCCTATAGAAAAACGAAACCCCTCCAAAGGAAATAGACTCTGGTTTTATCAGAGCCTAAAAAACATTCCTATTCACGATCAACTCCACCAATTGTTCGACAGACGGTTCATTGGGCATCATATCCAACGTAAATCCATAGTCTTGAAGTCTATTGCCGGTACTTTCCCCGATCACCCCGATGGAGGCTTGATTTAGCAGCCCTTCAATATCCACGTCTGCCTTGTTCCCATATTGCATCAGCATATCAACAGAATGCCGATTCGAAAAAAGTACCGTTCCGACCGCTTTCCCATCCAACATTCTCGGAAAGATTTCAAGGAATCTTTCATCGACAAATTTAGCGATTGATTGAATATAGTCTCCGTCCCCATGAGCCGAATCTCTAAGATCCCTGTTTCGATCTCCAACAACCAACAGGGTTCCGGCTTCTGCCATCTCGGATTTGAGCTCGGCCGTCAGTCCCCGTTGCTGTAAAGCCTTTTTTGATTTCCTTGATAATACATATAACTTAGAAGAAATCCGGCGGAAATCAATAGCATGTTCTGTGAGAGAATCCAAGAATCCATGGACACTTTCGGGCGAAGTGAAGAGTATTCGATCATACGAAAGAAAAGAGAGCAGCTGACTTTCTTCTATTTTCACTTTTGCCGCATTCCATTTAGGAAACTCGATGACTTCGCCGCCAAGTTCATGCAGGGCTTCGGCCAAGGAACTCTTTGCCGTTCCGGTCCGGGCCACTAAAAACCGCTGTCCATATAGTGGCTTCTTTTCGAACCATTGCAGTTTTCCCCTTAGTGAAATGATATCCCCGACCAAGGTGATCGCAGGATTGCCAAGCGACCTTTCACTTACCCTTTCGACGATATCATCCAAGGTCCCCTCGACACTTTCCTGTCTTCCATATGTCCCCCATTGAATGACGAGTGCCGGCGTGTTCCCCGCCTTTCCATGATTGATCAAATTTTCACGGATATACGGAAGATTGGCCACACCCATATAAAAGGCAACCGTATCTATACTAACAAGCCCGTTCCAATCTATATCCTTCTTCGTTCGGTCATGGCCCGTCACCATCGCAAAGGAGCGTCCGTAATCCCGATGTGTGACGGGGACTCCTGCGTACATGGATGCAGCAATGCTGGACGTAACCCCCGGAATCACTTCGAATGGGATTCCCTCATCCTTCAACGATTCCGCTTCTTCCCCGACTCTTCCAAAAACGGCAGGATCACCGCCTTTCAAACGGACGACCCGATGCCCTGCGAGTGCTTTGGAAACTAGCAGCTCATTGATTTCCCCTTGACTGATGCCAATAGTATAAGGTGTCTTTCCGCAATATATCAATTCACAATCGAAGGTGGCAGCGTCCAACAGTTTGGGATTTAGCAATCGATCATATAAAATGACGTCCGCTTTTTCAATCGCTTTTTGACCTTTGACGGTAATCAGGCCCACATCTCCCGGACCTGCACCCACAAAATAGACCTTGCCCTTGGTCATGCTGCACCTCTCCCCTATCTGCTTGCTATTCCCTGATAATATTTCACCAGCTCCACCATTGCACTGCCCATCCGTTGATCTTCAGGATAAATGACACGCTCGATCCCTTCATCGATTACCACCTGTGCCGTTACCTTCCCGACCGCAAGAGCAATTACATCTGATGCAAACAGGTCGGCTATCTTATCCTCCACACCTTTTTCACGGACAAATCTCATTAAATTTCGCGGCTGCGGTGCACTCGTGAACACAACCGAATCGATTTTGCCTTCAAGGAGTTCTTGGATCAGCTGCTGCATCGTTTCTTTTTCGGGCGGTATATGTTCATATGGCAGGATTTCTTTATGCTCTACTTTTTGCTCATCCAACCAGTTCATCAAAAGTGGCGCCGGATCGCCGTGAAGCTGCAAAGCGACCTTTACACCACCTGGCAGATGGCCTTCCAGATTGCGAACAAGCCCTGCCGTACTCCCATCATCATCACGGATTAATGGCTGCAGGCCAAGCTTTTTCAGCATATTCACCGTTTTATAGCCCCTGGCTGCAATCTTCATAGACTGCAAGGCTTCTATGAAACGATCTCCCGCTTCCATCTTCACGGCCGTTTTATATAATAATTCCGTCCCCACTCCCGTCGTGAGGATAATCCAATCGAACTCCCCTTCCATCAACCGGGTTACATCTTCTTCCAAATGGGAATCATCAAGGAATACTGTCCCCTGTGCTGGGCGAACGAGCGGAACTCCCCCAAGATTTTGAACGATTTTACTAAGTTCTTCCGTCTTCCTTGCTCCCAATAAAGCAACGGTCCTGCCATTAAGCTTACTCATCCATGCCCCTCCTATATGTACATTCAATTAAATCCATCTCACCCATTATACAAATTTTCAGTCTTTGAAACTATAAAAAACCAATTCCAAATCAAAATCCAACGCTTTTTCTTTCTTTTATCCTATATAAATTCAAAGGAAAAAGTGGATTGGCAGCCTTTTTCTTCTTATTAGTCTCACCCTCGTAAGTTTGGAGGGAATACTCGTGAGTTTCGAGCGTTTACTCGTGGTTTCGAGCTTTTACTCGTGAGTTTCGAGCTTTTACTCGTAAGTTTCGAGCTTTTACTCGTGAGTTTCGAGCTTTTACTCGTGAGTTTCGAGCTTTTACTCGTAAGTTTCGAGCTTTTACTCGTGAGTTTCCAAGGAAGTAAATCTTGACCTGGCGTTCCACTCCAAGTTGTATACTGCCCTCATCATTAAAAAAATAATTATGAAATGGGATGTAGTATGTCTGAACACCGGCAATAAAAAAGCTGCCATCAGGACAGCTTTTTTCAACGATTTGCCTTTTGTTAATTCTTGTTAAGTGCCCTTTGGGCAATATGCATCTGTTCTTTTTTTACAAAAACATCATATTGAGTGGTTTCATGGCGATTCTGAATTCTTTCGGAGCCTAAATTCATAGGCGTTTTCGTTTTGAATTGTACCCCTTCCCTTTCCAACTTCGCAACCGCCTTAAAATAATTTTCGTTCCCGAATGCTGAATAAATACATGTCCAATATTTATAGGAAATTAGTTTGGCAGTTACTGCACATGCAATCACGAAGACTAGTATTCCAATCATTATATACACCTTTTAGCTCCCTTTCATTTCGGACTTTTTTGAAAAGCCATCCTGTACACTATATTCTTTGCCATATATAACATTTCCTTTTTAATTAAAAAGGAGACCCCAGTTTCGGGTCTCCTCCTTCATATCTTCATTATTTTTCCGGCACGTTACAAGTACCGTCCGTACAAGCGTCACCTGTTGCTGGATCATTCACGATCGTAAGCGGATTTTCCTCAGCCCATACTTTTTTTAGCGTATCCAGGAATGCTTCTGGCGGCTGGGCACCAGAGATTCCATACTTGCGGTTAATGACGAAGAATGGCACGCCTGTAATTCCAAGCAGGCTTCCTTCTTGCTCATTTCCCCTAACCTCTGCCGTGAATGCCGTTCCTGCCAGCATGGCCTCCGCCTCGGACTTTTCAAGGCCAACCTCTTCTGCCAAACTAGCCAATATAGCGTGATCGCCAATATGTTTGCCTTCCGTAAAGTAAGCTTTAAATAGGCGTTCATTCATTTCATTCTCTTTACCTTTTGATTCAGCAAAATGCATCAAACGGTGGGCATCGAATGAATTCGTTAAGACCACTTTGTCCAAATGATAATCGAGTCCCAATTCTTTGGCTTGTTGAGTCAGGTTCTGGCTGTTCGCTTCCACCTGCGCTTGAGACATGCCGTATTTCTTGGCCAGCATTTCATTTTGAGTCATGTTGATATCCCGCTCAGCCTCTGGATTCAACTCAAAACTGCGAAATGAAACCTCTACCTGATCTTTATTTTCGAACTGCTTTAACGCCTCTTCGAATCGACGCTTTCCTATATAACAGAACGGACATTGATAATCCGACCAAATTTCCACCTTCATGTAAATACCTCCTAGTTTTAAATGCAATTACACTAAGCACATTATATAATCCTGGGTATCCTCTTGCAAGGATATTACCCTAGACACTCATTTTCAAAATTGGTGAAGTCGACTTTTTTCATGAATTCTTCCAATGTATACCCCTTTAGCAGGCGCAATGTTTCCTTTTCGGCTTCGTTCATGATTTCCTCCAAAGCCGTATCCAGCTGCTTCCCGACTTCACCGCATTCGCTCGTTTCCATACAAACAAGACATTCAGGCCGTACCGCTTGATACACATCCGCCAAAGTCAGCTGAGACGCAGGCACCTTTAAGCTATATCCGCCTTCCCGTCCCTCCTTTGTTTCAACGATCCCCGCAGCTGCAAGCTGGGCCATCACCCTTCTTAAAAAAGTGGCGTGTGACTTCACCTTTAAGGCGATTGCCGAACTTGTCAGGAGCTTTTCGCTTTGTGCGAGCCAAACCAGAGAGTGAATGGCAATAGCGAAACGCGGCGGTCCGATTTGATTGTTCCGATTACCTGAAGACATGATTATCCCTCCTTACGCCCTATCCATGGTAAGGTCATTATACTATGTTACGTGCTCCTGAACAAATGGCGCCGTTTCCGTTTTTTCGACCGCAGTGCACGATTTTCCGGACTGGCAAAAGCATCTTTTGCCGGGTTTTCCAATTCTACTGAATGATTTGTACATTTTCATATAAATAAGCTTCTTCGGGTGCCTTTATTTTCTTCGACTCTTTTAAATCGATCACAGGTACGGGCTCCCCTTTATACCTTCCTTTTTTTAATGTCCCTGTAATCGTATACCAATCATTCGTCTTCATTCCTTCCACATTCCCGTTGACCATATATCCGTATAACGTCGCATCGACCACACAGCAGGACATGGAGAGGCGGGAGATGGCCATTTGTTTTTTCGTAAATGTATCCTCACGGTATATGAACCCCGAAATCTCTATTTCCTTCCCCTCGATCGTATCGAGGTTGTTCAGTAAATCATCCAGTACTTCAAAATAATTATCATCAGTTACCGAGATTTTCTCCCCATTCGCATGTTTCCCTGAATCATACGAGCTTACCAGCTGTGTCTGCTGGTTCGCCAGCCCCCTTTTCGCCAGTACTTCCCCGCTTAATGTAAAATCGGTCAAGATGAAGCCCAGAAGAATCGGAATGAAGAACAAACTATAATTCAGGACCAGTGCGGACGCGGAAGACTCTCCATTCGATCCGCAATCACAAGGATGTCCACCTTGTTTTTGTTTTTTCATTCGGATGAGGCTGATCACTAAAAAGGCAAAAAGCGCCGCCAATGCATATGGAATCATTTTGGGTGCAATCAATTTCGTTAAATATCCTGAAACATACAATTTAAAGATCATGAGACCCAGTCCAAGCAACAGCAATCCTTCAAGCCTCTGGATAAATAAACGTTTCATCAGAAGCCCCCCTTACTGATCAATCCACTTGCAATCAGGCATAGGCTGAAGACGATTGCGAAAACAAGCAGAACATACGTGACGACGAAGCTCCGTTTAAAACAGGACATCATGATCAGGACATTTTTCAAATCCAGCATGGGACCAAATACAAGGAAACCAAGTATGGAGCCTGGCAGGAAGCTATGGGAAAAGGAGGCCGCAACGAATGCATCGGCTGATGAACAGAGTGAAAGCAAAAATGCAATGCCCATCATCAATGCCGTGCCTTTTATTGGCGCCTGACCAATATCGGCCATTACGGACCGATCCATGAACACCTGAAATACACTGGCAAACAAGGCCCCGATGATAAAGTATCTGCCGACCATAAAAAACTCCTGTGAAGTATGTTCCATGAAGCTTGTCCATTTACTAGACTGAAGATCATGTACATGCCCGTGTACCAGTTCCTGCTTCTCCTCTTTCACCACATCTTTCGTGCTGAATATATGAATGAATAAACCTGCGATTATCGCCGTAAGGACACAAAGAATGATTCTTCCATATAGAATGGCCGGATTATTTTGGAACGCATAATAAGTTGAGCCAAAAACGATGACATTCAATATTGGGGCAGTTACGAGCAAAACAACACCTGCGTGGACCGGGACACCCTTTTGAATCAATTTCCGGACGACCGGGATGATCGCACATTCGCAAACCGGAATGATCAGCGCCGCCCCTATCGCGGCAAAAATGGCCGTCAGGGGTCTTTTTGGTATCATTCGCTGAGTGATTTCTTCACTGATGAACAACTGGATGAACGATGAGGCAATGGCCCCGAGGAACAGGAAAGGAATCGATTCTAAAAACAATCCCAAAAACACGACGAACAGAGAGTGAAGCATCGGGTAATCCGAGAAATCAATCGCTTTGGGAATGAAAACATCGCCTAGAAAAAAGAATGCAAGCAGCAATAACAGCAGTATCAATAACAGCAAATTTCCCGTGTAGCGTTTCAAAAGCATATTTAACCACCTCGCAAATCATAATTATTACGATTTAAGTTTGGATTCGGTCTAGTATATGCTTTTGATAGGATGAACAGTACAATAAAAAAAGAGAATGGAAGACATTCCCCACCCTCATTTATTTCTTCGATATAAATCCCTGCTCTTGTATCCTTCTCCTAAAATCGTTTTCATTTCCTGGCGCCGTTTCACTTGTGTCGCCACTTGTTTTGCACTATATACGTAACGGGCCCAATCCTTGCGGTACCCTGGGGTAAGTGAATGATAGAACGCAAGCAAATCAGGAGAATCCTGCAAATCTTTCTCAATTTCAGAAATCATTTCGATATAATCATCTACTGATTGGCTTGCTTTAATAGATGGACGGTTCCTATTTTTCGAATCTTCTTTCAGTCCGACTACCGTAAAGACATCATCCAACCCGACCATACGTGCAAACTTCAGGTCACTCGGGCCAACATAACCATCATCATCCGCACCAAGGCCTTGCATCAGATCATCACGATGAATATATGTAGCATATTCTTTATTACCTTTCTTGGGGTAAGCCAAATAAATATAGCCGTTTATACTCAATTGATTTTTCTCGATCACCTTATCCACGATTCCTTTTAAAGAATCCATATCCAATACAAAAGCAAATATAAGATCATAGGCAATTTCAGTAAGCTCTGTATCGTAATCCGGCAGCTCTGCTAAATAATCCGCCCCGGCTGGCAGATTCAAGACTGCCACCCTTTCATATTTATGTAAATTCAGTTTTTCTACTATTGTTTTAGCCATTGGCATTCACCATCCTCGTTCATTTTGTCTATCTTCAGTTTATAAGCTCCCCATTGCGTTAGCAACTTTTCTTATGGTTTCCTTATCCAAGAAAAAAAGGACGGGAAATAATTCTCCCGCCCTTTTTAAAATATTGGCTCTGAACACCGAAGGCTAAAGCACCTAGTAACACACCAATCGATCAGCCTCCCATTGCATTACCCGCAAATGTAACATCATACAAGCTAAGTAACGGATTTTTAGCCAATAAACTTAACGTAATTTAATGGAACCGCCATCAACCATGATTGTTTGACCAGTAATATAATCAGAATCCTCACTTGCCAGGAATACAGCTGTACGCCCAATGTCACTTTCAAGCTCACCAAGTCTTCTTAGCGGAATTTTGGCTAGCATGCTTTGATAATATTCTGGTTGTTCTTCTGCCCATTGAAGCATGCCAGGTGATTTGGCAATCGGGGAAATGATATTTACATTGATGCCGAATGGACCGAATTCATTTGCTGCAACACGGGTAATTCCACGGATTGCTTCTTTTGCTGCTGCATACGTACCTTGATTGACATCACCATTAATCCCGGCACCTGATGCAAAGTTAATGATTTTGCCCTGTGTTTCCTTTAAGTAAGGCAATGCGGCTTGCATGAGGTAGAAGGTTGGATAGAATCCAGTATTAAAGGATAAATCCAATTCTTTTTGTGTTGTGTCAGCAATGGAGGCCATTCGTGAAGCGTGTGCATTATTTACCAAGATATCGATTTTCCCGAATTTATCAGCCACTTCTTTAACGATTGAAGCCAATTTGTCATGCTCTGCTAGATTAGCTTGGATGAATATGGATTCTGGTTGATATTCTTGTAATTCTTTTATGGTTTCGTTCCCAAGCTCTTCATTTAAATCGATGATTGCCACTTTTGCTCCTTCTTTAACAAAAGCCATGGCCATACCTTTACCAATTCCGCCAGCTGCCCCAGTGATGATAGCGGTTTTCCCTTGAAGTCTACTCATTTTTCTATCCCCTTTTTAATACATGTATTTTTAAAATGCAACGGACTGCCTGTATGCATATAGCATTCAATCATGCTTTTTACATCAGTATTATGAATATGCACTTGAGCATGAACCCATAATATACAACGTTGACTTATAAGTCAATCAAAAAATGTATTCGCTAAAAAACGAGGAGAATCACCCTTTTCCATCGAAATTAGTTAGTGAATGATAAAAAGCCCCATCACTCACTATTTTTTATCATAAACTTATATGGTAGAGTGTTTATGAACAGAAAAATTTCCTACCGTTCTTTTTTTAAAATAAGCCATATGCAACAATGATGAAATATTATTCAGCAAGTGAGGAATCAACGATGGCTCCAAAAAATGATGAACAATTTAAGATAATCCGAGATCGACGCTATGAGGAAATCAGCAGTGCTGCACTGAAGATTTTCGCACGCAAGGGCTTTGCAGCAACAAAAATCAGCGATATTACTTCATCCGTGAATTTAAGTCATGGACTCTTTTACCATTACTTTAAATCAAAAGAGAATATTTATGTTTCCATTATCATGAACGTACTGGATATGTTTATTGAAACAGTGAATGAAGCGGAAAATAGAAAGGGCACACCTTGGGATCAACTGGTTTGGTTCACTGAACTTACTTTTTCCGGTTCACCAGAGGAAGCCTCGGACCGCCGTGTTCTTGTTAATGAAGCTCAACATTCTGACACGCTCTCTAATGAGATTAAACAAGAATTGAATCAAAAATATGCGGCAGCCATGAGAGGGATTGCCCGTATTATCAGTAAAGGACAGCAGGATGGAATTTTTGTGGATGGTGACCCATTGGAACTGGCCATTTACTTCATTTCACTTAATCAAGGACTTTTATTATGGAATTCAAAAGATATCCATCCCATTAAGGTTTCCGTTAACCAAGTAATGCGTCAATTACAGGCATAAACTTAAGTAATGTGCATAGGCATTAGGGTATCACGCTCCTGAAAAAATGATTCTCCTGGAAATACAGACCTGACACCAGATCTGTATTTCTTCCTCAAAATTATAAATACCAATGAAACATGTCTTTTCGTTGTACTATAAGAGATATCTTTTAACATTCTTTATTAAAATAGAAACCATGCTTCAAAACTATAGTGCCACACTCCTTCAATCATCATGAATTCACATTCAATCAGGTGTTTTTTCCGTAGTTTTTATACATTCTTTATGCAATCAGATATCCCTTTGTTTTTTCCTATATCAAAATTCAGTGATGCTTTCATATGGGAGTGTCACAAAAGGGGAGTTCTCATGAATTATATCGAGTATGATTTGCTATTTGAATCAAGAAAACAGTTAATTGAGGAAATTACGGAGCTGGATGAAAAAATGCTCCACCATAAGACTGTGCCTGAAGTATGGGGCATCGCCCAAATTTGCCATCATTTATATCTTACGGAACAGGTTTTTACAGAAGCTATAGCAAATGGCATTCGGGAAAGGGATTTTAATAATATCATTCAAAAAAACATTTACCTTGTTACTAATAGAAAAAAGAAATTCGTATCCCCTGACATCGTTTCACCCTCTTCAACCCCATTTCAATTATCGAGCCTTATGGATTTGCTGGGAGAATCAAGGGATCGATTATTACAGGTTCTTTATGATATGGATTCAGATATCTTGTTAAATAGAAAGAAAGCAAAGCATCCCCTGTTCGGGGACCTCTCATTGGATCAATGGATTGAATTATTATCCTTACATGAACAAAGGCATATCAAACAGATACAAGAAATAAAGTCCGCGCTTATATAAGCATTTCATGGCAATGACAACATTTAAATCGACTTCCAAACAAAGAGACCACTTCATTTTGTGGTCTTCTTTCATGCATTCTATGAAACAAACTCTACTTTCGGGGGCTACACCAATTGATAGATGGTCAGAACCCCTATTTCCCAATTCTAGCATCAAGATGATACTTTAAGTTTCCTTTTGATTTGTGTTGCGAAGATTTCAAGACAGATTGCTGACCTACCCGCAGCTCTCCTACTGTCGGGTGCAGTGCACCATCTCCACGAATGACTGCATAAGCAAGTGCTGTCACTGCACCGGTTTGGCCTCTAGTTAAAATTTGCAGGCGTTCACTCCGAGTTGAAGGGAACTCCAGACTCTTCCTTGTCACATCCCCAGGCTGCAAATCATTGTTTTCACAGCTTGCTAATAAGCCGCACTTCTTTATGTAGTCCAAAACTTTAGGCAGAGAGTTTAAATCATCCATATCGTTCTCATATTCCGTTGAACGATTTTCTTCTTGAAAAGCCCGTAACCAATCTTGAATGCTTATATCCGATTCATTTTTCAGCTCCGAATCTAGTAACCGATGTGTATAATCGGTCGTGGCACCTCAAATCTGCCCGCCAGGTACATCCTTAAAACTTGCTGAAATCCGCCTTTCCACTTTCATATTTTCAGAACTGATCACCCGTGAAACATGCTTTCGCGGCAAAGTGATCGATAGTTCCGGATTGCCTTCAGCCTGTTTAATGGCAAGTGCAGCCAGTGATTGATCATACAAACTGCTTTCTGACATAACCTGATCAATCAACCCTCTCATCCCAGCTTCTATCTTATGCAGCCATGGCCGTCCCTTTTTTGGCCCGTTCAAACTTTAAGCGTTTGATGGATTCTTCAATCGCCTTTGTACCGCCCTTTACTGCAACATATCCCATATCATCTCACCCCCATTTTCTCTGATTTGAGTCGTTCTCGGTAAGGCTATTAAACGATCTTGTTGATCCACAAAATACATATCGATTCCTAACGGGAATTCTATGTTTTTTTCGTTCCTTACACCAAGCCAGGCGGAGACATTCGGGAGGCTTATGAATGATTCGTCTTGAATTCCCGGTCCAGAAAGGATCATAGAGTCCCCTTTCGTTACATCCGGCACTTCTAGAATGATCATTGCAGATTCATGAGGGTTAAACAGATCTCCTACCTTTGCTTTAGTCAACGCTTCCTTCATTTGCTCCTCTGAGGCATCATGTAAAATAAAGATAAAATCCGCCTCAGGCAAATCGACAGGCTTTGAATAAGTAAGCTGATTGATCATTCTTGACACCGCCTCCCCCTCCTTTGCAATGACCTTAAAAGTCACTTCAGGGTCAAGTACAGTAAGTGCAAGCAGGATAGTAGAAGATAGGCATTCCATTTGAACATCCAAAGTCTTGGCTTCCCTCTCCAAAACCACTGAAGTTCCAGGCCTTGAAGTCGCCGTTACTAGCTTTCTATAAACAGTTTGTATATCATGAACTACATCCAAATTCATTGCTTTCCCCCCTCTTATTGAACATCCATTGTTTCAAAATTAACCTTGGTTCTTAAGATTGATCGATTCAGCTCTTGAAGATTTTTCTGTATATTCTTCTTCTCATTTTCTAAAACATGTGACCATGATCTCGTTTCGCCAAGACGAGCCATTACTGGTGAATTCGAGCTTTACTCGTGAATTCGAAGCATTTACTCGTGAGTTTCGTACTTTTACTCGTGAATTCAGAGCATTTACTCGTGAATTCGAGCGATATCTATACCACATCATTAATGGACATGCTTTTTTTCCTTGATTTCAAAGCATCCACACATTCCTTTCCAGGGCTCATACTGCCAAGACGAATCGGATTCTCCCCATAATCCCCATGAAAATCAGAACCTCCTGTCTTAATGAGATTATATTGATCTGCATATGAAATCGCTCTTTCCTCTTCTTCATGACCATGATGAGGGTGAAGAACTTCAATCCCTTCAAGCCCTGCTTCTACAAGCTCAGGAATAATTTCAAAGCTCCCGTATTGTCCTGGGTGAGCAAGGACCGGGACTCCTCCGGCAGCACGAATCGCCTTTACAGCCAGAATGGCATCGACATATTTCATAGGAATGAAGGCAATGCCTGGCTCTTCTCCATTTTGGCCGCGACTGAAGATTTTCTTATACAAATCTCCATAGATGGAATCCGTATACCCCGATTCCCTTAGCGCTAGCATAATATGCTGTTTATAAACACCGGTTCCTCCCCTGAATTTAGATACCTGATCCCATGTTATTCGGTAGCCTGCATGAATCAGTCGTTCCACCATTTTTTCAGAAGCTTCATTCCTTTTTTCAATCAATGGATTACAAAGCTCATTAAGTGCCTTATGACCAGGCTCAACAAAATAGCCCAAAATATGTACACGCCTGCCTCTTGCAAAGTCATAACCAGAAACTTCTATTCCAGGGATGATTTCAATTCCTATTTCCTTTCCCCGTTCCACCATCTCTTGCAATCTCATCGTTGTATCGTGATTCGTAATCGCTAAATGGCCAATTCTCTCCCTTTTTGCAACCTCCAATAGTTCTTCAAAAGAACTCGAACCATCTGAAATGTTCGTATGACAATGTAATTCAACCTTCATGCCAATCACTCCATTCTTTTTCGTTACCCCTTATCATTTTAACTTAGTGCCATGTCGGTCCCGTTAAGAAGATGTAAAAAAACGTAAAGGTGTAAAAGTCATACAGATTGGTGAAAATACTTAAGTATTTCAAGGCTGTAGACAAAAAAAACTAGTAGATTTCAGAAATCCGCTCCCTTTCCGCCGGCTGTCTGCCAAGCCTCCTCGCCTTAATCGTCTCGGGTATCGGCTAGCCAGGAATTCGGCAGGAGTGTCGCAAATTTCTTCCAACCATGAGTACAGTAAAAACCTGAAAGTAAACTAGTCTTAAATATGGTTCGGAATAAGACCACCCTGCAGTTTTTTCTTTTAAAAATTCCAATTGGTTGGAACGGAAGCCCAAGCCTCCTGCGGGAAAAGCGAGTACCCTACGTTCCAATCAACGTTCCCATTTTACAAACCAACAAAAAACTAGTTTGTAGACAAAAGAACACCTATCTTTTAACACAAAGTGGATTGAAAAGGAATGCGCGAAACTCCTGCGGGAAAAGCGTGGCATGGGAGACCCCGCAGGCATACGCCGAGGAGGCTCCCCCCCGCCCGCGGAAAGCGAGTGCCTGGAGTGGTAACCCAATTTTGTCGACAAACTGAAATACATTAGTAATTTTCTAATCATTCGTCTTTTTCACCTTCCTACGCTATTACGGATTTCCCATCAAGCTGATATAAAATCAAAATAAAACCAATAAAAATTTTGACTTACTGTCAAAAATGATGTACATTACCTAATGGGCGAACAATTTTTATATAAAAAGACAAAAATATTCGTATATAGAGGTGCATAACATGGAAAACGTGTTTGACTATGAAGATATTCAATTAATTCCTGCAAAATGTGTAGTAAATAGCCGTTCTGAGTGTGATACATCCGTTACTTTGGGTAAACATACATTCAAGTTACCTGTAGTACCTGCCAATATGCAAACAATCATTGATGAAAAGATTGCCATTTACTTGGCTGAAAACGGTTACTTTTATGTAATGCATCGTTTTGAGCCAGAAAAACGCCTGACTTTCATTAAAGACATGCATTCAAGAGAATTGATCGCTTCCATCAGTGTCGGCGTTAAAGACGAAGAATACGGATTCATCGAACAATTATCGAATGACAACATTGTGCCTGAATACATTACGATAGATATTGCACACGGACATTCCAATGCCGTGATAAAGATGATACAGCATATTAAAAAACATTTACCTGAAAGTTTTGTCATTGCAGGAAATGTAGGAACTCCTGAAGCAGTACGTGAATTGGAACATGCTGGTGCGGATGCTACTAAGGTGGGCATTGGACCAGGGAAAGTATGCATCACTAAAATCAAGACTGGTTTTGGAACGGGCGGCTGGCAATTAGCTGCACTTCGCTGGTGTGCAAAAGCGGCAAGCAAGCCAATCATAGCTGACGGCGGCATTCGCACGAACGGTGATATTGCCAAATCAGTTAGATTTGGAGCTTCAATGGTCATGATCGGTTCACTATTTGCCGGGCATGAAGAATCTCCAGGTCAAACGATCGAGAAAGATGGAAAGGCCTTTAAAGAATACTTCGGTTCAGCTTCTGAATTCCAAAAAGGTGAAAAGAAAAACGTTGAAGGCAAAAAGATGTTTGTCGAGCACAAAGGATCTTTGGAGGATACGTTGAAGGAAATGGAACAAGATCTTCAGTCATCCATTTCATATGCAGGTGGTACAAAGTTAGAGGCCATCAGGAATGTGGATTATGTGGTTGTTAAGAATTCAATCTTTAACGGCGACAAAGTTTATTAAGAAGTAATGTAAAAAAACGGCCTAATCAATGGATTAGGCCGTTTTTAATTATACCTTTTTAACAAATTGGGATTTTAATTTCATTGCACCAAAACCATCAATCTTACAATCAATATCATGATCTCCATCAACTAGACGGATACTTTTGACTTTAGTGCCCATTTTTAAGACGGATGAGCTCCCTTTCACTTTAAGATCCTTGATTACCGTAACCGTATCACCATCGTTCAAGGCATTTCCATTAGCATCTTTGATAACCTTCTTTTGATCGCCATTTTCCGTTTCCGCTTCCACCGTCCACTCGTGGGCGCATTCCGGGCAAACAAAAAGACTACCGTCTTCGTATGTATATTCTGAATCACATGCAGGGCAATTAGGCAAATCAGGCATAAATTCACTTCCTCCATTCATTATGCCAATATTAATATAATAATGGTTTACACACAACCAGTAGTCTATTACCTCCCCTGTCCCTCCCTTCCTCTAGAACCTATAAAGGTTTTACTATATACTTTTAAGAAAAAGCTGGAAAGTGCGGTGAACCCATTGTTTAAACTTCTATTGATAGAAGATGATACGACGTTATTCAATGAAATTAAAGATAGATTGGCGCAATGGTCTTATGATATTTACGGAATCGGTGATTTTAGTAGAGTGGTTCAGGAATTCACGGACATAAAACCTGATTTGGTCATCATTGATATACAGTTGCCGAAGTTTGATGGATTTCATTGGTGCAGAATGATCCGGTCCCATTCCAATGTTCCCATCATCTTTTTATCATCACGGGATCATCCGACCGACATGGTGATGTCCATGCAGCTTGGAGCTGATGATTTTATCCAGAAGCCTTTTCATTTCGATGTACTCATCGCGAAGATACAGGCCACCCTTCGCCGTGTCTATAATTACAATACGGAAAAGATCGAATTGAAAACCTGGTGCGGCGCCACCGTGGATTACGAGAAGAACACGGTATCGGCCGAGACGGGCACAATCGAATTGACGAAAAATGAAATTTTCATCTTGAAGAAGCTCATTGAACAGAAAAACAAGATCGTAAGCCGCGAAGAGTTGATCAACAGCTTATGGGATGACAAACGTTTCATAAGCGACAACACCCTTACAGTGAATGTGAACCGTTTACGAAAGAGGTTGGATGAATTGGGATTAGGGCATTTTATCGAAACGAAGGTCGGACAGGGCTATATCGCCGTAGAAGAGGCAAATGCATGATCAGAAAATATCTCGTGGAAAGGTTCAGCTGGATTACATTTTACATACTTCTTCATCTATTCATTATCTTTGTCGCTTATCTGGATTCGGCGATTCCGTTAAAACCAATACTGTATATTGTTTTTTTATCGTTGCTCATATTCAGTATGTTTTTGATATTCCGCTATAAAAAAGAAACATTTTTTTATAAAAGTTTAGAAATGCGGGAAGACAACCTGGATATTACGAATATAGCCGAACCAGAAAGCCCTTTCGAAAAAATCATAGAAAACAGCATCATTAACCAAACCGGAATATTGAAGCAATCCGCTGCAATTGGCCGAATGACTTTAGAGCAGGAGAAGGATGAATTATTATCTTGGATACATGAAGTGAAGACGCCATTGACGGCGATGCATTTAATGATTGACCGCTTGGATGATGAATTGCTGAAATCGCATTTGACTTATGAGTGGCTGCGCATTCACCTTCTTCTTGATCAGCAGCTCCATCAAAGGCGCATGCCTTTCATCGAAAATGATTTGTATATAGAGAAAACTGATTTGGAAACAATAATCTTTGATGAGATTAAAACGCTGCGATCATGGTGCATTCAAAAAGGGATCGGCTTCGACATACAATTGGATGTAACCGAAGTGCTTACTGATGCCAAATGGCTGGCCTTTATCACGAGGCAGCTCTTGACCAACTCCATTAAATACAGTGAAAACTCAGATATCATGATATATAGCCATGTCCAAGCCGGACAAACGGTTCTTGAAGTGCAGGATTCTGGACGGGGCATTGACCCAAAGGATTTATCCCGCATATTTGATAAAGGATTTACATCCACGACAAATCATCGTGACACTGCGGCAACTGGCATGGGTTTATATTTAACAAAGAATGCAGCCGAGTCCCTATTCATCTCCATTGATGTTAAATCAGAGCTTGGAACCGGGACGACCGTTACTTTGACCTTCCCAAAAAGAAATGATTTCGTGAATATCACAAGCATGTGACAAAAGTGTCACATGCTTTTATTCTTTGTTCGTCCAAACGAAGGAAAAGAAATACATGGCCTTTTATAATGAGGATATAGAAAAAAAGGAGTGTATCCAAATGAATATATTAGAAGCGAAAAAAGTCCATAAAAGCTATGGTAATAAATTCAATAAACAAGAAGTATTAAAGGGCCTCGATATAAGCATACAAGAAGGTGAATTCGTAAGTATCATGGGTGCGTCCGGTTCAGGAAAAACGACTTTGCTGAATGTCCTTTCCTCGATCGATAAAATCAACAACGGTACCATTACGATCGATGGAAAAGAGATTTCGGCGATGAAAGAAAAGAATTTGGCCGAATTCCGTAAGAACCATCTGGGCTTCATCTTCCAGGAATATAACTTATTGGACACACTGACTGTCAAAGAAAATATCCTTTTGCCCTTATCCATTACAAAAACGCCCGCTAATGAAGCGGCACAAAAGTTTGATAGCGTGGCGAAGGAACTGGGCATATATGAAGTGAAGGATAAATACCCAAATGAAATTTCCGGTGGTCAAAAACAGCGTACTTCTGCAGCACGGGCTTTCATCCATGATCCAAGCATCATATTTGCGGATGAACCGACTGGGGCGCTGGATTCAAAATCAGCTTCCGATTTACTGAACAAACTGAGTGAAATGAATCGAAAGCACAAAGCGACCATCATCATGGTAACCCATGATCCCGTGGCCGCCAGTTATTGCAGCCGAGTCATTTTCATTAAAGATGGACAAATCTATACACAATTGAATAAGGGGGAAGAATCCAGACAAACCTTCTTCAAGGACATCATGAAAACACAAGGTGTATTGGGAGGGGTTCAAAATGAGCATTAATCAACTCATCTTGCGAAACCTGAAGAAGAATCTGAAGAACTATTATCTGTATGTGTTTGCTCTGGTCTTCAGCGCTTCCCTTTACTTTGCTTTTGTCACCTTGCAATATGACCCATCGCTGGATGAAGCGGAGGGTACGGTGAAAGGGGCCGCCTCCATCAAGGCTGCATCGATCCTGCTTGTTGCGATTGTTTCCATATTCCTTTTATATGCCAATAGCATTTTCATTAAAAGACGCAGTAAAGAAATTGGTTTATTCCAATTGATAGGCATGACGAAGAACAGGATATTCCGTATCCTGAGTGTGGAAAACCTGATCCTGTATTTCTGTTCCGTATTCCTCGGAATCTTTGTAGGGTTTGCCGCTTCAAAATTGATCATCATGATACTATTTAAAATAATGGGTGTCGAGGCAATTGCGACTCTTACATTTTCTTTTCAGCCGCTTGTGCAAACCGTGCTCGTTTTTAGCGCCATCTATCTTTTAATCATGTTGATGAATTATGCCTTCATTAAAAGGCAAACCATTCTATCATTATTTAGAGTGACTTCAATGACGGAAGGAAAAGTGAAAAAGGTTTCGATGTTCGAAATGATCATCGGGATATTCGGGATCATCCTGATCATTGCTGGCTATGTCGTTTCATCCAAATTATTCGATGGAGCTTTCACACAGATGACCGAGCTTTTTATGGCCATGATCTTCATTTTGGCAACTGTCATCATCGGTACCTACCTATTCTATAAAGGATCCGTAAGCTTCATCTTTAATATTATCCGTAAAAAGAAAAATGGCTATTTGAACATCAATGAAGTATTGTCCCTTTCATCCATCATGTTCCGGATGAAATCGAATGCGATATTATTGACGATCATCACGACCGTTTCCGCTCTGGCGATCGGGTTATTATCATTAAGCTATATCTCCTACTACTCAGCTGAAAAAATGGCACAAAGCAGTATCCCTACCGATTTTTCGATGACCGATAAGGGAGATGCGGATACATTCAAAAAAGCTTTATCAGACAGTGAAATTGAGTATGACGAAAAGGTCATAGATGTCATTCAAGTGGATGTCAATGTTAAGGAAATAATGGAAACGAGCCTTGAAGGAGTGAACTTCGACCCGGATATCATGACCGTTCCCGTCATAAGTGATGAATCCGTTCAAGGAATCAACCTCGCCAAAGATGAGACCCTTTTCAGCGGATACAGTAATATGATGGAGAAGGTCATATCTTTGAAGGATTCCGGAAAGATTGAACTGAAAGGCAAAAATGAAGGGATTCCGCAAACATATATGGGATTGAAAGATGATACCTTCCTGCCCTATTACTTCACGAATGGCGGATTGCCTGTTGCCATTGTAGACCAAACGATATTCGACCGTTTGAAAAAGGATGTCGACCCGAAAATCCAAAAAGTATCATCCGTTAATATTGGCATTGATGTAAAGGATGAAGCTGAACTTGAAAAGGCGAATGATCTATTCAAAAAAATGAGTTTTAAAGAAGAACATGTGAATGATTCCCAATTTGAAATGTTCAACACCCAGAAGAAGAATATGGGCCTTATCATGTTCATCGTCGGCTTCTTGGGATTAACCTTCCTTATCACATCCGGCTGCATCCTGTATTTCAAACAAATGGATGAAAGTGAAGGGGAAAAATCCAATTATACGATCTTAAGAAAACTCGGATTCACGCGAGGTGACCTTCTAAGAGGAATCCAGGCAAAACAGGTTTTCAATTTCGGCATTCCTTTAATCGTCGGGCTGCTTCACAGTTATTTCGCAGTCCAATCAGGATGGTTCTTATTCGGAACCGAAGTTTGGACACCGATGATCATCGTTATGGCATTATACACGGCACTGTATTCGATCTTCGGAATACTATCCGTATTTCATTACAAGAAGGTCATCAAAGAATCTCTATAATTTCGAAGATACTCAAAGCTTCAAGGCCAATGAGACCTTGGAGCTTTTTTCCGTTTCCCTTTAAAGTACCCCAGCGGGTTTCATCATTTCCTTGATCAATTCCCTATTGCGCTTTTTAAAGATTTCATTATGGGAAGAAACCATCCCCACTCCGTGAGCGTCAGGCTGGATATATTGCTTTGCCTTGTTTACGGCATTTGCTGCATCTTGAAAAGTACCTGCTATCAGGTTCAATTTCCCTTCATGCTTAAGGATATCACCGGCAGCGTATATTCCATCCATCGAGGATTCACTTACAGGAGTACCTTCAATATAATAATTGTCGGCAATGGCAATGTCCACTTTACTATTTCGAAGCAACGATGTATCACGCTCATAACCATGATTGATGATGACCTCATCGATCGGTAAGTAAGAAACTTCTCCCGTTGCGTGATTCGTCAGTTCAACATGTTCAATGGATTCATGATCGGCGCAGGCGATCAATTTTGTAATCGTCGTATTCAAGAAACAAACAGCAGAGCTTTCCATCAATTGCCTTGCTTGTGATTCATGTCCTGCTAAACTATCTTTCCTGTATGTCAGATACACCTTTTTGGCGATGGGCTCCAATTCATTTGCCCAGTCTATTGCAGAATTCCCGCCGCCTGAAATGATCACCGTCTTATCCTTGAAACGATTGAAAGACTTAACAGTATAGTTTAAATTGGAGACTTCAAACCTTTCTGCCCCGTCTATTTCCAACTTTTGCGGATTCAGGATTCCGCCGCCAACCGCGACAATGATCGTCTTGGAAAAATGCATTTGACCTGAAGCCGTATGTAAAACGAAGATACCTTCTTCATTACGTGTGATGGATTCCACTTTTTCATTCAAGACGACTGTTGGATTGAATGTTAAACCTTGCTCCACTAACTGCTCAATTAATTTTTCCCCAGTAGTGGGTGTCAGCCCTCCAACATCCCAAATCATCTTCTCTGGATAGACATGAATTTTCCCGCCTAGCCGTGGCTGGTATTCAATCAGTTTAACTTTCATTTCTCTAAGTCCGCTATAAAAAGTGGAGTAAAGGCCTGCAGGCCCTCCCCCAATAACCGTTACATCAAATAATTCCTGCTGTGCCATTAACGTCCACTCCTCGGTAATCAAGTGTGATTGATTATCATTCTCATTTAATGGTACACTCTTTTTTCATTTTTTACAATAAGCAGTCGTTAAATAAGGCAGTTAAATGTCAAAAAGCCGATCAACGTCCAACACGTGTTCCGGTAGTCACTCCTGAAACGGATAAAGCAATCAACCCAGCTCCAAATCGTCCTCATTCTTGCTCTTATGGTCCTGTCAAACAATGATTATGCTGGATACCCGTTCAACGGATCCGGACAAATAAAAAAATGCCCTTTTATACCGAGGGCATTTTTTTATTAATTTACAAATAGATATAACTTCCTATGATATTCCTCGAATGCCAGCTGGTCCTTTTCCGTGTAGTCCATCCACTTCACTTTCTTGCATCTTTCCTCTAATCTCTCATTCAGTTCATCTTCTATTTCATTCATGAAACGAATGATTTCCCCATAAGGCATATTGAAATGACGGGCTGCGAGCCTGGGCGGAGAATGCTTTACCAGCAATCTCATGAATTGATCGACCGTGTCTGCCTTTGATGCAAGATAATCTTCTTCGTTCACGATGAATTCATACACTTGTTTTTTGACGCCAGAAAGTCTGGTTACTTCGTCGCGCAATAAAAACTCCATTAATCGTTCGTTCATATGGCTCTACCTCGAATTGGTTTATATTTAAATCCTTTTAGAAATGTATGAAAAGTCTATACTGCCCGATACCTCATTATGACATCGTAACCGCAAGCCTACAAGCAATTCCTGTACCAATACACAAAACGTAATTATTACGATTTATGATCTATTTTTAGTAAAATAACATGTATATGCCCTAAAAGTCAACGTTCGTGTTGTGTGACATCTCGAATCTCGAAATGCATATTAAGCGTCCTGTATTGGCAAAATAAGATCAAGAACAAATGGAACAGCTCTTTATTAATTTTGTATATGTATAAAGAATAATTTTGTTAAAATTTGATATAATAAATGTAATATTTAGTCAATTAGTATTTTTCCCTAGAATTTGCTTTTGCAAAGGGGTAGAATGAAGCTAATGACATCTTATTTTTTCTAAATGTTTCCGAGGAGTTATAGGGTGGGTATAGCAAGTACATAGTGACAGCTGAAATGCTGTCCGACATATCGGTTGTTTTCATTTGTTCAAAATAACAATGAAAAGAATAAGGAGTGATTTTTTGAAACCTTCAACAAATCGCATGTTAACCCGTATTAAATCCGTTTATATGTTCATTAGTAATAACGGTACGGTTTCTACTCAAGAGCTTGTAGAAGAATTTGGTATCACTCCTCGAACTGTGCAGCGCGATTTAAATGTCTTAGCATACAATGACCTTGTTCAAAGCCCAAGCCGAGGCCTTTGGACGACAACAAGTAAAAAGGTGAAGATGTCATCGTAAAAAGAACGACCACCCGAACAAGATCGATATGTAAAATACTTTGAGGCGGACAATTTTTTGTCCGCCTCATTTTTTGTTTCCACATATCATTCAGCCGGTTGGCCTGCCTTTAACTGTTCAAGCTCCTCCGCCGTCAACTCACGGTATTCACCAAGCTCCAGTTCCTCATCAAGCTGTAAACTCCCCATGGAAAGACGTTTAAGATAGACGACACGTTTGCCAACGGCCTCAAACATCCGCTTCACCTGATGAAACTTCCCTTCCATGATCGTCAGCTCGATATCGGATGTCAGACCTGATTTTAAAATGTTCAATTCACCTGGTTTTGTTTCGTATCCATCATCCAAGGTCACGCCATTGCGGAATGCCTCGATATCCCGTTCCGTCACTTCGCCATCAATGACCGCAAAATATGTTTTAGGGACATGTTTCTTCGGGGACAGCAGTTGGTGGGCAAGCTTTCCGTCATTCGTGATCAGCAATAAACCTTCTGTGTCCTTATCAAGACGACCTACAGGAAATGGCTCGAAAACTGAATCTTCCGGCTCCAAGATGTCGATGACCGTTTCTTGGTAGTTGTCCTCCGTTGCCGACAATACGCCTGGCGGTTTATTCATCATTAAATAAATGAATTCCCTGTATTCAACCCGTTCACCATGAACCGTCACGATTTCCGTATCAGGGTCCACTTGTTCCTTCGGGTCCTTGAGCAGCATGTCATTGACCTTGACGGCGCCGGATTTCAGGAGCTTTTTCACTTCTTTCCTGCTGCCATAACCTATATTGGATAAAATCTTATCTATTCTCATCGTTTCCTCCTAAAGCCTTTTTCAAGAAAAAGCCTTGCCCACTTTAATGACAGGCAAGGCCAATATATTTTAATCTGGGGATTCACCATTCAATACCCTTTATTTTACACATCAAACTTCCAGCTTATAATCCTAATTTAGATTTTAACCGATCGATCCGGGTACCGAACAAACGATGGGCAAGTTTGCTTTTCAAGGAAAGCGCCGCATAAATGAGCGCTCCAAAAATTGCACAAACGGCCACGATCAAAATCGCCTGGAATCGCCCTTCCGTTGTAAGCCAAAGCGATAATAAACTGTTCATGCCCCATGCAGCCAGTCCCATTATCACTGAAAAAACGGAAATCAAAACGGATCGTCTGATGGTAAGGCTGTAACGATATCCAGTAAAGTAGGTAATGACATACAAATTCAGCAGCACAGCAGCCAAATAGCCGAATGCCGTAGCATAAACGGATCCTTCCGTTTCAAACATCTTGATCATCGGGATATTCAAGCTCAATTTGATTAAAAAGCCTACAAGCAGGCTGAGCACCGTATATTTTTGCTGATTGATGCCTTGCAAAATGGCCGCCGAAACGGAAAAAAGCGCAAATAAGATGGAAACGGGCGCATATGCCTTCAGGACACTGATTCCAAGTGGATCATGGCTGTAAAAGGCACTATAGATTGGATCGGCTAGCACCGACATGCCAACGACCGCTGGGATCGTAATGAACAGCAAAATTTGGAAGGCCTGGTTCAGCTGGCGGTTTAACTCTTCCGAATCCTCGCTTACATATGCCTTCGTCACCGAGGGAAGAAGTGCCATTGAAAACCCGGTTGCAAGCGTCATCGGAATCAAGACAAGCTTCTGGGCATATACATTCAACACCCCAAGTGCATCTTCTGCGACGTGCTGCAAGCCGATGGAAGACATCGCCTTATTGAAAGACAATAAGTCCGCAAACTGAAACAATGGCATCGCGATTCCGACAAATATGAAAGGAATCGACGAAAGAAATATTTCTTTATAGATTTCCTTCAGGGAAATTTCCATCGTCCCCCGGTCTTTCTTCATCAAGCTGTCCAAATGGGGTTTTTGTTTTTTCCAATACCAAAATAACACAACTAAACCGCCGACAGCCCCGACCGTCGCCGCGAAGGTGGCCACTTGGATGGCTCTCACTAACTCTCCATCCAGGACATTCAAAACAACATACACACCAGCCAAAAGAAACACGATGCGGACAATTTGTTCGATAACCTGAGATATGGCCGTTGGTTCCATCGCTTCATGACCTTGAAAGAAGCCGCGGATGATGCTCATGAACGGTACAAAAATCAAGGCGAAGCTGACTGCCCGTATGATCTCCGTGACATCACTGACATCTTCCTGCCTGACCCCAAAGACTCCAGTAAACAGCGGAGCCATCGTATAGAGAATCAAAAAAGCGAGAAAACCGGTGATTACCATTAATTTCAGGCTCGATTTAAATAACTTCTCACCGACTGCGTATTCCTCAAGCGCATTATACTTCGAAATGAATTTAGAAACAGCAAGCGGCATGCCTGCCGTTGCAAAGCTAATGAAAATGGTATATGGAACGTACCCATATTGATAGAGGGTAGCCCCTTTATTCCCAACCATATGTTCAAATGGGATGACGTAAAATAAACCAAGTATCTTGGAAATGATCGCTCCCAGCGTTAATATAAAAGCCCCTTTTAAAAACTTAGATGACATCTAATCCCTTCCTGCCTCTGTCAGTTACGTTTCACACGCTCTTTATCTTATCATATTAAAGTATTTTTTCTATAGAAAACTACACTCAAGTTTATCGTTTTCGATGATAATACACAAACAAAAAATTCCTTTTCTTCTATATTCGCAATCTGACGGGCTCTTGCTATATAATGAAGGGACTGAAAATGATAAAGTGGTGATCAATTTGAAATATGATGTAGTGGTAATTGGCGGCGGTCCTTCCGGATTGATGGCAGCAATTGCAGCCGGTGAAAAAGGTGCCCATGTCTTGTTAGTGGATAAAGGCGAGAAGCTCGGAAGGAAACTTGCAATCTCGGGCGGCGGTCGCTGCAACGTGACGAACAGGCTCTCAATTGATGAAATCATTCAGCATATCCCTGGAAACGGGCGATTTCTATACAGTGCTTTCTCAGAGTTCAATAATGAGGACATTATTCAATTCTTTGAAAAATTGGGCGTAGCTCTAAAAGAAGAGGACCATGGCCGGATGTTCCCTGTCAACGATAAAGCACAAAGTGTCGTGGATGCCCTTCTGACGCGCCTGTCGAATTTAAAAGTAACGATCTATAAGAACTCTCCAGTTGCGGAAGTTCTCTATGAACATGGAAAAACCAGCGGTGTCCGGTTAAAAGATGGCCAGACCATTGACACGGATGCCGTCGTGATTGCAGTCGGCGGGAAATCGGTTCCCCACACCGGTTCAACGGGAGACGGCTACGCATGGGCTAAAAAGGCGGGACATACGATTACCGAGCTGTTCCCAACTGAAGTTCCCGTACTAAGCCATGAAACATTCATTAAAGATCGAACACTTCAAGGTCTCGCACTTCGCGATGTTTCATTGAGTGTCCTTAACCCAAAGGGCAAGGCCCTGATCACACACCGAATGGATATGCTCTTCACCCATTTTGGCGTCTCCGGTCCAGCTGTTCTAAGATGCAGCCAATTCGTCGTGAAAGCGATGAAAAAATGGAATCTGGCGGAAGTGACTATGAAGCTCGATGCCCTGCCGGACCGAAACAAGGAAGAGGTTTTTCAAGATATCATGAAGGAAATCAAGGCCGAACCGAAAAAAGCCATTAAAAACACCTTAAAAGGCTTAGTTCCTGAACGATACCTTCACTTCCTGCTTGAGCGAAGCGGCATCGACCTTCAAGAACAAGGAGCGACGATATCAAATGAAAAAATCCGCCGCTTCGCAGAATTATGCAAGGACTTCCAATTCGGTGTGCACGGCACACAGCCGCTGGAAAAAGCCTTCGTCACGGGCGGCGGCGTATCCGTCAAAGAAATACATCCAAAGGAAATGGCATCCAAACTAATGGACGGACTGTATTTCTGCGGTGAAATTCTGGATATACACGGATACACAGGCGGCTATAATATCACATCGGCATTAGTAACCGGAAGACTCGCCGGAATGAATGCTGCCATGTATGCCCGTTCATAATTCAAAGAGGCTGATCCGCTTGGATCGGCCTCTTTTTATATGCGATTTCGTAAGCCTGCACACATTCCGTGTTTGTTAGCTTTGATTCCGGCGTAGTTGCTGTTATTCTTGCCTGCACCTGCTTTTTTCGTCCGCAGCCGCGAACCCTCTATTATCCGGCGTTCATTTTAAAACATTTCTGGATGATGGCGAAATGCTTCTAGGTCAATGGTATCCTGTTTCGTGAATGTGACGCCTTCACTCTCGAGCATCGCCTTCTGGTGTTCGGCGGCTCCCTCCGCTTTTATGCCAATTTCTCCTTTGGCATTGATTACCCGGTGCCAAGGAAGGTCATGTTTTTTGCTGCTTGAATGGAGGATCCTTACGACCTGCCTTGCACCGCGCGGACTTCCGGCGAGCTGTCCAATTTGACCATATGTCATCACTTTACCGGAAGGGATTTGTTGTATGATAGTAATTACCCGTTCAGTAAAACTTTCCAAATAACTCGCCCCTTCCATTCTATCGGTTTGCTAAAAACGTGATTTTTTCATCGGTTACCAGGACCCCATGATGCTTGAGCAAGTTTGTTTTAAGCTCGGCAGGCACTCTGCAGTCATCGTACGCACAAACAGAAATCAATCCTCGTTCCTTGATCAGTTTGTTGATTCCTTTTTCATATTCGCCTATCGCTAAGCTGGCTTGTTCGTCATGGCCCCATTCAACATGGCCCCAAGTCCGCACGTGCTGATTGCGTTCAGTGAATGTATCGATATTTTCCAAAAAATAATTAACCATCGTCGAAGGATGGAAGTCTCCATGAAAACAATAAAAATCAAAATTATTCATAAGATGCACTTGCTCCAATTGCTCCTCATTTAAATGAAGCTGCAATTTCTTATACACAAAAGGAAAGATACGGTCATTTTCGATGACCAGAATATGGTCTCCCTGTTTAACACCCTCAATGATGAATGTTGCCTCATTTTCCATGTAGGTTTCCAATTCATTAAAACAGTATAAGATATGTCCACCATCCGATTGCTGTAGATTTTTTATTAGTTGTTTCATATTGTTATCCAATATGGATCTCCCCTTTAAATACACCAGTCCGCTCTATGTATTATGTATAACTTTACTCATTATCCCCGGGTTTGTAAAATTCATAGATAAATATAATCAGTTTTTCTTAATGATATCTGTTATGATCGGGAATTTAGTTGAATCGAATGAGGCTGCTTTTAGTCCACTCATCGAAAGACCAAGGCAGCCCATTTCAGCAAACTCCTTTCTTCTTGCATTTTCCCTTAGTATGTTCACCCTTAAATCACGGGATAATACGGCACATAGCGCGGGTTATAATAATATGGCGGTCTTGGTCCTATAAGCGGCAATTCAAAGGTATTGGGGTTGGAATCATATAACAACTCCACTTTTTCATCCGATTGATCGACCAATAACAATTTCACTTCTTCGCTATAATAATATGGCATATTAAGGCCTCCATAAACTATTTTTCTACACTTCAGCATATTCGAGCTGTACGGCAACGAGCCCGTACCCATACATGTTCTTCATGCACGGCATATACGTGATCGTCATAGAGTAATCCGACTAAATTCTTTTTTAGGAGGACTCCTCATGGCAGAAGATAAAAAAAGAAATCATCATGTGAAAGCTATCCCATGCATCCGAATTATGGAAAGATCACTCGTTATCAAGACGTCCTCATCACGGTTCCGGAGCAACGGCAATTTCGCCAGCCTGGTGTAGAAAAATGAACGGTGCCCCGACCTCCTCATCGAAAATCCCAATTATAAGGGCAGTGGAAAATTACCTGGTCGTGTCGCATTGATAACTGGCGGAGATAGTGGAATTGGCGCTGCGGCTGCCATCGCTTTTGCTAAAGAAAGCGCAGATGTTTCCATCGCTTATCTGGATGAACAGGAGGATGCGACTGGCTCCCACCTTTGTCTATCTCGCTTCTGATGATTCCCGTTTTGTGACAGGACAAACACTTCATGTCAACGGCGTGGAAGCGACATCGCCCTAATTTCCACATCGTTCAGGCCTCCTTCCCAGGAAGTCAAATATCCGATTTCCATGAAAAATAAGACTCCTATTGCCTGCCAGCAAGCAATAGGTAGTCTTATGTTGATTATAGACCAGCCGGCCTTTATTTTTTTTTATAGATGATCATCGCACTAAAACAGTAGATCTGTTCCTCTTCCTCTTCACCTGTAGTGGCCACATTGTATTTGATATCGACGATTTGATTATCACGAATGTCTTCAAGGAAAAAGTTCATTTCATCCTCAAGATCCTTTTCATGCTCATAATCAAATAATTTGACTTGTATCATCGGCTCTCCCGCCCTTTTACTATAATGATAGTTATTGTGCAGGATGCCCATTTTTCAAAAAAATTATACTTGATTTGTTTGTAAAGCGGATATTAATGCAACCACTTCATCCCCGACTTCTTCTGTAGAAGCTGTCCCGCCCATATCAGGGGTGAGCGCCTTTTTATCGACCATCACCTGTTCGACCACATCCAACACTTTAGCACCCCAAACCTCATGCCCGAAGAAATCGAGAATCTGACTGGCGGACCATATGGCCGCAAGTGGATTGGCGATGCCTTGATGTGCTATATCCGGGGCTGAACCATGGATCGGTTCGAACATCGAAGGATAAATCCGTTCCGGGTTCAAATTGGCACCGGCCGCCAGCCCCATCCCGCCTGCAATGGCAGCACCTAAATCGGTGATGATGTCACCAAACAAATTGGAGGTGACAACGATTTGAAAACGTTCGGGCTGCTTGACAAAATACATGCTCGCCGCATCGACCAGATAGGAATTCGTTTCTACATCCGGAAACTCTTGTCCAATTTCTTCAAAAACCTGATCCCAAAAAACCATTGAATAATTCAATGCGTTCGCCTTGCTTATGCTCGTTAGCGTCCTGCCCGTCTTACGTGCAAGTTCATAAGCATAACGGATGATCCTCTCGGTTCCCTTTCGTGAAAAGACCCCCGTCTGCAGGACGACTTCTTCCGGCTTGCCTTTAAAAAGCCAATCACCAGCACCGGAATATTCCCCTTCACTGTTTTCACGGATGACAACCATATCGATTTGGTCACGTGTCACGTCTTTTAATGGACAGGGTGCACCTTGAAGCAATTTAACGGGTCGAACATTCACATATTGGTCAAATCCCTTTCTGATCTTCAGCAGAAGTTCACGTAAGGAAATATGGTCCGGGACACCAGGATAACCAACAGCCCCTAGATACACGGCGTCAAACTCCATCAGTTGTTCCAGTCCGTCGTCGGGCAGCATTTTGCCGTGCTCAAGGTAATATTCACAGCCCCATGGAAAATAGGTGAACTGGAAAGAAAAATCCCCGGCAATTGCCGCCACTTCTTTAAGGACCTTTACACCCTCATCAATCACCTCAGGGCCTATCCCGTCACCCGCAATGACCGCTATTTTATGAACATTCATTCTCCAACTCTCCTTTTTCTATATTTTCTGACTTCAGCACCCTAATTTTAACATATAATTTATACATCCCCGTTAGAAGAGGTCCATACAGAAAAAAGAGACCTTTCATGATGAAAGGTCTCTTTTTTTTACTCCTTCAAATATGCGCGTCTTTCCGCATATTCTCGGCATTGTGAACAAACCATGATCTTTTTTCTTTCTTCATCCAAATATACCGTCACATTCCTGGATTTACGCTTACAAAAGTAACAGGTCTTTTTGAAAAACCTCACTTAACGATGACTTCGCCGTCCCATTCAAGCATTCCGCCAACCATGTTTGCCACTTTATATCCTTGTTCCTGAAGATAATGGCATACATTTTCACTGCGGCGTCCTGAACGGCAGATAAAAATATATTCTTTTTCTTTATCAAAATAGTCAAGGTTCGCCGGGATATCATTCATGCGAATATGTTTCGCGCCTTCGATCATTCCCTCTTGCACTTCTTCGTCTTCACGAACATCGACAAGTTCCATCGCTTCGCCTGCCTCTAGCTTCGCTTCCACTTCTTCAGTTGTAATGATTTTGATTTCTTCCATAATTAGCACCTCGAATTATCGTTTGATTTATCTTTTTCATTATAGCAAAATTTCCAGTTAAACATCACGTAATGGAATTCCTGATGAAAATTCCCTCATTCCTGATTGTAAAAACGCCAGCGAATATAATATTCGCCGGCGTTTTTAAGCATAAATTTGAATTAATGCTTGAATCCCAGTTGATATTGTTCAGGGATCTCCGTTTTTTTATTCAAAGTCTTAGATGCTTCCAATGCCCAATAAGGGTTTCGCAGCATTCCTCTGCCGACTGCAACCAAATCGGCCTCTTCATTACCAATGATTGAATTTGCAAGAATCGGATTATCTAATCGACCTACAGCAATCACCGGAATATCCAAGGCTTTTTTGATTTCCCTGGCCAACGGAGTTTGATAGCTAGCATGTGTACCCGGCCTTCCGTCTGCTCCAATCGGGCCTTCTCCTCCAGAGCTTACATGGAACATATCGACGCCTGCTTCTTTAAAGACTTGTGAAAATGCAATGCTTTCTTCAATACCATATCCGCCTTCTACGTATTCTTTTGCAGAAATGCGCATGATTAAAGGCATGTCGGCAGGCATTTCGCTTTTCACTGCTTTAATGACCTCCACTCCGAATTTTGTCAGGTCTTTTCCATATTCGTCATTACGTTTATTCGTAAGCGGTGATGTGAATTGGTGGATTAAATACCCGTGTGCACCATGTAATTCTATTACGTCAAATCCTGCTGTAACAGCCCTTCTGGTCGATTCCCGGAATTTATCGACCATTTCCTTCACTTCTTCCGTTTCTAAAGCTCTTGGTGTTTTGTACGTTTCGTCAAAGGCAATGGCTGATGGTGCCACCGGAGTTTCGGCATCCTCCGCTTTACGGCCTGCATGGGCAATTTGTATCCCGATTTTTGCACCGTATTGATGTACTTCCTTAACGATTTTGGAGAAAGCTCCAATTTGGTCGTCGGACCATAATCCAAGATCGCGATTCGAAATGCGCCCATCAGGCTCCACATCGGTCATTTCCACTATAATTAACCCCGTGCCGCCAACTGCCCGGCTTACATAATGCTGCTGATGCCAGTTTGTTGGGATACCATCTTCCGCTTCGACGGAGTATTGGCACATCGGCGGCATGACAATTCTATTTTTAAGTTCAAGTTCTTTTATTCGATAAGGTGAAAATAAATCATTCATAATTTTTTATCTCCTTTTTTATAAAATGCATGCACATGCATTTATATCATCTCAGTAATACCGTGTCAACTAATCAGATTCCTGAAGCTGTCATTGTAAATGCCGATACGGTAATCCAATAAAAAAAGAAGGACGGGTATCCCGTCCCTCTCCTTCCCACGTGATTAAAAGTCGAAATTATCAGGATCTGGACCAACACGGTGATTCTGGTTCAATTCATCAATTTGGTTCATTTCTTCTTCCGTCAATTCGAAATCGAATACAGATGAGTTTTCTACAATACGATGCTCCTTAGTGGATTTAGGAATCGTTACAATTCCATTTTGTAAATCCCAGCGCAAAATGACTTGTGCAACTGATTTGCCATGCTTGGTTGCAATAGCTTGTAAAACTTCATTATCCAGAAGTTCACCTTGCATCAAAGGAGACCATGCTTCAAGCTGTATTCCTTGTTCCTTACAGAAAGCCTGTACTTCTTTTTGAGTTAAACGCGGATGGCATTCCACTTGATTGACCATCGGCTTCACTTCTGCATCTGCCATTAAATCTTTAAGATGGTGAATCTGGAAATTGCTCACACCGATCGCTTTCACTTTTCCTTCTTTATAAAGAGTTTCCAACGCTCTCCAGGCTTCTTTATATTTTCCTTCCACTGGCCAATGGATAAGATATAAATCCAAGTACTCCAAGCCAAGTTTCTTTAAGCTTTTTTCATAAGCCGCGATTGTCGATTCATATCCTAAATCGGCATTCCAGACTTTTGATGTTACGAATAAGTCTTCCCTTGAGATTCCAGCTTCTTTTAAGCCCTCACGGATTCCTTGGCCGACCCCTTCTTCATTTTCATAAATGGCAGCCGTATCGATACTGCGATAACCATGTTTAATGGCCACTTTAACTGCATTTACCAGCTCCGGTCCTTCTTCCACCTTAAATACGCCCAATCCGAACCAAGGCATTTTGACGCCATTATGCAATGTTGTTGTATCTTGTAAATTTTTCACCATTATACTCTACCTCCAAATTTTTTCTTCATTGTTTTTATAGATTGTAATGCGTCTAAGTAGTATCAGTATCAGTATCAGTATCAGTATCATTACATCCCTTCAAGGAACCTTCCATCATTCGCTGAAGGGATGCAATGATACTTATGTTATCGATACTTTATAACGCATAGCATGCTTTTTCTAACATGCATCACTTTTTTAACCTATGCTATTTTGTCCGTTCCCTTGGTACGGTCTTTACTTTCCAAGGCCCGGCTCCAGCCTGTTAAAATCACTGCTGCAAACACCATGACTCCACCTATCCACGCTGTATGAATCAGTCCGATCGAATCCGTAATCACCCCTCCTAAGTAGGCACCAATGGCGATTCCAGCATTGAAGGCGGCAATATTGATGGCTGACGCCACGTCCACTGCACCCGGCACGAAACGCTCCGCTAACATGACGACATACACTTGAAGCCCCGGCACATTCATGAATGCAAACAATCCCATTAAAATGATCGTAATTAAACCAGCTATCTTAAACGGTGCCGTGAATGTCAGTACAACAAGTACAATGGCCTGAATAAGAAACATATAGAATAGGGCATTAATAGGATTGCGATTGGCGAATTTTCCGCCAAGGGTATTTCCTATTGCTATGGCTACTCCATATATTAGCAAAATCAAGGCCACAGTTCCTTCTTTAAACCCTGTCACTTCCTGAAGTAATGGCGACAGGTACGTGAAGACAACGAATGTACCTCCATACCCTAACGCTGTAATGATGAATACTAGCAGCAATCGGCCATTCGTCACCAATTTGATTTGGTCACGGAACGTGGTCCGTGCAGCCTTTCTTAAATCGGATGGTACGAGGATGCCGTTTCCGATGAAAGCAAGCAAGCCGATTGCCACAATGATGATGAAAGCGTATCTCCAACCGAATTGCTGACCGATGAAGGTTCCAAAAGGAACTCCGGTCACCGTTGCCACCGTCAGACCTGTAAACATGATGGCGATGGCACTCGCCCTGCGGTTTTCAGGGACTAAATCAGCGGCAATCGTAGCTCCGATTGACATGAAGATACCATGTGCAAGTGCTGAAATGACACGTGCGATCAATAATACACCGACCGTCGCCGCAGAAGCAGCTAATGCATTTCCGGCAATGAACACGATCATTATCCAAAGCAATAAAGTCTTTCGCGACATATTCGATGTCAGTGATGTCAGAATAGGTGCCCCGAACATGACCCCCAAGGCGTATAAGGATACCGTCAATCCCGCCGTCGTCACTGTAATGTGTAAATCTTTAGAGATGAGTGGTAATAATCCCACGCTGATGAACTCAGTTGTTCCAATCGCAAAGGCACTGATTGCTAAAGCCAGCAATGCCCATGTACTTCTATTTTTATTTGAAATCATATCCTCTTCTCCTTCTTGTCATTTTGTACTATCATTGAAATTGCCTTAGCAACTTTTTTTATAAATGGTACAGTGGAATTCGGTGTGCAAATGTTATTATGAGATATAATAGAAATAAAAAACAGTACGTACTTTAAAGTGATATAGGCACCTTTTAGTACCTATTAAATAAGGAGAGTATGCCAATCATGCAAAAAAGGAAATACAACATATCCGTTGAAGCAACACTTGAAGTAATGGGCGGAAAATGGAAATGCGTTATCCTCTGCCATCTGACCCATGGGAAAAAGCGGACTAGTGAATTAAAGCGCCTTATGCCGAACATCACCCAAAAAATGTTGACCCAACAATTGAGGGAGTTGGAAAAGGACGAAGTCATCAATCGGATCGTTTACAACCAAGTCCCCCCAAAAGTGGAATATGAACTTAGTGAGTATGGAAAAAGCTTGGAAAGTATCCTATCCGCACTATGTACATGGGGGGAAAACCACATAACAAGGGTGTATGGGGATAAGTTTTCCGTTCTCGAGGAAAGTGTCTTGAATGATCCATTAAAGTAATCCCAAACAAAAAGGATTAGCTCGAATTGTCTAATCCTTTTTGTTTATAAAGAATTCTCCTGGTTTAACTATTAATGAAAGCTAGCCCTGATATCCCATAAATTTAACCTTCGTAAGAGGCACCTGTTTTATTCCCCTCTCTCTTTTTGGTATAATATGTAAACTGCATCACTTAAAGTTTTTATTTTTTAATCGAAGAAGTATAATGGTGAAACCAAGGAGTGACATATGAGGGTCTTATTAGAATTGATTCGCATTATATTAATATTCGGGATAGCCGGAACAATCATTTCGAGCATTATAAACGGCATATATATAAACATAGGTGTGAATCAGTATGGCTGGCTAGGATCGATCGCGATACTGCTTTTATTATTCGTCTGGTATAGAAATAAACTTCAGTTCAGTGGCTGGTACTCGGGAAAAGGGAAGGAAAAGCTTCCAAAAACGGCCTCAAAAATACTCATTCTGTGTTCACTATTTTTGTTATGTGCCCCACCTGTTTTTAGTGTGATGCAGATGATCTTTCATTAATCGGGATTCTATATCCTAGATAGAGCAGGAGTGAACGATTTGCGGAAATTGTTTAATATTGTGGTCCTCATACTCCTACTCTCTGGATTATGGTATGGATATGGTAAGGATATTCAGGAGTCTGGATTCAAAGCTGGGGTTAGTGCCTTTGCATCAGATGTTCGTTCCTTTATAAACGGGCCCGAGGTTTCAACCGCGTTGGAAAAACTGAGTACTGGGGTCAGCAGCCTGATTGGCACACTGACGGAAACATTGGATACCGCTTCTGAAAAAGAATCGCAAGAAACGGAAAAAGTGAAAAAACCAGCACTGGAAGCACCTGCTGATGCATCCTTTTCGGTCCATAATATAGAAATTGGCGACACGAAGGATGATGTAGAAAAATTGGCTGGTGAAGCTAAACGGAATACGCGGAATGAATATGGCGTAGATTGGTTCGCCTATCACGAAAATTATCAAAACTTCTTCATGGTTGCCTATGATAACAACAATAAAGTTGTTGGATTATATACGAACCAAGATTTGATTTCCTCAAAGGAAGGCATTAAACGCGGCACTCCCAAAGAAACCGTGACCGGGAAAATGGGGGAGCCTGTAACAAAACTGCTTAAAGGAAACGTCTATTACCAGATTCGGAGTGACAGCGGCGAATACGATATGTTTGAAATGGATAATAGCTATGTGACCATTTTTTATGACAAACATGAGAAAAATACAGTCACGGCAATCCAAATCATCGACGCAAAACTCGAAAACCAAAAGAGCGGCTATTTTGCAGAAGCCGGTCCCGGATTAAAGAAGGGCTTTGAATATCAATTATTCGATTTGACCAATGCCTCACGAGTCAATCATGATCTCTCCGTGCTTTCATGGGATAAACAAGTGAAGGTCACTGCACAGGATCATAGTTCAGATATGGCCGTGAATCAATACTTCAACCATACAAATCTTGAAGGAGAATCCCCTTTTGACCGGATGGAAGATGACAAAATCAATTTTCGAATGGCTGGGGAAAACCTTGCTGCCGGTCAGAATAGCAGTATTTTTGCCCATGAAGGCCTGATGAATTCCATTGGACACAGGGAAAATAAATTACAGAAGGATTTTGAATCGCTCGGTGTCGGAGTTGCCTTCGATGAGGAAAATAAACCATATTATACGGAGAACTATTTGACGAAATAAACGAAAAAGCTGTGCATGGGAAAATCCTGCACAGCTTTTTTCTTATAAAAGAGGGCATCCATTTATAAAAATGGATGCCCATGTTTTAAATCACCAAACGAATAATCCAACAACCATGGCACTTAGCAAGGAAACAGCCATCCCGCTTACCAACAGCTTCCAAACATTCCTTCCGATAATGTTCGATTTCTCATCATTGAGAATGGAATTGAATGTTCCATAAATCATGCCGACTGTACTGAAGTTAGCAAATGACGTCAGATAAGTGACAGCCACAGCGACTGTATGCGGAGGCAGTGTACTGACTTTATCTTTTAAATCGAGCAAGGCTACGAACTCATTTGTGGCCAGCTTGATTCCCATCAATTGAGCGACATACATGGCATCATGTCCTGATAATCCAAGCAGGAATGCAAATGGACTAAAAATGACAGAGAATATCTTTTGAATGGTCAAGCCATCCACGAAGAAACCGAAAATGCCGTTTACGCTGGCCGTCAACGCCACATAGCCGATAACCATTGCCATGATGACGAAGACCATTTTGGCCCCAACCAGCATACTGTTGGAAATGGTGGAAAAGAAATCTTTACGTTCCTCTTTGGAAGGTACATAAACGACATCTTCTTCTTTACTGACATCGACTGGATTCAGCATGTTAGCTATCAGCAAGGCATTTAAGCAGTTCAAAGGTATCGCTACAAAAACATAGGTTGCCGGTACCATGGACAGGTAGGCTCCAATGATTGAACCACTGATGCTGCTCATGCTCATGATTCCAAATGTCAATAGACGCTGATCCTTAATTGCACTGAGCTGCATGCGGAGAACGGCAAGTGCCTCGGTATTTCCTAGGAACATCATCTGAATCGAAAAGAAACTCTCAAGTTTTGGCAAACCAGATACTTTTGAAATGAGCCATCCCACTTTATCAATGATCCAGGTAAGTATACCGAAATACGATAAAACATCAAAAAACGTGATAATGAAGATAATTGGCATCAATGCGCTGAAAAAGAAATCCACTTGTTCATTGGCCATAAGTGAAGGAAAGACAAAAGAAATCCCTTCATTCGCACATTCAATCAACCAGGTGAAGAATGAAGCGATCAGATTGATGACCCACGCACCTATTTTTGTCGATAACATGAACCATGTGATAAGCAATTCAAGAACCAGTAAGGTAAGAATGGCTTTCCACTTAACATTCCTTTTATTAGGTGAACAAAGGTAAACGATGCCCATTACAACTAAAACACCTAGTATATTCAATAAGAAATACATGCTTTCATCCCCTTTAGCTATATCATTTCCCATTCGTTTTTTTTATATAAAAAGCCCTCACCTTTTTACACCTTCAGCCGCAGGAAGAAAGTGTGAAAAAGTAAGAGCTTCATTCAAACATGTTATATGGATCACAAGCGAACCAACATAAACCTGTCCATCTCTTCTATTTTCATACTTCCTTGTAGTCCGGCATTACGGCTGCCAGGTAGAAACTATCAGACCATCGTCACTGATATTATACAAGGATATTTTTTAAATAAATTTCTTAGGAAAGATATCATTTTAAATCAGTTTATTTTTAATTACAATACGTTTTAAAGTTGTTATATTAATATAAATTTTTTGAAAACAATCAAGAAAGTCTTAGAAGGACCGATGTTGGGAATACTTAAGAAGGAGCTGGCTTAAATTATAAACGGCCCGGTCTTTAAATAACATCCCAGTCATCCTACTGACCATTACATTTCCTTTGCAGGAAATAAGGACGTGAATTTTTTGTGGACTTTTTTAATAGCCAGGAAACTCTTACTGCAATCCAGTGGACGTTAAGAGCCATTATATCCTTCTTCTTCTTACTTTTTTCGGTTAAATTGATGGGGCAACGGTCCATTTCCCAGTTAAGATCACTTGATTTCATCATGGCATTAATTATTGGAAACATTCTTGCCCACCCTTTGTCAGATGAACAGTTAGGTTTGAAGGGATCAATGATTACGACCTCTGTTTTAGTTATTTTATATATAATTAGTGTGTTTACGGGTCTTAAGTGGGGCAAAATCCGAAGGTTTTTTGACTCTGCCCCCTTTCCACTTATCGAAAATGGACAAATCATTTACAAAAGCTTAGCAAGGGCCCGAATCTCCATCGATTTTTTATTATCGGAATTAAGAAAAGAAAAAGTCGAAGATATTCAAAAAGTATCTCTCGCACTATGGGAACCGAGTGGCACCATTTCATTGTTCTTATATCCTCAATATGAAGCTGTCACCCCAGCAGATATGCACCTAGCAACAAATGCCTTCACTTTTCCTAAAACGATTATTAAAGAAGGGAAGATCGATTCTAAAGAATTAAATCGGGGCGGCAAAGACGAAGCATGGCTTAAAAACAGAATCAAAAGAACATATAATGCCGATGTGAACGATATTTTATTGGCTACTCTTGATAATAACGATAACTTAAAGGTCTTTTTCTACAAATAGATGCAAAAAACACTTTTCAGCCAAAATAAAATCCCCTCAAGCATTGTGTAAAGCCTACATATGAATGCAGGCAATTTACACGTTTAACTTAAAGGGGAATTTATAAACCCGCTTATTATTCCGACCAGTTCAATGTATTTAAGAACTTATACACATCTTCATACACCTGCTCACGTTCCTTACCCAATGTGATAATATGGCCTGAATTTTCATACCATATCAAGTGTTTATGCTGCGTATCGACTTCATTGAAAATCGCTGTAGCACTCTCCGTATAATCGGGATCATCCAAGCGCCCTTGTAAAACAAGAGTGGGTGATGTGATTAAATCTAAATTTTCACCTGTCTCATTTATAATATTCAGCACATCTTTCAGTTGAGGCATAGGCTCTTCCTCCAGCAGCTTCACTTCAGCAGCAATTTGGTCTGCGCCTTTGCCCTCAAACTTCTTATAAGCCTGTGCATAATTGAGCAAGCGGTTCTTTTGTCGATCGATACTTTTCCCTTGCGTCGGAGCGCACATTGAAACTACCCCTATTACAGGCAATTCAATTCCCACTTTTAATGAGAAAACTCCTCCTAAAGAAATTCCTACAACTGCAATTTCCTCATAGCCTTCTTCTTTAAGGAATTTATAGCCATTAACTACATCTTCCCACCATTCCTTTGGACCAGTCTTAACTAATTCCTCACCAGACACTCCATGCCCTCTATAAAGAGGTCCATGGCAAGTATAGTCGAGATCATTCAAGTATTTCCCTAATTTTTTCATATCTCCTGTACTTCCGGTAAACCCGTGAAGTAAAAGAACAGCTCTCTTTCCACCAATATATGTGAATGGCTCAGGTGCTTTCACTTTCATCTATCTAGGACCTTCTTTCTTTGCTCTTGTTGATAAATAGAATCTAAATGATTTTCGAAAAAAAATCAATTAATACCCCTTGAGTAGGGAATCTTCTATCCTATTCCGTATTTTCATTAAAACAATTAAATCATGTATATAATATCCTTACCACACTCTTCACAACTCATCCGTTCCGAAGCACATTTTACTATGATTAAATTTATTTAGCAATCGTCATTTAACCATTTTTTTTTAGAAAAGTAAAATGCACCTTGTGATACGATGTACAACGTATTACACTTTAAAAATGAAAAGGAGGAGATTTTATTTGGATAAAGAATTAATGAAGGGAAGCATTGACCTCCTTTTGCTTTCACTTCTTTCACAAAAAAAGCTATACGGCTATGAAATCACGAAGATCTTGAAGGAAATGAGCATGGGCAAATATCAAATAAGTGAAGGCACCCTCTACCCCGCCCTTAAACGGTTAGAAAAAAAAGAATTCATAAAAGGCCATTGGAAAGAGTCCGAGTCAGGCCGCAGGAAATATTATCATGTCACCGAAAATGGACAAACCGAACTTGAGCGGAAACGAGAATGCTTTTTCACCCTCGAAAAACTAGTTCGGAAAAGCACAGAGCACTTCTAAACAAAATACAAAGCTTCCTAGCCCCATTTAATAAACGGTGCAGGAAGCTTTTTTTTATGTTTACTCGTGAGTTTGTGCGGCATTCATGATTTCGCACCGTTTACTCGTGAATTTCGTACTTTTACTCGTGAATTTTGCTGTTTTACTCGTGAATTTTGCTGTTTTACTCGTGAGTTTTGCACTTTTACTCGTGAGTTTAGGCAATTTACTCGTGAATTCATGCTGCATTCATGATTTCGCACCGTTTACTAGTGAGTTTGCATTGCACACATGAGTTTGCTCGTTTTCTAGTGAGTTACTCCGTTTACGCAAAAAAAAGGACCTAATTTGGTCCTTTTTTGTCTATTCCTTTATGCTTACGATAATTGGCGCAGGAGAGCTTCATACATTCCCCTTGAACATGCGGGCCGTATTTTTCACGAAACGCCTCGAGACAATAGCATTTATCTTTTTCTTTTTTTGTTCCATCCATGTAGTGCATCCCTCCTGCCATTTAACTGGAGACTACTCGTTTCTCCAGTTCTACATTGATTCGTCCCAAAAGTACGGCACCTATTGACTGAATGATGGTTTTCACGATGATTTGGCCGATGACCGCAGCGGGTACTGCTTCCCATGGTAATATATTGGCACCCAATGGACTTAGACCAATTACGACAAATATTACCGAATCGAAAAACCCTCCAACGATTCCGCTATAAAACACCCTCCAACTCATCGGGAGCTTTAAGCGGGTATAGATTTCCGTGTCCGCTGTTTCTGCGACCACGAACGATAATGCGGAAGCAAATACAATCAATAACGTATCTCCTAATAAAAATGATACACACGCAGATAGAATAAGTGCAGTGACGATACATATATAGGTCTTCGTGCGGCCGAATTTATTCTGGACCAGATCTCGAAAGATGAAGGTTCCCCCGATGAGCAAAGTACCCATCGGAATGATGAACATGCCAAAATGTAATGGCGCAAAAGCTGCTGTAACCACATTCGCCGTGATGATGGATACTAAATACAATAAAATTCTTAACATTTCTTAATTCTCCTTATACAGAAAAAACAGCACCCTAAGAAAGAGCACTGTTCTCCTTAGTTTTTTTGAGAGGGTAGCTAGAACCTCTTCCGCCCGAGCGGATTATCATTTTCCTTATTTATCGTAGCTTGAAAACGATTGGAAATCAAGAAGTTTCCATATGGTCAATTTTAATATGTATCCGCGTATATTCGTTTGATATTAGTAATGCACTTCAAATCTTCTTCAATGCAATGACTTTGCCGATTTCTGTCGTAGAAAACTGCTTGACCGGTCGTATATGAAAAGCGGACAATCATTGGTAGAGATATGCTGCGAACTTGATATGAGGAATAAACGCGAGGAGGAAAAAGAATGATGAAAAAAACTACGTTTGTTTATCCTATTTATATCGCAACCACACCAGAGAAGCTTTGGGAAGCCTTGACGAGTGGTGAAGTCACGAAGAAATACCACTTTGGATTGCATGTACAGTCTGACTGGCAAGAAGGATCAAGCGTAAAATATTTACTCGAAGATGGGCGGATTACTGATCACGGGTATGTACTTAAGTGTGAGCCGCTGCACCTGCTCTCGTTTACATGGAACATGGCAGGAGACGAAACACCTCGCGAGCAGCCTACCCGGGTCACTTTTGAATTACAGAAAATGGATGATTCAGTTGTAAAGTTAACCGTTAGGCACGAGGAGCTTTTGGAGACAGATGTCGTATATGATGACAATACCTTTGAAGGCTTGAATAATGGATGGCCAGCTATTCTGAGTAACCTGAAGAGCTTGCTTGAAACTGGACGGACCCTGCCGCCCATATCAGTAGATTGGGAAAGTGGAAAACAATAAAAACAAATCGAAAGAGAGTGGAAGTATGGATACCCAAATAATTACGAAATTTAAGATAATCAAGCCAGCTAATGAAGTGTTTGAAGCCATAGTGAATCCTGAAAAAATCGGGAATTTCTGGTTCTCATCCAGTTCAGAAAGATGGGAACAAGGCAGGACACTTACATTGAGATACAACGAATACGATGCTGAGGTGGTTATTAATGTAGTGGAAGTCGAGGAAAATAGGAAAATCGTGTTTGCGTGGGGTGGAAATAATCAAGAAACGATTGTTACCATTACACTAAAAACGTTGGATAATACGAGTACAATTATTGAAGTAAACGAATCAGGATTGAGTGAAGACGATCCTGAAATAATAAACAAAATGATCGGACAAAAGGAAGGTTGGGTTTATACATTGACCTGTTTAAAGGGTTATTTGGAAAACGGCGTTACTACTTTGAGAGCCTCATTAGTTTTTTAATGATTAAAGGGTGCTGGTTCAGATGTATAAGGTATCCGTTATTCTAGCTCCTTCCTAGATGTCGATTGTCTAAATCAACTAATTTTATACGGGAGGATACTTAGATGTTTACGAGAAAAAACTCAAGGTTGACACAAAATCAATCGGAAATCACTTTGAGATACATGCCCTTTGAAGCTTTTTTATAGGCTTCCATTCCCATTTTCTTTACTTTTTCTGATAAACTGGATGCTCTTACTAATTGGGTTCCTTGAATGACGGAAGGATCTATCATACGCATTTTATTTTTCAGATGTATATCGTATTCCACTTGATCTTCTTTCACCTTTACGTTACCATGGATTCGTTTTAACAGGCTTTGAACTTCATGGTCTTCAGTGAAGCTTAACAAGGACATGACTTCTTCATCTGTACCGAGTAAGTCATCAAGGCTGATCAGCTTTTTAGCTAAAGCCACTTTCAGGGTCTTTGCCAAGATATCGTAGCCATATATATTAAGTGGGTTCATGAAAAAATCAATAACTTCGCTGTAATACGTTTTCACAAACCATTCCGCCGATTCAATATTATCCAGATACATCCTTCCATTTATTATGATTACATGTTCTAGAAATTCTTTAATGGCTTCGATTGTGATATGTCCATATTGATACATATCCCGGAGAGTATAATCTACGCGATCGGCACATAACTCAGGTGCTGGCTGTTCAAGCAATTCCCATTTTGATTGAAAAATGACTTTACAATGATATCCATATTCCTTCAGCATAAATGGGATTTCGGATTCCGTTATGACTTGATCATATATCTTTTCATGATAATCTTCATCCTTACAATCCAGAACAAAATCAATGACATGTGAAAATGCAGTGTGGGATACGTCATGCAGCAAGCCCGCAATTTGTTCCTCTAATGAACCTCCAAGCGTTTTTATTAAAAGCATTACACCAATTGAATGCTCAAATCGTGTGACATTCCACTTCTCATTAACTAAATAACTTGCCCCGCCTTGATGTATCCCCTTCAATCTTTGGACCGGTTTGCTTACTATCAGTTCTTCCAGAACTCCCTCTACAATGTGTTCCCCATAGATACTATCCAAAACGATCAATAATTGCCGCCTCCCCCATTCGTTTTACTCATAACAGGTTGGTGATTTCACTGATTGTTTTCTGTAAAAAATATTTCCCCCTTTTGACTTTGCTCATAATGCCTTTTTACCAATTTTTCCAATTCCCCTTCATCATTCAAATCGATATCATCCGGATTGTCCTCATCATCTCCCTCTATGATCATCATTCATGAATTATTACCTGATTTCGTGGATACTCTTTAATAAAGTCTTCTACAGATTTTGTTTTATTTTTATAAGGTTTAGTGAATAAAAAAAAGCCAGTCAAGACTATGAAAATGGATAACAAAAAACCGAATTTCTTTTTCATTTATTCATCTCCTCACAGCGCTAATAATCCCTTATCATACCATATAACGGCATTATAGGTAAAAAAAGTAATATAAACTGAACAACCATTTTTTCCTCTGATTACCTGTTTGTTGCTATGGATACGGGAATATCATACCCACTAGTATTTAAGTTAACTGGTTGCGGGGAATAACCCATAGGCAATGACCTGCAACCTCACCTTTGCCCTCATTTTTAAACGGTAAAGTTTACCTTCGGAAATAAAGTTTTGTAATTCAATCTAATAATTTACATTTCTGAATTAGTGAGTTATCATCTAAATTAACCGGTGGTCAATAAATTAGGAGGTGACAAGATGTCGCCAAGGAAATCGGCAGGTAAAGAGTTATCCAGGGACATGGTGTTGAATGAAGCTAGAAACCTTTTTACCACGTTAGGGTATTCGAATGTCTCAATGAGGCAATTGGCTAAATCATTGGATTGCAGCCATGGAGCCATTTATTATCATTTTAAAAATAAGGCGGAAATATTTTATAGTTTGGTAAAAACGGATTTTTCCGTATTGAATCATTTAATCGATGATATCATCATGTCCGAAAATGATCCTTCTATAAAAATGGAAAAGATTTTATTGTGCTTCTTGGAGTTCGGTTTAACCCAACAAAATCATTATTCCATCATGTTTTTATCGAAGGAAAAAGAGATTCAGCAGTTACTTCAATTTGATTCTAATAAAACATATGAAAAGCTAATCCAGTCCCTGACGGACCTAACGGACAACAAATTGAATCCTGCATCCATATGGTCGATTTTTCTTTCTCTTCACGGATTCATAACTTTTTATATTAATTCTGAGCTAACTTATCAAGATGTAAAAGGCTTAGCTTATTTTCATGTAAAAAATATCATCAGGAACATCATATAATTTTTTTGAATATTATTGACCATTGGTCAAATAGACTTTGGAGGTTTTAATATGGTAAAGAAATTCCTTCATATTGAAGGACTCATTGTCCTTTTAACAGTGATTTACATCTATTCGTTATATGAATTCAGCTGGTGGATTTTCCTTCTACTGATTTTATCGCCTGATGTTTCCATGCTGGCCTATCTCATCAATGATCGGATTGGAGCCAAGGTTTATAACGTATTTCATACTTATACCCTGTCCATTTTCATGATTTTTCTAGCCATTTTTCTAAAGTCGGATGCATGGATGCTGATTGGTTTGATTTGGACCGCGCATATTGGAATGGATCGCTTATTTGGATATGGTCTTAAATACACATCATCCTTCAAAGCTACACACATTCAAAGGTTGTAATAAGCTTAAAAGGCAGTGTGATTACACTTCACACTGCCTCCGTCTCTTTTCTTTATACGCCCCTCTTGTTTCCCCATATATAGGTATGCAGCTGGGGCAGCACTTTCACATCATTCAATTCATCATCCGCTATCACTTTATCAATTAACTCTTCGTACTTCTTTAAAAGACCGCTGATCAATTGACGATCATCCGCCGTCTTGCTGTCGTCATTGCCGACCTGCAGATAAAAAGGAATTTCCGGGTAACGCCCATGTACATGTTTGGCATATTGATAATCTTCCTCGTTAAAGACGACGATCTTCAATGAGACATTATTATCGGGATTTCGATCAGCCAGGTTCGATATGATTTGATCAAGCACCGTAAAGTCCGTGTTCATTCCAGAGCTCGGCGGCTTAGGTGAAATCGTCAGTTCATCAATATCGAGAAACCAATCCTGCCATCGGCTCCCTTGGGTTTCGACACCTATTTTCATTTTATTTTCATGTAAGATCGCTATCAAGCCGTTTAGGTTTTTCAGCAGAGCCGGGTTTCCTCCCGATATCGTCACGAAGGAAAAACCGGAACCCCCTATACGCTTCAGCTCATCCCATATTTCTCTAGCCGTCATCTGGACGGTATCTTCCTTACCGGTGCCATCCCAAGTAAATGCGGAATCACACCAGGCACATGAATAATCACAGCCTGCCGTCCGAACGAACATGGTTTTTTGGCCAATGACCATTCCCTCTCCTTGGATGGTCGGCCCGAAGATTTCCATAACCGGGAGTTTACTCACTTTCCATCCACTCCCGTCTGGCTTCGGCATAGCTTGTCGGCGTTTCGTACAGTCGGACAAACTCGACTCTAGCACCCTCATATTCTTTTAATGAAAGGGATTCGGCCATTTTTTCATAAATCCAGACAACCATATTTTCAGCTGTTGTATTCATGAGCGGCAGGGTTTCATTCAAATAGCGGTGATCCAGGTGGATTTCAATTTCATTTTTCCATATATCCTTGATGTCCCCAAAATCTATCATCAACCCGCGTGAATCTGTATACCCGCTTAATCCGAAAATGACCTTATACGTGTGGCCATGCAGGTTCTTGCATTTCCCTTCATAATCATGCAGATGGTGTGCCGCATCAAAGGTGAATTCCTTACTCACGAGAACCCTCTTGTTTGTATACTTCAATTGGCTGCGCTGAATATCTTCATCTATTTTTTGGAGTTTATCCACTATAGTAAAACCGTACATCATGAAAGCACCTTCCGTCTGCTTACATAATCATCCAGTCCTTTTTTCCGCAGTTTACATGCCGGACATTCTCCACAGCCGTCGGAGATGATTCCGTTATAGCAAGTCAGGGTCTTTTCGCGGACAAAGTCGAACGCGCCTAGCTGATCCGCTAGCTCCCATGTTTCCTCTTTATTAAGCCACATTAGCGGCGTATCAATCACGAATGACTGGTCCATCGACAAGTTCAAAGTCACATTCAATGATTTAATGAATACATCGCGGCAGTCCGGATATCCGCTGAAATCCGTTTCACAGACACCGGTGACAATGTGTTTAGCTCCAATCTGACTCGCCAGCACTCCGGCAAACGAAAGGAACAGCAAATTCCTCCCTGGTACGAACGTCGACGGCAATTCCCCTTCTTCTCCGTCCGCCACCGCAATATCACTTCTCGTCAGCGCATTTGGTGCCAGTTGGTTCAGCAGCGACATGTCAAGGATATGATGGTTTATGCCCAATTCCTTTGCAATGTTTTGAGCACATTCGATTTCCAAGCTATGCCGCTGATTATAATCAAACGTCACCGCTTCCACTTCCTCAAATCTCTCCATCGCCCAGAATAAGCACGTCGTACTGTCCTGACCTCCGCTAAACACAACCACTGCCTTTTCTTTCTTCTTCATTTCTATAAAACTCCTTTTTACGGAAAAAAACAGCACCCTAAGAATAGAGCACTGTTTCTCCTTAGTTTTTTTGAGAGGGTAGCTAGAACCTCTTCCGCCTTAATGCGGAACATTATATTTTTCCAAGTCAATATTAACTTGAAAACGATAATAAATCAAGATGTTTATATTAAGAGAACATTAGATCTGATGGAAAATTTGGTTAACTTTTCTTTGCTTAAATATCCTTTTTATTTATCCGAGAAAACAGTGTGAATAAAATATCAATAAAGGGGTCCAATAATTTGAAAAGCATTAAAGCAAAGGTATTGGTGGCATTTTCACTCATCATATCTTTATGTGTTATCTTAGGAGCATTCAACATCTATACCAGCAACAAGTCACTGGTATATTCCCAGGATATCATCGAAAAGGAACTTCCGCTTCTTATCCAAGACGAAAAGCTGCTATACAATCTAGCACAAAGAACCGCAGACGCCCGAGCCTATATTCTTTATGGAGACGAGAGCTATAAAGAAGGGTTCTTACAATATACTGAAGAAAGCCAGGTCATCCAGGAGGATCTCCTTGCCTTAAGTGATTCTGATAAAGCGAAGGAATTGATCGAGAAAAGCGTGGATTGGAGGACGATGATTGTAGACCGGGTGTTTCCACAATATGAAAATGGAAATGAAGAACGCACTAAAGAGATACTCAAAAATGAAGTGGCGCCAATAAGCAATGAAGTAATGGAGGGTTTCAAGGAACTTGCTTCGGAACGGGAGGAATTGATTGTCGCTTCAGGTGAAACCGTCATCGCCAGCGGGAAATCGGTTAAGACGACAAGTATCATCATATCCATTGCGGCAGTCCTTATCGGCCTAGTCCTTGCGGTTGTTACTGCCAACCTCATTACCACCCCCCTCCTTAAAATCAGGGATAGGATGAAAATGGTGGCTGCTGGAGAGCTGAATCATGAGCCCCTGGAGCAAAAGTCAAATGATGAAATGGGCGAACTAACGGTATCCGCCAATCAAATGCAGAAACACCTTCGTGATACGATCGAAAAAATGCTCATTGTTTCGCACTCTGTTTCCAACCAAAGCGAAGATCTGACTCAATCAGCAAATGAAGGGCAACAGGGCAGCAAATAGATAGCGAGTACGATGTATGAACTTTCGAAAGGTTCGGAGTCACAAGCCAACCGGCATCTGAAATGGTTCGCATCATGGATGATTTCACCGGCAGGATTAAGCTTGCCCACCTAGAAGGGGTGGATGTAGCTAAAAGTTCAACCGAAATCCTTTCCCTGACCAAGGAGGGCACCACTTTAATGCGCAGTTCGGTCCAACAGATGCAAAGTATTGATGGCATTGTCAAAAATGCCGTAGAGCAAGTGAAAGGGCTCGATTCTCAATCACAGCAATTTCGCAGCTTGGTCATCAAGGGTATACGTTGAATGCAGCCATAGAACCTGCTCGTGCTGGTGGAACATGGCAAGGGCTTTGCCGTCGTCGCCGATGAAGTGCGGAAACTCGCTGAAGAGGTCACACACTCCGTTGGGGATATCACCAATATTGTCTCCGCCATTCAAACAGGTTCAAAAATGGTCGTCCACTCCCTGGAAGATGGTTATACACAAGTGGATGAAGGCACGAAACAAATCACGCTCACAGGCCGAACCTTTGAAACAATCAATCATTCTGTCGGGAATATGGAAATGAAAATTCAGCATATAACAAACGAATTGAACTATATCTCCACAAATGGCCAAAAAATCAATCAGGCTATTGAAGATATCGCAGCCGTTTCTGAAGAGTCCGCGGCAGGAATCGAACAAGTCTCCGCCTCCGCTCAGCAATCCAGCTCTTCGATGGATGAAATCACGAATCATGCCAGTGAACTTGCATCTTCGGCAGAACAGCTCACTGAACAGGTTAAGAAGTTCCAATTATGACACTAGCAATTTCCCGAATAGGGGGAAATTGCTTTTCCTTCAATTATAAGGTTGTTTCATTTTCGCATATTCGGGGAATAAATAACTATACACAATAATAAATCATAAAAAACAAATCTATCAGCAGAAGCCGGAAGTGAATATTTTCCTTTGTTTTCAGAATATTTAGTGTATAATTGATTAAAGGAATATTTTAACTAAAATACTCACCACTTCCAATATCTGCTACTGCAAATCCCGACATTTCCTTTCAACACCATGCACGGGAACATATACCCAGGAAGGTTCCATTGCATGCTTTCTCGAATCAAACCGTTCACAACTTAATTCACACAAAAACACGATTCTCACTCCATTTTTTTATAAAAAGGTTAAATTCCACTAATGATATGTTACTATTAAACTAAGACCTTTTAACCCCATAAGGAGGAATTCATATGAAACGTTTTTTCAAATTCATAACAGATTATAACGAAAGAAAAGCACTGGAACGGGAAACCGAAGAATTCTTTCGCAAAGAATACGAAAATTATATGAAGATGAATCCTGACAATCAAAGAAAAAGAAGGAGATTAGCTCCTAGACTTTATGTGATTGATGGCGGTAAAAAGGGCTCCAACCTTGAAATTTCTGACAGAAAGAAATCCAGTTAACTTGATTCCTTCCATAATCAGCTACCCAGGCTGCAGCTCAAGAGCCACAAACGTTAAATCTCCAGGATGAATCGAGATTCGTGACCATTCCATTCATTTACAATATATAAGCCGAAAGCTCAGAAATGCTTCTGAGCTTTTTTTATTTTTCATTCTTCTATAAACACTATATCTATAGAAGAAACTAGGTATTTTTTAAAAAAATGGGTTAACTTTAGTTTATTTCATGTTTTAGGTAAAGGATCAATGATAGACCCAATGGGTATTACCTAAGGAAAAAACCGGAAAATATCAAAAAAAAGAGATGTGTTCTTTTACTCATCTTTATCCATATTCAAAAGAGTTCAACTAATTGAGTCGTTAGATGCAATATTTCACATTGAATGACAAATGCATAAAAATTGTTACGTTTATGTAAAACAATGGGTATAAACAATTAACAAACTGTAATAAACCTCACTTTTCAAAAACAATTATTATTCAAATATAGCCATTACGAATTAGGTTTAAATGCTCATGAATCTATTTTGATTCTGACCAAAATGGGTTTTTATTTAACTTCCCATAATTTAGTGTAAATAAACCGAGGATTCCCTTGATTTCCAGACATATCTTTGTACTCATGAAACAATTTAATCCATTAGATACTATTACACTCCAATATACATTTATTTGAAAAAGATGAGAATAACTATATTGCAATAGAATAATTGACTCTTGCCTATTAAGTTTAAAATCATGTAGTGTGTATTCAGTAAATCAAATATTTCAAAAAAGAGAGGTTAAAAAATGGCACCAATATTTATTTGTGCGATCTTTTTGCTTGGCTATGGCATTTTTGAACAAAAACGCCATCAGAAGCGTCTCGACTCCATCCCGGTACGTGTGAATGTGAATGGGATTCGAGGGAAATCGACTGTAACGCGCCTTATTACAGGTGTGATCCAGGAAGCTAAATACAAAACAGTAGGTAAAACAACCGGAACATCAGCAAGAATGATCTATTGGTTTACCGACAAGGAAAAACCGATTGTACGCCGCCCTGAAGGACCCAATATAGGAGAACAACGGCGTGTAGTTAAAGAAGTTGCCGACTTAGGCACGGAAGCACTGGTTTGTGAGTGCATGGCCGTACAGCCTGACTATCAACTAATCTTCCAAAACAAAATGATCCAAGCAAACATTGGGGTCATCGTGAATGTATTGGAAGACCATATGGATGTCATGGGACCGACTTTGGATGAGGTTGCTGAAGCCTTCACTGCTACCATTCCCCATAATGGTCACTTAATAACCATCGAAAGTGAATATTTGGACTTTTTCAAGCAAATTGCCAAAGAACGCAACACAAAAGTGATCGTTGCAGACAATTCCAGAATATCGGAAGATTTCCTGCGTGAATTTGACTATATGGTATTTCCGGATAATGCATCACTGGCCTTGGCCGTTGCTGAAGCATTGGGCATTGATGAAAAAACGGCTTTTCGCGGCATGTTGAATGCGCATCCCGATCCAGGTGCCATGCGGATTACCAAATTCGGAGATCCCATCCAGCCAACTTTCTTTGTCAATGGCTTTGCTGCAAATGACGCGTCATCGACGCTGAACATATGGGAACGTGTCAATACGTTCGGATACAGCACAGAACCTCCTATCGTCATCATGAATTGCCGTGCCGACCGTGTGGACCGTACCGAGCAGTTTGCTAGAGATGTATTGCCTTACATAAAATCTGAAATCGTCATTGCCATTGGTGAAACCACGTCACCGATTACAAGGGTATTCGAGCAAGGGAAATTGGATACTAAAGAATATTGGGATTTAGAAAACTGGTCAACTGAAGAAATCGTGGCCCGTCTCCGCCCATTGATGAAAAATCGCATCGTCTACGGTGTCGGGAATATTCACGGTGCAGCGGAACCATTAATAGAAGCATTCATGAAATCTAAAACAAAGCAAAAAGCAAGTTAAGTAGGAGGAACCTTAATGTTTGGATCGGATTTATATGTAGCCCTAGTACTGGGAGTAACGCTTAGCCTTATATTTTCAGAAAAGACGGGTGTCGTACCCGCAGGACTTATCGTGCCAGGTTACTTGGCATTAGTATTTGATCAATGGGAAATCATGCTGACCATCTTGATCATCAGTGTCGTCACTTATTTAATCGTCACTCACGGCCTTTCAAGATGGGTGATTTTATATGGAAGAAGAAAATTCGCCGCCATGATGGTGACCGGGATTTGCTTGAAGCTCCTGTTGGACTTAGTCTACCCTGTCATGCCCTTTGAAATATTCGAGTTTCGGGGAATCGGTATAATCGTACCTGGATTGATAGCGAATACCATACAAAGACAAGGAATGCCATTGACACTTGGCAGCACGCTTTTATTATCCGGCTTAACATTCGGTTTAATGAACGTGTACTACCTATTCTGAGGTGCAAAAAATGAAACGGACTTTAAATGCAAAAGAAAAAACACTTATCTTTATTAAACGCACGAAGAAAAAGAATCTTAAATACACTGGAATCATACTACCTATATTACTAATTGCTTTAGTTCTTACCACATGGATCGGACGGGCTGAGGAAGTGAAAACAGTCGAATTAAATTCCGATCAACCATTGACGATGACAATGGTCGGTGATGTGATGATGGGACGTTATGTTGAAGAAGTGACGGAAAGGCACGGGTATGATTACCTCTTCCGGTATATGAAGCCCTATTTTGCCAATTCGGATTATGTCAGTGGGAATTATGAACATCCCGCTTTAAAAGAAGAGGTATCTAACTATAAGGAAGCAGATACGCCCATCCGGTTAAACTCAAACACTAGTGGTGTGGAAGCCGTTAAAAATGCTGGCTTCTCTGTGGTGTCTTTGGCCAATAACCATATGATGGACTATGAAGAACAAGGACTTCTTGACACGATTGATGAATTCAAAAGTGCAGATATGCACTATGTAGGTGTTGGATCGAACACCGCGGAAGCAAAAAACAGCATCGACTATGCGGATGTTAATGGCATACGTGTCGCAACACTTGGCTTCACAGATGTTTACGGTAAGGATAACGTGTCAAAAAATGGTAAAGCTGGACTATTGAACTCCAATCCTGATTTATTATTTGAAATGATCGGCAAAGCAAAATATGCCAAGCAAGGCAACGCAGACTTGGTTGTCGTGAATATGCACTGGGGACAAGAGTATTCAACATCAACAACCGATCGACAAAAAGACTTGGCTAAAGGTATCATCGATGCGGGCGCTGACATCATCATCGGCCATCACCCCCACGTGCTTCAATCGTTTGATGTGTATAAAGATGGAATCATTTTCTATAGCTTAGGAAATTTCATATTCGATCAAGGCTGGACACGCACGAAAGATTCAGCCATGGTTCAATACCATTTAGCGGAAGACGGAAAAGCTACAATCGATGTTGTACCACTGCAAATTGAAGAAGCAACACCAAGGCCAGCTGCCTCTTCAATCGACAAATCACGTGTTTACCGACAGTTGACGAAGGAAACGAGTGAAAAAGTCCAGTGGTCGAAAAAAGAAGATCGCATCGAGATTACCTTGAATCACAAAAAGGTAATCGACCATAAGGCACAACGTGAACTAGAGGAAAAGGCAGCAATGGAAAAGAAAGCAGCTCAAGAGAAAAAAGCAGCACAGGCTAAACAACTGGACACGCAACCCATTCAGTAAGGAACGCTTTGTTACTACTATTTGAAGAATGAAGACACACAACTTAGAAGCTCAACGAAAAGGGGGAACAACCGATGATTAACCGTATGACGGGAAAAGTACTCATATCCCTTAGCATGCTCATGTATATTGCTGGATGTTCGAAGACACCCCCTATTTCTGACACGAATGATCCGATAGAGAGTAAAACGGAACAATCATATGGGGTCAGTTCTTCAAACCCAATCGCAATAGATGTCGGGATGGATATATTGGAAAACGGCGGAACGGCGGCGGATGCCGCCATTGCCGTATCTTATGTATTAGGTGTAGTTGAACCTTATGGATCTGGCGTCGGCGGCGGCGGCGGTATGCTGATTGCCCCGGAATCCGGCGATCCCAATTTTATCGATTATCGTGAATCCTCTCCGGAAGACCCAAGTTCAAGACACGATACAGGGATTCCAGGCTTAGTGGCCGGCATGCAGGTTATAAGTGATAAGTATGGGAGTGTACCGATGGAGGATCTTCTTCAGCCGGCGATAGATTTGGCTGAAGATGGATTTGAAGTCAACGAATCGTTATCATCACGCTTAGAAGCAGCACAGCCAAGGATATCTTCCGATGCGACTTCTCTTTTTTATCCAGATGGTGATGCCATGGAGCCAGGCAAAACTCTCGTCCAAGAAAGACTTGCTGAAACATTGAAGCAGATTCAAAAGGAAGGTCCTGATGGTTTTTATAAAGGGGAAATAGCGCGGGATATTAAAAGAGAATCAGATATCGACTTGATGGATTTAAAACGCTATGAGGTGAAAGAACGTAAGCCGGTCCAAGGAGCATTTGCCGGTTATGATGTTTTTACCGCCCCTCCGCCCTTTTCAGGAATTACTGTTCTCGAAATGTTAAAGCTCGCCGAGGAAATGAACCTAGGTGATTCTTCAAGCAAATCAGCTTATATGAAAGTCTTGGGGGGCATCACGGATACTGCTTATCAAGATCGGTCCGCCCATGTTGGAGATGGAATAAGTCACACTAAAGCGGAAAAATTGCTCTCCCCCATTCATTTGGATAATCTTAAAAATAAGATCAAAAGTGAAAAATGGGAAGATAAAGAATCGAATGGTTCAGAAGAACATGAAAGTACGACACACTTTGTGATAATGGACAAGTATGGCACTGTCGTTTCCACAACCAATACGCTCAGTAACTTTTTCGGATCTGGGAATTATACGAATGGATTTTTCCTTAACGATCAAATGAAAAATTTCCGGTCAGGCTTGAATTCTCAAGAGGCATATAAACGTTCAAGAACGTTCACCGCTCCGACCATTCTCAAGAAACCAGGGCAGGAATCGATTGGGATCGGCTCACCAGGCGGTGATAGGATTCCGCAAGTATTGATGCAGGTTCTTTATTCTTACACAGAGAATGAAGGCCCATTTCAGGATATTGTCGACCGTAATCGGTTCGTCTTTGATGGAAAGAAGATTTATACAGAATCCAGGCTTTCCGATGAAATAATATCCGACTTGGAAGATTCAGGATATGAAGTCATTCAGAAGATTTCTCCCATGTATTATGGCGGTGTTCAAGTACTTGTTAAAAACGAGCAAAATGGACAATTATCCGGAGCTGGGGATGAACGAAGAAATGGAAGCTGGAAAGCTCAGCAATAAACGAGCAAATCCAGCTCCTCCTTTTCTAAATATCATATGAATTTTAGCGATGTATAAGGGGACTTAAAATATGAATATCGTAAAAAAAATAACGAGCTGGGTCATACCCGTTTTTATAATAGCTGCCCTGCTTGTGACCATGAATACGTTTAAACGGACAGAAACTTTAACACCCGACGAGCAAAAAAAGATAGAACAATATACGACTGTCGAAAAATGAAAAAAGCCGGGGCATCCCCGCTTTTTTTATTTTGCCGTCAAATGGTGAAAGATTAAAACCCGTACAGATACGGAGGATAACCATGAAGGAAAAAAACTATACTGATTTTATTGAACTGAAGCAAAATGAACAAGAAGACCTCGATTACCGTATCATCGTTCATCACAGGAACCCTGATATTGCAGTACTTGCCATACATGGCGGGAACATAGAACCAGGAACTAGCGAGATTGCAGCCACACTTGGAGAGAGACTTTGTGCAAGCACCTATTTATTCGAAGGTCTTAAACCAAGGGGTAACCAGGTCCTCCATATAACCTCCCGCTTGTTCAATGAACCGGTCGGCATTTCAATTGCATCGAACGCACAAACCACCCTTTCCATCCATGGCCACTACGACGTACATCATGCGCTGGTTTACATTGGCGGAAGGAACGAACCCTTTAAGAACCTGATACAGCAATGCCTCACCAAAGCTGGATTTCAAACTGATCATGCACCGCAGCACCTTTCAGGGATGAAAGGAAACAACATCACCAACATATCCAAAACGGGTTCAGGCGTGCAATTGGAACTTTTCCACTAAGCTCAGAAAAAGCTTTTTCAAAGGTGATGACTTTACCAGTAAAAACAGGGACAATCACTGTTATCTTTTTCAACGGTTCGTTACTGCCGTTGAAAAAGCGACTCTTGAATATAAACAGATGGAATGGCCTTCTTAGTCCATAAGGCTTTGAACTTGACCGAAGCCTTCGAATTTCTCGGCAAAATAACCTGACGAAAGATTGGAGATATGAACGCCAGTGTTTTCCGTTGTATGGAGAAAACGGCCATCACCTAGATAAATACCTACGTGGGTCACACCCAGCCTTGTTCCTGTGTCCCTAAAAAACACTAAATCCCCTGCCTTTGGATTTTCGATTTTGGGCAGTAAGGAGAAATAATCCGCCGCAGATCCCCGTTTTACTGAAAGGCCCTGTTCCTTCATGACCCAATAAATGAATCCGCTGCAATCCATTCCGATCATCGGATCTTCTCCCCCGAAAACATAGTTGAATCCGCGTAGAGTGTATGCATACTTGATGACATCATATGCTTTATCATATGCAGCCTCCTGGTTTACATAAAACGGATACAACGGATTGCTGTATAGTTGAAGATACTGCCCATGCATCAACTCATCCGTACTTAATGCGTTACGATTTTTAATCGTACTCATGGAAATGCTGTAATTCTCCGATATACTTTTAAGCGTTTCTCCCGTTTGGACGATATGCTCTCCTTTAGGCGTATATGTTTTGTACGCCACTTGGTATTTTGCAAAGTAATCTTCTGTAGTGGATCTCACCTGAACCGTTTCTGCTCCATATCCAGAATTGACAAATTGGTTTTTGCCGACATAAATACCCGCAGTCACGACTTTTAAGCTGTCTTTTTCCAGAAAGAATATAATATCCCCCGCTTTTGGAGTGGCTGTATCCATCCCTTGCTTATAAAAACCATCTATTGTCAAACGGTCAACCGGCACATTTTGCCGGGAAAGCACCCAATGAATCAATCCGCTCGAATCAAACCCTTTTTCAGGCGTCTCCTCTCCAGCTGTCTTTTTAAATCCTATAAAGGATTTCGCATAGTTTGAAATTTTTTTCCCTCTCTCCGACCATTGATAGATGGAAGGAGTATACGCCGTATGAATGATTGTCAACCTTTGGCCCGCAAATAACTTATCATCCGGTAAACCATTCGTTTTCATTAATTGCTCAGCCGATATATCATATGTCTTGGCAATCGATTCTACCGTTTCGCCAAAGGTTACAGTATGCACAGGATCTGCTGCCTCGGCCTTTAAGCCAGGTAAAAAAGTGAAATTGACCATGAATAACAATGTAAGTATCATACCGCTTAATTTTCCATTAAACATTTTAACCCTTCCTTAATAGCTGAAATATTTTTAAATACAAGATGTTCAAGCAAACTCCATCAAATGAATCTTTTATCCTATCACCCGCCTGAAAAGATGAGCCTTAACTCTCACTCCGATAATATTATCGGCGAATCAAATAAAACATTTAGACTATTTTTCACAAATGATCATCCATCCGATTCAATAAATCACTTTAAAAATAAACCATAATTCCTATACTGTGTTCTTTTACCGTCACGTGTGACTTTCCCTAGAGCTACCCAGGTCATGGAGAAATGTTCATGATTGGACATCGAAGATTTTATTTTTTTGTACAATAAGTTAGATTAGGCCAGTGATGATAAAGCCGTACTAACGATATAGGAATGAAGATATACAACATCGTTTAGGAGGGGCAACGTATTTGAGGTTTGGCATAAACAAGCCCTTGCTGTAACGTGATGAACTGCACATTAAGCTTGGCAATCTCTAATAGGGAGCATGAGGAAATTCTCATTTTACAAAATATAAAAATATTGATGGACCCGCCGGACTCCATATGACAGATCAACCGGAAGGAACCCGAATCCATTGGTATCACCCATCATCTAGCAGAAGAAAATAAGGGGAAAGCTTAAATGGCCTTCCCCTCGTTTCTATGAATCTATGGCATGTACACCGTTTTAATATGTGAAAGCTTCAAAAACACATGATCTCCATTGGCTGTCGTTAATTCAACCAAGTTGTTTTCCGCCTTTTTAAGCATACCGATTTTCATCGGGTCCTCTCCCCCATCAAATACTACTAGCTTTCCTGCATTTTTCTTTAATTGGTCTTCCAAAGAACGTAGCATCGGTACATCTGAAGGGTTGACGGGAAAACTTTCTTTACTGAGTGTATAGGGTGTGGCATTTTGATTGTACGGAGTAAGCCATTTAAGGTGATGCAGCGAGACATACATCATTTTATATACAGGCGAGTAGAATGCAAAGTAATCATTGAAAACATTGGTGATATAGCCGTGTAAAGGAATGTGTCCAGAAACATGGATTTCTGAAAAAACTCCTTTTGCATTCATTAGTGTTTTACGATAGGAAATCGACGCCATGTCTTCCATCATGGGGGACTCCATAGGATTTTTAATCTCGTTATCTATCTCTGTACTCAGATTGAATCTATGGACGTGCAGCATAGGAAAATACAAAAACTGCTGTCCATTGAACAACACTAGAATATCCGTGCTCAGATCAGTTAGAATTCCTTTGAACGTTTTTTTTCCTGAGATTTGGACATCGATCTGTTTACCCAGTAATGCAAACGCATCACTCATTACTATCTCCTCCTAGGGGGGTTATTCAGCTAAAAATCATTTGCACCCAATAAAATAATAAGAGCAGTGTCACCACTGTCGTAATTGGTATGACTATCAGGGATACACTTAAATAATCTTTCCACTTTATTTTCACTTTGTATTGTTTCAGGATATGCATCCAGATAAGTGAGGCAAGAGTACCGATGGGCAATAACAATGATCCCATGTCACTACCGATTATATTAGCTAGATAGATAGTTTTTAATGTGATCGGATCTAGTCCCATTTCGGTTAAGGTAATGGTTCCTATCATTAATGCCGGATGATTATTGAAGATGTTTGATAGAACCGAAACCAATCCTCCCATGACAAAGCTCGCACTCAATAACCCTTGATTTACAATCGGTTCGCATATCTGTACGAGCATGGCTGTAAGTCCTACATTATGGAGACCATAAATGATGACATACATGGAGAATGCGAATATCAGGATGTGCCATGGGGTCTTTTTTAGGATATCGACAGGGTTTGTCCGTAAATGATACCATCTCCAGATCAGTAAAGATAAAGAGCCAAGTACAGCAACCCACTCGATTGGAATGGAAAAATAAGAAGCTACAAAGAGTAAACAGCGCACCACGAACACATAGAGCAATACTTTCAACATGAATCTTGTGCGTTGCCTTTTTGTTTCAACCGTCATTTTTCCCTTTAAAGGATGGAAATTCTTAGTGAAGAAACTTTCCTCAATGTCATAAGAAATATTCGGCAGTTTCTTGGGCAGTTTTTTCTTGACCACTACGAACATCAACCATGACATGAAGATCAACCCTAAAGTTGCAGGTACAAACATCATGGCAGTATGCATATAAAGCGACATATGCACTATTTTCAAAGCGATTAAATTGACTATATTACTCACGCCTATAGGCGCACTTGAAGCTGTTGCAATCAATGCTCCACTCAAAAGATACGGGATGGCTTCATGTGGTTTTAATCTGAGATTTTTCAAAAGCAAGATCAAGATGGGGGTCGTAATCATGATGCTGCCGTCGTTATTGAATAACAAGGTCATTAAAAAGCACAATAATTGAATGTACCAATACAGGCGATACCCCGACCCTCTGGCAAGATTGGCAAGTCTCGCAGCAGCCCAGTGAAAAAAGCCGAAACTTTCCAAGATGACTGCCATGACAATCGTTGCCATGATGGTGATCGATGCGCCCCCGATTTTATTGATGATATCCAAAATATCGCCTTGGGATACTGTGCCAGTCAGCAAAATTATCACTGCACCGATTGAAGCTGGCCATGCTTCATTGATACCTCCTGGCCTCCACAATATAACTATCATTGTCATGACAAACACAAAAATAGTCATTCCTATTTCGTAATGCATGTTGTTCTCCCCTTTTTGGGCCTTGAGCCATTGGACCCTACTTGTCCGATTTCTATATATTATTCCCCTTTGTAAAAAAAGCATGGATACTTGACCATCTCCTCTAAATTGTACTTTTGTACTTCTAGTGATTTTGTCCACAAAAGAGAGATGCCCTGCTCACAGAAATCAAGGTCAATGGCAATGCAATACATCAAAAAAGGGGAACCACTTAGTGGCCTCCCCTTTTCGCAACGCTTATGGCTTCCGTTCCTCTAATTCTTCACCTGGAATTCCCCAAGTGCATGCTCCAAATCATTTATCAACTGTGTAAGCTGCTGTGTATATTGAGCTAGTTCATTGGATGAAGCGGCTTGTTCCTCCATCGATGATGCAATTTCCTCTGATGATGCAGTCGTTTGCTGAGATACGGCGGTGATTTCTTCTATCACTTTAATGACCGTTTCTTTCTGTTGATTGATGCTTTCAATGGATCGTGTTTCTTCCTGAATCGAATTGGATATCCTCGCGACGGAATCCTCCAGCTCATTCATGGCTTCACTAACCGTGATCACGGCATTTTTCTGATCCTTGCTGATTTGATTCGTTTCATTGGTCGTCCTCAGCAATTCCTCTGTATCTGACAGAATGCTTTGGATGATGGCTTGAATGTTTTTTGTAGCTTCTTTTGAATCATCAGCTAAGCTCCTCACTTCATTCGCCACGACAGCAAACCCTTTGCCGGACTCACCTGCCCTTGCTGCTTCTATGGATGCATTCAGTGATAACAAATTGGTTTGTTCCGATATTTTCGAAATGGCATTCGTGACATCGGAAATGGTTTTAGATTTTTCCACAAGTCTTAAGCTCATGCTGGTAACAGCTTCGAATGCCATTTCAAGTTTTTGGTATGACGTTTCCAAACCACTTACCTGATGTTTCCCTGACTCTATATTTTCGGATGCAAGCTTCAATACGGATTGTGTCTCACTCGATTTTTTTGATAACCCATCGATTTCGCCACTAAGAACCTGAATCGTGCCTGCACCATGCTCCACTTGTTCAGATTGATTCGATGCACCCGCTGCAATCTCTTCTATCGCACGTGAAACATCTGTAATGGCCGCACTATTTTCAGCAGCTATTTGGCTTAAGCCGGCATTGGCCTTTGTCACCGATTCCACATTTCCGTTTACCTTGGCAACCAATTCTCTTAATTTCCCGAGCATCGAGTTATAGCTTTTGCTTAAGTCCCCAATCTCATCATTGGATTTAATGGCAAATTCGGACACTAAATCCCCATTCGCCGTCTTTTCTATGATTTTTTGGAAGTCGGCCATGATCTTCGTTAACTTTCCTGCTAGATAAAGAGCACATGCAGTCCCGAATAGAAGACCTAAAATACCTGATATCACTACGATTCTATTAATGTCATCGAGCTTTGATTGCAGTATTTTGTCTGGAGTGAGCGACAATACCTTCCAGTTCACTTCAGGGACCGTACTCAGTTCACCTGTATAATCTTCACCTTCCAACGTCAAGGCCTGATTCGCCTTGGCGTCCCCATTATACATGTCGGCAACCCACTTGAACTCTGAATTGAATCGGTCAGTATCCGCCATGAAATCCTCCACACCTTCTTCCATGCCGCTCTTTTCAGGATTCATGTTCTTCCCGTCCATCCCCTGCATGAATGAACTCACGATAAAACCTTGTGAATCCAATATAACCAGATTGCTAGTAGACTCTTTTTCGATCGTTGCCCTCATTTTCCCGATTGTCGAAAGGTCGATATCATAACCAAGGGCCCCTGCCATTTTCCCTTCCGATAAAACAGGCGTGACAACGGACGTCATGATCATCCCTGAAACTCCATCCTTATACACATCCATCCATTTCGTTTCCGGTCTTTCGGTCAGCTGCGTATAAGTCTTAGTCTCCCTTGCATCCTGATTGAAATCCATTTGGGGCGAAGCATACAAGGAACCATCCGATCCATCCATATAATAAACAGAAATTAAGTCTTCATTGTTCTTTTGAAATGCCTCTATCGTTTTTTGGATATCCTTGATTGAATCACCATTTTTAATCTGATTGGAAACCAGCTGTGATAATTGCTCTAGCGAATTTTCATACGTGGCCATGCTCAAATTGATTTGTGCCGCTGCATTTTGGGCCGAGCTTTTGTTGATGGATATACTATCTTCTTTAAAAATGGAGGTCACTTTCACCCCCATTATCGAAACAGATACGACTATAGCTAGTAAAACGGATGTACATATAAATAATAACCATTTTATCCGAAGCGATATCCTTCTCTTCACTTTTTCTTTCTTGTCAATCGATGAACTTCCCATTGATAATTTCCCCCTTTTATTTGACCTGCAAATGCCCTCGCTTACCTGTGTGAAAACAAAGATTCAATATATGCTCAAAATGGATCCTTCCTTATTTACGATCACTTGCTTTATTTTTCCACATAAACATACTATATACCTAATTAAATCTTGTCAATTGCCAATAAGGGATAAACTCGTGGGTCATAAGACATAATTTTATTTTCAAAATCACATCCCATCGTTCCAAATGATGCTAAAACTGCTATAATCAAGCCATTTTCGCTTTATTACATCACTTCATTTTGTTCTAAAAAACCCACTATTTCCGTCACTGAATATATACGAAAATATAAAAAAACCTTGGATTGTATAGAATCCAAGGGTTTCACATGGGTAATAATAGGGTTAGCAGTAATACGGAATCTAGCGTAATGCTGCGGCTAAGCTTTCACCGAATTCTTTTGCGCCATCCGGACCATCACCTGTGATGATATCATCATGCACAACGACATGCTGGTTTGCATATTCAACGGAATTGGCTTTCAATTCGTCAATTTGAACATCAACAGGGTAACAAGCAGCTTTGCGGCCGGAAAGTAAACCCGTTTTCGCTACTGTAACAGAACCTGCACAAATTCCCGATACAAGAACCTTTTGCTCATGTGCTTGTTTCAAAAAGCTTTGCAATTCTTGGTTGCCCCATAGATGATCATTCGTACCTGAACCCCCAATTACAGCAACTGCATCATAATCACTTGCTGAAACATCAGGAAAGATCACCTCTGCCAACGCCTTGCCTTGATAGTCACCAGTTATTTCACCTGTTTTCGTACTGGCTATTGTTACTGCCACTCCTGCATTTTCCAAAACTTCTTTCGGCTGAAATAATTCATCTTCATTAAAACGTTCTGGTGGTATAATTAGTAATGCTTTTTTACTCATTATGTTGCCTCCTCGATTGAATTGTGTGATGACTACTCAAATTGTAACGCTGGTTATCGGCCCTGTGAAGAATGCACTTTAATGTGCGGAGGTTACCTAAAGGTTACTGGTGAAATTAAAAAGGAGCTAATGTCCATGTCAGAAACATTAAGAGATGAAATCAAAGAAAAAATCTTAAACGGCTATTATAATTGCGAAAAAGAACTTACTTTATCCATATTCAGCGGCAAATGGAAAATCGTCATTCTATGGCATTTAGGTGTAGAAGGCCCGCACCGATTCAGTGATCTTCAAAGGCTTTTCCCGAAAATATCCCATAAAATCTTAACGAATCAATTACGTGAACTTATGGAAGACGGCGTCGTGCATCGGGAAGTTTATCCCGAGATCCCTCCAAAAGTCGAATATTCCATGACTGACCTTGGAATGACCTTGCTGCCGATCGTTGAAATGATGTATGAGTGGGGAAAAAACAGAATGAATGAAATTAAACAAGAAATGCATGTCAGTGAAAATGATTCGAAAAAATAATGCATTCGTGTCCCGAAAAACAAAGTCAGTTGTACAATTTAAACGTTGATTGGAACCTAGGGCACACACTTTCCAACAATCACCTTTGATTTAAGATTTGATAGAACACGACTAACCCTAACAAACTGTAGACCGATGATAGAATATACCGGCCTCGGTTTGTAGGCAACTCGAACCCCAGTTGATTTCAGAAATCCGTTCCCTTTCCGCCGACTGTCTGCCAAGCCGCATCAAAGCTAGCGCCTGTGGGGTCTCGGCTAGCCAGTTTTTCGGCAGGAGTGTCGCAAATTTCTTCAATCTATTGAGGGTTTCAGTAAAAAAAATTCAAGGATAATCGAGTCTTGTTTTAAAATCATGTATGCCGGTCTTTTGAATTCGAAGCTGATTCTTTTCATGAAAAGTAATGGTGATTACTCATTTACTTTTTACCCGGCTTGGTGAATTGCTGACCCATTGCACCTATTAGTAAAATGATGATCGAAATGAGATTGTAGTCCTTAAAAAAGGTCGTAAATGGAATTTCCAGTAATAAAAACGCCATCGTAAGCAGTCGTCCTAGCAGCAGAATCATTCCGATAATTACCATCCAATTAAATACTTTTGCCAAAAAATCCATCTTTTCCTCCTTAGCCAATCTAATGATGACTTTCATGGTGTGCCAAGAATAAATAACTGGAGTGCTGCCTAATTTCCAATACCCTTCTGGCTCCATTCCTTCATCTCACATGGCGTTCTGTGTACCATTACTCGGGGGCGTCTTTCGAGATTGGTTTTCCGGCTTCGATCAACACTTTGCTGCCCAGCAGGAAAAAGCCTTGTATGAACAGCAATAAACCAGTTCCTATAAGCAGCCATTCAATTTTAATGATGTCGGATATCGGTCCGAATACAAGCATTCCCAGGGGCATCATCGAAGTCGAGATCATCCCTAAAACACCAAATACCCTCCCAAGAAGATCACCCTCGACCTTCTCCTGTAACAAGACCATGGACGGCGTATTAAAGATGGGCATCGCCAATCCAACTACCCCCATGATGATCAAGTAAATCCAGAAAACGGGGATGATTCCAAGAGCGAAAGTACAGGCCCCAATTATTAGGCTCGCAAGTGTCATCGTATGGATTTTGTTTTTAAAGCCTCCCCACGAAGCCATGAAAATCCCGCCTAGCATCATTCCGATGGCAAAAGTGATTTCTATCGCAGTCAACCGCCAAACATCATTCCCGAAAGAGCGTGTGACCTGAAGCGGTGTAAGAAATGCAACAGGTGCGGCAAGCACGAAGAAAAATGCGAAAAATATAAAGAACTTCTTAAGAAAGTCATGATTCCTGATATAACTGAACCCTTCTTTCAAATCGGTGAAATAGCTGGTTGATTGCTTTTGTAATGCCTTCGCATGTGCTGGAATTTTCAAAAATGCCAGCAAAGTGAAGATGGCAATTGCAGCTGTAATCACATCAATGAAGAAAATGGTTTCGATTGAAGCCATCGTAAGCAGCGCGCCGCTCACCATGGGGGAAACGAGCATCACTAGCGCTTGAATGCTTCCATTTGTCCCATTCACCTTCGTAAGCTTATCCTCTGGCACAAGCTGGGGAAGAATGGCCCCGACTGCAGGAGTCTGGATTCCAGTTCCTATCGCCCGGACAGCCGACATGACGAAAAGCAGCCACAGCTCATCGTAGCCGATTAAAAACAAGATGGCCAATATCAGCGTTGAAATGGCAATCAATGAATCCGAAAGAATGATCAGCATCTTCCGATTATAGCGGTCTGCCCATACCCCCGCGATTGGAGAGAGTATAAAGGTAGGCACGAAACCACAAACGATGGATATCGTCATCATGACACCCGACTGCGTATTCAACGTGATATACCACATGATGGCATACTGAACTAAGGATGAACCAAAGAGGGATATGGTCTGACTGCCTAAAAAAAGAGTGATATTCTTTTTCCAATTGTCTTTTACTTGTTCATTTAATGATTTCACCCCTTAAACACCTCTTTCTATTTTCAATTTTTTTCTTAATGCCCTAAAAAAAACACAGGCTATCTGCCTGTGTTTAGAGTAAATGGATCAGAACCTATCCAAAGAAACCTGATAGGATGATTATCACGAAAAAAATAATCTCCCACTGGCCTTCGGTTTGGTCAATACAATGGAGAATCCACCACTTTACGTATCCAAAATGACCTCATTGGATAGGTAAAGTATTTCTCCCGTTACTAATCCTTCTATTTGAAGTCTACTGGATAGCAAAACCCTTTGATCACAAAGGTTGCTTGCGGCTTCAGCTGAAAACAAAAAAAGAAGTTGAAATCGTCTCTTTTTTTCACAAAAGCGTAAAATGAAGGTTTCCTTAAAAATAGACAGACCATTCCCATTTACCCTGCGGACATGCAGAGCCCTTGAACGTATTCAATTAACGGTTCAAAGAGTGGAAATGCAATCTGATAAATGTCACAAGGAAAACCTCCATTTCTTAAAAGTTAAAGTCATCTTAACATGGAGCCAACTGGAATATCAATGAATAACTTCCTACATGGCAGAAGCACCACTTCGGCTTTGGTTAAAGTTCACTTTCCGCTTCCTTATGTATCCACCTGCATGCCATTCATCCATCAATTCGTTTGACGGCGGCAGTATATTCCTTATGCCATTTTTTCCATTCATCCATCGGGAAGTCCTGATGATGACCATCAAGTAAATCACTAAACATATCAAGGCATATATGCCATCCTGCCAAATCTTTTGATGTATGATCATTAACTGGCGTGATGAATTCTTTCAATACTAATGAGCATCCATCCTTTTCAGGGGATACCTCGAAACGAACCCAGCCGTCCCCCCATTCAAAATCTAAAACGGAAGATTCTTGGAAGTCCCTGATTTTCATATCAAAAGATTTCCCTGACCCATCATTGAAATTGAATTTTATGGTCCCGTCTTTTCGAAGGTTTTTCATTTCCAGGTTGGACATCCATTTTTCCACTTTATCATTCTCCGTTAAAGCACTCCATACTTTTTCAACAGAATGTTTGAGCAGGCGATCGAATCTTGCGATAATCCCATTACCTTCTTTTTCGATGACAGCTTGCACTTGAATTCACCCTTTCCATTCATGACCTGATATAATTTTAAAATAAAAAATGGTCGGATGTAAATCACCATTTGCAGATTTAGCATAATCAGGAATCCTGCCTGCCTGAGTATATCCCAATGAAGTATACAGGGAGTTAGAAGGATCGCCTTCCCTTGTATCCAGGACCAATAATGTCCGTCCCTCCTGCTCGGCCCTCTTCTCAGCCTCTAGCATGAGTGAACGTCCTATTCCATTTCGCCTATAACCAGTATGTGTCATTAATTTTGCGATTTCCGCACGATGGCTGCCGTTTTGCTTTGAACATACATGTAACTGTACACTCCCGACTATCTTACCCTGTAATTTAGCAACTAATAAAATCACATCAGGATTTATGTCACTACTCCAATAATCAACCGCCTCAGACCGTTCCATGGGCGGTAAAAAACCGATGGACGCGCCATCATCCACAACCTGCACCAAGAGGTCGGAAAGTTCATTAAGGAAGTATTCGATTGATGTCAATTGTTCGATTTTCACATCGGCATTCACAGTAATCACACCTTTCCCAGTCATATTCACCATCCCAAGCGCTTTGATAAAGAAGTAATATGGGCCAGATGATGACGCCCATGCCACGCATAAATGCCTATATTTTTTCCGATAGTCACTTCTCCTGAATCGGGATGGATGAATATTCGGCTCAGTTCGTCTGCATGAAGACCCGATAAAAGTTTGCCCATGCGGATATGTACAGCTTCAATTAGTGATAGAGAAACTTCAATCGGCAAATCATAATCAGGCAGCTCTGCCCATTGCCCCTCTTCGTATGGTTTAATGACCGGACTTTCTTCCGTAAGGGCCAATTTGAAGCGAATATACGCATTCATATGACTATCAGCAACATGATGCACCACTTGGCGGACCGTCCACCCTCCAGGACGATAAGCCGTATCAAGCTGTTCATCATCCAGGTTGCCTACCGCTTCCCGCAGCATCCGAGGCAAAGAATCAATCTCGTTGAGCCACCCCTCGGCTACACCACTAGTGATCTCCCCGTCAAACTGAAACGTTCCAATCGGGTATCTTACATCCATCTTCATTCCCCCTAGATCTCCAATAAAAATAGCATCCAATATATATTCCTTATCAATTGATACAAATCCTTTTTACCGGCAAATCTATGTTTTCAATCCTAAAAATGCACCTTGAACATGATTGACCAAAAACAGGAATTTTTATCCATCTACCTTAAGTGCGTATACTAATTCCACATTTAGCAACCATAACAAAAGAATGCCATGTGCATCAATCCAATCTTTAAACAATGGAAATGGGGATCGGATCATCTTGAAGAAAATCAGCTCGATACAAACTCTTAGCATCTTCTTTTTATCAATCGGCCTTCTTAATCACGTGATTTTGACGCCTTTCCTCCTATCAACCGGCGGAAGGGATGCTTGGTTTTTTTCTATCCTAACTATTGGATTGATACCGATTTGGGCCTACATATTATCGAGAATAATCAAGAATATGAATAATCAACCCCTGACGGATTGGCTTGAAAATAGATTTGGGAAACATATTAAAAATATCGCTTTATTCTTTATAGTGATTTATCTGATAAGCCTTGTTTTGGCCACTACAAAGGAAACGATTGATTGGATCACGACAAGCTTTCTTTTTGAAACCCCAAGTTTAGCGATTATCATTCCTTTTACGCTGCTATGCATTTTTCTTGCCCATTCCGGTATGCGCTCCATCGCCATTAGCTCTTCTGTATTATTGCCAATAGTCGTCATTCTTGGCATTTTCGTTGCGACCGGAAATATACCGACAAAAGAATACAGCCACCTCTTTCCCCTTTTCGAGAATGGCTATTTTCATGGCGTTAAAACCTTTCAATATTCTGGTTATGGCCTTGCCGAACTGATTTTAATCGTTTTTTTTCAGGAAAAACTATCGGATAAGCTCAATCTAAAGGTACTAGTTTTCTTATGCCTCGGTTTAGTGTTTTTACTTCTTGGCCCATTAACAGCAGCACTCGCTGAATTCGGGCCGACCTTAGCCGAAGCAATGAGGTACCCCGCCTATGAACAATGGCGTCTGCTGACAATTGGTAAATATATCGAACATACAGACTTCTTTTCCATTTATCAATGGCTTGCTGGTGCCTATATCCGTGTTTCACTGGCGTTATTTCTAATAACGGAAGTCTTTAAAGGAAAAACTAATATTATGAAGCTTGGTATTCTTTTCGCTGTAGGCTTCCCCATGGTCGTCATCTCCATCGTACCATTCAGTAATTTCAAGTTCTTGCATGTAAGCCAGACTTTCTACTATCCTGGCGCTTTTTATTTCCTGTTACTTTTGTCCGCCTTTTTATTTATCGGCACTTTCATCAGTTCTAAGGAGGGTAAACGACATGCGAATGAAACGATCCAAAAATGAACTACCCCCGCCTGAATTAAGGGAGGAGACATTTCGGGAGTTATTCAGTTCAAGCTCAGATATCATGTTTGACACGATTTATCTCGGAGAAACCGAAAGGCCCATTCCTGTCCTTATTTTTTATTGCTCGGGTATGGCCGACATCAGTTTACTGAACGAGGGTATTTTGGAAAAGCTAAACAAAATGATGGAATTGGATGAGAGAATCGATGCTGAAGAATCAATCAACAAGCTAAAACCCTTGATAGATCTGACGAAAGTAACCATTGATAGCGAATTCAATAACGTCCAACAGCTAATTTTCTCTGGGTATGCATTATTATTCATACCATCAACCCAAAAGTTATTTTCAATAAATTTGTCCAATGTTCCGAACCGCCAGCCTGAGGAGTCTTCCTTCGAGGTCTCTGTAAGGGGCCCAAGGGATGGGTTTGTCGAGGACATATCCATCAATACTGTTTTAATCAGAAAGCGGCTAAAAACAAAATCGCTCGCCTATGAAGAGTTTATCGTTGGCAAGCGCAGTCAGACGAAAGTCGGACTGATGTACATGGATGACATTATCAATAAAGAACTCGTTAAAAATGTAAGGTCGAAAATTAATAACATTGATATTGATATATTGGTGAGCAGCCAACAATTGGAGGAACTGATTACAAACAGTAAATATAGTATTTTTCCACTCACCCATTATACGAGTCGCCCTGATTTTGCAGTCGAAGCACTCAATCAAGGAAGATTCATTCTAATCGTGGATGGTATGCCCACAATAATCGTGGCTCCTTCTACATTACTATTGCAAATAAAAACCGCAGAAGATTCGAATCTCCCTTATCTTTTTGTTAGCCTTGAGCGACTGCTTCGCTTTATGGGGCTTGGCATTACCGTTTTATTGCCGGGGTTCTGGATATCCATTTCCGCTTTCAATATTGAACAGGTCCCGTTTCCGTTACTAGCTACCATAACCCTTTCTAGGCTGGGACTTCCCTTATCTGCCACCATGGAATTCATTCTCATGCTGATCTTATTTGAATTATTCCGTGAGTCCGGAGTCAGGTTACCTAAAGCGGTTGGACAGACAGTTGCCGTTGTAGGCGGTCTCATTGTCGGTGATGCCGCGATAAGGGCAGGTCTGACCTCACAAACCATGCTTGTGGTCACTGCCGTAACCTCTGTCGCATCATATACCCTTGTAAACCAGTCTTTAACAGGTGCCGTTACTATTTTACGTATGTTTGTACTGTTACTAAGCTGCATTTATGGAATTTACGGCATGATAATCGGTTTACTCTCGATTGTCACTTTATTATCCAGACTTGAATCATTCGGGGTTTCTTATATTGGCGGACTGAACCCACCAAGATTCACAAAAATAATTGATGCATTCATAATGAGGCCATGGAATTCCATGAGCAAGCGATCATTGTCAGCTAACGATAAGACCAGAAAGGGGCAGTAAGGAATGTTCCGCATCTGTAAAATTTGCTTGACCCTCCCTTTAATCCTTTTACTTTCAGGCTGCTGGGATGAAAAAACGATTCAGGACTTTCATTATATAACGGCCATCGGGATTGATTTCAAGGATGGGGAGTACATTGTTTATACGCAGCTTGTAGACTTCGCAGCGGTAGCTAAAACGGAGGCCAAGCCAACGCAAAGTCCTCCCATATATGTAGGGAAACAAAAAGGCCGTTCCATCTCGATCGCCATAAATAAACTAATGCGCAATACTCAACAGTCTCTCTATATAGGGCATGTTTCTACGTTTGTTATCAGTGAAAATGTTTTGAAACAGCAAAGCGCAGAAATAGTGGATTATATATACAGAAACCAATTACTTAGGTACTCAGCCAATATATTTGCCACAAAAAGTTCCATGGATGAACTTTTCTCCATTAATGGTTATTTTAATTTATCGCCTTTATACACGACATTATTTTTACCAGAAGATATATATAGGAACAGATCATACATCGAACCCATTACCGTCCAAAAGTATTATTCTAGTCAACGGGAAAAAGCATATACAACCATCTTACCCTCCATTTCCTGGAATGATAAAGTTTGGAAAGAAAAAGATAAAAATCGAAAGAGCCTCTATATGGATGGTGCATTTGTCATTTACTATAAAGTATCCCAGCCCTGGTTCTCTGAAAAGGAACTGAGCGGTGTACGCTGGCTCACTAAAAGTACCAACAAAACTCCCGTAAGCATTAGAATGAATAAACAAGACATCTATGCCTCTTTCTCCCAACCACAACATAAAGTAAAACCTGTTTTCAAGGATGGTAAATTCAAATTCGATATCGATGTTGTCGTATCAGGTAAAATACTGGGGCTTGATACTCAAATAGATATGGATAAAATTAAACGAAAATTAGAAAATCAAATAAAAAAAGACATCCAAACATCCTTCAAAAGCGGGATTCAAAAGAACGCAGATCCTTTAAGCTTGGGCAAGACCCTTTATCTCAAAGAGACAAAATACTGGCAAAAGAATCATATAAAAGAGCCGACTGATTTTCTGGATGAGGATTCGATACATCATATAAACGTAAAGGTACATATCCTTAACACAGGTGGTATAGAAGCTAAACCACTGCGGTAATGAAAATTTTTGATTTGTGATTTATGGCCAATTTTTATTTGATCATGCATCATTCACGAGTAAATCAGCCAATCTCACGAGTATTTGCTCCAAACTCACGAGTAAATCAGCCAATCTCACGAGTATTTACTCCAAACTCACGAGTAAACGCCTATATCTCATGAGTTTGCTGCTACATTTGACGAATAAACGCTTATCATCCATGAGTTTGCTGCTCAGCTTGGTCTAATAGCCCGCTTCATGATGAAATAAAATCAGGATGGCGCCTTTTTGAGCTCCATCCTGATTTTTGGCGCTGGAAAAGGCGGTCCTGAATTTGTCGGATAGCATAAATAAATGGTAAATTAGGGGTATTAAACCGTTAGGGGGAGCCGTTTATGAGCATACAGAAGGCTACATTGCATGAGTTGGAATCATTGACCGAACTATTTGATTTATACAGAGTGTTTTATGAGCAAGCATCCGATCCTGGTCGCGCAAGGGAGTTTTTAAGGGAAAGGCTGACAAATGGGGAGTCTGTGATTTTTATCGCCTTTGATGAAGGAACTGCAATTGGTTTTGTCCAATTATATCCTTCTTTTTCATCTGTGAGTATGATGCGGTCATGGGTGTTGAATGATTTATTCGTGAAGGAATCCGCTCGCGAAAAGGGATTCGGCGAGGAGTTATTAAACGCGGCCATCACATTTGCACGCGAAACAGGTACAAAAGGAGTATCACTGGAGACAGGCAAGGATAATGTAAAAGCACAGAGGCTTTATGAAAAAATTGGTTTCGTCCGTGAATCGAACCATTTTTATTATTTCACCATTTAATATAAAAAAAAAGTGTAGGGAAAACCTCCCTACACTCGGATGCTATATATCTAGCATATTAATTATTTAGCCGTTTCCATGCTGGCTTGAATTTCTTTAATTAGAAGTTCGGCACCTTCAGGGCTAAGTATTAATTTACCGCCAACAAGTTTCATATTGTCATCGGAAACTTCACCTGTAACCTGGCAAGTCATGTTTGGTTTATATTTTTGAAGGATGATGCGCTCTTGTTCTACATAAATCTCCAGAGCGTCTTTCTCATTAATTCCTAATGTCCGGCGTAGTTCAATTGGAATGACTACCCGTCCTAATTCGTCAACTTTACGTACAATACCTGTAGATTTCATTTAATTTACCCCACTAACTTTCTTGCGAATGTTGCATCTATATATTTCGTCACCATTCGACATTATTTGCACTTCTATAAAGATACCACTACCTACCATATTCGTCAATTCTCGTATCTTCATATATTATCTGCCTCTCTATGATTTTTATATAAATTATTAGTAATCCCTTCATATGGCGCGTCATAACAGCGTTCTCCGCTTCAAACTTGGTATATTTTGTCATTCAAAATATCAAAATGGAAACGCCTTCATTTAATTCCAACAAGCATTCTTTTCATTCCATGTCGAATCATGGAGAATGAAATACGCTAGCTTAAAAGAATCCGGTTGATTTTCTTTTGCTTTTGAAGGACAATTTAAATTGATCACTTATAATATTCCGAAAATTCATTCCGCTTTTAACACAGTGGATATATTTGAAAATCCTTCCAGAGAGCCGAAACGATTGCCATCCTTCCAGAGTCTTACTGACTCATTAAACAGATTGAGGTGAGTCAATTGCGTCCGATTATATTAGGTATTTGTTCTGCTTTCTTTTTTGCATTTACTTTTGTTTTAAATCAAGCCATGGAGTTATCTGGCGGCAGTTGGATATGGAGTGCTTCGCTGCGTTATTTCTTTATGGTGCCTTTTCTGTTTTGTATCGTATTAAGCAGAAAAAATCTGCGTCCCCTTTTACGGGTGATGAGAGAAAAACCAGGTCCTTGGCTGCTTTGGAGTTTTGTCGGTTTTGGGTTATTTTATGCTCCTTTATGCTTTGCATCCGCCTACTCACCTGGCTGGCTAATCGCCGGCACTTGGCAAATCACGATCATTTCGGGTGCATTACTTGCGCCGCTGTTTTTTGAAAATGTCCAAACGAAAGATGGGCTCGAAAGGCAAAGAGGAAAGGTTTCTGTGAAAGGTCTCCTCATGTCCATGATCATCCTGCTAGGAATCATCCTGATGCAACTGGAACACACCAAGCATATTTCTATGGCCAATCTTTGGTTGGGAGTGATTCCTATCGTCATCGCCTCGTTTGCATATCCTTTGGGAAATCGCAAAATGATGGAAGTATCCGAAGGACGTTTGGATGCTTACCAGCGTGTATTGGGAATGACTTTGGCGAGTTTGCCATTCTGGTTCCTGCTTTCATTGTACGGTTTCTTTACAGTAGGGGCACCGACGAAGATGCAGAGTTTCCAATCCCTTTTGGTCGCACTATTTTCAGGTGTCATTGCCACGGTCCTTTTTTTCAAAGCGACCGATTTGGTAAGTGGAAATATGCAGAAATTAGCTTCAGTCGAAGCTACACAATCGATGGAGGTCCTTTTTGCCCTAGCCGGCGAGTTGCTATTCCTATCTTTACCGATTCCTTCTCCGTTATCGTGGTTCGGTATCTTTATCGTCATCATAGGAATGATCCTGCATAGCTATGTATCACATAAAAAAGAAGGTTCATCCCGGAAACGGACAGTGAGTGCCTAAATAGCAAGTCAAAAAAGCCCCGGATAAGATTTCGGGGCTTTTTTGACCTGATAACAGAATCTGACTGCGTTCTTTTTTTCCATTGACAGGTCATGATAACTTGATGATTTTTTAAAGTGGCAAAAAGCTCACCATCCATTTTTTTCATTAAACTTTTACCTTGAGTAAGTTCAAAAAGTATGTATAATGAAAGGTAATTGCATATGTCAAAGGTTTTCTAGGGTTCCGCAGTGCGTCTCATTGCTGGTCTGGTCCGAGAGAAAACTCACAGCATGCTGTGTCACGGAAGGATAAAAGCCTGGGAGAAACTGTTTAACAGTTATCTCTTGGGCTTTTTTTGTTTTTTTAGTAAAGAATAAAATTGGAGGTGCGATTTTTCATGAGCACAAACTGGATTAAAGTATTCATTGCAGCTTTTTTTGAAGTATTTTGGGTGATTGGCTTAAAACATGCAGATGACTTTTGGACTTGGTCTGGAACGGTCATTTCGATCATCATCAGTTTTTACTTGATGATAATGGCTGGCAGGAAGCTTCCTGTTGGAACGGTATATGCCGTTTTTGTCGGTATGGGGACAGCCGGTACCGTTTTTTCCGAAATCATTTTCTTTGGGGAATCCTTCAAGCTGAGTAAAACACTATTAATCCTCCTCTTATTATCAGGGGTGATCGGTTTGAAGCTAGTGACTGATGATAAGGCTGAGAAAGGGGATGAATCATAATGGCTTGGGTCTCTTTAATCTTAGCGGGGCTATTTGAAATGTTTGGGGTTGCGATGATAAATAAATTGCACAAAGACCGTAATTGGCAATCCTTGCTGTTGTTATTCATCGGATTTGGAGCAAGTTTCCTTTTTCTTGCTTATGCCATGAAAACCTTGCCGATGGGGACGGCTTATGCTATTTGGACAGGGATCGGCGCATCAGGCGGAGCGATAATCGGGATGCTATTATATGGGGAATCCAAAGATTGGAGAAGGGTCGTTTTTATAGCCATGGTCCTAGGCGCAGCAGTGGGGTTAAAACTTGTTACATAGGAATGAGTGAAGGTGATTTTACTTTTGTCTGAAGAAATTCGGAATATAACTCCGCATTACCATTATATGATCAAGTATATAAAAGCATAGAGTAACAAAGACGACACAATTTAGATATCGATTGATGTGTCGTCTTTACTTATTTATTTTCATGTGTTTATAAAAAATGATTAGCATCCATCTTAGTGGAATCTTTCCCCTTAACCTGCTTTAGCGTCGCTACTATAAGAAAGCTAACAATCACTAATAAGAGCCATGAGCTTACCTTTCCTAGATGAACAAGGCTCCATGCATCGGTTTGGTTTGGATATTCCCATGCTCCAAAGAACGTTGCGATATTTTCGGCTATCCATATAAAAAATCCGATAAGCACAAAAGAAAGTGCGATTGGCATACGATACCGAGTTCCACCAACCTCGTATGTGACCCATGACCGCAAAAAGACGATGATGACAAGTCCAGATAACCACCAACGAACATCAATCCAATAATGGTGGATAAAAAAATTCAAATAAATCGCAGCTGCAAGAGATACAACGACCAAAAACGGCGGCCACTTGACCAGTTCAACCTTTAACCTCCTCCAAGCCTGGCAAAGATAACTCGCTACACTTGCGTACATGAATCCGCTATACAGAGGCACTCCAAAGATTTTAAATATCCCTGCCTCTGGATAAGTCCAGGAGCCCATATGTACCTTAAAAAGTTCAAGAGCAAGACCAATAAGGTGGAACAATGTGATAACCTTTAGTTCATCCCGTGTTTCAAGCCCGGAACGCACCATCCACCACTGCATCAGAAGGCAGATGATGAGCAGCCAGTCATACCGCGCCAGGAAGGGAAGCGGTATGAATTTTGTAATAGCCAAAGAGGCAAAAATAACGGCAGGAAACAAACATGACAGGGCCTGCTCCCAACCAAACCGAACGAGTTGTTTAAGTGCTCGCACGATTGGTGTCTCCATTTTTTTAATGGTTAAATTCATGTTTTACTCCCCTTTACCATTATCCTTGGGTGTCTTCATCATTACGGTATTCTAAAATATCTCCGGGCTGACATTCTAACGCCTTGCAAATCGCCTCTAAAGTCGATAATCGAATCGCTTTTGCCTTGCCGTTTTTCAATATGGAAAGGTTAGCCATCGTTATTCCAACCCTCTCAGAAAGTTCTGTAACACTCATTTTCCTTTTAGCCAGCATCACATCAATATTGATTATAATTGCCATGTTATTCACCTCAGACTATTAAGTCATTTTCTGATTTTATATCGATGGCCTCTTGCAAAAGCCTTTGAAGAACAGCAGCAAAGACTGCAATCACCATTGAAGCAAAAATGACGACCAATCCGATTACTATGATGCCTGGGGCGTCGTCCATCTCCGCCATAAGATAAAAGAGCGGCATTCCTACCACATACAAGCTGCTGATTGTGATTGCACAATTTTTTATAGTCTTTAAAGCTCTTACAGATAATTCCGAGAAAGCTTTATTGTTGTCAATATAGCTTAAAAGTTTAAAGGCTTGATATAGAGCAAAGTAAAAAGGTATCGCCGATGCATACAAATCGATTAAAACGAGATATTTCAAATAAGTCATATTCGGATATAATTCTGCTGCAAAATTCGCAATCTCAGGCACCACAAAGATGCACAAAGCAAGAACCGGCATTCCAATAAAAATAACGGCTATCTTCAAAAAGATCGTTGACACTTGTTTCATAAAAAGCACCTCATTTATTTTTTATCCATTTGAATTTAACACACACTTTATCGTTTTACAATAAAACATTGTTGTTTTTTATTATATTATTATTGTTACCTAAATATCCTTTTCTTTTTAAAAACAAAAGAAGCATTCCCCATTACAAAGGAATGCCCCATAACTGAACTATTCATTTCACTACTATTATCTTCAACTGACCCCTTATATCATCAGGATTTCCCTGATATCCTCTTCTGTAAGCGAAGACGACGACTGGTCTCCAGGGTCGATGATTTCTTCAATAAGGTGCCTCTTTTTCTCTTGAAGTTCATTCATTTTTTCTTCGATTGTGCCACGGGCAATAAGTTTGATGACTTGAACTGCATTCTTCTGTCCCATTCGATGGGCACGGTCCGCAGCTTGTTCTTCAACTGCCGGATTCCACCAAAGGTCATATAGAATGACTGTATCGGCACCCGTCAGGTTGAGACCCGTACCTCCCGCTTTCAATGAAATGAGGAAGAGATCCCGCTCTCCTGCATTAAATCGATTGCAGATTTCCACACGTTCCTTTGATGGGGTTTGTCCATCCAGGTAGAAAAAAGGTTGTCCCTTCATAGCCAAATCCCTGCCGATAATTTGAAGCATTTTTGTAAATTGCGAGAAAACCAGCACCCTTCTTCCAGAAAGCTTCGATTCCTCGACAATTTGCATCAGTTGCTCATATTTTGCTGAACTGCCTTTATATCCGTCCACAAACAAGGCGGGGTGACAGCATATTTGCCGAAGCCGGGTCAAGCCAGCGAGGATCCTGATCCGATTTTTCCGGAGGGTGTCCTTATCCAGGTGTTTCAGCGTATCATGCCGCAGCTTCGCCAGATAGGCGCCGTACAGTTTCTTCTGATCAGGAAGCAGTTCCATCGATTCCAGCGACTCGATTTTTTTCGGAAGTTCACCTAGCACGTCCTCTTTCATTCTCCGCAGCAAAAATGGGCGGATCCTTCGGGAAATCTGCTTCCTTGAGAGATTGCTATACTCCTTTAACCCCATGAATAGTTCAGGGAATACGACATGGAAAAGGGACCAGAGCTCTTCTAGGGAATTCTCGATAGGCGTACCGGTCAATGCGAAGCGATGTGCCGCTTTTATCTTCTTGGCCGCTCGTGCCGTTTGTGTCACTGGGTTCTTAAAGGCCTGTGCCTCATCGAAAAACACCGTATGGAAGTCCTGTTTTTCCAACGACGCGATGTCTTTCCGGAGCAATGGATAAGAGGTGATCACTACATCCGCATCCTTCGCTTCCTTAAGCAGCTTCGTCCTTTCCGTCTTGTCGCCATCAACGACGACGGCTTGTATGTCAGGAGCGAATTTGGTGAATTCGTTCAGCCAATTGTAGGTCAATGATGATGGGCAGACAATAAGTGCCGGAACCCTTTTCTCACGGATGTCAGGCAGCTCGGATAAAATGAACGCGATGCTTTGCAGTGTTTTTCCCAGTCCCATATCATCAGCAAGAATTCCGCCAAAACCGTATTGGGCAAGTATTTTCATCCATTTATAACCGTTTTTTTGATAGTCGCGCAAGATTGGGACTAGACTATTTGGCACCGTGAACTCCAAGGAGCCCGGATTCACGATGTTATCCAAAAACTGACGGAATGACTCCTCCATTGTGAATGTCTGGCTGTCATTCACGGAATCAAGGAGCTGAAGCCCTTTTACGATTGGCATGTTCAGCGTGCTCTCCAGGTCTTCATCCTGTACAGGCAGTGCATTCAGAAAACGATTGATTTCCTCGTATTCCCTTGTTTCAAGGGAAAGCAGCGATCCATTCCTTAAACGATAGTACTTCCTCTTTTCTTCAAGCGCTGTTAAGACCTCACGAATTTGTTTATCTGGGATATCATCCATTTCAAATTTGAATTCGAGCCAATTCGTACGTTCTTTTTTGATATTCACCCTAATGCGCGGTGCAGCATTTCCACGGGAAATTCTGTTTCTTACTGCAGTCGTGGCAAAGATTTGTACCAGCTTTTGGAGTTTCGGAACGATGTGGTACAAAAACTCATACTCCAACTCTTCATTATGCAAGAAATAGCCGCCGTCCGTCTTGGCTAACTGGCTATCCTCCATCAGCTTTAGTATCTCCGCCTCCTTCTCAACATCCCTTATAGCCTTGGATTCCTGCTTTTCCAAAGGGTTGATCACGATATTTTCATAATGGAACTCCAGCCCCGCTAGCAGCCTGTTTTTTACTCGATCCAAGTATAGCTTTGCAACAAGCGGTGTCTTCAAAAATAATTCAGTGATGGATCTTGCTATATGGACTTCACCGAGTCTTTTCAAACCTGGTACCACTTTGTCCAGGAATAGTTTCAGCTGGTCATCGTGGATTGGAATTTGATTCATTCCCGAATTCTCCATCATTTGTTTTAACTCAGAAAGGCGCTGGCAATCCTCATTTTCGAGCTGAACCAATTTCCCTTTAAATAGAACCAGTTGGTATGCATTCATGATAATCATCTCATGCAATCCATTAATTTTCAGTTGATACCCTTTGACCGTGCTTTCGGAAAAGTCAAACTGTAAAGGAAGCGGTCCGTTTAATAAATGAAAACGATTGAATCTATCATCCCCATTGGAAAGCTTCACCAATGGCGCTGCTTCAAGGAGAGGTACAAGCCTTTGGAAAGAAGATGGAGGCAAAAGTAATAAGTGATTGTCCAATGTATATTCAGATTTATCCGTCAGGGCGTCAACAAAGACTTTTTCATCCGATATGACTGTGATGAGCTCCTGAAGCACGGAATCATTTTCATTCTGAAAACAATGCAATACCGGGTCATATATAAATGAATGGGACACTTCGGCAGGTTTTCCGTCTTTAACGCGCTTCAGAAAATCCCGGACATCCCACACATTGAAAGAACCGATTTTCATTTTCAGTCCTAACATATATTGTTCCGTTCCCAACCATACTGGTTTGCACGTAAACTCTACTTCAAGCACCGTTCTTTTTTCAAAGTGGCGTTGATGACCGCTTTTGCGGACAGGCTGATTATCGAAAAGTGTCAGCAAGCCCTCTGACAACTTCTTATTGGCTGAAGGATCAGAACCGATTGAATGCAGGCCCTCAGGGATTGTTCCACCTTGCTGATGGTCGTATACCGACAGCAGGACGGCTGCAATATGCTGACAATCCCGCTGGAAGGAAGCTAGCGTAGGACAGCTGCATTTTGTCTGAAAACCGCCAACGGCATCCGCCTCGATCGTGACATGGAAGTCTTCCTTGCCTTTAACCGTTGCTTCGCAACCATCATGACGGTAGCTTTCAAATTTCACTTTATCGGCACGCTGAAAAGCTTCCCCTCTTTTGAAGGAGACGGCCCCGCACATGTCTTTTATGATTTTTTGATTCAACTTGATATCCAAATTGCCGTCCTCCTCCCGGGGGTTTTTTGTTGAGTGATTTTACATTACGCTAAAAATTAAGCTCATTTAATCATCATACTATGAAATGCGTTTACAGGGATGGTAAAAAACAAAAAGACAAACTCCCAAGTCGGAGTTCATCTCTATTTCAGCAAGGGGAATTGCACCATCATTGTTGTCCTTTCGTGTTGCCTTTCTTCTTTTTTCGATAAAAGAAGCTGAATACAAGGAATACAAGAAGAATGAAAAAAAGAATAAGTTCAGCGGGGTCCTTCACCAAAAATGGGTTAAAGACATGCTTGATTGAATTATCCAAATCAAATCCCAATAGAATATCCATACCTAAAGATATGACCACTAAAGAGATCAGAAGCAAAAGCGTAATACCGAAGAACTTCATTTTTGATCAACTCCGCCTTGGAACTTATTTTGGTGCTGGCCTTTCCTTTTTTTCCGATTCTTAAAAAAGGCAATGATCAAGAGAAGCAACGGGATGATCACCTGAAATGGCAGATGGATGTAATTTGGTACGACATCTAGCCCTTCATAGATATGTTCCGTATAGCTGCTTGCCATAATAATCGAAATCAATAAAATGACCATGCCAACAGGGTATGCAAGTCTGGAGGGCTGTTTAACATTGAAAACATTCGCCGTACCCGTTACCGCTACATAAGTTAATACACTTACCTTGATGAACCCGCCAATCAACAACAAAAACAAGAAGTACACATCGAGACGTTCAAGAAAGCCAGCGACCTCTATGGACTGAATGAGGGTAAGAAGAGGGTATTGCGAACGTGTTGTAAGGTCCACACCAAGTACAGCAATATTCACAGCCATTATTATCGCGAGAAAAATACCGCTTGTCGCCAAGCCCCCTATCCCAATTTTTTTCAGTCGCTGAGGTTCGTTCAAATAAGGAAAAATCATTAAAAACACTATGATCTCGCCAAATGGAAAAAATACGGTTTTAGTGAAACCCATTTTCATCATCTCTGTCCCGCTGATTTCAAAAACGGGTTTTAAGTTGTTTAAATGGATCATGCCTGAAGCAATAATCAGAAACATGAAGGTCATTAAAAGTAAATTCTCCAAGACAAAGAATAGTTCCCCCGTCCTCGCCAATACTTCTATCCCTTTACGGACCGTATACACCACGACTAAAATGAATACAGCGTTCGCAACAAATAACGGAATATGAGGATAGGCAAAAGTAAGCAGTGTATCTCCGAAATCCCTCAGACACCTTGCAGCAAGATAGATCAAATAAAGGATGTATAGAAAAGCTACGATCCTGCCTAGAAAATTTCCCAATATATGTTTTACAAACTCTGTTAACAGCTGCTCAGGGTAGTATTGAAAAAGGCCATAATAAACGAAAAATAATAAAATTCCCCCTATCATCGCAATAAGGATCACTAGCCAAGCAGCCTGCTTGGCTTCACCTGCAAGCGGAACCAAAAGTGCACTGCCCATTTCAAATAGGAAAATAAGGACGAACAGCTGATAACCGCTGATTTTTGCCTTTTCCATGAGAATGCCACTTCCTTTCCATTATTGATCTTTCTTTTTTATATTTGAATGATATGGCTTATTACGTAATCCGGTACGGCGAATGAAAGTTTCTACCTGCATATCAACTTCCAGTTTAGGAAAAGTATCGTCGTCCCAGTTTTCCTCCAACTTCTTCCACTCTTTCGGATGGGATTCGTGCATGAGCTCCCCAAAACCAAAAATATCGGATTTATTTTTTTGTGCCCGAACGATCGCATCTTCCATCTCCTTCTTCAATTCTTTCGCTAACTTCTTTTCCATATCTATCAGAACATGCATATCGGTTAGATTCAAAGGAACATTCACCTCCCGGATATCTCCCTCTGCACGGACCTTTATCGATATTTTCGGTTTGCCGTTTACCAATTTGGCCCCAACGTTGGTTTTTTGGCGAATGACCGAATAGGTGATTGCGTCTTTTTTCCCCTCCCAATCAAGGTTTAGATGGGTATTTTCGATCCTATCCATTACCCACATTGATCCTATTGCCTTATCGCCATCCAGCCAGTCAATCAATTTGCCATTTTTAAAAACACCTATCCCTGCTGCATTAGGGTTTGCCTCAATATCCGAGGACATGGTATTCTCCATTTTATCCTCTTTACCTGTGTTTCCTCTCACGGTAAAACCGCTTACTATCGGTTCTTTTCCAGTACTAAGCAGATTCTTGATCACCTCTTGGAGATTGATGCTAATACTTTTCCCTTGGGTCTTTTCAGTGGTTTCAATCGTCCTAATGACTTTTTCAGCAGATACCTTATCGATTGCAGTTAACGTTTCGACAATATCCCTTGCTTTTACACCCCGGGCAATCGCAATCCTCGTAGTTGCCCTGAATTCCGGTGAGCGCTCAAATGCATCGAAAATATCGTTGAGGCCCTCTTCTTTTGCTAGTTCCTCACCGATGACAACCAGGTTGGCATGGGCAAAATACATATCTCGGGAGATTTTCGTTGAAGCGATACTATCCAGTTCAAGCACATTATTTCCAGTGGCCCTATAAATGGATATCGGTGGATTTGTTCCGCCGCCTCCCTGAAGAGCCCCCGCTACATTGCCTGGATTAATGATTTGGAACGTTCCCACTAACTTTCCCTCTTTATTTCTATCGAGTCCGACCGCCGAGACGATGGCCATTTCGTTTAACTCTGTTTTATCCCAGCAGCCTGTGGTGAATAGGGTGGCAATCAACATCATCAAGAGCGGAACTAATCTTTTACGTTTCATTGCCTTCACCTTTTTTCTCGTCAGAAGTTTTCATTCCACGCGATTCAGGAGGCAGGGGTCTTTGATTGTCGCCTTCCCTTATCAGATTATTTTCGTTGGTTAAAAATTTTGGCCTTTCCTTGAATGCCCACATAGGTCTTCTGAAGAATGTGTCGCCCAGCCCTTCAGGATTCAGAGGAGCGAGCGGTGTCATATAAGGAACTCCAAGTGAACGCAGGCTGCATAAATGGACGATGAGAATGAAAAAGGCTAAAATCATCCCATAAAAACCCAAAGTGCCGGCACAAATGATGAATCCGAACCGCACAATGCGGGCTGAAATCGCTATGGAATAAGAAGGGGTTGCAAAACTGGCAATCGCCGTGATCGAGACGATGATGACCATTGCCGGCGATACGATACCAGCCTGGACGGCCGCTTGCCCGATGACCAATGCTCCGACAATGGACATCGTCGAACCAACGGCCTTTGGCATCCGAAGACTTGCTTCCCGTAATATTTCAAAGGTCATTTCCATAAGAATCGCTTCAACGACGGCAGGCAAAGGAACTGTTTCCCTTTGGGCCGCTACGATGATCAGCAACTTCGTTGGAATCATTTCTTGATGAAAAGTCGTAGCTGCAACATAGACAGCCGGCCCGACTATCGAGATGATGAAAACGATGATCCGTAAAAAACGTGTGGCAGAAGCAATGTCAAAGCGATTATAGTAGTCTTCGACAGATTGAAAAAACTGAACGAATATTGCCGGGGCCACCAAGACAAAAGGCGTTCCATTAACGAATATCGCCACTCTTCCTTCCAGAAGATTTCCTGCGACCATATCCGGTCTTTCTGTATGGTTAAGGGTTGGGAATGGGGTCATGACCTGGTCTTCTATCAATTGTTCAATATATCCTGATTCAAGAATGCTATCGATGTTAATTCGATTTAAGCGCTTCTTGACCTCCTCGACAATCCCTTCCTTAACAATTCCATTTATATACATGATGGAAACGTCCGTTTTGGTCACCGTACCTATTTTCATCGACTCTATCCATAAATCCGGGGTATTGATGATCCGGCGTAACATGGCGATGTTCGTTCCATTTGATTCCGTAAACCCTTCTCTCGATCCCCGGACAGTCAAATGCGTGCTTGGTTCCTGAATCGAACGCCGCTCTCCCCCTTTTGTACTGGCAACCAGGGCGATGTTTACTCCATCAACAAAAATGATGCTGTCCCCTGATAATAATGTCAAAAATAGCTTTTCCCAGTCCGTGACCCTTTCTACCCCACCGAGAGAAACCACGTCCTCAGAGATAATTTCCAATGCTTCCAGTGGAAGTATGTTTTCTGACAGTTGGGGATTTTTCATGATTGATTCAATTAAAAAGTCCGTAACGCTAGGACTATCTATCAGACCCTGCACATACAAAATAGTTGTTTTTATCTCCGGGTTTTGCCCGATTTTCAACGTTCGGAAAATGATGTCGGGACTTTTACCCGTCTTTTTCTTCACGTTTTCCAGATTGGCAGAAAGGGAACTTTCAATATAAATTGGCGTTTTGCTTTTGGATTGATTTTCATCTTCCTTTTTCTTTTCACGTTGCTTTACTTGTCTCTTTTGTTTGAAAAAAGAAGCCATATACCGAACCTCATTCCTTTTTCGTTTCACTCATTTTGCCCAAAGCATTCCCCCTTTATTCTGGGTTCAGCCTACTTCCTTCCATAAGAAAAAGGCTGTCGCAATGACAGCCTTTGGCGGTTATTTTCCGTTATATAATGAAGTGCCGAATATAACGGCCCCATCAACTAAACTCTAAATTATACTTTGCCCTTATTCCTTCTTAAAATCAAAACAACGAAAATAATCAATAACAAAGCCAATATCGCATAAACGATGTTTGAATAAATGTCCATATATCCTACTATATCTTCCCAGGAAGACCCAACAGCTGCCCCGATATTCACTAAGATGATGTTCCAAATTAATGTTCCGGATGTTGTGTAAAGCAGAAAGAGCCAAAAGCTCATATGGGACATGCCTGCAGGAATTGAGATCAAGCTTCTGATCAACGGAACCAGTCTGCAGAAAAACACGGTCCATGCCCCGTATTTGTCAAACCATGAATTCGCCTTATGGACGTCCGATACCGTTAACCGAAGAATATGGCCCCATCGTTCCACGAACTTTTCAATGACCTTAACATCAAGAAGTAAACCAATTCCATAAAGGACGACTGCCCCTGCCACTGACCCTATAGTCGCAGCAATCACGACGCCGATAATCGTCATATCCGCTTTTGTTGTCATGTAGCCGCCAAATGTAAGAATGACCTCTGACGGGATCGGCGGGAAAATATTTTCCAATGCTATTAATAGAAAGATTCCTATATACCCAAAATCATTCATGAATTCCGTAATCCAGTTTTCCATTTAATACGCTCCTAACTTTCTTGAATCAACAGCTGGTTACCCGCCGGCCGCTTATCTTGCATTAATCTTACTCCCTTTATTAACGATCTTTGTTCTTCCGGCGGTCTTGATACCTTTGGAAAAACCAAATGGCAATCGTGATCCAACAACCACCCGCCAAATATCCGGCAATGATATCACTAGGATAATGGACTCCCAAGTAGATTCGGCTAATACCTATCGAGAGAATCATCATCATACTGATCAGAATCAATAGAATTCTTGCCCACCTAGCCGTAATGTGACGCCAAAGCAAAAATGTAAGAATACCGTATAAAGAAAAAGCATTCATGGCATGTCCACTAGGAAAACTGTATCCGCCTATATCGATGAGTCGATGTAAATCGGGTCGGGCGCGTTGAAACAATAGCTTAACCATTAAATTAAGAAGAGGTGAACCAATCATGACTGCAGTGAATAAGACCAGTTCCAAACGATGCTTCAAAACCCTATATAAGAAAAACAAGATGATCAAGGAAAGGATGATAATGGAACCGGTTGAACCTATGTAGGTAAAGAACTTCATGATGTCCGTGAGAAGTGGAGACTCCCACCCCTGAACCAAGGAAATCACATCTTTATCAAATTTCAGGTATTCATTTGCACTTATGGTAAATGCCATGAAACTGAATCCGATTAAAAAAAGTACACTTATTATAAAGGCAATGGTTAATTGCTGCTTTAATTTCATAATAACACCCTTTCACTTATTTAAACTGTTTCATATGGAAATTTCTATTTTATCATATCTTCTTCATTGCATGGTGAGTGTAATCGCCTGCAACCGAATTCAGGAATTTACCTGGGCACAAAATTTCCTACTTTATCATACTACTTCATTCGTCATTGTCACCTCAACTTCAGGTTACTATAAGATTTCCTGAGGACTTCATGAACATCCATTCGAATTAACAGGTGCCATTCAAATATATGCAATGCGTCCCACTAAAAAGAAAAAAACCTTATGCAGGTTAGTGCACAAGGTTTTTTTCTTTTTTTATACTGTACGGAATGCCTTAAGCGGTAGTGATGTCAATGTTTGCCCTGTCGCTGAATCGGTAAGATTCTCTTCTAACTGGAAGGATGGCACCGCTTCAATATGCTTGAATTTCTTCAGGAAGGCAGTAAGTGCAATCTTTGCCTCCAGCCTGGCTAGCGGCGCTCCCAGGCAGAAATGGGGACCATTTCCGAAGGTAAGGTGTTTCTTATTGTTAGGGCGGTGGATATTAAGGGTGAAGGCGTCTTCAAACATCTCTTCGTCCAAATTAGCTGCGCTCATCCAAACAACCACGTTATTGCCTTCTTTCAATTCTACTCCCAATAGATCGTTATCTTCCTTTACGGTGCGATCCAATTTAATAAGATTGAATCGGAAACGGAGCATTTCCTCTACCGCCTGCGGAACCAAATCCAGGTTTTCATGTAACTCTTGATAAACTTCCTTGTCATCATATAGCAGGGAATAAAAGCTATTGGCCAGTAAATGACTTGTTGTCTCGACCCCCGCTCCTAAAATCAGCATGGTCGTCCGGACAACCTCATCATCCGTAAACATTTCCCCATCCACTTCCGACTTCAATAGATCTGAAATGATATCATCTGCCGGGTTTAATCGTTTTTGCACAACAATCGGATACAAATACTGATAGTATTCTTTTGCTGCCACTTGCTTCAATTCATTTACTTCTTCTTGTTTTTCTTTATCAAAGGGAAGGAATAAGATATCCACCCATTTCTTAAACAATAAACGATCTTTCGAGGGAACGCCCATCAAATCCGACATGACAATGATCGGAAGCGGACTCGCCAATGATTGCACAATATCGATTTCCGTTTCCTCATCCATTTGTCCGATCAACTCATCTGTAATTTCCTGAATGCGAGGTTCCCAGTTTTGAAGACTTCTAGGTGTGAATGCCGCGGCCAGCAGTGAACGGCGTTTTCTATGGTCAGGTGGATCCGCTTCAGTGATTTTGATTTTATCAGGCACAGAGCCTTCATCACTATCCGTTCCAACCGATATGGTAGTCCGTTTCCCTACACTTGAAAAATGTTTATAATCACTGAGAACCCGCTTCACATCTTCATATTTAAAAACATTCCACGTATCCGTTCCTTCGTGATAACTCACCGGGTCATTTTCTAACATCCGTTTACACCAAGCGTACGGACTAAATTCCTCCGTCCGTGTTTTAAACCTAGTAATTTCTTTTACTGCAATAACTTCTTTCATGATACCGACTCCTCCCACTTCTAAAAAAGTTACCTAACAAAAGGATCGAATGTTCAGCATTCCCATCCCAGTCATTTGTTATAGGGTCGAGCATACCTGATAGACTTTTTTCACCAAATCCTTAAATACACATCTATTCCATTATAGGGTAATATCCTGCAACAAACCATGCATCTTCCATACCAGCAGCCTTACATGAAATTTGCCCCACTATCCCAACAACCCTATGTAAAACTGCTTATTTTTTACAATTCACTTTCTTTTTCTATTTTTTTATGTCTCTCAATTGATACTTAAAATCCAATCCTCTTTTACAAATTCGGTCAAAGTCATTTCCACCAATTTATTTCAGTATAATTTTTTACGTAGATTTCCACTCCAAGCTCTCGCTTTCCGCGGGCGGTCCGGGAGCCTCCTCGGCGCTCTTTTCCCGCAGGAGTCTCGAACCCGCTCCAATCAGAGGGAATGATAACCATGATTTAAAATTAGATTAAGTGATACTCCATGATTTTTTTACTCTTTTATAAGATGAAAACTTTACTAGATTGAAGAAATTTGCGACACTCCTGCCTAAAAACTGGCTAGCCGAGACTCCACAGCTGTGAGGAGGCTTGGCAGGCAGTCGGCGGAAAGGGAGCGGATTTCTGAAATCAAGCTGGAATTTTTAAAAGAAAAAAAACTGCAGGCAAACTCGCTTTTCTTCGAGTTTGTCTGCAGCCGTCAATTTTTGCCCCTTTTAATCAGTTCATGCAAATCATCCATTTTCTTTTCCATAATATCCAGTCTGGTTTTACGTTGCTTGATTGAACGGAAAAGGGATACGGTCCCCACGATGATCAGGATTAGAAATACAAGGCAAAACAATTGGTATATCAGATCCGCAATATCATACCCACTCACTATGTAATCCCCCTAAATGGCATTCTCAATATTCTATTATACACCAGGAAAAATGATCAATTTAACCTTTTTAAGGGGAATCGGAAATAAAAAAAACCGATAGCCAGTTGCTATCGGTTGATCTTTTATACCTCTATTTGTTGATCGTCATCTTGAGGCACTATTAATTCATTATAAAATGCAGCCATTGTTGTTCCTGCATAAGGAATCAACCATAATAAACCAATTCCCAGCGTGAACATGCAAAGGATGCCCCATCCGATGAAGCTTAGGTGCATAAGGAAATACTTCCATTTTAAGCCATTCATCCTTTTTCTGCTTTCTGTAATGCTTTCAAGGACCGTGTATTCAGGATGATCCTTCAATAAGAAAAACACCTGCGAATAGGCGATGCCTTTAATGATACCCGGAATGATTAATAATAATGACCATAAAAAAATGAAAATACCTTGTAAGATGGATGCCCAAATAAGCTTGAAAGAGGTTTTTCCTTCTTTATAGATAGCAAATACTTCTGGAATATCAGGATTTCCTTCCCTAACCAAATTCAGGTAGAACCAAGTGGTCGAAATGGTTAGCGGGATTAGGGCAATGGAAAAGACGAGGCTGAAGATATCAGACCATATCGGTGTTTCTTCCTGCATGAGCCATTGTGAAAACCCTCCGCTTCCGATCACTTCGACAATTAAAGGCAAAATGATGTTGATCAAGAACAGAAGCAACATCAGCGATACAGTTACTCCCCATTTACCTCCCAACGACTGAAGGGCGTTCTTTTTTAATTCTGAGATTCTCATACTCTTATTTAACTCCCCTTTTTTAAACAGCGGAATTCTGAATATTCACCATTTTATTGTAAAATCTGGTTGAATTAAGAAAAACCACTATTTTTTTGATGTTAAATCTCAAGTTGTATTTTAACATAATAATTCTATCCGTGAGCTTAATTTCCTAGAAAGCACACACGGATAAAGAAAAGCGGTTGAATCGTTTTCGAGCAACCATGAACAACTCCTTTCTGGCTCTTGATCTATTGGCTTGTTTGCTCATAACATTTTATGAAAGGGGATATGGCAATATGCCCTTCCAAATGAAAAATACCTTCGCGAGACCCTACCATGTTAAGGCGTACGGTCTGCGATCGGCCTTGTCAGTTCTTCAAATTTCCCTTTTGAATTCAGGACCGCCGCAACTCCCAGAATAGGGAGTACCATTCCCGTAAGAATGAAGCACGCTAGAACCGAAAGCCAATCCGACCCTGATGCAAGTCCGATCGACGGAGGAAAAATCAGATTGCCAGCCCCAAAAACTCACGTACTATCTTGTTATTATTCATCCATTCTCCTCTATTTTTTTATCACTCAATGAAACCAGCCATTAATACACCTATAGCTTATATAAGCAAATGTCGTGCCAATTACACAAGGCAAAAAAGAGTCACGATTCTATTAAGCTTATAGAATCGTGACCCTTTGATTATCAAAATCCAATTTTCCCTCTAGCGTAAAAAATTTTTTTACCGCAATTTATGTTTTTCGATTTTATATTTCAATAATTGTTTGGAGATACCAAGCTGCCTGGCAGATTCCGTAATTTTCCCATTCGTATTTCTCAATTGACGCACAATAATCTCTTTTTCATATTGCTGAACCGCATCTTTCAAGGAATTCACATTAAAACTGTTGTTATCAGCCATTGAAGCTCCCGTATACTCTCTGATTCTCCCAGGAATATCATCAAGGGTGATTCTACTGGACTGGACATGATTATATGCCGTCTCGACCGCATTTTTCAATTCCCTGATATTCCCTGGCCATGGATATCTTTTGAAACACTCCAGCACATCATCTTGAATACCATCAATATATATATTCATCGTATTGTTGTAAAAATTCAGATAATGTTCAACAAGGACTTCTATATCCTCTTTTCTTTCCATCAAGCTTGGCAAGTCAATTTGCACGACACCAATTCTATAGAATAAATCTTCCCGCAACCGCTTCTCCGCCAGTAAAATATCCGGTACCTCATTCGTTGCGGAAATCACCCTGATGTCCAAGCGGATATTTTTCTTCCCGCCCAGTCTCCTGATCGTTTTCTCTTCAATCGCCTTCAGAAGCTTCACCTGAAGATTCATATCCAGGGAATTGATTTCATCCAGAAATAAAGTTCCGCCTTCCGCCTGTTCGAATAGCCCCGGCATGTCTTCCGACCCGGTGAAGCTCCCCTTATTCGTACCAAACAAAGTGCTTTCCCATAAACTAGCAGGGACCGCACTGCAGTTAAGTGAAATGAAGGGCTTTCCAAATCGATCGCTTAAATTATGGATCGCCTGGGCGATAAGTTCTTTACCTGTGCCCGTTTCCCCAACGATCAAAACATTTGAGGTCGTTAGCGCAATTCTTCCAAGTTTATCTTTAATGCTTTCCATTTTAGGGTTAACCGTGATAATATCATCGACCGTATAAACGGTATTATTTCTCCTGAAGATTTTATGGCTCGAATATTTGTCCAAATATTGGATGGCATCTTTGGAAAAGAAACGCTTAGAGAATTCTACAGCTCCAATTATTTTACCGTTTTCGGCTATCGGAAATGTGGAATTGATCGTTTCGATGACCTCTCCCGTTTTGGTGATCATTTCTTGTTTTATATTACATAACGGTTTTCCCGTCCTTAACACATTCATCAGCGTACTATTTTCGTTCGTGATGTTTTTATAAAAGGAAGTGACACACTTCCCCATGAATTCTTCCGGCCTTATTCCAAGCTCTTTAAGGACATTTAAATCTGCCATATCATAAAAAATGATAATGCCTTTATCATCTACGACCAATACATTATCAAAATCGGATAATCTCCTGAATATATCCACATTCATATTCACCCTTCCAGCCCCCTCTCAATTTTACATACAAAACGTGACAATCCCCGCAGATCGGTCCATCCACTTTGTGGCTTCTTGGTTTGGAACTGCTTGATGCATTGTCCAATCATTCTAAAAATTTTACCATGAAACAGGGCGTTTTTTCTTTTCAAACTTTTTCCTAACTTTGTCATCACCATATTCACAACAAAAAAAGAGCATCCCAAAGCAGAAATCGCTTCCGCCTTTGGGACACCCTCTTGCCTATAATCAATCAGAGCCAGTTATAACAAAATCGTCTTGGAGCAAAGCTAAAGGAAGCTTTCTATTTATAGGATCCCCTGCCGAAACATTAATTTCAGTAATGTGACCACTGGCACCTATTGAAACATCAATCAATTTCCCATCCTCCGTTTTCACTAAAAAGAGCCTCTCCCATTCATAAACATAGGAATTCTTTTGAACGTAAACTTGTTCGACGGTCCCATCCTGAGCACACTCGATGGTATGAATCGGTTTTAACACGGAATCACTCCTCCACTCTCCATTATTTGACTAAAGCTTATACCCAGCCACGGAATATCGAGGCTTCTGCCATTTTTCTGACACCCACCATATACGCTGCCAGCCTCATATCCACTTTTCTTGTTTCTGACATTTCATATACTTGATTAAATGAATGGACCAATAACTCTTTTAATTTGGTTTGGACTTCTGCATCTTCCCAATAATAACCTTGATTATTTTGAACCCATTCAAAGTAAGAAACTGTCACACCGCCAGAACTTGCCAATACATCAGGTACGAGAAGCACATTGCGTTCCGTCAAGATCTTGGTTGCCTCCAAAGTGGTAGGTCCATTTGCTGCCTCCACGACAATTTGGGCTTTGATAAGATGTGCATTTTCTTTGGTGATTTGATTGGAAATGGCAGCAGGCACTAAAATATCACAATCTTGTTCCAGAAGTTCCTGATTGGTGATTGTATGATCGAATAGTGTCGTTACCGTTCCAAAGCTATCCCTTTTATCAAGTAAGTAATCGATATCCAGACCATCCGGTTTATAGATGGCACCATATGCGTCCGATATGCCAATCACTTTCGCACCAGCATCATGCATGAATTTGGCCAAAAAGCTTCCTGCGTTCCCAAACCCTTGGACGATGATGCGTGCACCTTTCAATTCTATGCCCTTACGCTTTGCCGCTTCCTCGATACAGATGGTGACACCTTGTGCGGTCGCCTTTTCCCTACCGTGTGAACCGCCCAGTACCAGCGGCTTGCCTGTAATGAAACCAGGAGAATCGTGTTCTCTTATTCTACTGTATTCGTCCATCATCCATGCCATGATTTGTGAATTCGTATAAACATCCGGGGCCGGAATATCTTTAGTCGGCCCCACTATTTGGCTGATTGCCCGAACGTATCCACGGCTAAGCCTTTCCAATTCACCGATGGACATTTGGCGTGGATCACAGATGATGCCGCCTTTTCCTCCGCCATATGGCAGATTCACGATTCCGCATTTCAAACTCATCCACATTGAAAGTGCCTTGACTTCTTCCTCATCGACTTCGGGATGAAAACGGATTCCGCCTTTCGTCGGACCGACAGCATCGTTGTGCTGGGCACGGTATCCAGTGAAAATCTTCGTTGTATTGTCATCCATCTTGATTGGAATCCGGACGGTCAGCATCCGAAGAGGTTCCTTCAAAAGCTCGAACACCTCTTCAGAATAGCCAAGCTTATCAAGCGCCTCCTTGATTACGACCTGTGTTGAATCAAGCAAGCTGGCAGTTTCTTTTTCTTCTTTGACAGTTGTACTCAATGGAATTCACCTCATAGGTATATTAGGATAAAACTCTTTTAATGCGTTCGATTGCCCAATCCAAGTCTTCTTTAGTAATCACCAATGGCGGAGCAAAACGGATAACTGTATCATGCGTTTCTTTACATAGCAATTTCTCTTCTTTAAGCTGCTCACAATAAGGTCTTGCTGCTTCTGTTAATTCGACTCCGATGAACAAGCCCCTGCCGCGGATATCTTTAATCATTGGATTCTTGATTTCTTTTAAACTATCCATAAAGTATTGTCCAAGCTCCAATGAACGTTCTGCAAGCTTCTCTTCTTCAAGGACTTCCAATGAAGCGATGGAAACCGCACATGCCAACGGATTGCCGCCGAATGTAGAACCATGTGAACCAGGATTGAATACGCCAAGGATTTCACGGTTTGCAGCTACGCAAGAAATCGGGAAAACCCCGCCGCCCAGCGCCTTACCTAAAATGTACATATCCGGAACTACTCCATCCCAGTCAGAGGCGAACATTTTTCCTGAACGTCCAAGTCCTGACTGAATTTCATCAGAAACGAATAGGACATTATTTTCTTTACATAAATCGTAAGCTTCTTTTAAGAAACCTTGTGGCGGTATGATGATTCCCGCTTCACCTTGAATCGGTTCGATTAAAAATCCAGCCGTTTGCGGTGTAATCGCTTCTTTCAATGCATCAAGGTCTCCGTAAGGGATAAGCTTGATCCCTGGCAGCATCGGTCCAAAGCCCCTTCTATATTCATCATCGGATGACAAGGAAACTGCTGCCATCGTCCGGCCATGGAAGTTCCCGATACAAGCAATGATTTCAGCTTGGTTTTCTGCGATTCCCTTAACATCATAACCCCAGCGTCTAACAGCTTTGATTGCTGTTTCAACGGCTTCAGCACCCGTATTCATAGGCAGTGCCATGTCTTTTTGCGTAATGCGTGAAACCATTTCATACCATGGCCCTAATTTATCACTATGGAATGCACGGGACGTCAATGTTACACGATCTGCTTGTTTTTTTAATTCGTCGATGATTTTCGGATGCCTGTGGCCTTGGTTCACTGCTGAATAGGCACTAAGCATATCCATATATTTGTTGCCTTCAGGATCTTCCACCCAAACTCCTTCTGCTTTCGAAATGACGATTGGAAGTGGATTATAATTGTTTGCACCGTATTGTTCTGTTTGCTCGATTAATTTTTCCGTTAATGTTGTCATGTTGATTCCCCCTAAGATTTATAGCGTTTCAGATGTTGTTTTTCCTTGAAGATGAAGAACTAAATAATCAGGACCGCCCGCTTTTGAATCTGTACCTGACATATTGAATCCGCCAAATGGCTGGTATCCTACAATGGCACCAGTACAGCCGCGATTGAAGTACAAGTTACCGACGTGGAAATCCTCACGCGCTTGTTCGATATGTTCAATGTTGTTCGAGATGACCGCACCCGTTAATCCATAATCCGTGTTATTGGCAATCTCGATTGCATGATTGAAATCTTTTGCCTTACAGAATGCAACCACCGGGCCAAAAATCTCTTCTTTCATGACACGTGCGTTCTCATCCACATCGGCAATGATAGTTGGCTGGATGAAGAAACCTTTTGAATTGTCTCCTTCTCCCCCTGTAACGATTTTTCCTTCTTCTTTACCGATTTCAACGTAGCTCATGACTTTGTCGTAAGCTGCTTGATCGATGACAGGACCCATGAAGTTGTTTAGATCTGTTGGTTCCCCGACTGTTTTTTCTTTTGTTAATTCAATGGCACGATTCAAGACTTGGTCATATACATCTTCCACTATGACGGCACGTGAACAAGCGGAACATTTTTGACCGGAGAATCCGAATGCAGAAGCGACGATTGATTGTGCCGCCAATTCCAGATCAGCCTCTTTATCAACTACGATCGTATCTTTACCGCCCATTTCAGCGATGACACGTTTTAACCAGATTTGGCCTTCATGAACTTTTGACGCACGCTCATAAATACGGATTCCAACATCACGAGATCCGGTAAAGCTGATGAAACGTGTACGAGGATGATCTACCAAATAATCGCCAACCTCGGCACCGCTTCCTGGAATGAAGTTCACAACTCCTGCAGGCATGCCCGCTTCTTCCAGCACTTCGATGAATTTAGCTGCAATGACCGGTGTTGTACTGGCCGGTTTTAATAAGACCGTATTACCTGAAACAAGAGCTGCCGTCGTCATGCCTGCCATGATCGCAAACGGGAAGTTCCAAGGTGAGATGATGACACCGACACCAAGCGGAATATAATTGAAAGCATTGTGCTCAATCGGACGGCTTTCCACTGGCATGCCGTCTTTTAACTTCAGCATTTGACGTGCATAGTACTCCATGAAGTCGATTGCTTCCGCTGTATCTGCATCCGCTTCATTCCAAGGCTTTCCTGCCTCTTTCACCAATAGAGCCGAGAAATAATGTTTTCTTCTCCGTACGATGGCTGCAGCCCTGAATAAAATATTCGCACGCACTTCCGCTTTCGTTTTTCTCCAAGTTTGGAAGGTCTTATCTGCCGCTTGCATCGCTTGCTCAGCAAGATCCTTATTCGCTTTGGATACAATTCCAATAATTTCTTCTTTATTTGCTGGGTTTACAGAGGTAATGACTTCATCAGTAAACACTTTTTCACCATTAATGATCAGCGGATATTTTTTCCCTAAATCATTAGCTACATCATTCAATGCCGCTTGAAAAGCTTTATTGTTTTCTTCCATTTTAAAATTAGTAAATGGTTCGTGTTTATATGTTTGGACCATTATAGCTCATCTCCCTAAAATTTTATGTTTTTACTTCTCCCTTAATTAACAAGCAAGTTCCGTGCCAACTTTTCATTTTTTAGAAAAATTAATGATTTTTTTTTAAAAATGCAATGAAATTCAGCACTTTTGGGGCAAAATTGACATAGTATGCCATTATTTTTTGCTCTAATCCCTATTTTTGTCGCTTAAACCTTACACTTTTTATTAATGCAAAATTCATGCCAACTAGAAAAACCATAAAAAACAGCGTTTTCGTACTTTTTCCGCAAAATATTTTTGCACTTCCATGCAAAATAATCTTGCTGTGCAAATTTTATTTGCGCCTTTGCTTCAATTCCTCTACAATAGCTCTAAGAAAAGAAGAAAAACGGGAGGCATTCATGCATTTAGATCAAATCATTAAAATAGAAGGTTTCCAAACCATCCTCCATTCACTAGTGGACGTAATCGATATCGGGTTACATATAATCGATATAAAAGGGCGGACCATTATATATAACAAGAAAATGGCTGAAATAGAAGGCATGGATTCAGAAGAGGTATTAGGGAAGAAGATTCACGAAATCTTTAAATTCAAGGAAGAAACGGAGAGTACATTAATAAGGGCACTTCATTCGGGTAAGACCACCGAGAACTCGAAGCAGACCTACTTCAATAATCTTGGACAGGAAATTACAACAATCAATAATACGTTTCCGATTTTGGATCAGAATCAAAATATCATCGGAGCCATTGAAGTGGCAAAAGATATAACGAATCTTGAAAGAATCATTAAAGATAATATCTTGAATAAAGGCGACACGAAATATACGTTTGACAGCATCATCGGAACGAGTGAGAATTTCTTGGAAGTCATTGAAAAAAGCAAGCGTTCGACCAGGACGGCATCCTCCATCCTCATCGTCGGGGAGACGGGAACGGGAAAAGAACTCTTTGCCCAAAGCATCCATAACGGCAGCAGCCGCTCGACACATCCATTCATCAGCCAAAACTGTGCTGCCCTGCCAGATAGCCTTATTGAAGGAATTCTTTTTGGTACGAAGAAAGGGGCCTTCACCGGATCGATTGAAAGGCCAGGTTTATTCGAACAGGCACAAGGCGGGACCATCCTTCTTGATGAAATCAATTCCTTAAATCCGAATATGCAGGCGAAATTATTAAGGGCCCTTCAAGAAAGGACGATTCGCCGTGTTGGAGATACAAAGGATAAGAAAATTGACGTACGGGTCATTGCAACGATAAATGAAGATCCGATAGATGCCATTGCAAATGATCATTTACGTAAGGATTTATACTACCGATTAAGCGTCGTATCGTTATTCATCCCGCCTCTTCGTGAACGGAAAGAGGATATTCCCTTGCTGGCGCAATCCTTCATTGAGAAATTCAATGCGTTGTTCGAATTGAATATTGAAGGGATCAGCGAAGAGGTCTACTCACTTTTTTATGATTACGACTGGCCCGGGAACGTAAGGGAACTTGAACATATCATTGAGGGGGCCATGAATTTAATGGAACCTGGCGATACAAAGATTGCCATTACCCATCTTCCGACTTTATTTAGGAAGAAAGCCCATTTGGAAGACATCCATCCCGAAAGCAAAGAAAATCATGCAATTGGAGATTTACAGGAGTCGACCTTATCTCTTGATGATTATATCGCCCATACTGAAAAGCAATACTTGGAGAAGATTTTAAAGGAACATGGGATGAATATCTCCAAAGCAGCCAAGGCCCTGAATATTAGCCGCCAAAGTCTTCAATACCGCTTGAAAAAGTATCAGGTCAAATAAAACAAAGAAGGCCCCCATTACATGGAGGGCCTTGTAGTTTATAGGGAGAAAGGGAGCGGGTTTAGTGCGTATACCCTAAAACAAATGCCCAAATTCCGAATAGTGAGATGAAGGTTGAAAAATTCGTGAACGGTTGAATTAAGTTACGTATAGGTCGAATAAATGCACCAACGGTCGAATTTAGCGCCGTGTAGGTCGAATTAAATGTCATGTAGGTCGAATAAATGCACCAACGGTCGAATTAAATGCTGTGTAGGTCGAATTAATACACCAACGGTCGAATTAAATGCTGTGTAGGTCGAATTAATACACCAACGGTCGAATTAAATGCCGTGTAAGTCGAATTAATGCATCAACGGTCGAATTTAGCGCCGTGTAAGTCGAATTAATGCATCAACGGTCGAATTTAGCGCCGTGTAGGTCGAATTAATGCACCAACGGTCGAATTTAGCGCCGTGTAGGTCGAATTAATGCATCAACGGTCGAATCATGCCGTGCAGATCAAGGCAAACTCACTTTCTACGAACTTGTCTACAGTCTGAAGGCCCCCATTGATAATGAGGGCCTTTTTTGCTTCTATTCATTTCACTTCGCAATCAGAATGTTTCAGCAGCTTTTACAACGTTTTCCAAACCATCCGCGATGATTTTTTGTGTCCGATCCGGATACTGATTATGTCCTTCAATGACCACGACATCCGGATTGTTAATTCCCCATAGGCCAATGATATTTTTCACTAAATTCACAGCCATTTCAGCAGAAGCCATTCCTTCTAATGCATAATCAGAACCGCGGGCATTCAATAGCATGACTTTTTTATCACCAGCATACCCGACAGGACCTTCTGCCGTATAATTGAACATTTTACCTGCTTGTGCCAAATAGGAAAGATATGTGATAAGCGGCGCAGGAACCGTTGAGTTCCATAGAGGGAAAGCGAATACCACTTTATCCATCGCCATGAATTGATTTAAATATTGGTCAACCAGTTCGGCCGCCTTTTCCTCTTCGGTTGTCAGTTCAAGACCTTGGCTACGTTTATATAAACCGGTAATTGCCGTATTTCCATAGTAAGGAAGTTCTTCTTTAAATAAATCCAGCTCAGTCACTTCATCTGTACGGTGTGTCTCTATATATGCTTTTAAGAATGTGTCATACATTTTCGAGCTGATTGCCTGATCTGCTGGACGATCATTCACTTTTACGAATAAAACTTTTGTCATTTTTCCATTCTCCCCTGCCGCGGTTTCTTTATTTCTAAATAATCTACTTAAGAATCCCATTATCCTCTCACCATTGCTTTCTGCTTTATAATTTAGACGACTAGATGAATCTCATTGCCTGATGGATCTGTTACAGCGAAAAACCCCTCTTTTTCCGTGACGACTGCCCCGATTCCTTTCAGTTGTTCCGTTACTTTTTTTCTCGCTTCTTCGTCTGCAAAAACGAGAGTATACCAGTTTAGCCCCACACTATTTTCCTTAGGAGCAGGGGCGCCAACACCATTCCAAGTGTTTAACCCGATGTGATGATGATATCCACCGGTTGAAGTAAAGAGCGCTCCTCCATATCGATTCACTACGCTAAACCCAAGACCTTGCATGTAAAACTCCTCCGTTTTACGTAAATCCGCTACATGCAGATGTATATGCCCCATTAAGGTACCTGCAGGCAGTTTGCTCCACTCACCATCGCTTTCTTTCAGAAGGTCATTCCCATCCAGCGGATCCGTGCCCATTGCTACTTCCCCATCGGCCCATCTCCAATCAGTGGATGGCCGATCAGAGTATACTTCAATGCCATTGCCATCCGGATCGGTAATGTACAGCGCTTCACTCACTTCATGATCCCCCGCTCCAAATGGATACTTCGTTTGAAGTAAATGGCGTAAAAAAATCGATAAGTCAGCACGACTTGGCAGCAAAAGGGCAAAGTGATATAAGCCCGTCGTCCGCCCTTCTTTCGGAATCACATCAGCAGGCTGCTCAAGTGTCAGCAACGGGGTTTTTCCGTCTGTCGTTAAAACAGCTTGCCGGTCGGTTTTCTTCAATACTTGAAGACCGATAATTTCCTGATAAAACTGAATGGCATTATTTAAATCCAATATGTTAATACTGACCTCGCCAACAAAGGTAATTGGTTTTTGATGAAAATTTTTATCCATATTGTCACTTCCCTTTTTTATTGAAAATCACTTGATCCAAAGAAAGAACCGTGCGGTTTGCACACGCTAGATAGACAGACATGGCAAGCAGTGCCAAGTCTAGTTCGTAGCCTGCCGCTTGCCCGTTTCCAAGAAAACCAGCAGGTAATTTAGCCGTGAAAATCGCCCCCGCCATAATGACCGCAAACAGCACGGAAACGATTCGTGTTCCCAAACCCAGTATAACCGCAAGTCCCCCGATTAATTCGATTCCTGCAACGATGTACGCCATGAAGCCAGGAATCCCAAGGCTATCGAAAAATCCCGCCGTATTTCCTATTCCCCCTTGAAACTTTGAAACGCCGTGAATGAAAAAAGTAAGACCTAATATTACCCTTAAAAAAACTTGACCTGCTTCATTTTTATTCATATATGAATTCTCCTTTTTGTTGGTTACTTTATGTAAGTAATTATATTTTAATAAGTTTATAATGTCAAGTAAGTTTATAGGAATATCTTTTTTTCCCTAAATAAAAACGAATTGCCGAAGCAACTCGTTCATTGCGATTAAAACTCAAATAAACACAGCCTCATTATTCAAACATCTAAATCAGTTCTTTTGTGTATAAATGGCGATCGCTGCAAAAAAGCCGTTCGTTTTCGAAAGAATCCACAATTACCCCCTCTAGTTCACATTCTTCCCCCCTCCCACTTGATCATTCGCAGACTCGGTGGAACAAGCAGTCAAAAGTAAGAATGCTAGACATACAATAAAAATCAACCTACATTTTCTGAACACGATTTATTTCCCCCATTACCTCAACTATTTTTATTGAACACTTCAAAATCGTATTAAATTACGATTTATAATGCAGCTTTGCTTTAATATCCTGACAAACGACGTAACGCATTGCCGAATGCTTATCCGGAATCAAACTATGTAATGCTCCTCGACGAGAGTAAACTCCAATTCACGAGTATTTGTGCCAAACTCACGAGTAAATGCTCCAAACTCACGAGTAAATGTGCCAAACTCACGAGTATTTGCTCTAAAGCCGTGAGTAACAGCACGAAATCTCGAAATAGCACCCAAAATTTTAAGTAAATGCACCTAACCTTTGATTTATTGCACTAATCCGCATTTTGTAAAACCTAATCTCATAAAAAAGCTCCTTTCAAACAAATCAAAATGATTACGATTTAAACCTCAAATAAATTCACTCGTCTTGGCTGTCTCCCATTATAAAACGTAATGATTACTGTTTATAAGGTTTTTTTGAATTTTAAAAATTATCGGATGCCAGTTCCATCTTTTTGGTTAAGAAAAACTCCTGAAAAAGGATTTCAGGAGTTCTCGGCTTTTATTTCAAGTTGTTGTAGTGGTTTATGACTTCTTTGGTTATTTCGCTATTTTCGTCCAATCCGCTAACTTCTTTAAGTGCGGTAGCTATACCGTGTTCTTTGATCATCGTTTGCATTTTTTGGGCTTCTTCATCTTCGTTAAAATCAAAGAGTAAAGCGGCGGCTATTGCTTTCGCCAGATTTGTATAGGAAAGTCCGGCTTTTTTAGCTTCTACGGCAGGGCGCACGAGACGGTCGTTTGGCCCGAGCTTACGAAGCGGAGAACGGCCGACTCTATTCACCGAGTCATTCAGGTAGGAGTTTTTAAATCGATTAATGATTTTTTCGATATACTGCTGATGCTCATCCGCATCCAAACCGTATTGCTTTATTAAATAAGCACCCGTTTCCCCCAGGGTTTTCTTGACTTGCTCTACAATGCCTGCGTCCTCCAATGATTGGTCAATCGTCGATTTTTTATTTTTGAGATAACCGAGGTAAGCAATGACGGCGTGTCCTGTATTAACGGTGAACAGTTTTCTCTCAATGAATGGAGCGAGTTCTTTTACAATGGTCATCCCTTCAACGGCAGGAATGCTTTCCTTCGTTTCAACGACCCATTCATAATAAGGTTCCACCAAGACATCGAGTGATCCTTCGTTATTTTGGATAGGAACGATGCGATCGACTGCTGAGTTAAAGAAGTAGACTTTATCGGCTAGTTGTTCTTTTGTATCTTGATCCAAGTTTTCTAGAATGTAGCCTTCTAAAAGGTCTGTTGCCGATATTTGGTTTTCACAAGCGATCACATATAGTTTTTCATCGGTTTCCTTCACCCTTGATGCTAACCCTTTTGCAATTAAAGGAGCGATATGAGGCAAAATATTGGGACCGATAGCAGTGGTGAGGTAGGTTGCTTCGGAAATTGCTTTTATGATTTCCTCTTCCTGCTTTAAACTGTTTAAACCCGAAACATTTTCTACTGTGACGGATTCTTGTTTATCAGTGGCCAGTTTGACTTGATATTGCTTTTTATCATTTAACTGGTCGATGATTTGATCAGCTATATCTACAAATGTCACATGATATCCAGATTGTGAAAAGAGCGCTCCGATAAAGCCTCTTCCAATGTTTCCTGCACCGAAATGTACTGCTTGTTTCATTACAATCATCCCTTTATCAAGTTAGTATATAAATAATCCAAAAATATGGCTTCCATTCTTCTGTTAATCATTTCTTCGTCCGAAGATGAAAAAATCATGATGGATTCATTGCTTTCAATTAAGCTTGAGCTTATTAAGCTGACGATTTCCTGCTGCTTCACACTCAATTCTTCAGGTGCCAGCATCAGCAGTAAATTTTTCATATGGACGTCATTTCCGTCCATACCTTTGACCAGAAAATATTCCTCCAGGTGGGCCACCTGGAATATCAGTTCTTTTACATTCTTGTGTCTCGTATGGAAAAGGCCCATTCCAGTGCCTGGAATGCCTAAACCGCCTTTTTTTTCCCGTTCCTTCAAGGATCCGACCACATCATCCGCATCAATTAGAAGTTGTTCCGCTTCTGCCATCCTGACCATTTCTTCAATGATTTCTGGATGTCCTTTCAGGTGCGGCAGCCGATAAAACCGAAAATTATCCATGATCGACTCGATGCTCTGCTGGGCATCTTTCAATTCCTGCAGCACTTCTTTCAATTCGCCATCCTCTTTTTTGGCGACGGTTTCCTTATGGGCTGAATGACTGCCATAACGCTTATTCTTCGTGAAGTTTTCGATATTCTTCCTTAAATAATTCCTGATGTTCAATATATTCTCTTCACTCAAAAGAGGGGATACAAGAATATAATCACTATCGATATACGGAAGCCGGACGGTAGAAATGATCACATCATAGTTTTTCAGGCTGCCCTGCTGTTGAATGTCTTTGATCGTCTTGATTTCTACGGTCTCGATTTCGATGATTTCTTTTTTGATTCGGCTTGCAAGCATCTTCGACGTGCCGATACCTGTCGGGCAAACGATGAGTGCCCTTATTGATATTTCTTCCTCCCGCAGCACTAATGCAGATCCGAAATGGAGGACGATGAAGGCTATTTCATCTTCAGGAAATTCTTTTATTTCTTTGAATTCCTTTTCCAGACTGGTCTTCACTGCCAAAAAGAGAACCGGATACTTTCGCTTAATATCTTCGGTTAAGGGGTTGTATAATCCCATTTCCTGTTTGATCCGGAAAAGCGATGGTTCCATATGGGCAAGGAGCCCTTGATACAATGGAAAATCCTTGGTCAAATCGATTTGCAGTCGTGCCGAAACATCTTTTATCAGGTTTCTTATCAGCTGGCCAAGCAACACACTATCATATGGAACGGCATCCGCCGCATGAAGCTTGGAGCCTTTAAGGATGGCTGCCAGGTAGCTTATATCATCAATGGTAAAAGAGACTTCCAGCATGGTGCTGAGTTCCTTGCCTATTTTATTCATGAGATTATTCTCATCGGAAAGTTCGCTTATTTTCATGAAGTCCTTCTCCAAAAAAAATTGGCTTTCATTCCTTTGCAGGGTTACATAAATATGTACAATTAACCCTATATACCCGCTATCCGCCAAACGAGAATGGACACTGTTAAAAGTGGAATACAGCACCCCATCGATAGCCAGAAGATATTCGGGATCGAAATAGTCGAGGATTTTCGCTTCTCGAAATTTCCCTTCTTGCAGCAAAAATAAACTTTCAATCAGCTCTTCATTAAAGAAGTGCAAGAAATAGGCTGCCTGGGCCTTCCGTTTATTTTCTTCGGTGCCGGCAAGCTCTATTCCGACTCCCCTTTTTCTCGTAATCACGATATTAAAATTCTTTAACCATTCAGTCAGTTCGTCCAAATAGGTTGTAAGAGTCGTAATGCTTATACCGAGATCCCCCGCAAGTACTTGAGTTTTATATGATTCTTCCTGCAGTATAGCTAAAAGGAGATGCAGCTTTCTTTCTTGTGGCGTTTGATCGATCGGATGATTGCCCATCAGGTGCTGTACAAGCCGAAAGACTTGTTCATTCTTCCCGTCGATGGACAGGCCCTCATGTGTATTGCGTGTTAAATGCAACTCAAATGATTGCAGGATTTTTTCTATGGACTTTAGATCACGTTGAACCGTCCGGACACTAACATTCAATTGTGTCGCAATGGATAAGGCTGTATGTTTTCCTGAAGTTTTTATGATCAATTCTATGATTGATTTTTCCCTTGAAGTAATATACATGCTACCAACTCATTTCTGGTGGAGTAACACGAGAAAATACTGAATAGAAAAGCGTAAAACGCTTTTCTATTCTTGGTTAAGTGTATTTAATTATTTTCGACTTTTATTATATCCATCAATTCCCTGGCTGATGTGGCTTTAACCATCTTTTCAATATTCTCCATCTCAGAGCAGGTAACTGCAATGCCAGATAGAATTTCAAGATGTGTCCCATCCTTGCCGGCAATACCGAATATCAATCTTGCCTTTTGGCCGTCAAAGTCGACACCATCAGGAATTTGTAAAACGGTAAATCCGGATTTAAGGACATCTTTCTTAGCTTCCTCGGTTCCGTGCGGAATGGCTACATCATTCCCCATATAGGTTGAAGTCAATTCATCACGGGCAATCATTGCTTCAATATAGCTTTCCTTAACGTAACCTGCATTAACCAAAGCTCTTCCCGCAAAGCGGATCGCTTCTTCCTTATTGGCGAACTGTTGATTAAGAAAAACGTTTTCTTCGCGAAGCAATTCATTATCATCTTGCTCATCCTCGTTAATGCCTGGCTCGATTGAATGTTCTCGAACACCGGGGACCTTCTCTTCAGCATCTTCGACGATCTCATGCAGCTCATCGGTGCCATCGTCCTGAAGCCTTGCAAGCAATGAATCGTATTCAGGGCTCGATAGGAAATTATCGACGGATACATGATAAGCATTCGGCACTTTATTCTGTGCTCTTGGTGTTAACTCTTCCTGTGTTATGACGATTTGTGCATCTGCAGGAATGTTTGAGATCGCCGTATTGGTAACAGTGATATTCAATCCGGCTTCCTTCACCTTCTTGCGAAGCAGCGAAGCTCCCATCGCACTTGATCCCATCCCAGCATCGCAGGCAAATATTATTTTGCTGACGCCTGATGGCATCGTACCCGGGTCTGAAGCGAATACATCGGCAAAAGAGCTTTTCTTGCCTTTCATTTCTTGCATTTTTTTCGCAGCATCTTCAATATTCTCTTCAGATTGCTTTCCTGTTTTCAGGATGAATGCACCGACGATGAATGAAACAAGGGCCGCTACGATCACGCCTGCAAAGTTAGCAATATATGCACCCGCATTATGCGGAGTTACCGCTGTAATGGCAAGAATGCTTCCTGGAGATGCGGGAGCGAACAATCCTCCGCCTAGTAGGACCAAAGTGAAAACTCCACTCATGCCTCCAAGAATGACAGCTAAGAATAACATCGGCTTCATTAAGATATAAGGGAAATAAATTTCATGGATCCCGCCGAAGAAATGAATGATGGCAGCTCCTGGCGCCGATTTCTTCGCCGTTCCCTTCCCAAAAAAGCAATAAGCAAGCAGTACGCCGATACCTGGTCCAGGATTCGATTCCAGAAGGAACAGGATTGAAGCCCCTGTTTGTTTAACTTGCTCCACACCTATTGGTGATAGTACACCATGATTGATGGCATTATTCAAGAACAATACCTTGGCAGGCTCGATCAGGATACTGGTCAACGGCAGTAAACCTGTACCGACAAGCCAATCGACTCCTGCTACAAGCCAGCCTGTAAATACGTCTACAGCAGGCCCGATGGCCAAGAAGGATAGAATGGACAATAAGCCGCCAATTATCCCCGCTGAGAAATTATTAACAAGCATTTCAAAGCCGGCTTTTATTTTTCCTTCAATCAATTGATCGAATTTCTTGATGACATATCCGCCGAACGGTCCCATTATCATGGCGCCAAGGAACATCGGGATATCAGATCCGACGATGACGCCCATTGTCGCAATGGCACCGACTACGCCGCCACGGTGGTCATGGATTAGCTTACCACCTGTATACCCAATTAAAAGCGGCAATAAAAAAGTAACCATAGGTGTTACCATTTTGGCAAGGCTTTCATTTGGCAGGAAACCAGATGGAATGAATAGGGCAGTGATTAGCCCCCATGCTATGAAAGCTGATATATTCGGCATGACCATTGAACTTAGAAAGTTACCGAACTTTTGAACTGCAACTTTTATATTAAAGTGAGCCATTTCGCACTCTTCCCTTCATATTAATATAGTTTCCTTTAATTTTAAGGTACGTACCTTCCGCATTCAATAAAAGTAAAAGCTAACTTTGTCGCGAAAGAGAAGACAAACATAATGTATCTCACTTTTCCAGATTTATTCAGTGCTTGATAAAGACAACAAAAAAAGTCCCGTTCGCAACTTGACGAACGGGACTCTTTAGGGCTTTATAGCGGGATGATTCCCAATAGGACACATACCACTATCATGACAAGCGTCGATCCGCATGCCCATTTCAGGAAGGTACGCTGCAATGCACCGAAATCTTCCCCTACCATTCCAACCAATAGATAGGTAGATGGAACAAGCGGGCTTAATAGATGGACGGGCAACCCTAATAATGAAGCTCTGCCGATCAGGGCAGGGTCAATTCCATAAGCAGCTCCCGCTTTAGCAAGCAATGGGAGCACACCATAATAAAATGCGTCATTAGACATGAAGAACGTAAAAGGTGCTGAGATGACGGCAGTGATGACAGCAAAATGTGCGCCCATTTGATCTGGGATATGCTGAATCAAAGAGTTGGCCATGGCATCAACCATTTCCGTACCGGCAAGGATTCCAGTGAAGACACCTGCAGCAAAAATCATTGAAATGACAGATAAAGCATTGTCCGCATAGTTTGCCACACGCTCTTTCTGATCACTGAGTTTCGGATAATTAACCGTAATGGCAATGGCGAAACCTACCATGAACAGAACCGCTGAAGGCATAAGTTCCATAATCAGCGCAACCAGCAGTGTAAGAGTCAATGCGTAATTGAATATGATCAATTTAGGACGCTTAAGATAAGCATCTTCCGTTGCAGCCGCGTGCTGTGCCACAGCACGATAGTCAACTTCAATGATTCCAATTCTCTTTCTTTCTTTTTTACCCAGGCAATATGCCATGAAAAGGACGAATAGAACTCCGCCAATCATCGCAGGAATGACAGGGGTGAAAACATCGGACATTTCAAGTTTTAAAGCGGTCATCACCCGTGCTGTAGGGCCTCCCCAAGGAAGTAGATTCATGACTCCAGATGACGAAACAGCAATACCGGCCAATACTAGCGGTCTCATTCCAATCCGTTTATATAACGGAAGCATGGCTGAAATCGTTATCATATATGTAGTCGTACCATCTCCATCCAAGGAAATCAGCAAGGCCAGGACTGCCGTGCCGATGGCAATTTTCACCGGATCTCCTTTTACGACCTTAAGGATCGTATGGATGATCGGGTCAAAAACGCCAGCATCGATTAAAATGCCAAAGAAAAGGATTGCAAATAAAATCATGATTCCTGTTGGCGCGACGTCTTTGATCCCTTCCAGCGCCATCTCACCCATTTTACCGCCAAACCCGCCAATAAGTGCAAAGGCACTTGGTACGGCAATCAAAGCTATCATGGCTGAAAGTCGCCCTGTCATAATTAAAATCATAAACACTACTATCATCAAGTATCCTAATAAAGCGAGCATATCTATCACTCCTATCTTCTAATTAAGATAAAGTGTATATGAAACCGCTTCATTTGTAAGCGTTCTCAATTTATTGTGTTTTAAAACTATTTTGTTAATTGTGTTCATTGTGTTCACGGAAGCATTTTTTCGAGGCTGAACCGGCGCCACTCCCCGGGTTGAATGGCGGTCTTTTAAGGAAATGAGCGATTATTAAGCAAACAATCCGCGCATTTAATCTTCAAATGATAAATTTGCCGGTCCATCCAAAAGGTCACAACCGTAATCTATATTGGTCGTTGGTGTATCTGTACTGACTTCCTCGAATTCCAGTTCATCGATCCATACTTGGCCACGCCCTGAAAGAAGGACCCCGAATGAAATGATGGCACTGTTTTCGGGTACATCCAAGACAATATAATAATGGTTCCATTCCGTATCGTTAACGACGGGCCGATTCCCCATATTGTCGAAATGCAAAACATCATGAAGGGCATTATCCACCCTCATCCATAAACCACAAAATCCATCAACATCTCGTGACTTAAAAAAACCCGACAGTGCCAAGGGATTTTTCGCCTTGAATTGCTGCATCATCGTTGCAAATCCCTCCTTGGATTCCTTAGTGAAGGATTTCAGGAAACCTGATGCCTGGCCTTTATGGAATGTCTCCCGGTCAATTCCCATTTTATAATTGAATGGATGACTCCCGCTTAAATTCTATCCTTTTAATAATTGTCCGTTTTCATCGTCATTTCCTCCTTTTGCAAAGTTAGTTTACTTACGAGTTTCTTGCCCTGGCGGCAGGTCATAATATTTCTTAAATGAACGAGTAAAGGATTCTTGTGTTTCAAAGCAGTAATAGAAAGCAATGTCGATTATTTTTTCATCAGTATCAAGCAGCATGTTTGCTGCATTGGCGATCCTTCGATATCGAATATATTCAGATACGGTCACACCAACCTCCTTGTGAAAAATACGATGATAATGAAACTTCGAAAAACCTGCGAATCGTGCGATGTTCTCTAAAGACAATTCATCTTGTAAGCTATTCTCTATATATTCAATCGTTTTTTGGATGATGGGGCTGTATCTCATTTCCGAACCTCCTTAAGAAAAGGATAACAGAAAAAAATATCGTTTTTTTGACATATATTGCTTTTTTTATCTTCTTATAAAACATGCATGCATAAAAAAAACACCTCCAATCTTGAAGGTGTTTCATTTAATTCTATTGAATTTTATAATATCTTCGCTCAGGTCTCCCCACTACCCCGTATACGACTTCCGCTTTACATTTCTTAACGGATATCAAGTATTCCAGATAGCGTCTCGCGGTTGTCCTGGAAGCTCCGATCTGTCCGCTCACTTGCTCAGCCGACAAACCGATATCGCTTGCTTCGAGTACCTCGATCACTTTCGCCAAAGTGATTTCGTCGACCCCTTTCGGCAAGGACGGGCCATCTTTCGTTTCCGAAGCAGAAGAACCCTTTTTCAAAATGAGGTCAACAAAATCCTGATCTATTTCTTGTTTGGATTTCATCAGGTGAACTTTCTTCAGATACTCTTCGATAACTTGGTTGAAACGCTTCATTTCCACTGGTTTAATTAAATAATTCTCTACACCATAGTGAAGTGCCTTTTCAAGTAGTTCTTTATCCGTTGCCGCGGTAATCATGATGATATCCACATTCGGAAATTTTTGCCGTATGTCCGGAAGGAGGTCCGTACCAAGCTGATCTGGCATATAAACATCAAGCAAAAGCAGATCCGGGCTTTTTTGTTCCATGATCCGAAGCGTTTTTTTGGCATTGACAGCTTTTCCGACCACTTCTATTTCATCAAAGTTTTTCAGGAATTTTTCATGGATATCCGCTACACGAAAATCATCTTCTGCGATGACTGCTCTTATCTTCAGCATTCTTCCCCTCCTCTCTGTTCTTTAGGAAGATACACAGTGAATATGGTGTTGCCATCCTCGCTGTGGACTTCGATGATGCCGCCTAGCTCTTTTACGACATGATCAGCATTCGAAAGCCCATAACCACTTGGACTTCCGCTGTTTTTCGAAGTGAAACCCCGATCGAAAATATGGGCAATCGCATCCTCTGGTATTCCTTTTCCGTTATCACTCACTTCAAATACCATATCATTTCCGATATCTGTGGCGAAAAATTTCACGAGCGGCTCTTCCATGCTTGAAACCGCTTCTAGTGCATTATCGATTATATTGCCTAGAATCAATGTTAGTTGAGACAATTTTATATGATCAGGCAGTTTCTCTAGGTAACTTTGTGCGTCTATTTCAAAAAAGATCTTCTTCTCCGATGCTTTCCCTATCTTGCCTAGTAACAAGGCTTGTACCTTCGTATCCTTTATCTGTTCGAACACGACACGGTTCAGGGAATGCAATTCTGATGTTTCGCTTTGAATCATTTCTATTGCTTCTTCGTATTCCCCTAATTGTATCAATCCTGAAAGGACGTATAGTTTATTGGTGAATTCATGGGTTTGTGCCCTTAAATCCTCTGAATGCATCTTCACTTCAGATAATGTGTTGACCATTTCCTCAATTTCCGTTCGATCACGGAACGAAGCAACAACACCGCTTACCCCTTCACTATCGAAGATTGGCGTACAATTAACAATGATGGATTTGTCTTTCCATGAAATCTCCTTATCCATTTGCGGTTCACCGGACTTCAGCACTTCGAATAAATATTTCGAAGGAAATAGTCCGTCCACGTTCAAATGGCGAACGGACTCTTTAATATCCAGCAATTTTTTCGCCGGCTGATTCATCGAGGTAATCAGCCCATTTTGGTCAATGGCCAGAATACCTTCTTTCACCGATTGAAGCACTGCATTTTTTTCTTTATATAAATTGGCGATTTCAAATGGTTCCAGCCCCAGTGTATCTTTACGGATGCTTCTTGCCAGCATATAACTGCCAATGATCGATATCATGATGGCCACTAAAGATACAACCATCTCTTTGGACAAATCCTTGAAAATTTGGGCGCGGACATCGTCCACTAAAAAACCGACGGAGACGATTCCAATTATTTTTCCATCCTCATTGAATACCGGTGACTTCCCCCGAATGGAAAGACCGAGTGATCCTGCCGCTTCGGAGACATAATATTCGCCTTCCCGAAGGGCCCTGCTATTATCCCCGCCTTCCATCCGCTTCCCAATTTCGGAAACCAGCGGATGGGAATAGCGAATTCCCTCTGCATTCCCTACAACGATGAACTCAGCACCTGTTTCCCTGCGGATCTTTTCGACAATCGGCTGAATTATGCCAGCGGGATCATCCGTTTCAAAGGCCTCTGTAACGGTAGGCATGAAGCTAATCGTCTTTGAAAGTTCTAACGCCAATTGACCTTTATCCTTAGCTATTTGTCTTCCTTCCATATAAGAAAAACTAGTCGTCAATAAAAGAATCAAAAACAGGCTCAACGATAAGACTAACCCGAGAATCTTGGTTTCCAGCGATACTTTCCTCATATTCAACAGCATCCTCTATTTTCATTTACATTCACTAAATTTTATAGGAGCATAATGATTTTACCATTTCTATAAAATATTGAACATTGTTGGACGTTTATTTCGCCACATTCAAAAATGATAAGATACAAGCAACAAAAAAGGGAGTGCGAAATGAATTCCTTGAATCCTTTTCAAATAATTTATATGACAACATCCCCCTTTCGCTGATTGCACTATCGGTTTATTTAACAGTTTCTTATTTAAGTTGCTTTACACCTTGTATCTCCTTTCCCCAGTCGGAATGTTGACCGCTTTAGGGCGACGATCCACAGTGGGCATTTCTATTAATGATATTTTTCTTTTGGATAGTGCTGCTTCTATTGGAAGAAAGCAAAACAAGCTGAAACATAAAATGCTCAAAGGAACATCTCCTTTGAGCATTTTTTCAAAAACAGCTAAATGAATTGATTTGTCTTGTATCGATGCCAAAAATCGTCCAGAACCTGCCATTCCACCTGAAGCCGGCAACAGAACGCGGACCGACGAAAATGGGGGGTAATACCAGAAACGTGAACCATTGTTTAGCCATATAAAAGTATTCCTGAACAGACAATACGAAATCGCACCTGGATCTACGGCAAATGTTGAAGCCGATTGCTGTTGGGGGATAAACGCTGGCGGGGGTGCTGTTGGCGCTTGCGAACCCGGCGGTGGTCCTGGCTGCCCTGGAAATTGAGGCGCACCGGGAAAACCTGGTTGACCTGGAAAATCCGGTGATCCTGGGATGCCCGGAAAGCCGGATAGACCGGGAAACTGCCGTTCTAGAAAAACTTGATCTTCATAATGACATGTTGGGTACATATACATGGTCATTCACCACTCAAGGTGTTTGGGCTGGAAATGCAGTTTATCGCCGAATAGAGATATATCGACGTAATCTACTGTTTTATACACGAAGTCAATATAGCACTCTCCATAAATAGAAGGTCGCATAGGATTCCCAATCGGCCCACGCTTCCGATAGTTTCAGGATTTCCGCTTTCATTGGTTTTGCTTCCGTTTCCATGACCAGTTTCAAGGAATTATGCAGCCCAACGTCATCGATGGGAAAGGCTGCTGGAAAACGCAAACAGCGCATCAAGACATAGTTCGCTGTCCACGGCCCGATCCCCCGTATTTTGGTCAGCATCTTTTCAGCCTCTTTTACATCCTTTGCATTTAACAGCTTTTCTTTAGTAAGTTCCCCTTCTGCAATCAGTTGAGCTACACCGATTAAATATTCACACTTCTTCACCGTCATCCTCAAATCGGTAAAATCTTCGACCGTCAATTTCGCGATCACCTCAGGCGCCGGAAACAGCCAATATTGCTTTCCTTCGAATTCGACATATTCACCAAATCCCTCCACAAGCCTCCGTTTCAAGGTATAGGCATAGGTCAAGTTAATCTGCTGTCCAAGTATTCCCCAGGCAATCGCTTCAAATAAATCCGGGATGCCCATATTTCTCAATCCGTAGAATTGGCTTACCGGTTTGTGCAATATAGGGTCATTTTGGGCCAGCTCATAAAAAGGAAGCAGGTTTGTCTCAAGGTCGAACCAATGACGAACGTATTGGGAAACAGCATCCCTTACCTGATTATCCATCGGTGCAGTTCGTCCTGGAAACCGAATGGACAGCTCCGTTTCATTCATCGCACTGATTTCCACTAGGAGTGTCTCGTTTTCGACAACAAGTGCTCGATAAATTTTTTGATCAACAATATCGAACAAACATTCATTGGAAGATCTTGATAAATATTTAAGATTTTCCGAAAAACTAAACTCCTTTGGTGCATGAATTCTCAATTCAATCATGCCTTCATCCATTGATAATGTCCTCCTTTGTCCTATTCTCTTTATTCTAATGAAAAATGGATACGTTATCTTGCGCTTTCATTTAACTCCCTTATTTTAACATTACGTTATCTTGCTTTTATATTATCAATATGTTTGTCTATCACCCTTTTCTTGTATACTAAATGGAGAGGTGAATGTAGTGAATCCTTTCCCGAATGAATATTGGAGAGCTATTATAGATTGTGATGCAGCATATGATGATCATTTTTTATACGGAGTAATTACGACGGGCATCTTTTGCAGGCCCTCCTGTAAATCCAGGGTGCCTAATAAGGAAAACGTGAAGATTTTCAAAAATGCCATGATGGCTTTGGAAGAAGATTTCCGGCCTTGTAAACGATGCAAACCGGAAGGATTGAATTTGCCGACAGAAGAATGGGTTGAACAAATAGCCGAATGGATCGACACCCATTACAGCGAACCCCTCACACTTAACATATTGGCGGATATTTCCCACGGCAGCCCTTATCATTTACAACGATCATTCAAGCGTGTGAAGGGGATATCGCCCACTGAATACATCCAACGGCTACGCCTTGAAAAAGCAACATGGCTGCTGGAAAAGTCCGAACAGCCGATAACTGAAATAGGCTTGGCTGTCGGGTTCTCCAGTACACCCTATTTCATGACGCTATTCAAAAGAAAAATGGGGAATACCCCTTCAGGATATCGGAAAGCTTATCTCAAAACTCAAGCTTTGGAGCGTGAAGAAAATGAAGAATGATAAAGAACAAACCATTGATTGGGCCATATTGCATTATGATAGGTGGCAGTTATATGTGGCCAAAACGGAAAAAGGGCTTTGCTATGTAGGCTCTCCCGGTCAAACGTATGGGGAACTGGAGTCTTGGCTTCAAAAACGCTTTCCAAATGCGAGACTTTTTGAAAATGAAAAAGCATTAACACCCTATCTAAATGAACTCCAAGAATATTTCGAAGGGACCAGGCAGACTTTCTCTCTTCCCGCAGATGTAAAAGGCACGCCCTTTCAACAAGAAATTTGGGCAGCGCTGAATCAAATACCTTACGGAAAAACCTGTTCCTATTCCGATATTGCCCAAATCATCCAAAGACCTGCAGCTGTTCGGGCGGTCGGTACAGCCATTGGTGCCAATCCTGTTCTGATCACGGTGCCATGTCATCGGGTTATCGGAAAAAACGGTGCCATTACCGGTTACCGTGGAGGTACGGAGATGAAACAATATCTACTTCATTTGGAAGCGGAAATGAAAGTGTGAGTACAAACTGACAGCAAAAAAAAGCATCCGACCATACGGATGCTTTTTTTGCCTTTGTTTTTTAGTACCAAATGGTCACAGCTTTATTATATGCATCACTATTAGGGATCGCATGTATCCCTTGGGCCTGTGCCTTGCGCGGGTCATAATCATAAACCATTGGTGTATAGCACGAGGTCTGCCCTTTGTTCACGACACCATTGCCCCCGGAACTGGCACATGTATAGGCTTTATCATCAGTACTTCGGACAATTCTGGCGTCCGCTTCATGGTTGTATACGGCGGGGCGTGTTACGGTCACTTTTGCCCAGGCGGTTTTACAGACAGTGCTGAATTTCAATTCTACGTACGAATTTGAATCGATCCATTTTTTATCCTTCGTTACCGCCGAACTTGCACAACTATTATAGAATGGACTTTTTCCATCATAAGTATGTGTTTCGGCCAGTGCCTGATTTTTTCCAAATCCAAAGTCGATAAGAAACATCGACAGTGTCATCACCATGGATAAACCTATCATTTTAAGCTTTTTATTCATTTCATTCATCCTTTCTTTGCATAAAAATAGATGAAGGTTTTTCTTCTTTCATTAATACCAGCCGGTTTCACCTGCTGTATATGGCCAAAAAGCGACCGCTTTTGCTTTTCGTGGATCTAAATCATATACCATTGGTGTATAGCAAGTCGTTTGACCTTTATTTATTTCACCATTTCCTCCAGGAGATGCACAGCTGAATTGTTTATTATCAATATTTCGAACAACCAATGCCGTTGCCTCCCCATCCGTTTTAGCCGGTCTGCTAAGAGTTATCTTTGCCCAAGCCGTTTTGCATGTTGTGCTGAATTTCAACTCCAAATTGGCAGAGCCGCCGTTTGCATAAATTTTCACGGACTTCTTCGTGACTGCGCTATTCGCACAACTATTATAGTAAGGACTTTTTCCATCATAGGTGTGTGTTTCTGCTGAAGCTTTGCTTGCAAAAAGATCAAGGGAGTCAAAAAGGGCTAAAGAAGCTACAAAAAATGAAATGCATAAAACCATTTTTTTCATTATTTCACTCATCCCCTTAACAAAATTTACACACTGTTCATCTTACAATTTTGTAATATTCTTACAAGTGATAAATTCCCTAGTTCATGAAAAACTACACCCCGTCTTTAACTTGCAGCCTGCTATCACTATAACAGTCAGGTATATCTCGCTTTATCAACTGAATCAGCACAGAGACAAAGTCATTATCCCTATGAGCAATTCAAGACAAATAAGGTAACAACTAAGGACTTATGCGTATCGAACTGAGATAAAACGAGCCAATAGGCTGCCGTTGATCGGTAAGGATACAGGTCGATGTACTTAATGTTTTTTTCAAGAAAAAAGAAAAAACCCCAACAGAACTCGAATCGTTTTGTCGGGGCTTTATTTTCATTTAGCGAGGTTTTCCCTGATCAATCTAATGATGCTTTCATAATAGGAGAGATCATGGGGAACGAACTCATCCCGTCCAACAAACCGATCGATCATCATCCTACGGCCTTCGTGATTCATTTCAAATCCCTTAATATTCACTTTGTCCTCCGCTCCGGTCCAAAGCTCTTCGAAGTCATTCAGCAAAACCTTCACTATCCCGGAAACCTCTTCTGGCTGCAGGGTGAAATCATCGAAGCTATGTGCACTTTCATATAGAAAGACGTTTGCCAGTTCTTTGTCGATGAAATCCTCTTTCGTTTGATGGTATTCAATGATCCCTAATGGAACCAACTCTTCAAAGGAAACGTCAATGCCTATTTCTTCTTTAATCTCCCTGACTCCGTCATATACCGTTTCATAAGCCAGTAAATGACCGGCAGCCGTAATATCCAATAGATTCGGATAATCTTTTTTTACCGCACAACGATGCTGTAGATATAGGTAATCCGCGCCCGCTTCTCTACTAGCGAACCAGCAGTGGAAAACCTCATGCCAATGTCCCAATCTATGTACTTCCTCACGCGAAGCCACGCCCGTTTGAATGCGATCGGAATCGAAAACTTTTAACAATTCAGTTTCCAATGGAGCTTCACTCCCAGCCCTTTTTTATAAAAAACTGCTTCACCCTTTTTCTTTTCTCCAATTCTTCGGGTTTAAATAACCTTTATATTTAGCAGCCACTTCTTTCCCGACCAAAAGCGCGCCTGCCCAAAACATGACTTCCGCAAAGACGATCGCACCTGTTATGACCCCTGCTTTAGCCGCAGTTGAAAATGGCGTAAAAGGAGCTACGACAGGAATGATCCAAGTGAGAAGGGAAATGATCAGGAATCCCATCCCTACTTTGTAAAACCTCGATTTCTTTACTTCCTTACTTTCCTTATCCAATTAAATAACCTCCGTCATGATGATTTTCATATAATCCCCTGCCCAACATTCCACTTTCAAATATACCATTGAATATATTCTTTTTTTTATACGTTTGAATGTCCATTTCGTTTCATAAATAGTGAAATAAAGATATTCCATTTGAGGAAAGCAGGGAAAACTATCTATTAATGAATTGACTTTACGATTCTTAATGGATTTAATAATCTTATAACACTTGCATGCAGGAAAGGAAAATCCAATGTACATTGAATTCATTGCCACAACGATAGAAGATGCCCTTATAATCGAAGAATCGGGCGCAGACCGAATCGAGCTTGTCAGTTCTTTAGCCGAGGGGGGGTTAACTCCAAGCCACGCCCTGATAGAAGCAGCCGTCCATTCAGTGAAGATACCGGTCAACGTGATGGTAAGGCCTCATAGCCAGTCGTTTTGTTATACGCAAAATGATTTGGAAATAATGAAAAAAGATATCCAAATCATTCGATCACTGGGAGCCAACGGGGTCGTATTAGGTGCATTAAATGAAAAGAATGAAATCAATCGACCATACCTCGAAGAATTATTGACGGTATGTGAAGGTTTGGAGATTACATTCCACCGAGCCATCGATGACACAAACGACCCAGTCATTTCAGCTGAAATGCTAGCACAATATCCAGAAATCAAAACGATATTGACCTCAGGCGGGCATGGGGATTTCCCAAGCCGCATGAAAACGATTCAACAAATGCAAAGAGTCTGCGGCGACATAGCGATACTGGTTGGAAGCGGCTTAAATAAGGATAATATCCTTTCTATCCATTCCGATCTGCATACCGGTCACTATCATTTCGGTACGGCTGTTCGAAAAAACAACAGTATCATTGAAGGAGTTACATTAGGAAAAGCTAAGGAAATCGTAAACATGCTAAAGAAATAATGTCGGAAAGGGACCGCTTCTTTGGTCCCTTTTTATGATGCAGAGCTCTTTTTTTGTAAAAAGACCGAGTCCCAAAACCAAAAAAACAGTGCCGCAGAAAGGCTTATTGCATAGTAGTTCTTTGTAGTTAAAACATCCATACTGACACAACCTGCGGCCCAAAGTTTAGTGACGATGCTTGTATAAATGGCATCTCCATTAAAAACAAAAACAGCCACTTTACTTCCATCCACATCATTGATTTTCCCGAGGTTAAAGGCGGCATTCCTAAATTCCATAAGTTTCCCACTATTCTCTATAAATCGGAATATTATAAATATTACCATAACTATAGCATACAGCTTCTTACTGACTGTCCCTTTAGCCATAAAATAAGATGGCTTCCGGAGCAACCTTCCAACTAATCTGATGATTCAATTATTGTTAGCATCAGCAAAATGCCCCATCGCATCACACATAAATTTTGCTAAACCATCACCGTACTGGTCGATATTTTTGGTGAAGCGTTGATCATCCACATACATTTGACCTAATCCTTTGAAAGCATTCAGCGAGTATGTGCCGAAGTTATTGTTCAAACAATCATACCATTCTTTAATTAGCTCTTGTGCCTCCTCCGACTTGGGCGAGTCATTTCGGATTGACGCAAGTTTTATATAGATTTCCGATACAATTTTCTGTGCATCTTTGGACATGCCCGACACTTTAGCCTTCGATTCATCGACAGCTTTATCCCCCCAAAGCTTGCGGGCTTCTTCTTCATATGGATTCTGACTGAAGTCAAATCCTTCAAATTTTTCTTTATTCGTCATTTGAATTTCCCCTTTCATATGCTTAATCGATTTTTCGACCGTCTCAATTAATTTATCGAGCTGACTGCGTTTCTCCAATAACATTTTTTGATGTTGCTTCAACGCATCTTGTTTATCAAACGAAGAACTGCTTATCATTTGCTTTATTTCCTTTAACGGCATGCCAAGTTCCCTGAAAAACAGGATTTGCTGCAACATCTCAAGATTATCATTCGAATAAAGGCGATAACCTGAATCGGTTATTTCCTCTGGAGATAATAACCCGATTTCATCATAATAATGCAGTGTCCGCACACTAATGCCAACTAAATCGGCTAGCTCTTTCACTTTCATTGCCACTGCTTCTTACCTCCTTTCGATATCATTTACTTTAAGGTATTACGCAACGTCAGAGTCAAATGGAAAAATGAAAGTTTCTCGCCCAATTACAAAAGACGACCCTTCCTAATGAAGAATCGCATGAAAGTATAGAGTTCACTCTTTGTAAAAGCTTAGAATTAAAGCCAAATCTATGTATTAAATTTTCCCATTACTCGTAAGTTCGGGCTTTACTCGTGAGTTTTACGCTTTTACTCGTGAATTTTACGCTTTTACTCGTGAGTTTCCGCCTTTTACTCGTGAGTTAAACAATTCCTTATTCGTTAAGTGCTTGCTGAAAGTCGCTTCGATCTTAGCTATCCTTCTACCTCCAATGATCGGGAATGCTTAATGAGAGCGGTAATTTTGTCTTCGTATCGCCTTTAGCCGAGTTAATCTGTGCTTGTGTGATGAAGAAACTCCCGGTGAGATCGGCACCGCTTAAATCAGCGTCCCTAAAGTCTGCACCGATAAGATCCGTCACTCTCATGTCAGCTTCTCTGAGGTCGGATGCGATAAGCAATGCTCCTCTTAAGTTCGCTCCCCTAAGGTCAGCACGTCTCAACTTTGCACCGATAAGGTCACTTCCCCTACTTATTTTGTTCTGTTTTTTCTGATTTTTATTTTTATTAAAAGATACCTTTGCACGTACGAGTTCACTTGTGCGCAGAAGTAAATCATTAACGATCGCTCTATGAGCTGGTACATTCAGGGCCATGATAGACTTTGGACTTTGCTTTGTGAGATATTCCGTTTCTTCAAAAGCAGCCTGCAAATCTTGATAAAGAGGTTTCGCATCTTCTAAATTCAGTGCTTCATTTAAGTAACAAAGCATTTCATGAAGTTGTTGCATAATAGGAAATACATCGAACATTTCCTTTGCTGACGCTGGGTTGTCTCTCCAATCGTTTCCATCATATGTGAGTTGAGATACCTTTTGACCCGCACCGAAGCATTCATTTACCGTGCAGCCTCTAAATCCTTTTGCTCTGAGATTTTCATGGATGCCGCAACGATAATCCGATTGCAGATTTGAACATGGTGTACCTCCATCTTTATCAAATGCAAAATCAGCAGATTTTGCATAAGGCAAAGCTACACAACACAAACCAAAACAATTCTCACAGTCTGCACGTAAATGATTAAGAATACTACCGTTATTCTTTAATTGATTAAACAATACTTACACTTCCTTCTATTAAATGAAACCAATTGTTTCATATTAGTAGATTTTTTAGTTCTTCCCATTCTTCAAGTGATAATTTTTCAGTCATGTGCTTATATGCATCAGGGACTTCTACCGAACACATGAGTTCGAGACTATTTCCATCCGGGTCATTGAAATAGATGGAAGCATTACCTTGATGCGGGCGTACAAAAGGTTCAATCGTTGTCCTTTTTCCAAAAGGGACAACTTCAATTTTTAGGGATTGGAGCCAAGTTAATGCATTTTTCATATTATCATAAGTTACCCGAAAGGCGATATGCCTTAGTGAAGGGTGGTATGGAGTTTGATATTCCTTCCCTTCCCATAAGCCGACCCAGCTCTTGTTTTCCTCTATCCAAAAGAAGGCAGTATCTTCATCCCTCCAAGCTAGTTTCAAGCCTATTTTCTTATAAAAATCCATGGAGATGGCCAGGTTCTTTACGGGTAGATGGGCTTCATATAAACCTTCTATCATTTTATATTCTCCTTTCTCCTTTTAAGTAGTGAAATTTTTTGCGGCGAAAATCTCCTGATTATTTCTTCATCTCTTTATGCGGTCTATATAATAGAAGAAAATGGATTTAAAGGTTCCTACTATAATGGTAGAATATTAGCTTTTGACCCGAATCCGCACTAATTTCCTCATTAAATGAAATCCGTTCAAAACCGTTTTTCACTAAAACCTTTTGGGAAGCGATATTGTCGCTTGTCGTTTTGGCATCTATTTGAGTCACATTCAATTTCGGCGCCAGCTTCACCAATAGCTTTAAAGCTTCATTCGCAATCCCTTTTTGCGTAAACGCTTCACCGATTCTATAACCGACATGAGCCGTACCATTAATCGGGTCTATATCCACAAGATTAATCCTGCCGACGATCATGCCTGAACCATCCTTGATCAAATAAAAGGAGGAGACGGCCTCTTCTTGTTCTTTTAATAATTCTTTATGCCTGATTCCAAACGTTCCAAAGCTATAATAATCATCTCCCCGGCCTGGCACAGTTTGCTCAAAAAACCTTCTATTATTGCATTCAAATGCAAATAACGCTTGTGCATCCTGTTCACTAAGCCTTTCAAGGTATATATCCATATCCTTCATCCTTTCAAATAACGCTCAACATATGCAGCCTGATATATCATTCAAGAAAAACAAGGGATTATCCTTCCTGGTAAATATTATAATGGAAGATTTGTACCTAGCTTGTTCCAGATATCCTTAATTGCTCCCTCAAATCCAGTTCCTGAATAAAGATAAATACATGATTTACTTCAAAAGTCAAAAATAAATTATTTTTTTCTGGTAAAAAATCAGCGGATGATGTATCATAGGCTTCAGATATTGATTATTCTTATTTGGTTAATCGGAATTAGGAGGAATATATATGATTGGTTATGTGTTTTTAAATCTTGCCATAATGCTCGTTCTTTTAGGCGTTTTATTTTACATGAATAAGAAGCATGTTTCCTTTACAAAAAGGGTCTTTACTGGACTTGGTTTAGGGATCATATTCGGACTTCTTTTACAGTATTTCTATGAACCTCAGTCAGAAGCGATCGTTAAGTCGGTCGATTGGTTTAACATTGTGGGTTCCGGCTATGTCAAGTTCCTGCAAATGATCGTCATGCCGCTTGTCTTCATTTCGATCTTATCCGCATTCACAAGATTGAAACTGACTAGCAATATAGGAAAGATCAGTGTCTTGATCATCGGGATCCTGCTTGGAACGACTGCGATTGCAGCAGCTGTCGGGATCACCTCGGCAACTGTATTCAATTTGGAAGCCGTTCAAATTGAGCAAGGGGAAGCGGAGTTAAGCCGCGGGGATGAAATTTCGGAAACATACGGTACGATTCAGGATAAAACGATGCCGCAGCAAATCCTTGAATTGATTCCCTCCAATCCTTTCCTTGATTTAACGGGAGCACGTCCGACATCAACGATTTCCGTTGTAATCTTTGCTGCATTCCTTGGGATTGCCTATTTAGGGGTCAAAAGGAAACAGCCTGAACATGCTGAATTTTTTGCTAAAATAGTAGATACATTGCACAGCATCATCATGCGCGTCGTAACATTGATCCTGCGTTTAACACCTTACGGTATCTTGGCGATCATGACGAAGACGGTAGCTACGAGTGATTTGGATGCCATCCTGAAATTGGGGAAATTCGTAGGTGCTTCTTATGTAGCCCTGATTGTCATGTTCCTCATCCATTTGCTATTGCTGATGCTTGCAGGATTGAATCCAATCGTATATTTGAGAAAAGCTTTCCCGGTTTTATCATTTGCCTTCACTTCAAGAACAAGTGCAGGAGCTCTGCCATTGAACATCCAAACACAGAAACAACTAGGGGTGTCCGAAGGTATTGCCAACTTCGCCGGATCCTTCGGCTTGTCGATCGGTCAAAACGGCTGTGCCGGAATCTATCCGGCCATGTTAGCGGTCATGATTGCTCCAACGGTTGGAATCAACCCACTGGATCCTTCATTTATAGCCATGTTGATTGCCATCGTGGCCATTAGCTCTTTCGGGGTTGCAGGTGTAGGCGGAGGAGCAACATTCGCTGCCATCTTGGTATTATCTGCAATGAACTTGCCAATCGCCTTGGCAGGTCTGCTGATTTCCGTCGAACCATTGATCGATATGGGAAGAACGGCTGTGAATGTCAGCGGAAGCATGACTTCCGGTATTCTGACTAGTAAAATAACGGGCGACCTGAATAAGGAACAGTTCAGCGAAGAATCATCTTTGAAAATCGAAGCTGAAATGTAAAAGAAAAAAGCATCGAACTTCCTGTAATGGGAGGTTCGATGCTTTTTTTCATAGGCCATACATTCACTTCAGCCACTTTTGGTTTTTCCTGATAGTATATCCACAATAAGCATCGTTATGATAAAACAACAAAAGTCTTGATACAAAAAGGAATATAGGAATGATGATTGAAACCCATTTTAAGATAAAATTCATTTTAAATAAGTAAACGCAGGATATTTTCTTGTTTCTTATATCTTCCTTTTATTTCTCCAACACCATCAATTTTTAGCGAATCAATGTTTACAGAGGGTTCATTCTCTACTATCAGGTGTAATTTATTTATTTTTTGAATTCCATCATCGACATGGGCAATAACCTGTTGTTGAATAAGAAAATCTTGATTGTTCATTCTTACTTTTATAAAGCTCTTATGTAAATGTCTATCTTCTAAAGGGATGATATTCATCGGATCAAAGGATACAGCAATTATTTCCCCTTCAATATATAGATGAAATCCTGTTTGTTCATTAAACTCTTCAAATATTTTCATTCTTTGTTCAATAGCAAAATTAATGACTTCCTCTGTTTCAAAACTTATTTTCACATCAACTATTGAATGTTCCATATTATCACCGGACAACTGTTTTAATAAGTCATATAATGTATCTTCTCTATCAAAAAAACCTTTCATCCATCCTGGTGAAAGCTCCTCTTGTAACAAACATATAAACAATCCGGAACTATAACAACTTCTTCTAATACTAGAAGTAGATTCATATTTGTTTATTAGTTGTTGCGCATATTTTTTTAAAACTGAATGATAATCAAGCGGGCTTTTTTCCGAGTAAGCTTTTAATTCGACATACCACGCAGGTCTCTCAATGGTTTCAATCAATTTTTCATATGTTAGGTACTCTTCAATCTTGGTTGCTCTTTTTTCCCTTAGTGCAATGAAAGCATTAAGGTATTGTTTCTTCTTAATTAAGTGATTTTCCATCAACGCATGATAAAGATTTGTTCGTTCCTGATTTCTCAATTCCACATTTTCTTTTGACAACGGATATGTGATTCCCATCAATTCATCGGGAAACCGTTTTTCATCCTTTATATACTGATAGCCGTGAAATAATTCATGAACCAGTATTGAATACAAATCTTCATATTCCACATACGAATCCATATTAACAATTGCAGTGGGATATTCTTCATACATAATGATTGTGTCACCAATAAACTGTACATCCCAGCTTAAAATATGATATGTACATGGTGGATTGTTACTGAATTTAGGATGATTGAATAGATAAACATTGCTCATATCATATAATGCATACGCAACAAGTTCAAAACCTGGCCAATAATTTCCCAACTTTACTTTAACCAAGTCTTCAGCAATCCGATCAAGATGATGAGGCATTCTTTTCCTCCTCTCCACTGTTACATTTAGGTTAAAAACATAATATCATATATAATTTAACATAAATATCCAAATCTTAATTGAAACAAAAAAAAGCCACTGTAACATATCGACTCATGGGAGCGAATATTCTTACGGTGGCTTTATTCATATGGTCACTTTTTAATTTGCCTCGCCGTGTAATGATTGGCCTGAAAAGCCGATAGCGCTTGGAATGTATACTGGACAGCTGCATATACCCCACCTGCAAGAAGTATCCCTGCGAGTACATCCAATACAGCATGCTGTTTCGTAAATAGCGTGGAGAGGATGATCAGTGTTCCGAATGCACTGACACTGGCATACTCCCATTTGTGCTCTTCTTTCCGCTTATGGGCGATGATCATCATGATGAATGTAGTCAGCACATGAATGCTGGGAAGACAGTTGACAGGTTGATCATGACTATAAACGAATCGCATTAAATGGGCAAAGATATCGTTACCCGCCACTTCTGGACGCGGAACTGTCGTTTGCCAAAGGCAATATACAAGAAAACAGAAAAGTTTCCCCGATATCAAACTGCCTAATCCTATGAAATATTGCTTTCGGTCAACAAAACAGTAGTAAATCAGCAATCCATAAATATACGGATACCAAAGTAAATAAGGAACGACAAATTCTTTAATAAAGGGAATCTCCCCATCTATTATAGTCGTAACATCGACAGCATGACCTGAAGATTGATTGATGATTGAATAGATGGAACTAGTAATCACCAAAAGTATTAAATAATATAACGGGTGAAAGGATAGTATGGAATTGTTTTTCATGGCTCACTCCGACTTTCAATATATTGGTTTTTTTCCAAAGATTATTATACAACATTTTTCACTAGATTAACTCTTTACTTGCAAAAGTTAATGATTCCCATGAACTAGTAAAATGGATATCTCTTACTTTTCATCAGACCAAGAATACATAACGAAAGCCACGGCATACTACCATGGCTTGAAACTGAAACTTATATATGTGAAGGCAAAAGTGATATCTCTAGATTTTGTTATGGCGTTTTTTCCATACAAACGTTAAGGAAATGAAGATGTAAATGCAAAGTGTAATGACCGTAACGATTATGGAAGTCGTGAAAATGATTCCGATCAAGATCGTTATTAAAGCGATGATCGCAGCCCATGTCGTATACGGGAACCATTTTACCGAATAGGCACTTGTTTTTCCGGACTGTTGTTTACCTGATTTCAAATGGGCGAAAGCAATGATCAACCAGATGAATAATACGGTATATCCCAGCGAACCCATTAGGAAATCGAAGGTCTTGCTTCCAGCAAATAAGGAAATCAGTACACCGCCATATAAAGCGGAAGTACACATTAATATTGCGGGAACAGGTACTTTCTTCTTGGATAACCGGGAAAAGATTTTCGGAACGCGACCATCCACGGCTTGTGTATACAGAACGCGGGATGAACCATACAACCCGGAGTTCATTGATGAAATGATCGCTAATAGAACAACGGCGTTCATGATATGGTCGGCACCTGGAATCCCAATCATTTGAAAGACCATTACAAACGGACTTTCCTTCACCCCGTTTACCTCGTTCCAAGGAATTAAGCTAACGATGATGAAAAAAGGAATGATATAGAAAGAAATGATCCTGACCAATGTACTGCGAACGGCTTTTGGAACGACTTTTTCAGGATTTTTCGTTTCAGCCAAGGTGACCCCGATGATTTCCGTACCGCCATATGAATAGATTACCACCAGCATCGCCGTGATCAAACCTGTCGATCCATTCGGGAAGAAACCGCCATGCTCAGTCAAGTTAGAAAAACCGACGGCTGTATGATCACCAAAAGTAACGAGCAGCAACAATAATCCAGCCATGATGAACACAATGATGACGGTAATTTTAATTAAAGCAAGCCAGTACTCCGTTTCAGCAAAAACCTTTACCGACAGCAAGTTAACCGCAGTAACTAAAACAGAAACAGCTAATGCCAGTATCCAGATTGGATATCCAGGCAGCCAATATTGAAGGAAAATCGCCGCAACCACTGATTCGGCCGCGATATTCAATACCCACATTTTCCAATAAATCCAATCCAGGAAATAGGCAGGATACTTTCCTAAAATCGATTCGACCAAATCCCTGAATGTTCTTGCACCGCTATTACGGACCGCCATCTCAGCTAAACCTTGCATGATGAATAATAGGATGATGCCCCCTATCAAGTACGCAATGATTACGGAAGGTCCTGCCATATCAATGGCTGAACTGCTTCCTTTAAATAAACCTGCCCCGATGGCACCGCCTAATGCCATCATCGTAATATGCCTTGAAGTCATCGTCCTCTGTAAATTCCGTTTGTCCGTTTCCATATCCTTACCTCCCCAAAATCAAAAAAAGCATATCGTCTCTTCCTTCATAATCAAATGAAGAAAGAGACGATATGCCTTAAGCTTACCGCGGTACCACTCTTATTGGCTCTTTTCTAGAACCCTGCTTTAAAAACCTTGTAACGAAGGTCAATCGTTAAAACAAAAGTATGGAATAATTCCTATCTTTCGCTTTACCACTCCCAGGCAAGTTCAAAGGATCATTGGACTGCGTTGCACCAACCCGCAGCTCTCTTTACCGAATAATGTGCTTTTACTACTCCTGTTCATTGCGTTTCAAAATTATATCTGAATATTTTTAATAATATCCAATACTATACGGACTCAAGGTAAATTTGTCAATAACTTTCTTAGGATAATATTTTCAAAGAAACAAATCATCGGAAAATTGCGTTAAGCCAGCACTATGTAAACAGTAGAATACTATTGGGAATAAGGTTGATGCATTATCACAGCAACTTCACTAGAAATTTGATCATTTCTACCTTAGGTAATTATTTTCTTCAGTTTAATTATGCACCCCAAAGTGACTCACTGCTCATTTACTTTTATGAATCTTCTAAAGTTACTTACAAATCACAGATTAATCCTATATCAAATCTCTATATCCTATAAGAAATAGTGCACAATTAACCGGTTCAGCAACTTTCCTCGGTAAAGTTGTTTCTTATACTGTTCCAAATTACATTACTTGGGTTTCTAAATAAGAGATATTTTTCAAACAATAAGTAGACAATATTATTATATTGTCTACTTCCATATATAATAGAGTTAAAAGTGAAAGAGGGTTATTCAAGATGATTGGTCATGAACCTAAAGAGTTATTAAGAACTCTGCTAAATGATTATAAAATGCCTGCAGCATCATTAAGTAAAATTACCGGAATATCTGAGCAAGTCATACTAGATTTTGCAAATGGTGAAAATATTCAACCCGCGATAACTCAAACAGAAATGATGGACCTAATAGATTTAGTGGGCCTTTTAGTCATCGGGGTGCCCTCAACCGATGCAAATGAAAGGGTCTCCGCCATAACTCAAGCACTGACCGATGAATTTGGTATACCAGTGGAGACGATTTCCTTATTCTCTAATCTTGAATGTGAAGATATCGAAGAATTCATGAAAGAAAATGCTTCTCTGTCAATTGAGAAAAGATACAGCCTTGCAGTAACCGTCCTTTTTTTGCATTATATATTTAAAAGATGATTATTTTATTTATGACCTTCCCCATCTATAATTAGATGGAAAGGCCAAACCATGACCTTCTCCCTATCCATCATCAATAATTCCCACTGGTCACCTAATCAATATATTAATAAAAGCCCAGACTCCCCCAAACGTTTAAAACTCCATACCTAACCATGATGCAGCCACCATCAGAACCCCAACGACAATCACTATAACCGGTCCTACAACAATTAACCCAAATAGCAGTGAGCCTACTGCGTCCAGGAAGATTCGAAATGGTCCTGCTTTTTCCTTTTTATTCTGTTCCTGCGTTAATAAGTCTTCAAGGTGACCGACTTTTTGCTTCAATTCCTGCAACTCTTGAATTACTTTTGTGTCCTGGTCCATGAAATACCGCCTTCCCCAATTAACAATAAGTGTTAATTCTATCATTTACATCCATTTTTCAAAAGTGAGATTTAACCTCGAAACCAAATCTATTTTAAAACTATTATTTCAAATTCTGTCATCAATGATACAATAACATGGTCTGATCCACTCTATAGAACACGTGAGGTATCATATTTTTTATGAAAGCAATACGATTATTAAAGGGTTTTAACTTTTTATATTTTGGACTGCTTGCCATTTTCATTCCGTTTCTCCCAGTCTATCTGGCTGATCAAGGTTTGCGTCCAGCCCAAATAGGATTCATCATCGGTACAGGAGGTTTTGTCACCCTCATTACCCAGCCTTTATGGGGAATGATCAGCGACAAAACAAGGACTATACGAAAAGTCCTGTTGTTACTCATCTTTTTCTCGAGCGTAATCGGTTATTTCCTCTATGATTCAAGCAGTTATCTTCAGCTTATCCTGTTTGCCATGCTGCTATATTTCTTCCTGATGCCAATCGATCCCCTGACGGAAAGCCTTAACTTTACGATGGCAGAGAAATCCGGGATCAGTTACGGTTCCATCCGGACATATGGTGCATTGGGTTATGCGGTCATATCGCTGATCACCGGCTATGTTATGTCGTATTTCGGAGCGAACAGCCTGGCCTTCCTTTTTGCGGGCATAGGTTTGATCAGTTTCATTGTCAGCTGGCTGATGCCTGATGCACCCGTTTCGGGAAAACCAGTCACCTTAAGCAGCCTTAAGCATTTTTTCAGCAATAAAGAGACGCTTCTCTTTCTGTTATTGGTCTTTATCTGTGCGGTTCCAGCAAGGATGAACGATACTTTCCTCGGAGTGTATATCCGGGAACTTGGAGGAAGTGCCAAGCTTGTAGGCTTGACCTGGTTCTTAGCGGCGGGAAGCGAAATCATTGTGTTCGCCCTAAGCTTTTGGTGGCTGCGCAAAGGGAAGGAAATCATCATCATTTCGTTTGCAGCAGCGTTTTTCTTTATCCGTTATTTCGTCTCTGCGTGGATTACCGATCCACAACTATTAGCTTATTTGCAAGTCATGCAGATATTGACTTTCCCGATTTTCTACTCGGCGGCCATCCAATATCTGTACCGGATCGTTCCGGTGGAATGGCGTGCCACAGGCCAGACCGTACTGGCGCTGCTATTCTTCGGGGTTTCGGGAATCATTGCTTCTTATATAGGCGGGGCCATATATGGAACTTACGGCGGCAAGACCCTTTACTTGTTCATTTCCTCCATCTCCTTTATAGGAATGGTATTCGCTTTGGTTCTTTATCGGATATACGGAAAGAGGCTCGATACTGCAGAGGAAGCCGTATAATCAAAAAAATCGTATAAAAAAGAGCATGTTTTGATCAAAACATGCTCTTTTTGCATTCCGTTAGCGAAATAAAGGGGCAACCGTTAACATTAGCACAGAGAAGCAAAGCAGTATAGTAGTTGTCCTGTTTGAGAGTTTTACTTGTCCGCCATTTTTATAGAACCCTGAAAATTGAAGCCGATTTTTATAGAGTACATAAAGTAATGGGAAAATTGCCATACCAACAATCCATCCGCCTGCGGTATTCTCTACGGTTATACCAAAGATCGCATAGATTGAATTAATGATGAACCCCATTATCATTCCAATAACGAAAATAATGGTGATTATACGAAATAATTCTAAGATCACTCTTAACATCATTTCACCTGCCTTTTTCCCGTTATCCATAAAAAAGGCTGCAATCAGCAACCTTGAATGAACGTTTCAGGAAGGGATATTTACCTAAATATAGCAAACTTTCCTCTATTGGTAAATAGACGCTCTTTACTGCTCTTCTTGAACGAGCGAATGTTTAAATGCGTAAATCACTGCTTGCGTGCGGTCCTGTACGGCAAGCTTACTTAATATATTGCTGACATGCACTTTGGCTGTTTTCAGGGCTATGTAAAGTTCATCCGCAATTTCCTGATTCGTTTTCCCTTGTGTCATCAGCAGCAAAATTTCCATTTCTCGGTTTGTCAATTGATCATGAAGCTGGGTGACCTTTGGGCGACGCAGCTTTTCCATCATTTTCCCCGTCACTTCCGGTTCAAGTACGCTTTGTCCCTGGAAAGTGGAACGGACGGCTCTTGCAATCTCGCTGGCCTTTGATGTTTTCAACATATAGCTCGTCGCTCCGGCCTCCAATGCCGGGTACACTTTTTCATCATCCAGGAAGCTTGTCACAATGATGATCTTTGCTTCTGGCCATTTTTCGATAATTCGTTTCGTCGCTTCTATGCCGTCCATTTCCGGCATCACCAAATCCATCAAAATGATATCCGGACGCAATTCCATTGCCAGTTCGACAGCTTTCAAGCCATTGTCCGCTTCCCCGATCACTTCGATATCCGATTGTGCGGATAAATAAGCCGATACCCCTATCCTTACCATTTCATGGTCATCGACAAATAATACTTTAATCATCATGATCACCTCCAGCATTTAATAATGGGATTTTCACTTCAAGTTTCGTTCCTTTATTCGGAACGCTTACAAGTTGCATCGTTCCGCCTAATTCAACAGCCCGTTCATGCATGTTTTGCAGACCATATGATCCCGTTTTCGACTCCTCGACGTTAAAACCGATGCCGTCATCCGTTATTCGTAAAATGATCATCCCATCACGAACGATCAAGAGCACTTCAAGCGAGTTCGCTTTTGCATGTCTCAGAGTATTGGAAATCGATTCTTGTAAAATCCGAAACAGATGGTCCTCAATCCCCTTATCCAGAGTGACAGGCTCCATCTTCCAATTTATATCCATCGTCACTTTTTGGGCCAATTCCAACAGAAGCTCCTTCATTCCTTCATGTAAAGATTTTCCCTTTAATGCAACAGGTCTCAAGTGAAGCAATAACGCCCTCATCTCAAGCTGGGATTGATGGATCATTTCTTCCACTACCTTGAATTGTTTCATCTCCGTTTTTTCCATATCGGATTGTGATTCTGTGATGGCCGACATGAACATCGAAGCTGCAAACAATTGCTGGCTCACCGAATCATGCAGCTCCCGAGCCAAACGGTTTCGTTCCTGGGAAACGATTTCCTGGATTTGTTTCTCCTGATCAACGGCCTTTTCATTCGCCATTTTTTGCGATAATTTTGTCTGCTCATTGATTTGCTTATGAATCAGTTGCATCCGTTCCGCCATTTTAGCCATCTCTTGGACCGGATACGTTTCCTGTCGCGAAGGTAAGCGGCCCTGTTCAAGGAAATGCAGCCCTTCATCCACCCTTTCGAGCTGTCTCTTCCAAAACATTCCCGAAACAACTCCATAAATCAGCCCTACCGTCATGACCAAGCTTGGCAGGAATATGACGAAGGGTAATCCCATGACCATTTTCTCCCACAATAAGCTCCAGTCGGATAAAGGAAAAATGAAGAAAACCGCCGCCGGCAAGGCAAGGGAAAGAACGAAAGCAACACCAAGCGCAGTCAATATCTGCCGTGTCAGTATGCTCATATCCGCTTCACCTCTAAATCCCCAACTAAGATTGAAGTGATGATATGAACCTTGTGATCCGTTTCATTGAACCCTTCCGTTTGGTAGGAATAAATTTGATTAAAGACCCTGGATTCAGGCTTATTTTCAAAGATCCGCGCTCTGCCTGCAATGACAGAATGATGGACCCTGATTTCGATGCCATACGGTACAAGCACAGTGATATTACCAATGATATTCCTGATGGAAATGACAGCGTCGCCTTTCGGTAAAATCGTTTTGCTTAAATCGATAACCGTATCACCGACTCCGCCCTGAACATTCACGGAATTCCATTCATATACATGTTCGGCCGTTTGTTGATGACCGAACAATTTATTTTTAAATAGGTAATCGGTTTTCAGCAACCGTTCCTTATTGATCTTTTCTCCGTCCGAATCATCATTGGTTAAAATGGGACTGACCCAATCAGGATTCTTTTTGGACTGATAATATAAAAGCAATAGATAAATGAGGATCGCCATTAGGAAAAATCTAAAGACGAACATATTCAAAACTGTGATGATAAGGGAGATCAACCCTATAAAAAATAGGATTTTCCCGATTGTCCGTTTTGTGAATTTCCTGCCTAAATAGATACATCCTATTGAAAAAGCGATGGAAAAAAGAAGACCTCCACCCGTAAATGAAATCTCTAAAAAAAGCAGGACGACTCCGATGAGAAGTATCCATCCCATATAGTCCGTCTTCATCTTGTTCAACATCGGTTCGCCTCCCCTGTATATGATCATGATATTCTTAAAAGGCACAGAAACCCGTGCCTTTTAAGAATACCATGAAATTGTCACGTTCTGACAGCCTGTTTTCCCCCGCCCTCCATTCCAAAAGGTCAGGGGATTACAGCGATGCCTTAAAAAGCCTTTACGCTTCTTTCTGTTCCAATTCTTTTTCAAGCTGGACAATCCTGGCATCGATCGTATGCCTATTATAATCTGTATCGACCTGGTGCTCGATGCGATCGATATAATGCTCCATTTCTTCAAACATCGCTACCGGTTTGGCTTCGGAACTGCCCCCGTCCAAAACTCGATTGATCCGGTTGTTTGCCCGGGCAATATTTTCCCTGCCCATCAGTTCCAACCGCTTTAGATGCATATCCTTCAGCTTATGTTTCATTTCTTCATATTTCCGCTCCAGTTCAGCCAACTGAACCTCTGCACTTTTATGCGCCTCTTTCAAACTTTGCGCTCGATATTCATAGTGCAGACTTTCTTTGACAGCGAACTCCATTAAATCGGTTTCTCCCGACTGCTTGGCAATCTCAGCCTGATGCTTACGCTTTTCAGATAGATTTTGCGCTTGATTATATTCACGCGTAAACTCTTCTTTCAGAAGATATTGACGTTCAAGCAGCTTACCGACCTTTTCTGTCTCCTGCTCACATTGACGCAAATATTGATTTAACATCCCAATTGGATTTTTTTGCTCCTTCTTATCCAACAGATCGTGAAAATCAGCCGAAATCGTTTGTTTCATTCTTGAAAATAAATTACCCATTTCAATTCCGTCCCTTCTATTAGTTCTTATTCAATTCTTTCCACTCTCTTTCAAAATTTGAGAATGGGTCATTTTCTTTCGATGATGCACTTTCATCATTTTCATTCCATTTTTTATAAACCAGGTAAAGAACATAAGCTGCCACCAGTCCCAATATTGCCGGGATATGGGAAATAGAAACGATCAGCACGATAATGGAGACTGATCCCCACGCAATCTTCGCCCCTGTCGATTCGGACTTCATGAACTGCTTGAATCCAAAGTATAGGATCGCCAAGCAAATCGCCAGGCTGATCAGTGGACCAACGTTCGCCAGTAACAGGAAAAGTGCGATCAGTCCTACAATAAATAAACCAAATTTCTTCATTGTTTTCGTCCTCCTTTCTATGTTTATATCTTATCTACTTTTACAAGTTCGTATAATGAGCCTTAGCTATATTTTCCAGTAAGACTTAAGGCGTAGACGCTGTAAGTCCTATGCTATTGAAGGTGTTTTATTAGTGGGTTTGTGCAGTTTACTCGTGAATTTGCGCTTTACTCGTGAATTCTGCTGGTTTACTCGTGAGTTTGGGCCATTTACTCGTGAGTTTGGACGTTTTACTCGTGAATTTGCGCTTTACTCGTGAATTCTGCTGGTTTACTCGTGAGTTTTGGCCATTTACTCGTGAATTCTGCGCCTTTACTCGTGAGTTTGGACGTTTTACTCGTGAGTTTGGACGTTTTACTCGTGAATTTGCGCTTTACTCGTGAATTCTGCTGATTTACTCGTGAATTTGCGCTTTACTCGTGAGTTGAATAAAAAAATCCTCCGATAAAACCGGAAGATTGGTGAACTGCCATTATCGTTACAAATACAAGCCTTCGACGTAAACTGAGGTGATGGTTTGCGCAATTTCTTCGACAGTACTTTGGTGTTCGTTTCGGACGATTTCCCACAGATACATTTCATTTGTGAAAAACCACCCTCTTGCCACAAGCTCATGGTTTAGTTCAGCTCTTGCCAGCCCATTTTGCTGTGCATAGGCGACGTCCTTTGAAATTCGCTGAATGAACTTCATGCGGATCGCTTTCCATTTATCTGAAATAATGGTTGAGATCCCGATGGCCTGTTCGAAAACTTGCATCATATTGCGTTCAGCTTCTGCCATTTTCAAAAAAGCATTAGCTTGTCTGTTTATGATATGTTTTGCTTCGTCTTTTGATTTTGGAAAGAAAGAGGTCTCGGCAATTTCATAAAATTGCTCCATTACATTTTCCATTAATACGATTAACAGATCCTCTTTCCCTTTAAAATGAACATAGGCCGTTCCGTATCCGATGTTTGCCCTTTTGATCATTTGGGAAATAAGCGCAGCTTGATAACCTTCTTCAAGAAATGTTTCCTTTGCAGCTTCCAATAATTTTTGCCGTGTCATGATCGAGCGTAAATGCCGTTTATCTCCTACTTTGTCCATGCTTATTCCTCCCCTTATCTTCTAGCATAAAGGATTTCCATAAAATAAAAAACATTTGTTGGAAAGATCGATTAAATGTTTATAATTTTCTGAATTAACTTATTGACATCATGTCATATTCTTTGGTACGATTCTCCTATAATTATTAAACAAACTAATATAGGAGGATGATTATGGTTTCTGAATATACATTGGATCACGCTAAACAATTGGATGAGAATGATGCGCTTAAAGGATTTCGAGAAGAGTTTTATTTAAAGCCGGATTCCATCTATATGGATGGAAACTCTTTGGGACTTCTTTCGAAAAGGGCTGAACGAACTCTTTTGGAATCTTTGGAAGATTGGAAAGAGCATGGCATTGATGGATGGACGCAAGGGAATCACCCTTGGTTTTTCATGGCTGAGAAATTGGGCGCGAAGATGGCCCCATTGGTCGGAGCTTCTCCCGAGGAAGTTATTGTAACCGGCTCCACAACTGTGAATCTGCATCAGCTTGTAGCTACTTTTTATAAGCCTGAAGGAATGCGCACAAAAATTTTGGCAGATGAATTAACCTTTCCGACTGATATTTATGCTCTTCAAAGTCAGCTGCGTACCCATGGACACGATCCGGAAACCGATCTCATCCGCGTGAAAAGCCGCGATGGCAGATTTCTTGAAGAAGATGACATTATCGAAGCAATGACCGATGACATCGCTTTGATCATCTTGCCAACGGTCCTGTACCGCAGCGGTCAAATATTGGATATGAAACGATTAACTGCTGAAGCTCATAAAAGAGGCATTTTAATCGGATTTGATGGATGTCATTCTATCGGTGCCATTCCGCATTCATTCAGCGAATGGAATGTGGATTTTGCGTATTGGTGCAATTATAAACATTTAAATGGCGGTCCTGGCGGTGTTGGCGGTTTATATGTAAATCGAAAGCATTTTGGAACGATGCCTGGATTGGCTGGATGGTTCGGCTCCAAAAAAGATAAACAATTCGATATGGAACATACCTTAACACCAGCAGAATCAGCAGGAGCGTATCAAATTGGCACGCCGCATGTGTTAAGTTGCGCGCCTTTGATTGGGTCTTTGGATATTTTTATAGAAGCGGGAATTGAGAATATTCGCGAAAAATCCCTGAAAATCAATCAATATTTAATGGATTTAGTCGAATTCGAATTGGAAGACATGGGATTCTTCATTGGAACTCCTAGAGAAGACATACGCCGCGGAGGGCATGTAAGCCTCGAGCATAAAGAAGCTGCACGGATATGCAAGGCATTGAAAGAGAACGGTGTCATTCCAGATTTCCGAGCACCTAACATCATTCGTCTCGCTCCGGTTGCACTATATACTTCCTACGCAGAAGTTTGGGAGGTTGTACAAATACTCAAGAACATCATGTCAGAAAAACAATATGAAAAATTCAAGAATGAGCGTGAAGTGGTCGCATAACATGGAATTCCGCCGCCAGATGGGGGATAAAATCTTTTTTTATAAAAAGGGGATGAACTATGGAGAACAAAAATACTCAATTGAACTTTAAGGATGAGCCAGAAAAAGGATTAAAACGTGAGCTGAAAACAAATCAGCTTTCCATGATCGCGATGGGCTGTGCCATCGGGACAGGGCTATTCCTTGGCAGCGGGCTTGCGATTCAAGCGGCAGGGCCAAGTGTATTGCTCAGTTATGCTCTTGGGGCGTTCATTGTCTTACTGTTGATGGGCTGTTTAGCCGAAATGACGGTTGCCCATCCTACTTCCGGATCTTTTGGGGCCATTGCGGAAAAGTACATGACTCCGATGGCAGGCTATCTTGTCCGCTATTCCTATTGGATCGGCAATGTTTTGGCTGTTGGGGTTGAAGTAAGTGCAGTCAGCGTATATATGAATTATTGGTTTCCGAGCGTTCCGGGGATCGTATGGATTTTGCTGTTTGCAGGGGTCCTGATTTATGTAAATGCTACCAGCGTGAATACATTCGCGACATTTGAGTATTGGTTCTCCTTTATTAAAATAAGTGCCATTGTTGGTTTTATCCTTCTTGGAGCCTATGTACTATTCGGTTCATCCGAACAGCCGCATATAGGACCTGAAAACTTCGTGAATGAAGGCGGTTTTTTCCCATTTGGTTTGAAGGGGATGTGGATAGCCGTATTTATCTCTTTATTCAGCTTTCTTGGAACTGAATTGATAGCGGTTACATCAGGGGAAGCAAAAGATCCGGATGCAGCTGTCCCAAAAGCATTAAAAGCGACCGTGTTCCGTTTATCCACTTTCTATGTGCTGACAATCGGCATCATGCTGATGATCGTTCCGTGGAAAACGGCTGGGATCGAGGTAAGCCCATTCGTAAAAGTGATGGAAATCTTGAACATTCCAGGTGCATCCGGGATCATGAACTTCATTATTTTAACGGCTGCAGTATCTGCCATGAACGCTCAGCTCTATGCTTCAACTCGGATGATGTTTTCATTGGCACGCGGAAAAAATGCACCTAGCTTTTTAGGAAAGTTAAACAAAAGGGGTGTTCCTACAAAAGCACTTGCAGTCTCTTCAACGGGGATTTTCATCGCTGCCGGCGTTCATGCGTTACTTCCTGGTTCATCCTATGCCTTCATGATGGGGATTTCCATGTTCGGTGCTATGTTCACATGGCTCATGATCTTCATTTCCCATTTGTTTTTCAGGGTTAAATGGGATAAAACAGGCGGACGCAAGCTACCGGTAAGGATGATTGGTTTTCCCTATTTAACGATACTGGGAGCCGTTCTTCTTTTTAGCTTGATGATTACATCATGGTTTACGGATTTCAAAATCATGCTTCAATTCGGGATCCCTTGGTTACTATTTTTAACTGTTGCTTATTTTATTTCAAAAAGAAGAAATATTAACCATAATGTAATGGAAGAATCTCTGGAAAAGAAGATAGAATAGAATGACGAAATAAATCGTTTTTTGCATCATATGGAAAAGTGAGGAGATTGTGGAATGAAAAATGTGGATAACAATGAACAAACAATAACGGGTCTAGAGAAAGAAATTCAAACCGACTTTCAAAAATCGATGTCTTACGGGGATTATCTCCACCTTGATAAGATTTTAACCAGTCAACATAGATGTTCCGATCATCATGATGAAATGCTATTTATCATTATCCATCAAGCGAGTGAGCTATGGATGAAGCTCATTTCACATGAATTGACAGCAGCAACTGAGTCCATCCGCCAAAACAAGCTGGAACCTTCGTTTAAAATGCTGTCTCGCGTTTCAAGGATTCAGCAGCAATTGATCCAGTCATGGAATGTCCTTTCAACCTTAACACCGGCTGAATACATGGAGTTCAGGGATAAACTGGGACAATCTTCCGGATTCCAATCTTATCAGAACCGTTTGATTGAATTTGCATTAGGAAACAAAAATGTCCATACACTATCAGTCTATCAGCACCAAACGGAGTTATACGAGCAAATGCAGCAGGCCCTTCATGAGCCAAGTATTTATGACGCGGCGATTAATGCTCTTGTAGCTCGCGGATTACCGATTGATCAAGATGCCATCAACAGGGATTGGTCACAAAGATATGAACCAAATGCCAGTGTAGAAGAGGCATGGCTGACAGTTTACCGCGATGTTGAGCAATATTGGGACCTTTATGAACTGGGCGAAAAGTTAGTCGACATTGGCCACCAACAGCAATTATGGCGTTTTAATCATATGACCACAGTGGAAAGGATTATTGGTAATAAGCAAGGAACTGGCGGTTCATCAGGTGTTACGTATTTAAAGAGAGCACTTGATCAACACTTTTTCCCAGAACTATGGAGTCTAAGAACGAAGCTTTAATATATTCAAGAAAACAAGCCAGAAGAAATGGAGGTAAATGCATGGGGACGTGGATTGATGTTTCACAACGTCTGGATGATGACGTTGCAGTCTGGCCTGGAGATACACCTTTCTCTTATAAAGTAAATTGGAGTAAAGAAGAAAGTGGATCTGTCAATGTAGGTCAAATCAATATGAGTATCCATACCGGTACCCATATTGATGCACCTTTTCATTTTGATGACGATGGAAAAAGAGTGATTGATTTGGAGCTCGACTTATATATGGGAAATGCCCGAGTTATCCATTTACCAAACAAGACAAGCATCGGAGTCGATGAATTATCCAATATTGACCTCCAAGGCGTTACACGACTGTTAATTCGGACGGATGCATGGCAGGACCGAAGTGTGTTTCCACATACGATTCCTCATATCCAGCCAGAATTAGCGGCATACCTTTCAGAAATCGGCATCCGTCTTATTGGACTTGATTTACCATCAGTAGACCCACTGGACAGTAAAGAATTGTCTGCCCACCATGATTGCCGGTCATGGCATTCACATTTTGGAAGGACTTGTATTAGACGATATAGGTCCGGGTAATTATGAGCTGGCAGCCCTCCCACTTCCTTTAGTTGAAGCAGACGGAAGTCCGGTACGTGCTGTGTTGAAAAAGTTACCCTAATAAAATTTTCCAAAAACAAGCCAGATCAAAAAATGATTTGGCTTGTTTTTTTATTGCCTCCCTTTCATTGAAGTAATTATTTACTATCAAATTTATCTCCCTAAACCAAGTGCATTCATGTTATAATTTTCAGAATTCATCAGTAAGAGTGGAGGTCCGAAAATGGAAAACTTTTATTTGTTCATCATCATGTGCATCCTGCTCATCATCTTACCCGGTCCAGATACAGCAATAGCCACAAGGAACACCGTTACCGTGGGGACGTCGGGAGGTTTTAAAACGATGTTCGGCACGTGCTGTGCCCTGCTTATTCATACATCAGCTGCCGTGTTCGGACTTTCGGCAATCATTGTGAAATCCGCTTTACTATTTTCTATCTTCAAATATGTCGGTGCCGTTTACTTGGTATATCTAGGCTTCAAGACCCTATGGGGATTAAGGAATAAGCAAGTGGCCGCAGCGGCGGAAACGTCCGTCAAAAGTAAATACGAAAACCAGTCATGCTTTAAGCAAGGGTTCCTTACCAATCTGCTGAACCCTAAAGTGGCCGTCTTCTTTTTAACATTCCTGCCTCAGTTCGTGAATCCAGGAAATGATACGTTTTTACCATTCCTGATCATGGGCATGACCTATACCGTTTTAACTGCGTTGTGGTTTGTATTTTATATCTATCTGCTGAACCAGATCAGCGCTTTCATGAAAAAGCCTAGAACCCAAGCGATTTTCGAAGGTATAACCGGGACGGTCTTGATTGGTTTCGGGATAAAGCTAGCTCTGGAAAAAGCTCATAATTAATCTGAACTGCAGATGTAGGGATATATGTACAACAAAATGGTCATTAGGAAATATCCGAGACTTAGACAAAAGTTGGGAGAAGCAGTCTAAATCGAAGAATGCGAATTAAGCCGAAAGGGATAAACCCCTTTTGGCTATTTATCGTGGAAACAAAAAAAGAACCTCAAAAGAGATTCATAAGTTTACTTCACTATTTTCCCCTCGTCATTAGGGGCTAGCCTATAAAAATAACGAAGTTGATTGGATCGGGTGTTCGAGACTCCTGCGGGAAAAGAGCGTCCAAGGGAGACCCCACAGGCGCAAAGGCGCCGAGGAGGCTCCCGAACCGCCCGCGGAAAGCGAGTGCCTGTAGTGAAAATCAACGTTCATATTCTACACTCCCTCAAAAAAAATAGGCAATCTTAATTAATATTGAGTTTGTCTTAGAACCTCACTTTGGAAGCTTTTTAATTCCTTTGGTCATTCAATTGTTTGTTTAGGTTGTCCAAACATATTGAGGAATTCATGCATTTATTAATCATGTGGGAATTTTATTAACAAAAAGGATGAATGCTGTGCCAAAGAATAAAGATAAGAAAACCAGTAAGAATAAGAGGCAAAAATCCAGTAAGAATAACAGTCAGAGTACTCGGTATACGACTGATGTTTGTGTTTTCATTTTAGGTAACGCTACTAAAGTAAGAGAAGAAGATATAAGAACACAATTTAAATACGCCAGTGACATATGGGGAATTGATTTTCGGCCCAATATTTGTGATTTAAGAACGAGAGAAGGAGCACGGAAGTATGGTTTGAAAGCTGATGCCACTATAGCAAGGATCTTCGTACCTTTGCAGGTGAGGCAACGGGAGAAAGTTTTTAGAGCCTTAAGAAAAGGTAATTGTGGCCGTCAAACTGGACTCGCTGTGTTTTACATTCATGCACAAGACCTTAAAGATGGAAAAGCTATCGGAAACGCCAGCTGGGATAATAACGGAACTCTGGGCAATATCGTCATGACATATGATACATTCCAACAAAAAAATATGGATATCTTAGCTCATGAATTCGGACATGCCTTGTTAGTCAATGCACGTCATTTAAATGACAAGAACAACATTATGTATCCCTCAGGAACAATAATCGTACCACCAATCTCACAAAAACAACTAAGGGCTATGACTACCTCCAAACAAAGAGCAAAAGCCTATAACAGACCTTATATTTATAGAATTTAAAAAGAATCCCTTTAGAAATGATGAATCCTCACTCACGATACATGTAAAAGCTATATGAAACTTTCCTAAGGGAGCTTTTTCATTTTAGTAATAATAAACGATTCCAGAATGAAGGCTTTTGGATGCATGGTTCGTGTTGGCATTCGTTTATTACTTTTTGGTTATGATACTACAATGAAACTGCATCCTAATTATGTAACAAAACCTTACAATTGGATAGTTATTATAGTAGTCTATTTGGGTTCTGATATAGTTGTAGGGATATAAGTACTTGCTGAGTTATGTTACAAAACAAAAAACCATAATATTGTGTTTTTATACTAGGAGAAAAAACATGAAAACTATTGTAGTTAGGAAAACAAAGGATATCGGATTCGGTTCCCTTTCTTTTGCGCTATGTTTAATCGGAATATTGTTTACCATTCCATTTGGCGATAAACCTTGCATTGGAGATAATATTTTAAATAATATCGGACTAAGCTTCTTGTCAAATGGAGATTCAGGTATTCATTATACAATGTTCTATTCGGCTATATTTTTCATCCCTTCCTTTATCATTGGTCATATTTATCCCGATTATAGAGGAGCAAAAGCAGAAAAAATTATATTAGGTTTCCTATCCACTCTTATTGTATCGGTACTATTAACGATTATTATCGATTTGGTGTGGGAGCCATGAATGAGCTTGTGAGCACTGTTGCGTCAAAAGGCCAAATAAAAGGGTATGAGCCCAGTATTATCAATCTCATACCCCCAAGGTGTTCAATCACTCAAAGTAACCATTCACGAAAAATCCAATTGTTTCAAGTTCGTCCTCCGTTAGATCCCGCTTTAGTTCTTTAGCCAGTTCCTGCTCCATTAAAGCTCGGTTTCCCCGGTGTTCGACCACCGCTCTGGCACATTCTTTCATTAGCTTAAGCTCCGCCTCCATTTCCAGTCTCGTGCAAGGCTTATCATGATGGGAGAGTATGTATGTTTCGGCATCATAGGCTTCAATTTTCTTAATGAGCAGCGAAACCTGTTCAGCCGTATAATTCCATTTTTCAGCATAAAGATTGGCATAAAGGGAGTCTCCCAAAAATAAAGTTTTTTCCTCTAGTACATAGATGATGCAGGAATCTTTGGCATGGTCGCCGCCAACATGTTCAATAATACAGGTTATATTGCCGAGATCGATCGTCATCGTTTTTTCAAAGATGATATCAGGCAGGGGGAAGGTAATCTCTCGATTCGTCCCATGTTCCAATTTGATGGCATCGGCGCAAAAGGGAATCTCCGTCCCTTCTTCGACCCGTTGATCAAGTGCGTGATCTTCCCATGAAAGCTGCTGCATATCTTTAATGTTGGTGTATGTTTTTTCCTGACAAATCACTGGAATCCTGATATTCTCCAGCCCGAATACATGGTCCCAGTGTGAATGGGTAAGAACGAGAAAATTCCCGCTTATATCATTCCGAAGCAATTCGTCCTTAAAGAGTTGTGCATGCCGGACAGAGTTACCGGCATCGATGATGAGCGTTTTCTTTTTTCCCGAAACGGCGGCAAGTACCGGGCGATCCGTTTCCTGAACTGGCGGCAGGTAGGCAATATGTTTCGATAGGTGCTGTAATGTTTGCATGTTTCTATTCTCCTTATGATAGTTGTGATTAGCTTGCTCAAGTATAGCAAATTACACATGTATTCATAAGATAATCTCCGCGAAAGGCTAAAAAGACAACAATCACCGTGATTGCTGTCTTTTTGGTCATCATTCAAATGAACCTATTCAAATATACCGTGATTTTCGAGAGGGCATTTAAAAAGGTTGCTTTAAAAAAAGACTCTTCCCTTTTCTGATCTTCAGGCGGTTCTATATATTTTTTATGGTCGGCAACGAGTGTACTCTTTGAGATTTTCGACTCGATGGCCCCTGTCAACTGCGATGCAAATGCTTCGCTATCAATGATCACCATCGATTCTGTATTTAAAAAGGCAGATCGAGAGTCCAAATTGTAGGAACCCACTGCACTTAATCGTTGATCATAGACAACCGATTTACCATGCAAAGAATAAGGCTTTGAATATTCATAAAGCCTTGCCCCCGTTTCAACGATACTATCCCTAAGCGCCAAGTATCCGGAAAAAGCGATCACATTCGGGGTTGATGCCGTCGAGTTGGTAAGTATCGTCCAATCAGCCTTTGAATCCATCTTCTTTGGTACATATTCCTTCAAGGCATCCGCAGGAACAATATAGGGACTTTGGATAAATACCGATTGATTGGCATTCGCCGCAATATCCAATAGAGATCTCCACACAATAGGGTATTTATTGAAACGTTCGATTGGATTATGGATGAAGGATACTTTATTAGTAGGTGTTGAAGCCTTGCTCCAATCAACAGCTGGATTAACGAAATCGGCTTCAGTTTGCAAAGCTAGGCTGTATTGATTCGCTAATGAATCTCTTTCACGTTTCCCTTTTTCCGTTTGCCTTTTCGAAAGGTCCGAAAAAACATCGCTCGTATACGGATGATTCCATAATTCATTCAAATAGTCCTTCATTTCAACGATTACACTATCTTTTTCCTCTTTAGCATTGAAAATGAGGACATCCCTGTCATAGACAAAATCCCTCGTCGGCTTGCTTGCTAAATACTTATCGGCGATATTTCTCCCTCCGATGATGCCCAACTTTCCATCTACCGTGATGATTTTGTCATGAAGGCGATTATGCCAGGTCCACGGCTTAAATGGCTTAAAGGTTTCGTAATATCTTAATTCAATGTTTTCATGTGATGCCAATGCATAACGGGCACTGCTTAATTGACCTCTTAGTCCATGAGTTAATCCATCCAGAAGGATTTTGACTTTGACACCCCGGTCAGCCGCTTCGATCAAGGCTCCAAGAAAAAGTTCGGTTGATTTGCCTTTTCCAAAGGAATAGTAGGCGATATCGATTGAATGCTGGGCTTCCTGGATCATTCGCATTCGGGCGAGTCCCGACTCATAACCGTCTTCGAGAAGCAGGACTCGATCCACGGTGGCTTCCTTCTCTCCCATATATTCACTTACCTGTTTAATCGGCCTGTTTTCTTCTTTTTCTGCTTTGGGGAAAAGAACAAGAGCCGTCACCACTACATAAAGGACATATAATAGAAGAACAAGCAAAAATCCTTTAATTGCCGTTTTTACAGACATTGAGCACTCCCCCCTTTAAGCGATATTTTATTACTATTCGTAATATGCAAAGACTCTATTCAACATCTGCAGGCTTGATGAAGCTGACTAGTTATTGAGCGGTGCCATTTACCCATCTGCTTGATTCTGGGTGGAATTGGGAGCATTTATTTTTCCTTTTAAATGTGACAAAGTGGTGAACATGAAAGCAGTTGCATAATATGATATAGAAGGAGGGATTTCATGCTTAAACAACCTGATAGAATAAGTATCTTCAATTATTGTTTTGCATTAGGGGTATCTGAAGTTTTCTTTTTATCCAGCTTTTATCTTTCCATTCTTGACGTTTCATTATTTGCGTTCGCTTTACCATTTTCCGCTTTATTTCTCATGTTCTCCTTGTACCTATTCCTTCGAACGCACAAGGCAGTAAAGACCTTACCCAACCAAGATGAACGAAGAAGGGAAATTCATGCATTCTATCATCAATCTTTCGGGATTTTCGCGATCATTTTTTTCACTTTACTTTTTGTTGCTTTAGCCTATATTCCCTTACTGGACAATGGAGGGCATTTCTATCTTCTTTATTGTTTACCGATGGCCTTGCTTTGTATGATTCCTTCAATTGTTTCTCATAAAGGAATGAAATTATTCAAACTGGATACCGGCAGGGATTTAACGAAAATCTAATTGATTTTACCAAAAACTCCGTCAAGCAAGATCTCACACATGTTTTTTAGTTGAATGTATAGGCAAAATGAGGATATAATAATGATAACTAATAAATATAAAAAAAAGACACTGGTTTAACCAGCGTCTCAATGAACAGCAAACTGCATAAAGAGCAGCGGCTTTCTGTGGTAAGTCAGTAGCTACTCGATCATGAAAGTAACCCTTTTCCTACATACATCTGGCCGGATGGTATGGAGGGGGTTACTTTTTTAATGTAACCGCGATTACTGCGACGATTAAAGAGGCGAATGAAATCATTAGCATCAGTCCGTCCATAATAGAAATCACCAGCGACACCCCCTTTCTGAAAAGGAGTGACCGCTGCCCACTATACCAAAATGCTGTCCATTTACTATTATATCTGTATTTACTTGTTATTTATAGCCAAAAATAGATGTATATAGTCTTCTTTACTTACCATAAAAAAATCCCACATAAAGTGAGAACATTCTTTGCCTGATATTTCCCTTTATTGTTCCACTACACGGCCATCTTTATAAATGTGGAACCACCCAATCGTTCCTGTGCCGCCTTGATCGATCCAATCTTTATTAGAAGCTTTATAATTGTAATATGATTTTCCTTTGCCATCTTTCAGTAACTTGCCATCACCGCTGAATACGATGTTGTTACCCAGCTTCTTCTTCCCTAACGCGATTGCGTCTTTCTCCGTGAACTGTTTTCTTTCTACCTTATTTTCATCTAAAGCCGCCCATGTCAACGGTCCGACAATACCATCCGAACTCAAGTTATGATCCACTTGAAACTCCCTTACCACGTTTTGTGTTTGGGTACCGAAAATCCCATCAACCCCTACATGATATTTAACATCTTTAAGGCTTTGCTGTAAGTCTCTTACATAACTCGAACGTGAGCCTTTCTTGAGGGTCGGGCGTGTTTCCGCCTTCGTTTCGATTTTCTGGATTTGACTGCCCTTTGATGCTGCGTGGGTAATTGAAGTTCCCGTTCCTAGAGGTGCCAACATCAGGGCAACTGTTGGAATCATGACCAATAATTTTTTCTTCAACACATATAACCTCCATTCGTAAAATCACTCCTGCAGGTTTTTGACACTTCCCTTGGAGCCCATTCATTATAACGTAAGGAGTTATTTAATTGGTTTTTTATTACTTTAATTATAAAAAATGGTAAAAATGATTCATGGAGTACATTAAGCCTATCGATGGAGACCAGAATAAAAACAAAATAATCTGACTGCTGTTGATTCTGCCCTTGCATCCCTGTTCCCATCAATAATGATTGGATAACACAAGGGAGGATTTAAGTCTTTTTGTTTCCTTCCTAAGATTCACAAGTAATGAAGAATAAAAATTGTTTATTCGATCCTTCCCATCACACATAAGGCCATAGCTAAGTTGTTTTGACCTAGAGTATTTCCATAATAAGTGATGCCGAAACAGTTCCTTCTCTTATAGAATTCGCTAACAGCAAAACATCGGCTCTAAAGGAACTACGTAAAATAAAAAATCCTCCGCTTAAATGCAAAGGATTTTTTTGGGAGCTTATAAAATTCATTATGTTGTATTGAACCAAACCTATCAAAAACTCACGGTTGATATGCTTAAAAGCTTCAGTGAATTAATAAACAGCATTATGAATAACCGGTTTAATTTATCCTTCTAATGGAATGGAGAATGGTTCAGACATCTTTTATTTTAATAAAGAAAAAGAAGGAAGCGCAATATAAAGTATTGTTCTCTCTTTGCTGACCTGAACCTTAAGAAAATGGATACTGTCTAGGTTCCTTTTGAACGGATATCCATTTTACAGTTGTAAATTCTTCGAATGCCCATTCACCGCAATATCTGCCTAAACCTGAACTTTTCTCTCCGCCAAATGGAACATTAGACTCGACATTGATTGTTTGATCATTAACATGAATCATGCCTGTCTTAATCTGTTTAGCGACATCGATTCCTCTTTCAAGTGAACCTGTAAATACTGCACCGCTTAAACCAAAGGGAGTGTCATTTGCCACGTTAATGGCTTCTTCTTCATTATCTACTGGAATAATACAAGCTACTGGAGCGAACACTTCATCTTGCGCGATTGTCATATCGTTTGTTACATCTACAAGGACAAACGGCTCCATGAGATTACCTTCGACATTTCCTTTTTTAATTAACTTTGCTCCTTGGGCAACACTTTTGTCGATAATTCTCAATGCTCTATCTACTTGTTTTCGATTGATCATTGGGCCGATGATTGTATCACTTTCACGCGGATCCCCAACTTTAACAGTTGCAGCCTTTTCTAAAAATTTCTCAATAAATGGTTCATATAATTTACGATCTACAATAATACGATTAATCGCAATACAAATTTGGCCTGAATGCATAAATTTACCAAACGTTGCTGCTGAAACAGCCTCGTCTAAATTTGCATCATCTAAAATGATAAAAGCATTGTTTCCTCCTAGTTCCAAGGCAGGCTTTTTAACATGCTTGACTGCAAGTGAGCCTACATGTCTTCCAGCAGCAGTAGAACCTGTAAATGAAATGACACTTGGAACTGGATGTTCTACGAAGGAGTCACCTATTTCTTCAAGATCGGCAACAGTCACGTTAATGACTCCTTTTGGAAGCCCAGCTTCTTCAAAGATTTTGGCAATGATAAGACCACCAGTAATAGGGGTTTGCAGATCTGGTTTCACAACGATGCTATTGCCAGTTGCAATGGCAGGTGCAACGACACGCATTGTTAAATGTAAAGGCCAATTCCAAGGAGTGATGGCGCCAACAACTCCTACAGGTTCACGGTAAACTCTGTTTTCTTTTCCTGGAATAGCGGATGGACGAATCGATCCCCCTAACAATAATGGAAAAGTAGCAGCTAATTTTATATCACCGATGCTGCAATCAACTTCTACGCTGGCTTTTAAATGAGAGCTTCCTGTTTCTTCTATAAGAAGTTGGACTAGTTCTTCTTTCTTATCTTGCATAATTTGAGCAGCTTTTTCAAGAATGCTAATTTTTTCGTAAGGAGCAACTTTTGCCCAACTTTTTTGGGCCTCTTCAGCTGCCACATATGCCTCAAGGATATCGTTTTTACTCGCAAACTTCAATTCTGTCAGGATTTCATTATTATAAGGATTCATAACAGTACAAGTTTTCTCACTGGAGCCTTCTCGCCAGCTACCATTAATCAGGTTATTGACCCACTCAGAGTATTTATAAGTTTTAACAGTCATTTTCATTTTCCTCCCTCAAAATTCAACCTAATTTTAGAACTGGCTTAATTGTCAAACCTGATTCTGAATCTGCACTCGCTTGGTTGATTTCTTCAAAACTATAAAATTTTATTAATTTATCAAACGGAAATTTCCCTTGCTTATATAGTTCAATTAATTTCGGGATGAAAACTTGAGGAACAGCCGATCCAAGTAAAACACCAACCACTGATCTTTCAAATAAAAGGGTATTTACATCTAAATGAACTTCAGTCCCTACCGGTGGAGCACCAATGACTACGGCTTGTCCTAAAGTAGCTAGACAATCAACAGCTTGACGTAAAACTTCCGGACGGCTAGTGGTTTCAATAGAATAATTCACACCGTCTCCTGTTATTTTTTTGATTTCTTCAAGTGAATTTGCATCTTTTGGATTAATGGTGTGAGTGGCACCAAGTTCCTTGGCTAATTCCAAACGATTTTCGTTAATGTCTATTGCAATAATCGTTGTACAGCTTGCCACCTTTGCCCCCATTACAGCACTTAAGCCTACAGCTCCGCATCCAAAAATAACGATACTTGATCCCACTTTAGGCTTTAATTTATTTAGGACAGCACCACTCCCAGTTTGAATCCCACATCCTAATGGACCTAATAAATCAAGTGGAACATCTTTTGGAACTTTAACTACATTTCTTTCAGAGACGATGGAAAAATTAGCAAAGCTAGATTGACCAAAGAAATTATGAACGTCTCTTCCATCCTGGTGCAATCTGCAAGATCCATCTTTCATAGTACCTGTAAAGTTTAGCTCAAAAAACTGATTGCAGGCATAAGGGTTGCCACTTTGGCAATTTGAACAATCACCGCAAGAACTATACGACAAAACCACATGATCACCAGGTTTAACGCTGCTGACTCCCACTCCTACCTTTTCAACAATACCTGAGCCCTCATGCCCCAACACAGCAGGTAGAGGAACAGGATAATATTGATCTCGAACAATTAAATCAGTATGACAAATCCCAGAAGCCTGAATGCGAACGAGCACCTCTCCACCCTTTGGATCATCTATCGTAATGTCCTCGATTTTGAATGGCTCTCCTTTACCATGTGTGACAGCAGCTTTTGTGCTTAACATACAATCATCCCCCTGTTTAGAAAGCGTTTTCAATAAAAATGATAACAGGTTAAGTGTTTTATAGTTCTAAAATATAACTTTCATACGTTTAAAATATTCCAGATAAAAACAGCCTACATTCCTAACTTACCGATGAAATCTTGTCTTTGTTTCGCTTAATGACATTTACTTTCGTCCTAGCATCAGCGCTTCTTGCTTTAAAATATCATTCTCCATCTGTAACTGTTTCAGTTCTTTTCGTAGTTTAATAAGTTCTTGTTCTTCAGGAGAACGGTTGTCTTTTTCCTAAAAGAACCTGTGTTTTCACTCTGTTGAATCCACCGATCTAAAGAAAAAGGAGTAAGTTCATATTCTTCAATAAGAGCCTTTCGAAGACTCAATGGTAGGAGAGCTATTCCGATCGCTGGCAGAAGATGTGTTATATAAGGATGCTCAATAAAATGGAAGGCGATATAGATTTTTATATCGCTTTTTTTATGAAGGTTCTGGTTTCTTAGGGTATGGAATGGAACGTAAAGTTAAACCCGGTAAGACTAAGCATAACTCTAAATGAATTTTTAGTGGCCATATTGCAATTTTAGGTGGCTAAAACACTTCTTTATATCGCAATCGGAGCTGGTTTATGCTGACTGAGTCACAGCTTCAAGTACTCTTGCTCATATGTGGACTGCTATTTGGATTAACCTACAGCTTTATAGAGCCAACCTGGCAGCTACTCTTACCGCCTTGCCATAAAAAAAGGGAATTCCACACTCGGATTCCCTACTCTCACGTGTCAAACAGTTGCAAATATATTAGTCAAGATGATTAAAGAGTGGAAATCAACGTTCAAATTTTATAAACCCTCAAAAAAGGGTTTCCGTTGTTTTCAGAAATCAGTCGACAAACTGAACCGAAATCAAAAAATGGATTTTGGTTTTTGATTTTGGCTCTTTTCGTAAAGATTGTTGTTTTTAAAACAAAACGATTTAAGGTTGATTGAAGCGGAAGTGCGAGACTCCTGCGGGAGCAGCGGGACAGGTGAGACCCCACAGGCGTTCACGCCGAGGAGGCTCACCGCCAGCCCCGCGGAAAGCGAGCATCTGGAGGGGAAATCAACCACACCGCACTACTTGGTAAATAGCAGTAAATAGCAACAAAGTATGCGAAAACAGCCTTGATTTTTAACCAGTCATGATTGTACTTGCTTACTGCCCTTTTTTTCATTGATTGCTTTTTGATCGATTTTTGTATAGATGCGTTCCACTTCAATTTTGTCATGCAACAGAAGTTCGCGGTTTTCTTTTAGAAGTTCAGTATAAGATTTCCTTCTCCTAGACATTTTTTAAATCTCCTCTCAAGTGGTTGAATTCCTTCTGTAAAACTACTATCGGAAGCTCGTATAGTTGTTTATTATATTTTTTAAAAATCCCGGATTTCAGAAGTTCTTGTATAAGTTCCTCTTTTTTTGCTTCAGCCTTTGAACTTAATTGGGTAATCATCAAGGACCCTCCTTAACAAAAATAAAGACTTTTGGTATTTGGGGCTGCCTAGCTTCCGATCCCACATGTAGAATCTCCATTTCTTCCTATTGCTTCCCCATATAAGGGCATGCTCTGCAAAGTCTTCGCATTTCCTTATTTGTTCGTATGTACTGCTTTCATGGTGTATATTCAATACTCGATCATATACATCAAATCCAAATTGCTTCATTTTATCGGAAAGAATATCTATCGCGGCGCAGGGTTTCGATTGGGTCAAGTCGCCGGCACCAAAGAATGCGACTTTCACTCCAGCAAAGTCCACTTGGTCAATTTCCTCATAAAACTCGTGTGCCTCATACGGTAAATCTTCAAGATTCCATGTATATAAACCAATAAAGGCCAAATCAAAATCCTTTAAAGCATCAACTTCAACAGTATCCAATCTTTCCATATATACTTCACAGCCGACAGCCTTCATTCTATTCTTTATGTTTATAGCCATTTTTTCGGTATTACCGGATAAACTGACATAACCAATGAATACCTTCATCCATATCACCTTCATAATTGAGAATTACTTTCATTACACACTTCACTATAAATGAAAATGATTCTCATTGTCAATTATTTATCTCCGTTTATATTAAGCAGTCCTTCTTCATCTTAAAAATAATATAAATGTCCTAAAAATTAAGTGAGAAAACCAAAATATCTAGGTAAAATAACCTACATTTTCACAAAAAAACATGATACACTATGTAATAATTTAACTATATAGGTATATATAACAAAACAAAACAACACCTTCCGATGATTATATCTGCCTTTTAGTTTTTGTAATAAATCCATAAATATATGATTTTATTATGGAAAATAATTATTTAAGATGAGAAAAGTGCTTTTTCTATTTTTATTTTCAGTACTTTTGTTCACTAGTTTTCCTAATCAATAAAAAGCAGAAGAAACAGGTCCATCTAAAGAATTAACAGAAGTAATAATACAAGAGGCAGAGCCAACAATAGACCTGGATTCACTACCAAATCTTGCAAACACTGATTATTCACCAAATAGCCTTTCTAATGGAAATGAATCAGTTATCACTCCATACGGACTTTCTTTCGCGCGCGGAACGGTTGGCTGTTATGTCATAAGTAAATCTGCCTATTGCCCTTGGACAATACAAGTTGGTGGCAACTTCCACAATTAGAAATGAATCATCTGACCGATTGTCTGCTGGAAAATACCGTGCAAAACTTGGTGGAACGTTCAGGACAGTAAAAAATGGTACTTATTCAGCCATTGCAAATGGTTATAGTTATTTTGAGGTTAAATAAAAAACATACTAGGTGGGCTACTAATGGAATGGTTGAAACCTTCTGAAGCTAATAATCAGTTCGAAAACAATACAGACAGTTTTTCAGATTTCAAAATCAGGGAATTTACCCCTAATTCAAATTTCGAAAAAAAATATTCACTATTAACTCAATTCTTTTTACTGTTGGGTTGCCAAGATGAAAATAGTGTTACTTCGTTATTTGTCGATAGAATTGATAATCAAGTCATCGAAGAAATTATTATGCATTTTGACAACACCAAGATTTTATTAGAAAACGAAGTACCATCAGAAATAATGTTAAATAAGCCGAATCAAGAATCTCTCTCCTTGATCAGGTCGAGTCACATAAATCCAATAATAAAAAATCTATATGGGACAATTAGCAAATCACAATATGAATGGAAACCACAAAAATCATACAAGATAATACCTGAATTTATAGAGAAATACGAAGATATGGAGTTCGATAAGGTGTTAGCTTATTTAAAAAACACATCAAAGGGGCCAATATTCTCGCTCTCCTTATACAATTGGACTTTAAAAGATTGTTTAAAAGATACTTTTGCCATTAGATATTTCACTCATAAGTGTAAAAATGCTTATATATGGGTTGATGATTCTAATATTATTACTACAATTCAACTAGAATTACATTAAAATACCCCTTTTATATTAAACAGTAAAAGAACAGGTTTTATTGTTTGATAAAAGGGTTTTTTCTGTAAGTATTCTAATCAAGCCCTATTTTAAGTAGCTTGAAATGACCTTACTGTTGTAAATTCTCATTTCCCTGACAGTAAAAACGTTATTAGCAATTACTCATACCATCACATTGCAATCGATCAAATTCATTCCGTTTATTTTTTGCTTCCTCCTTCTCAATGACTTGCGCAAGCCTTTCTTTGCTGGCTAGCCCTTGAATGACTTCATCACCAATAATAAACGTCGGGACAGCCCTGATATCTAATTCTTCATAAGCATGTTTGAGTGCTTGTTGGTGCAATTCCCTATACGTTCTTGACACTAATGCTTCTCTAAAAGCATCTATGGGAAGTTCAACTTCACCCGCTAATTTTGTCAATACTTCAATATCTTCAATATTTTGTTCCTCTTGAAAAAACGCTGTAAATACTCTGTTGTGAAACTCGTTCCCTTTTCCGTGCTCCTTGGCAAAATGGCACCCTTCGAACGCCAAATGTGTATATGGATGCGGGGAGACACGGGGCAAACGCATATCAACCCCTAGCTTTTTCGCAGCAGGAAGAATGTAAGAATCCCATGAATTCAACTTATCGGGTTCCTTCCATGGATCAATTTTGGCATGTGGACTCGGACGCAATTCAAATGGCATCCATTCCACTTCTACATCCTTTTCCTTCACGATTTCGTCCAAAGGACCTTTACCTAAAAAACAAAATGGACATATAAAATCAGAATACGCTTTAATTTTCACTGTCATCATATATTCCCTCACTTTTCATCATTGGCTAAACTTGTAATCGAATCAGTTACAGCGCAGAGCAAAAAAATTAATATAAGAGCATTACATTCAGTAACTGCACAGTCGATTGCTTCCTGCCATTGTATCGAGTCTGCTGTAATCATTTTAGTTACAGGTTAAAGGGAAGTCAACCATTATTTTAAAAGACTATAGAAAAAAAGTTTGTAGAGAAAGCCTTGCTTCCTCTACAAACTTTTTTATTAAAGCTTCCTTACATCTCGATTTGTTCGTTAACGGGTTCTCTCTTTTTCCTTCTCTGTTTTTTCGATTTTTTGTAGTACAGCAATTCGTATATACATGGAATGACGATAAGTGTGAGCAGTGTAGACACAGCTAGCCCGCCAATGACAACGATCGCTAAACTTTGTGAAACCAAGCTTCCTGTTTCCGCTTTTTTATATAAAAGCGGCAGCATGGCACAAATCGTTGCTACAGCCGTCATGATGATCGGACGGAATCTTGTAGCTGTCGCTTCGACGATCGCTTCACGGATGATCATTTTTTCTTCGTTTTGTTTGACTCGATCCAGAAGCACAATCGCGTTTGTCACCACAATTCCAATCAACATGAGAGCACCCAGCAGTGCTGTAATATCCACTGGAATACGACTGATAACCAATCCTAATACCGCTCCAATAGCAGCGAATGGCAAGGAAAATAGAATGGCTATCGGTGCTTTGATCGATTTAAATGTTATAACCATGATTAAAAAGACAATGCCGATCGATATTAACATCGTAAGGAACAAGTCGGAAAAATCATCTGTCTGCTGAGCACTCGCCCCCCCGACTAAAATCTCTACATCATTCGGAATATCAAGGCCTTTGTTCTCGTTATCACCAAATATCTCAAGATTTATTTTGCTTGCAATATCCGAAAGCTTAGTCGGATCTACCGTTGCCGTTAATTGAAGATACGTTTCTCCATCTTTATGGAACTGCGTTGTTGCACTCTCTTCGCTCTTTAAAGAAGCAACCTTAGACACCGGAGCTAGACCGCTGTCTGTCATAATTGGAATACTTTTTAAATCATCTGGTTCTTTAGGATCCAAGATGGGTTCGAGGACGACAGGGGTCTGCTTATCCTGCATGGTTATATTGCCGATAGGTGTTTTATTGAGCATGATACCTAATTGTTGACCGATTTGTTCTGTATTGCCTTTAGCTGGATCTACCTTGAATGAATAAATCGTTTTCTTTTCGTCTTGGTTTGTTTTAACATCTTCAATACCTTTAATATCCTGAATACTTTCCTTGACCTTATTGGCCGTCAGTTCCAAATCTTCAACATTACTGCCGATCACATCTATCGTAATGTTCGTCTTCGATGCCCCCATCATAAACGAGGAAGCGGTGGCCGTAAGCTTCGCATCAGGGTAGTTTTCTTGCTCCTTTTCCATTTTATCCAAGATTGAATCTACATTTGCTTTATCCTTCACGAGGATGCCAAAAGTTGCTTCTGTCGGTGATGTGACTGCTCCATATTGGGCTGTCTCGGCTGAGTTTCCTAATTGCATGAATACATTATCCACTTCATCCATAACCTGCATCGTTTCCTCGAGTTCAATCGCTTTTTCCTTTACTTTCTCATAGGGCTGATCATTTGGATAAGTTAATGTCACGGAAACATAGTCTGCTGAAGAATTATCAATCGCCCCTTTTGGCATGGCAAAATATGTACCAACGGAACCGACAAACAACAGCAAAGCAACAATCAAGACTACCCATTTATGATTTAATGACCAAGTAACCAGCTTGGTAAAACGCTTGGCCGGTCGATGCTTTGGCAGCTCCGTCCTTTTCAGCAATCCTGCGCTCATTAACGGAACAACCGTTAATGCCACAATTAAAGAAGCCAGCAAAGAATAAGTGACCGTCAAAGCGAAAGGAAGAAGAAACTCTTGAAGCCCTCCATTCAATAAAGCAACCGGCAAGAAAACGGCTACTGTAGTGAGGGTTGAAGCTGTTATCGCCACTCCCACCTCTTTCGTTGCATCCATCACCAATTCGACAGAAATCTTCTCCTGCTGCATTTTCCGGAAAATATTTTCAATAACAACTATACTATCGTCCACCAAGCGCCCGATTGCTACAGCGACACCGCCCAGCGTCAAAATATTCAGCGTCACTCCCGACAATGACAGCAAAAATAACGTAAAGCCAAGAGATAACGGTATGGAAACGATTGTAATGAATGTGGATCGCACATTCCGTAAGAAAACCATGATTACAATCGTAGCGAATAGCGCACCCAGCAAAACTTCTTTTACCATCGTCTGAACGGAAGTCTCCACCATATCAGCTGTGGATAAATAAATGGTCGATTTCTGGTCACTATACTTTTCATTAATTTCTTTTGCTACTTTTTCAACCTCTTTACTGATTGTGACAGCATTTGATTGACTGTCCTTGATAATGCTTAAGTCAATGCTTTCCTTTCCATTAAAACGACTGATGAGGTTGCCATCCTTCGCTTCTTCAACTTTTGCTATCTCTCCAAGTGTGACATTTGGAGTTACCTTTAGCCCTTTTAATTTTTCTATACTTGTTAAATCCCCGATAACCTTGATGTTACTTGCCTTCCCATCAATCACTTTTTCGCCTACGGCCAGAGCTGCATTCTGACCGTTAAGGACGCTCATGACATCTTGAATGGAGACTTTCTTTTTCGCCATTTCTTCATTATCCACTTTGACTGAAAGTACGGATTGCGAAATTCCAAATGTCTGTACATCCGAAACCCCTTTAATATCTTTATACAAAGGCTCTAATTCTTTCTTGGTAAAGTCTATATTTTCAGCTGTTAATCCATCCTTAAAAGTAACAGCTACAAATGAAATGGGAATCATAGATGTATTTAACTGTGTAACAGTGGGCTTTGCCATGCTTTGCGGCAATGCTACACTGCCTAAAGCTTCTTGAACATCCATTTTCGCTTGTTTCATATCCGATCCTGCTTCAAAGAATAGATCTACTTTTGAAAACCCATCTCCAGTGGTGGAGTATATGGAACTTTTCCCTTTAACTCCCGTAACTGCTCTTTCAATTGGATCTGTAACTTGTGCTTCCATCGTTTTCGAATCGGTGCCCTGCCCCATTGTGATAATCGTAACTTGAGGATTATCGGCAGATGGTAAAAATTCCATCGGCAGTTTAAAATAACTGACAACTCCGATCAACAAAATAAATATGGTTACCAATGAAACGGCAGCCTTGTTCTTAAACGCCCACTTAGTAAAAAACTCCACGTACATATCACCCCTGATAATAATTTATAAGAAAATAATCCCATTTCAAATATTACCATATATTACTAACGTATGAGTGTTAATTTTTTATTGATTTTTATATTTTTTTATGTATATCGATGAAGAGAACTTTTTCCACATAAAAAAGGCTGCACAGCAGCCTCCAGTGATTTTAGACAAAAGGAGTTTTTTCTAAATTTTAAACCAAAGTTGGAACGTAAGGTACAAGACTCCTGCGGGAAAAGCGTTCTCACGGTAGACCCCGCAGGCGCAAAGGCGCCGAGAAGGCTCCCGGACCGCCCGCGGAAAAGCGAGTGTCTGGTGAGGAAAGCAACGTGCAAATTGTATAAACCTATTTATATCCTTTGAAAAAAAGCATAACGATAGCAAAAACCATTACCCCAATAAGTAATAACGGGCCGATGCCCGAGCTATACACGAAGTATACCGTGATGTGCCGAAAAATGAGCACGACAAGAAACAGGAATAACAGGAAACACAACAAGATGATCAGAGCGGTATTTTTATTCCGATACAAGTAACCAGCCCCATTTTAAAAGCTATATTTACACTATGGGAAACTCATGCGATGCATGCCCTTACAACAACATCCGTTAAGAAACAATATGCAGCCCATGTTTTGTACTATTCTGTATCTCACATAAAAAAGGGGTGCCGCAGCAACCCTTTTCTTCGAAAATCGTTCGGACGGTATAATGAAACTACATATCTTGAAGTTCATTGACCGTTACAAACCTATACCCTTCGTTCGTTAACTCTTGTAAGATCCCTTCAATCGCTTGAAGTTCTTTACCCGTATCATCATACATCGGATGCATCAGGATGATCGAACCTGGTTGTACATTTTCCTTCACATACTTCACTTTGTCTGAAGCGGAAGTGTAATAGCTGTCTGGTTCCAGATTCCAGGTAATGGTCTCTCTATCATTTTCATTTAAATAATAAGGCAAACCTATGATTTTTTTCCCGTTTGGCGGCCGGACGTCAATCTCACCCTTATATCCCGATTTTTGAATGAATTTATCCGTTTTCTCGATTTCCACCTTGATATAAGAGGGCGATTTAAACACCATCCGCCTGTGGGAATACGTGTGATTCCCAATCTGATGTCCTGCTTCGGCTATTTTCTCAGCTTCCTCTGGGTACTTTTCCATTTCATTACCAATCAGAAAGAATGTTGCTTTTACATCATATTTATTCAATAACGGAAGGATCTGATTTACATTCTTTGATGGGCCATCATCAAAAGTCAAAGCGATCACTTTTTCATTCGTCTCGACTTTATCCGTTAATCCACCGAATACCTGATATGTTCTTGAATTCATTAATTTATACGTACCAAACAATAGCAGGAAAACAAACAGGATTCCCAATCCAATGAATATCCGTTTCTTTTTCATGCAAATACCTATCTTTCTATAAGTTTTTTAATCCAATGACCTATTATAGCAAATCACTGAACGAAATCACTTATTGCTCTCTTCCGATCAATCCGGCTACATTCACTTTACATGTATCAATTCAAAATGCTCACACACTAGCAGCATATCTACTTTGAAGGTGCGGCCGATTTTGTCCAGTGCTTCTTTAAAAAATTTTTCATGTGTGTTCCACCAGTATGTATATGTTCGATCGCCTTCCCCTTCTGCTATCGCAAACTCCTCACTCACTTCATTCATGGGCAATACTTCGACTTTTACCGTTTTTATGATGGCTAAGGGATCTTCCTCACTGCTTAAAATAATGCTGTAATCACCCACGGATGGAAGTGGTTCATTTTCCTCTACATAAAAAACATACCCAGAGCATGTAGCCGTTTTTCTTCCATCCATCACTAATTGAGCCAAATAATCGGGATCGTCCCCGAATTGCCATGCACTGACTGCCTTGGGTTTTTCTTCGTCTTTCCCCTTCCAAAATGCATTCCAATATAATTCCGCTTTGACGTTCATTCTATGATTCTCCCATTCTTACTCAAAATTCCCACCCATTCGTCATTCGTTTTTTTCACTTCTGTATTCATGTTCCCATTCACTTAAATACATACGATTCTTGATTTTTTTTGGATTCTCCAGTTTACTAATAAACTCCAAACTGTTCCCATCTGGATCATTAAAGTGAATTTTTGCGTGGGCATATTCCCCGTGAGGCATCACGAAAGGTTCAATTGGCAGAAAGCCAAAAGCCTCTCTTGGCATATAGCCTCTATCTTCCAGCCATGCGACTGAGGACTTTAATTCTTCCAATGATACTTGAAAAGCGATATGCCGTAATGAGGGATGATATTCAACTTTCACTTTTTCCGTTTCCCAAAGCCCCAACCAACTTTTATCCTTTTCAATCCATAGAAAAGCCAGGTTGTCTTCAACTTTATGATCCAACTGCAAACCAAGCCCCTCATAGAATTCGATGGAACGTTTCAAATCACGAACCGGTAAATGTGCTTCATATAAACCTCTTATCATTGAACCGCTCCTTTATAGTCTGACCCCATTAGCTTAGACCTACATACAACCCTTTATCTAATTTGTTCTACGGGGCCATTCTATTTCACCAGTTAACAGCAAAGTGATGACGATAACCCAAAATATAAAGAAAGATGAGGAAAAAACCAAAGAAATGATAGAAATCACTTTTTTCTCCGTTTTCTTCAAAATTCCCATGACAGATAGGACGATACCGGTAATCGTAAGGATAAATGTTATATAATCATCCGTCAGACTCCCGATATTTTCCATTCTAATAGGTGTAATAAAAACAGTAAAAAAGCAAATGATTCCAATGATGAATGAAGTAAAACTGATTACACCGTACCTCTTCTGAATACATGCTTCGTTTTCCATCTAGCACACCCTTTCATTAGATCCTGCACTTCTATTAATATCTCACAAATAATTTTAACATAAAATACCAGACAAATTGTTGTGCACAGAAAAAGGGGGCAAAAGAAGGTAAATTAAAGCTTCATCTTCATGCCTTCATGAGTGGCTTTAAATCCTAAACGTTCATAAAATCGCAGCGTTTCTTCCCGTTTTTTATCGGTCGTCAGCTGAATGATATGGCAGCCCCGCTTCCTGGCACGGTCAATAGCAAATTGAATCAACTTGGTCCCAATGCCTTTCCCTCGTTCTGAAGATGCCGTCCGAACTCCTTCGATCGTAGCTCTCCAACCGCCTTGATAGGTAATATAAGGAGTGAACGTGATTTGCTGCACCCCAACGATTTCCTCACCTAGACATGCTACGATCAATTCATTATTTCCATCTGCATCAATGGATTCAAATGCTTTTAGGTAGCTTTCAGGAAGGGGATTTTCATAGCGCTCCCTTTCCCTCCCCAAAACATCATCCGCAAGCATCTGTACTATGTCACTTACATCTTTTACTGTCGCATTCCTGAATGTGATCATGCTATCCCTCCTGATATGTACTTTTAGTATCACCTTTTTTTCGTCATGATGAAAACCAGTCGTTCATTAAGAACTTCTGCTAATATTCCGGCGGTCCTCTTTTCTGTAAGAAAAAAAGGACCGACTTCCTCTATATAAAAGGAAGTCAGTCCTGTAAATCTTTATTAGGTAATTGGCGCAGGATTGAACAGTGCCAAATCATTATGCAGACCCCAATGCTCTGCCCAGGTTTTCTTTTTACCGCTGGCCACTTCCAGAATAAGGTGAAATATTTCCCACCCAACTTCCTCAATGGTTGCTTCACCAGTAGCGATAGTTCCAGCATTTATATCGATCAGATCTTTCCATTGCTCTGTCAATGTATTTCGTGTAGATACTTTAATGACGGAAGCCATTGCGAGATTATAAGGTGTGCCTCTTCCAGTTGAAAAAACTTGAAGGTGCATACCGGAAGCGAGCTGCAGCGTTCCGCAAACAAAGTCACTGGCTGGAGTAGCTGCAAAAACCAGCCCTTTTTCCGTTGCTTTTTCACCTGGAGCCAATACGCCTGAAATGGGGCTGCCTCCGGATTTGGCAATGGAGCCTAATGATTTTTCCACTACATTGGCCAATCCGCCTTTTTTGTTTCCTGGCGAAGGATTGGCACTTCGATCGGCATCACCTAAAGCAAGGTAATTATCATACCAATCCATTTCCCTTATTAAGGCTCTCCCTACTTCTTCATTCACTGCACGAGGCGTTAATAGGTGAATCGCATCCCGTACTTCCGTGACTTCAGAGAATAGAACGGTTGCCCCTGCCCTAACTAACAGATCTGTAGCATATCCTACTGCAGGGTTAGCTGTCACACCAGAAAATGCATCACTTCCCCCGCACTGCGTACCGATGACTAATTCGGAAACCGGAAATGTCTCCCGCTGCCTGCGGTTCAACTTGATTAAACGTTCCTCAGCCATTTCCATAATGGATTGGACCATTCCCGCAAATCCCTGCTGATCCTGAAGTGAAATGATATCTGAATCATCCCCGCTTGGATTTATTCTCATTGGAGACAGTTTTTCACACCCTAATCCAACTACCAAGGCTTCCCCGCCGAAATTCGGGTGTTTCGCAAGGTTCTGTATCGTCCGAATGGGAATAACCGCTTCCGGTGCATTGATAGCGACCCCGCACCCATAGTTGTGATTTATGGCGAAAACATCATCAACATTGGGATACTTCGGGAGCAGCTCCTTTTTTATCCGGTTCACGACAAAATCCAGAACGCCCACTACACATTGAACGCTAGTTGTAATGCCTAATATGTTCTTGGTTCCAACACTGCCATCTTCATTGCGGAATCCTTGAAATGTATACCCTTCAAGTGGGGGTAAAGTTTTCGGTATATCATTTGCTACAGATAATGCCTTTAAATCTGGAGAAGCCGGCAGTATCACCAACGACTCGTCAATCCAACTGCCCTTACTGATTGTTTCAGCCGCATAACCGATAATTTCCCCATAACGTATGATGGCTTCATTCTCGATTATATCCATTAAAGCCACTTTGTGACCTTGTGGTACTCTTTCTTTCAATTCAAGCCCACAAGGGAAAGCGGTTCCTTGTTCCAAGCCCCCTGTATTAACCACGATGGCGACATTGTCCATCTTATTTACCTTAATATAAAGCGGTACCTCTGTAAGTTGCGTTTTCGTATCCACTTTACCACTCCTTCATCCTAATAAAGCTAACAGACACCACTAATGACACGGGCCGGTTATTATATTATTATTTTACAAACACCGTTTTAATGGATGTAAAAAACTCTTTTGCGGCTTCTCCTTGTTCACTTGAGTGGGAGCTGGAGTTTTTCATGCCGCCAAATGGCGCCTGCAATTCAACGCCTGCGCTCTCAGCGTTAACCCTGATCAAACCCGCTTCCATATCGTTAACGAATGAAAGCAAATGTTTGATATTCGCTGTGAAAATTGAAGCACTTAGACCGTATTCCACGCTGTTCGCAAGTTGCAGGGCCTCTTCAACGGAATCAGCTTTCAATAAAGCAATCACCGGACCAAAAATTTCTTCCTGTACAATCGTCATATCAGACGTGCAGTTATCAAAAATCGTAGGCTCTACATAAAAGCCATTTGCCTGAGGACCTTCTTCAGCACGCTTCCCGCCAATTAGAAGTGCACCGCCTTCTTCCACTCCTTTTTCAATATAGGAAAGTACCGTATTCAATTGATTTTCGCTAGCACATGGTCCCATCCATGTCCCACTGTCCAATCCATCCCCGATGGAAATGCCTTTCGTTTCATTCACCAACAGCTGCTTGAACTCTTCATAAACTTCAGCTGCAACGATGACACGGCTTGTCGCAGTACATTTTTGTCCCGTTGAACGGAACGCACCTGTAATGACGGCTTCTACAGCCAGATTAAGATCCGCATCCGCTGCAACGATTACCGGATTTTTCCCGCCCATTTCAAGCTGGTATTTCGCTCCGCGTGCTAACGCCGCTTGTCCAATCCTTTTTCCCACGCCATTTGAGCCGGTAAAGGTAATGCCGTTTACATCTTCGTGATTGGCGATGCCCTGCCCGATGACACTGCCCGGTCCTGTGACCATATTGATTACACCCGCCGGTAAACCGGCTTCTTCAAAACACTCCATGATCTTCGCACAGGTGATGGCCGTCTCGGTGGCTGGCTTGACCACAATCGTATTCCCATAAACGAGAGCAGGGGCCATCTTCCAGATTGGGATGGCGATTGGGAAATTCCAAGGTGTTATGACGCCCACAACACCAAGCGGGACTCGCGTCGTGAACATAAGCGCTGAACTGTCTGTGGATGGAATGACATCCCCCACTTTACGCATCCCTTCTCCTGCATAGTATTTCAGGATCGCAATGCCGCGTGCCGTTTCCCCTTTTGTTTCAGCAAAGGTCTTTCCCATTTCCCGTGTTGCACATTCTGCGATTTCATCCATCCGCTTTTCAAGAATTTGCGCTGCTTTATATAGATACTCCCCGCGCTCTGAACCAGCGAGTTTGCGCCATTTGTCTTTCGCCTTTTTTGCCGCTTCCACAGCCAGGTTCAAATCTTCCTTCGTAGATTTTTGTACATATCCGACAATTGCCTGTTTATCTGCCGGGTTTAAACTCTTTTCAACTTCATTTGAAATAGAAGCAACCCATTCACCGTTAATATAGTTAAGATACGTTTTTGTTTGAACTGTAGTTATCATATATAATCCCCACCCTTATTAGATTGATTGAATTGGTGTTTCTTTTGGAAAACGATTTAAAGCATTCTCTAATATCGTTTGCATCTCTGCATAATGTTCTTTTTCCACCGGAAGAATTGGTAATCTGACTGTTTGCCCAACCTGCATACCCATAATCTCCATACCTGCTTTAATGAGAGAAACGGCATATCCTTTTCGCTGACGGCGAATGTTGTTGATTGGCATGATGACCTGTTGGTAAATTTCATTGACCGTTTCTTGATCTCCGCTCAAAATGCCATTATAGAATTTTCGTGAGATATGCGGAATGTAATTGGATATCGCCGATGAATAGGAGTCAAAGCCAAGTGGAACGTAGGCCGACATGGTAACTTCCGCAAGCGGCATTCCGTTCAGCCAGCCGAAACGCTTTCCGAACGTTTGTGTAAGAAGTCCATTCAACTCCATATTGCCTAGACCGTCTTTTACGCCGACCACCTGCGGGACCTGAGCAAGCGCTTCCAAAGTTGAAAGTGAAAATGACACATTATCACGCTGATATACTATGGAATTTAAGTCAGTACTTTCTGCGATGGCTTTGAAATAAGCCGCCAGACCAGCCTGTTCTCCAGTAACAAGATATGGAGGTAATATTAAATATCCGTCTGCCCCTCTATCCGCTGATATTCTGGCAAGTTCGAGGGAAGTTTGAATATTCCCGCCTACCCCTGTGTATACAGGTACTTTTCCAGCTGTTACGGATACGGCTACCTCTACCATCGCTTCATATTCCTCTTTACTTAACGAAGGATATTCCGCTGCTGCACATGCCACGAAAATAGCCTCGAGTCCCTCATCTAATAAAAATTGGATATTTTCGGCCAGTGCTTGTTCATCAAGCTTATTACTCGTTGTGAATGGTGCCACGGGAAATCCGAGAATCCCTTTAGGTGCCTTGCGAATCTTATTCATTTTTTATTCCCCCTTGTGTATTATTGTTTTATTGTAAGACAAATATACTGTATGGTCAATCGTATTTTTTTTATTTTCTGAAAAATCCAGCATTACTTCAAACCTCAATAATTTTGCTTCTACTATATACAAAAAAAGCACGATCATTAAGGAGCTAAAATGAAAAAAGATTTATAAAAAAAGCGATTGACAAACAATTTTATTTGTCTTACCATTGGACAAAACTAAATATTAAGAATTTTCACGAAGGAGGAAACGGTTAATATTGTAAGCGGTATCAAATAAAAATTGTAATTAAATACGATTAAGGAAGTGAGTATATGAACGCTGAAGAAAAAGTTTTTCAACCATCTCCTAAACTGCCAAGTGCCCAGAAAAAAACACGCACACGATGGTTCATTGTCTTTATGCTCTTTTTGGTCACTGCTCTGAATTATGCGGATCGTGCGACACTGTCGATCGCGGGTACGGACATGTCTGGTCAGCTTGGTCTCGATTCAGTCATGATGGGTTATGTTTTCTCCGCTTTCGCTTGGTCTTATGTAGCTGGACAAATTCCAGGCGGATGGCTTTTAGACCGTTTTGGCTCAAAAAAGGTTTACTTTTGGAGTATCACGTTATGGTCTACCTTTACGCTTTTACAAGGATTTCTCGGTTTTTTCGGTTCTGCCGGAACAGCTGTCATGGTATTGTTCGGACTGCGTTTTTTAGTTGGATTGGCAGAAGCCCCTTCCTTCCCGGCCAACAGCCGCATCGTTGCTACCTGGTTCCCAAGCCATGAACGCGGAACCGCGGCTGCCACTTTCAATTCAGCCCAGTATTTTGCAACCGTTCTCTTTGCACCGATTATGGGTTACATTACGTATAAATTTGGTTGGGAATACGTCTTCTTCTTTATGGGTGCTTTAGGAATCATCGTTGCATTCATCTGGCTGAAAACGATTTATGGCCCGAAGGAACATCCTCGTATCAACAAAGCAGAGCTTGAATATATCGAAGCTGGCGGCGCTTTGATCAATATGGATCAAAGCAGTACAAATAAGGAGGAAAAGAAAGGCGTCAACTGGGATCATATTAAGCAGCTTTTATCAAACCGCATGCTGTTAGGTGTTTATCTCGGACAATATTGCATTACGACGTTAACATACTTTTTCCTGACATGGTTTCCTGTGTACCTTGTACAAGAAAGGGGCATGACCATTCTTGAAGTTGGACTCGTCGCTTCCCTTCCCGCCATTTGTGGATTTTTTGGCGGCATTCTCGGAGGAACATTCTCGGATTTCTTGTTACGGAAGGGATTCTCATTGACTGTCGCCCGAAAATTCCCAATTGTTGTTGGGATGATTCTATCGATGAGCTTGGTAGCAGCAAACTATGTAGATACGGAATGGGTTGTCATTTTCGTTATGGCCCTTGCGTTTTTCGGTAAAGGATTTGGGGCACTCGGCTGGGCGGTAGTGGCCGATACTTCACCAAAAGAAATGTCCGGTGTCAGCGGGGGGCTTTTCAACACATTCGGTAACATTGCCGGCATTACAACACCGATCATCATCGGTTATATCATTGCCACGACAGGGTCGTTCAATGGGGCGCTAGTCTTTGTATGTGCCAATGCTCTTGTTGCAATTTTAAGTTATTTATTCCTGGTTGGTGAAATTAAACGGGTAGAGTTAAAGTCATAGTCAACTAAATATTCTAGTAGGGGGAAAAATTATGAACAATCAAATACTTAAGGATCATGTAAAAATCGGCACACCGGTAATTTCTGAAATGAGTGTTATTCCAGTTGCGGGCCATGACGGCATGCTGCTGAACTTGAGCGGTGCCCATGCTCCATATTTCACCCGGAATATTGTCATTCTAAAAGATAATGCGGGTAATACAGGTGTAGGTGAAGTTCCTGGGGGCGAAAAAATCCGCCAAACACTCGAAGATGCCAAACAATTGGTTGTCGGCCAGTCCATTGGGACATACAACAACATTCTAAATACCATCCGTAAGCAGTTTGCGGACCGCGATGCTGGAGGGCGCGGCCTCCAGACGTTCGATCTCCGTATTGCCATTCATGCCGTAACAGCATTGGAAGCGGCACTTCTTGATTTGGTTGGCCAATATTTAGGTGTTCCTGTCGCAGCCCTTCTCGGTGAAGGACAGCAGCGTAATAAGGTGGAAATGCTGGGCTACTTATTTTATTTAGGTGACCGCAATAAAACAGATCTTGGTTATTTAAGCGAACCGGAAGCGGAAGATGACTGGCTTCGCCTCCGTCATGAAGAAGCACTGACGCCCAAATCGATTGTCCGCTTGGCAGAAGCGGCCCACTCTCGCTATGGATTCAATGATTTTAAATTGAAAGGCGGGGTTTTACGCGGGGAGGAGGAAATCGAGGCGGTGACGGCACTTGCGGAACGCTTCCCTGAAGCCAGGATCACGCTTGATCCAAATGGCGGCTGGCTACTTGAGGATGCGATTAAACTTTGCAGCGATCAGCATCAAGTTTTAGCTTATGCGGAAGATCCATGCGGAGCGGAAAATGGTTTTTCCGCCCGGGAAATCATGACTGAATTCAGGCGTGCAACGGGCCTTCCAACCGCTACGAATATGATTGCAACGGATTGGAGGCAAATGGGGCATTCCATACAACTTCAATCGGTGGACATCCCTCTTGCCGATCCGCATTTTTGGACAATGCAGGGCTCCGTCCGGGTCGCTCAAATGTGCAACGACTGGGGATTGACATGGGGATCACATTCCAATAATCACTTTGACATATCACTTGCCATGTTTACACATGTTGCAGCAGCCGCACCAGGAAAAATCACTGCAATCGATACCCACTGGATTTGGCAGGATGGGCAGCGTTTAACGACAGAACCTTTTAAAATTGTCGGCGGAATGGTCGATGTCCCTTCCAAACCTGGACTTGGAATAGAAGTGGATATGGAACAAATCGAGAAGGCACATCAGCTTTATAAACAAAAAGGACTTGGTGCCCGTGATGATTCAATGGCTATGCAATACCTGGTTTCCGGATGGAAGTTCAATCCAAAATCTCCTTGCCTTGTGAGATGATTTTTTTTCCAACAATGCGTGCGTCTCTCTCTTAGAGCGGCGCATTTTACTTTTTTTGGACATAGCTCTTCTTATCCTCACATGCAAATAAGTGTATTATATTATATAATTAGTCTTACAGTATGAATACATATAGGATTTAACAGAAAAGGGGTTACACAATGGAAGAATCGTCAAAGAAACTAGGCGTACAATCGGTACATCGCAACACTCTTTCACAACAAGTCGTGGATCAAATTGTGCATCTGCTCGTGAGCGGACAAATGAAAGCGGGCGACAAACTGCCTCCTGAAATGGAACTTATGAAAGAACTTGAAGTAAGCCGACCTGTTTTACGTGAGGCGCTCAGTGCACTTGATACACTTGGTGTCATTACACGGAAAACGCGCGAAGGAACCTTTTTTAACGATAAAATCGGTACACATCCATTCTCTGTCATGCTGGCGCTGGCTACGGATAATTTACCAGCGATCATCGAAGCGCGAATGGCATTGGAGTTGGGACTGGTAACCATGGCTGCCGAGAAGATCACAGACGAACAGCTGGAGAAACTGCAAGTTACGATTGACACGATTGCCAATAGTAAAGACAACGATTATGGAGAAGCCGATAAAGAATTCCACAAGATCATTGCTTTAAGTGCAAACAATCCCATAATTGAAGGCATGATCGATTCCTTATTGATCACTCATAATAAAATAAATAGCCTGATTCAATTCAGAGAGCGGGAACTGACTGTGAAGTATCATAAAGCCATCTATGCGGCACTTGCAGCACATGACCCACATGAAGCATTCAGCCAAATGTACAAGCACCTTGATTACGTCCGGCAGAAAGTCCTTCAATATTCTCACGCCAATTAATATATCGTTTGAGAGGTATTGCAGCAAACTAATGGATCACTAATGGATCACTCAATGATCCAATTTCATAGGGAAAGTGGATTTTTTCAGGGAACCTATTTTGCTTCCAAGATTTCAGAGTTCACCTTATCTTTTAAATCCAATTGATAGCATAATTATTTTTAAAAAACTGGATAGTAGTCGAACTATCCAGCCCCCGCTTATCCACTTTCGATTGAAATGAGGTTGAAACTTCCTCTAGCAAATTGTCTGGCTACCCCAAATTCCCCCCCATCCAATGCTCCACTCAAAAAAATGCATCCCTGCTTACTGGCAGGAATGCATATATCAGTCACCAAGTTCTTGACCATTCTTTTTTAATATGCACTCCAACCAGCATCTGCGGTGATGACTGTTCCATTAACAAAACTGGAATCGTCTGAAGCAAGGAACAAAGCCACTTTAGCGATTTCCTCAGGTTTTCCATTGCGTGGATTGATAGCCATACCCAATTGTTGGCGAGAGATGCCAAACTCATTGATATTCGTCATGCTGGAACCAATATTTGTTTCAACTCCGCCTGGTGCTATAGCATTGCAGCGAATCCCTTCATTGGCATACATGAAGCCCGTGTTTTTTGTGAACCCAACGACTGCGTGTTTAGAGGCAGTGTATGCTGCGCCTGCTCGAGCACCGTACAAACCCCCAGCAGAAGCAATATTAATGATGACCCCTTTTTGTTTTTCTAAAAAGATCGGCAACACCTTTCTAGTCGAACGCATGACGCTTGTCGTGTTAATGGCAAAAATCCGATCCCATCTAGAATCTTCAATGTCTCCAGCAGGCTCCATGCCATCCATGATGCCCGCGTTATTCACCAAAATATCCACCGTACCATACGTACTGACCGTGGTATCGATCAAATGTTGAATATCTTCCTCTACGGCTACGTTTGTTTTAATGGCAAAGGCCATACCGCCATTCGCTTTTATTTCTTCTACCGTTTCGTTCGCACCATCAAGATTCAGATCCGATACGACGACTTTAGCCCCTTCTCTAGCATAATCTATAGCAATTTGTTTCCCCATGCCAGATGCTGCTCCAGTCACTACTGCCACTTTGTCTTGTAATTTCATTTGAACTCCCCCCATTCATTCTAGTGAAGTGATACTTAGTGTACAAGTGTTCATTAACTACCTTCCTTTATAGTATAATTAGTTTCACTAGGCTTACACAATCAGCAAATGATGACCTCGATGTTGAACAATGAACAGAAAGTGGTCATTTTGTTTATTAAAAGCACAATAACGAACAAAGGGTGAAGAAAATGACTGATCATAACACTGGGGTTGATAGAAGGATCAGGAAGTCCAAAATGGCTTTGAAAGAATCCCTCATATCATTAATGCAAAATAAGGATTTCAGGGATATAACAATTACTGACATTGTAGAACTCGCCGACCTTAATCGGGGTACATTTTATAAACACTATCAATACAAAGAGGAACTGCTTGAAGAGGTCATGGAGGATGTGATTGCCGATTTGATCATATCCTACCGGGAACCTTATAAGAACGTTGAACTTTTCACCATCAAAGAACTAACGGCTTCAGTCATCAAAATATTTGAACATGTAGCTAACTTTGCAAACATTTATACCCTCCTCCTAAAGTCGAATGCATGGCCTACATTACTGGAACGGATTTGTAATGAGTTAAAGAAACTTCCATTGGAGGACCTGGAAGATTACCTGCCGAATCCTAAAATCAATATAGAACTTGCCTCCAGCTACCAAGCATATGCGATATTAGGCATGATCATCGAATGGGTCAACACTGGCTTTAAATATAGCGCTGACTATATGGCTGAACAGTTGCTGGAATTCCTGAATAATAAATCGGTAAATTCCGTCTTTAAAATTAACCATTCATTTTAAAGCAGGAAAAAGAGGGCTGCATCGGCAACCCTCTTATACGTATTAAAGCGCCTGTCCTTTGGAAAGAAACCCTGTTACGGCAGCCAAGAACGCTGGTAAATTATCTTCATGGACAAAGTGTCCGGCATCCTCTATCGTCACCAATTCGCAATTCGGAATAAGCTCGGAAACCTCCTGCAATTTATTTTGGGGTATATGGCTCAACCCGCCCCCTATAACAAGCGTCGGCATCATAATATCGGTAAGACGTGCCCACCATTCGGGATCGGGTTCATTAAGCTGCTGTAGAATCGAAGGCACAACCTGCCAATCAAACGGCAGAGGGCCAGAAGGTTGGGAAGGAATCTCAACTGGTTCATCCGAGAAAGGTGGAGGCGTATCTTCGACAATCAACCTATCTATCCTCGAAGGAAAAGTTTGCGAGAAAAGATAGGAAACTGTTCCCCCCATGGAATGCCCCATAAGTGAAAACCTCCCCAACTTAAGCGCATCCGCAAAATGAAGCAAATCATCGCACATCAATTCAAAAGTGTATGTATTAGTTCTCGCACTCCCACCGTGACCCCGTTGATCTAAAGCTAATACACGATAATTTTCTCCTAATGCTGCAGCCACTTGATCCCATGACTCTGCACTTTTCCCCAGTGCGTGAAGAACAACCAGCGGCCGTGCAGAAACATCCCCGCTCTCCCGATATTGAAACGTGAGTCCATTCCATTCAATTTGATAAACCCGTATTTCCATCTCCGCTCATCTCCCAGGATCGGATTCATAATTTTGAACCCGATCTATTTTTAAAAAACCTCCTAAAATACTATGTTCACTATAATTTAATTATACTTTTTATGCCTTCACCCATTCATTCGTCCTAACGGCGACACTCCTGTCTTCATCCGATTATTTCGACCTTCTCCACATTATTCATCTTGGTCTGGCGGAGTTGGCGGCAGCGAAGTAATCCATGACAAATAACCGAAATTGCTTGGCTACTGGGGTGAAGTAGCGTTTTTCTGACCAGCCGAGCCCTATTGTTCTTTGACAAGCAGGTTCAGTTATTCGGATTTTATGGGATAATGATCCGGTTTGATGAAGCCATGTCAATTCGGATACGAAAGCGACTCCCAACCCTTTCCTGACAAGGTCCGAGATGACAGCTGGTTCATCTCCTTCGAAGGCGATGTGCTGGACGAATCCTGCTTCGAGGCAAAATTGGTCGGTGAGGCTGCGGAACCCGAATCCTGTGTTCATACTGATGAATGATTCATCTTTCACTTCTTGAAGTGTAATGCTTTCCATGCCTGCCAGCCGGTGATTGGGAGGCACGATCAAGTATATTTCTTCGGTGATCAGCGGTTCCCACTTTAAGTCTGGGCCTTCAATCGGAACCGATGATATGCAATAATCGATTTCTCCTTCTATTAGAAGCTGCTTCATGGATGATATGGATTTTAGGAATTGTTGAAAACGGACATCCGGGTATTGAGATAAAAATGTCCCCAATAAATCAGGCAGGACCCTGGGAATGGTAACGGCCAAGGTGATGTTCTTTTGGTCTTGATCTGTTAATTCCACTATTTCGCGCCTCCCTTCATTCAGTTCCGCAAAAGCACGTTCAACCCGGTTCAAGAAAATTCGTCCGGCTGCATTGAGCTTGATTTTCCGGTGTTCCCTATCGAACAGTGCGACTCCCAAATCCTCTTCAAGCCGGGATATGGTTTTACTGAGGGATGGCTGAGCAATCTGAAGTTGTTCCGCAGCCTTCGTCATATGTTCCAGCCGTGCTACGGTTTGAAAGTACTGCAGCTGTAAAATTTCCATTTTCCCACTCTTTTCACATAGATTTAAATCTATTATTGCATAATCAATTATGTATTATACAGTATCTGAAAAAACCATTATGATAAAATAATCTCTTGGTTAGAAAAGGCAGGCTCAAATAATGAAAGGTTTACAACTTGTATTTCAAGATATAAAAGCAATGTGGAAACATAAACACGGGAGAATCGCCTTGATTTTCCTTTTGGTCGTTCCATTGATTTACTCAGGTTTCTTCCTTGCAGGATATTGGAACCCTTACGGGAAGTTGGATCAGCTCCCTGTGGCAGTTGTCAATCTCGATAATGGTTCGGAAATGGACAATAAGCCAGTCGAGGCTGGAGATGATTTCGTTGAACAATTGAAAAAACAGAAAGAATTGGATTTTCACTTTGTCACGGCAAAGGAGGCAAAAACGGGCCTTAAGGAAGGTACCTATTATATGGTTGTCACGATTCCGGAAGATTTTTCGGAAAATGTCACGACTTTAATGGATGAAGAACCGGAAAGAGCTAAACTTTTGTATACTGTCAATCCAGGTAAGAATTTCGTTGCCTCACAGATCAGCTCTACTGCTGTTGAAAAAATGACGGCAAAGATCAACGCAAGCATTACAAAAGTCTATTCGGAAGGCATCCTTTCGAAATTCCAGGAGGTTTCTAAAGGCTTGGCGGATGCCGGGGATGGAGCGGAAACACTTCATCAAGGAACGGTGGATGCGAATAACGGCAGTGAGAAATTGAATGATGGCATCCAGGATTTGAATGATGGCGCCCAGAAGCTGCAAACAGGAAGCAACCAGCTCTTGGATGGACAAGAAGCCTTAGCGGATGGTGCCACAGGGTTATCATCAGGTTCCCAGAACTTATATTCCGGCATGAAGCAGCTATCAGATGGACATCACTCATTGGAAAATGGATTGAATGAAGTAAGTCAGGGTGTCGAGAACTGGTCAGCCGGAAATGCAAAATTGATGCAAGGGCAAGAACAGGCTGCCGATACAGCGAATACGCTAAAAAAACAATTGGATGCCTATATGAAAAGTCATCCCGATGCAATAAAGGATCAAGACTTCAAGCAAATCGTTGCCCTATCAGGAGGTTTATCCGAAGCAGCCACCACTTTACATGCCGGTCAAAAGCAATTGGGCGAAGGTGCTGCCAAAGTGGCTGATGGACAAGAAACCGTTCAAACCGGGATGAATGCTTTTGGTGATAAAATGGCACAAGCTACCTCAGGTGCTAAGCAATTAAACGAGGGTTCTGAAGAATTGGCGAATGGATTATTTAAATGGAAAAATGGTTTCTCCACTTTACATGCCGGAATCGAGTCACTAGCAGGCGGGAGCAGCCAGTTAGCCAGTGGATCCAAGGAACTTCAAGACGGACTGGCTTCACTGGAAAAGGGTTCAAGCAAATTATCCGCCAAGCTTAATGAAGCTGCCGATAAAACGGCCAGTCTTCAGTACGACGATTCAACCACTTCGATGTTCTCTGAACCTGTACAATTGGTCCAATCCAATTTATCTGAAGTACCTAACTACGGAACCGGAATTGCCCCTTATTTTCTGTCATTGGCCTTTTATGTAGGCGGCATCATGGCTTCCAATATCTTGCCGCTTGGCCGCAGGCAGAATCTTAAGGTTACAGGAACCGTTCATTTCACGAATAAATTAATGCTGGTATATGTAATCGGCTTGATACAGGCACTTCTAGTGGATGCAGTCGTCCTGCTTGGATTCCATTTACATGTAGCCAGTGTCCCTGTATTCATTCTATCAAGCATCATCGTTTCATTTACCTTCATGACGTTCATTCTTATGCTGGTGACCGTATTCGGAGTGGTGGGAAAATTCGCAGCCGTGACCCTTCTCGTTTTCCAATTGGCGACCTGCGGCGGAACATTCCCAGGCGAACTGGGCATGTCATTATTGACGAAAATCGGTCAATTTCTACCTATGGCCCACTCATTAAAGGAACTTCAAGAGGTCATCTCATTAGGCGGCTGGGAAAACTTGCAGGCGCAGATTTGGATCTTACTTGCCTATCTCGTTTCTGCAGCGATCATTGGCTGGATAGCCAGCCATATCCAGCATGCAAAAGTAACTTCAGAAGAAGTGACATCTTGAAGTAAAAAAAGCGCAGTGCAAATGGCACTGCGCTTTTTTGTAAACAGGTGAAATCACCGATTAAAACATTCTTGATTCGTAGGTCGAATTAAATCGGTGGTAGGTCGAATTAATCTTTGCGTGGGGCGAATTACTCCATCGTAGGTCGAATTAATTCTTGCGGGGGTCGAATTACTCCATCGTGGGTCGAATAATTCCGCTGTAAATCAAACTAAATGGCAGAAGTTATAAAAAAGGCCCCATGCTGCCTGAAAGATTCAGGTGGCATGGGGCCTTTTATTGTTTCATTTAAGCGGTTTGATCTTTTTTTACAGCTGGTTTTTCTTCAGCCGGCCAAGCACGCTTAATGAATAATGCCAGAATCAGCGCCACACCGGCAATGAAGGTAGATACAAAGAAGGAGAAGTTAATTCCATCCAGCATTGCCTGCATCCCGATTTGGGCTTTCATTTGGCCCATCATCTCAGCAGTGGGCTGGCTTGTTAATTTGCTCATCGCTTTCGTCATTAAATCTTCGGCCGTAGAAGCTGCACGGTTCGACATGACCGTAACGAGCAATGCCGTACCGATCGCACCGGAAATTTGGTTCAGTGTGTTATTCATGGCTGTACCGTGCGGGTTCATGCGGGCTGGCAGCGAGTTCAAACCATTTGTCATGATCGGCATCATGGACATTGACATCCCGAAGGAACGAACGGAAAACAGGATTACAATTTCTGTATACGTAGTTTCCATTGATAATTTACTTAGCAAATACGTAGTTACCACGGTGATAAGCAAACCGATTGAAGCAAGTATGCGGGCACCGAACTTATCGAAAAGCTTACCGGTAACCGGTGACATGAGGGCCATTAATAACGCACCTGGAAGCATCAGTAATCCAGAATCGAATGGTGAAATGCCACGTACTGTTTGTGTGTACATCGGAATTAAGATCATCCCCGAGAACATCGCCATGTTCAGTACGATTGAGATCGTTGCGGATAAAGCGAACATCGGGTGCTTGAAGATCTTGAACTCAAGCATTGGTGATTCCATTTTAAGCTGGCGTGTTATGAAAAGAATCAGGGAGATGACACCGACTACCAGTGTTCCGTATACCTCAAGGCTATCCCAACCCTTGCTGCCTGCCGAACTGAATCCGTAAAGCAAACCGCCAAAGCCTAGGCTTGAAAGGATGACCGATATTTTATCAATTGAGATATCGACTTTTTCCTTGTGGTCTTTGAGTTTAAAGAAGCCGAAAATAAGCACTAGTAAAGCTAGCGGAGTAATGAAATGGAATAGCATTCTCCAATCATAATGCTCGATGATCCAGCCTGAAAGCGTCGGCCCGATTGCAGGGGCAAACATCATGACCAAACCGAATAGTCCCATTGCCGAGCCCCGTTTTTCAACAGGGAAAGAAGTTAAAAGTACGTTCATTAATAATGGCATCATGATTGCCGAACCGGCAGCCTGAACCATACGTGCGCTCAATAATAGCGGGAATACATGCGCTACACCTGCCACGATCGTCCCGATTGAGAATAGGAGCATGGCTGTCAGGAACAGATTACGCACCGAATATTTTCTTATTAAAAAGGCAGTTGTCGGAATCATGATTCCGTTCACGAGCATATAGCCCGTTGTCAGCCATTGGACTGTGGAAGTCTCGATTCCCAGGTCTATTTGGATTGATGGCAGGGCAATATTTAAAAGGGTTGAATTCAGTATCGATATGAACGCACCGACCATCAGTATGATTAGAATGCCATACGAACCCTTTTTCTCATTTGTTTGTGCAGTACTCACTATTTATCTATTCCTCCATTCAAACTATTGGTTCATTTAATTATACGAGCGGTATATCCCAAACTCACAAAATCAATAATATACCCCTAGTTCATTTTTTGCAATAAAAATTTACTGGTTTAAATAAGGGTTTGTGCTGTGATGAAAAATAGAGTACGATTACATTTATACAAGCAGTATAATGAAAATAAGGTGATATGATGAACAACCGAAGGCAGAATGTCATCGATACGGCTCATAAGCTGTTTATTGACAAAGGCTACCAAGCGACGTCCATTCAGGACATTTTAGACGGCAGCGGTATATCAAAAGGTACATTTTATAATTATTTCCCTTCGAAGGGGGAATTATTTATAGCCATTTTCCGTTCCTTTTATACAAAGATTCGCCATGAACGGGAAAAACTGTTGATTGGTCAAGATTCAGCCGATATTGAAATTTTCATCCGGCAGCTCGAGCTGCAGATGATGGTGAACAAGCAAAGCAAATTGCTTATCCTGATCGAAGAAGTCCGTGTTTCCAACGATGAAGAATTAAAACAATTCATCAATAACACGCTATTGTTGAGCTTACGCTGGATGTATAATCGTTTTATCGATATATTCGGTGAAAGCAAAAAACCCTATCTTTTAGATAGCGTCATCATCTTTCATTCGATGATGACCCACATGAGTCATTTTAGCTATCGGGCCAATCCCGCCGGTACACCGGACATACAAATTATCCGCTATTGCATGAACCGCATTGTCCGCCTAGTCAATGAAGTGGCTGAAAGCGGGGAACAAATCATTGATCCGGAACTGATGGATACGTGGTTTCCAAACTTTACAAACCACCTTGATTCTTGCCATAATGATTTGCTTCAATCCACCACTGAATTGAAAAAAGCGATAAACAAAGCTTTGCCTTGCGATGAAAATCGAACAAGAGCCATTGAATTAATCGACTTTATCCACGATGAGCTGATGCAGTCCGACAAGCCGCGAAAATTTTTGATAGAAAGTTTGCTGCTCACTTTGAAGACTGGATATGCACCGCAGGTCCAAGCAAACATGGATACTTTTGAAGATAGCATCCATTCTTGCTTGAGCCGATGAATAGTTGGGATACACGCACCTACCGAAAACGGTAGGTTTTTTTGGCCTGATTTTAAGAAAAGAGTTGGTTTTATAAAAGGGACCTAAGGAAACACTATCCTTATCATCATAAAGGGAGGTCTATCTACTTGAGTATGAAAGAGAATGCTTTGTCCATACTGGCTCTTGGCGGAGTGAATGAAATCGGTAAAAACATGTATGTGGTTCAATATTCAAACGATATCATCATTATTGACTGTGGTGCCAAGTTTCCTGATGAAAGTTTATTAGGAGTCGATTTAATCATTCCTGATATTTCCTTTCTCCAAGAGAATAAAGAGAAGATCCGGGCTTTGATTGTGACTCATGGGCATGAAGATCATATTGGCGGTATCCCCTATTTCTTAAAAAAATTGAATGTACCCATTTATGCCACACGTTTAACACTTGGTTTGATTGAATTGAAATTAAAAGAACATAACCTTTTGGCTGATACGAAGTTAATCCAGATCGACTCGGATTCAAGGTTGGAATTCGGGGAGATGGTTCTCGACTTTTTCAAAACGAATCATAGTATACCCGATTGCCTTGGGGTCACCATGCGAACGCCAGAAGGCACGGTCGTTCATACAGGTGACTTTAAGTTTGACTTGACTCCCATGAATGATCAGTATCCCGATATTCATAAAATGGCCAAAATCGGAAGTGAAGGTGTTTTGGTTTTATTATCGGAAAGCACCAACGCTGAACGTCCAGGCTCCAGCCCCTCGGAGCATCTCGTTGGCAGCCATATCGAAGAGGCCTTCATGCAGGCAAAACAGAAAGTCATCCTTTCGACCTTCGCTTCAAATGTCAATCGCGTTCAACAAGTTGTGAACGCTGCACAGAAGACAAACCGGAAACTTGCCCTGATTGGACGAAGCATGGTGAACGTCGTAAACGTTGCCATTGAACGCGGCTACCTCGATGTTCCTGATGGGATGCTTATCCAACCACAAGAAGTCGATAGTTATGCTCCTGAAAGGGTCGCAGTTTTATGTACAGGAAGTCAAGGAGAGCCGTTTGCTGCCCTTTCCCGCCTTTCCAGTTCGAATTATCGGGATATGAGCATCTTACCTGATGATACAGTGATTCTTGCCTCCACTCCAATACCCGGAAATGAACGGGATGTTTCACGAATCATCGACAACCTGTTTCAACTGGGTGCCAAAGTCATTTACGGTTCTGGGAGTGTAACGGGCATGCATGTATCCGGACATGCTTATCAGGAAGAGTTAAAGCTCATGCTTACCCTGATGAAACCTAAGTATTTCATTCCCATTCACGGTGAATATCGGATGTTGCACCAGCATCGACTACTAGCTGAGTCTGTCGGGGTAGAGAAGGGCAATACTTTCATTATCAGTAATGGCGATGTGGTGGATATTGAAAACTCCGTTGCCCGTCAAACGAGAAAGGTGGCTGCCGGCAATACCTTTGTTGACGGTGTCGGCGTTGGTGATGTTGGAGAAATCGTTCTGCGGGACCGCAAGCAGCTTTCTGAAGATGGCATGCTCGTGATCGTCATAACACTAAGCAAGACGGAACGAAAAATAGTATCAGGACCCGATACCATTTCCCGTGGATTTGTATATGTTCAAAATTCAGAGGACCTCCTTAAACATGTGAATCGTCTTGTTACGAAAACGGTCAACGACTTACAAAGTGAAAAAATATACCGTTGGAACATCATCAAACAAACCATAAAGAAGGAATTGGGGCACTATCTCTTTACTCAAACTAAGAAAAAACCAATGATTCTTCCAATAATAATTGAGATTTAGAGCCAAATCGAAAGGAACTCGACTTCGTATAGTCGAGTTCCCTTTTTTCAATCAAGTTCCGATTTACTGGCTTTTGCGGCCATCGCCTTGTTCTTATTCCAAACCTTGAATTTCATGAAAACGGCGGCAAGACCGATGATCACGATGAATAAAAGGCTGATGAAAAAACCTGGACGTATCTCTTTTTCAAGCAGAGTGCCGCTGACCGCTGCTAAAATTAAAAGAAGTCCGAAAACGGCCGTAATCTTACTCCAAATCTTATTCTCCAAGATTTTGAATGAAGAAAGAATGATGAATGCCCAATTATACAAAAGTAATATTCCAGCAGATGTTGTAATGTATTCATAAATCTTGCCTGGCAGGAGCAAGGCAGTGATGATTGATCCTAATAGTCCTAAGGCTCCAAGACCCAGTGAAGGCAGTGGAAGGTCCTTGAATTTCTTGATCTTTTGCATGAATAATGAGGGTGCATTCCCGTCATTGGAGAGCGTTACCAATAGATTGGTTACACCAAATAGTGAAGCGGTCATCGTCGAGAAACCGGCAATGATGATTGCACCATTAAAAACGTGCGGGAAAAATGCCAGGTGATAACTGTCCAATGCCGAAACGAATGGACTTTCTTTTTCACTGAATGCACCTAACGAAATCATGGTTACGGCTAACCCCAATGAAACCACATATATGATGGTAAGAACCAAGAGCATGATCGTCCCTGCCTTTGGCGCATCTTCCTTCTTTTTAAGCTGCATCGCCATCAGGCCAATGACCTCAATGCCGCCAAACGCATAAAAGGCATAGATAAGTGATGCCCAAAACCCTTTTAGGCCTTTTGGGAACAATTCATTGAACTTATTCGGAAAGGATGGCGGTTTCCCTCCATCAAGACCAAACCAGCCGAAAACGGCACATATGGCTATAATGATAAACATTACGATTGCTGCTGTCTTAATTACCGCAAGGATGTTTTCCACCCTGTCGAACCCTTTTGTTCCCAGCAGTACCACCACGATTGAAACTATTGCAAAACCGGATGCAAATAGCCACAACGGTACTTTCGGGAACCAAAATTGAGATAATAGCGAAAGCGCAGTAAGCTGACTTCCCATGATCAATATATTGGAGGACCAATAATTCCAGCCACAGCTAAAGCCAGCCCATCGTCCAAATGCTTTATTGGCATAATAACAAAAAGAACCCTCTTGAGGATCGGCAGCTGTCATCTTGGCAAGCAGATTATAAACGATGTAGGTACCTAGTGCAGCCAATACAAATGAAAATACAATGGATGGCCCCGTCGTTTTAATCCCTATGGTCGATCCGAGGAAATACCCTGTCCCGATCGTACAGCCTACACCGACCAATGATAGCTGCCACCATTTCATATCGCCTTGTTGTTCACCTGATGCATTAGAATCTTGGACAGCCTTCCCTTTCGCTGAACTGCAATTGGCTTTTGTCGTCATGACATTACCCCTCCTTCCATCATTCATAGTGTTGATAATGCCACAATGAATTATGCAAGGAAGAAGTTTTCAAATACGCTACCTTATGTAATAAACTAAAGCATTCTGCTTTATGATATGATGGCAAAAATACCTTGATAAGCAAAATAAACCCCAAAACCTACCAATGAAAATCCAGAGATGATCGAAATGGCCATTAAGCTTTTTTCATTTAAGAACCTGCGAAATCCATTCGTTAATGCCGCTACAAAAAAATCCCAACAGGTAAGTCCAAGGAAGATCATCCCGCTATAAAGGAAAAGTTGTGATGTCCCATAACTTGAAGCTGTTTTAGCTAAAATAGATCCATATATCCCCAACCAAAATAAAATGGATAATGGACTGGTCACAGACATGAGGAACCCTGTCAAAAAACAGGAAAGTAAAGAATCTTTATTTCGATATTCATTTAATAATATCGTGTTAACCCGTAAAACACTTTCGACACCAGAATAAATAAGCACGAATCCCCCAAAAAGCCATAGAAAAATCTGGACAATCGGAATTTCTAAAAACCGTACCATACCTACATACACTAAAATCATGAACAAGGCATCTGCAATCATCGACCCTGCCCCAACGATCCAGGCATGCCAAAACCCGTTCTGGATTCCTTTATCGATACGAGCAGAGTTCACCGGACCGATCGGTGCTGCAAGGGTAAGTCCCAAGAAAAAGTAACTCAGCAGTAAATGTACACTCAAAAAGCATCACTCCTTCGAGCTAGTTCATGACTTGTACATTTTATGTGACAACCTTCTGCCTATAACCACATGCAAAAAAATTTTCCCGATTAGCCGTGGGAAAGCCCGGCTTTTTTTGGGGGATTTCTATAGAAACCTATTAGGCAGCAGCTTCTTTTTTGTCTGAACTAATGAATTTCATAACAATCAACACGATGCCTATACCAATGATCCCTGAAATGATATAGGTCAAATTGATATGATTTTTCATGACAAGGGACATGACCGGAGGGCCTGCCGCAACTCCGATGAACCTTGATGACATATAGAAGGAGGTAATTGTCCCCCGCTGTTCCTTTTTTATATTTTGAGTGATGATTGCGTCGAGTGTCGGCAATAACGCACCAATCGCTATGCCCACCAAACTCGTTACGAGTAATAAAAGGAAAACCTTGTTTTTTGTAAAACCGACAAATACAAGGCTGATTGAAAGGACAGCTATACTGATCATGATGATCTTTTTCATGATTGGTAATTCACCCTTGATTTTTTTCCCGGCAACATAAGAAGATACACAAAGGAAAAACAGCGGGATCGCTATCACTAAACCTTTTTTAACTCCATGCAAATCATGGTTTTTTTCCAGATTATCAGACAAAAAGAAAAGAACACCGAACAAAACCAACATGACAAATACACCAATCAGGAAAACTGTATATAACCATTTTCCTTCCTGCTTGAATATTTTTTTCGTATCATGCCAGAATTCTTTGAATTTCTTCGGCTCATCCCTCTCCTTTGGTACCTTTATAAAGAAAAAGACCAAGACAATAGATATTAAACTGAAGAATGAAATCGAGAAGAAAGGTAAAAACCAGATAAATGCAGCAAACAGGGAACCCAATATCGGACTCAGTACTTTCCCAAATGTATTCGAGGTTTCTATAATTCCTAAACACGAACTGGTTTTTTCATCATCATCTTTGTATAAATCCCCCACCAAAGGCAAAATGATGGGCGAGGCCCCAGACGCCCCAATCCCCTGCAATACCCTCCCCATGATGATCCATGTGTATGGATTTTCCATTTTCCATGAAGCATAACCTGCTATCAAGCCGCCGATAAGAGCTAGGATCAGGCTTGGCAGAATCACCATTTTCCGTCCAAATCGATCTGATAAATAACCCGCTATGGGAATTAAAAAAATGGATGCTACGGAATAGCTTGTTATCACCATGCTTGATTGGAATGAAGATATCCCCACCTTTTCCTCGAAAATGGGCAAAACCGGGATAAGCATTGAATTTCCAAGTGTCATTACCAATGGAATCGATGCCATACTGATCAGGCACCACACGCTTACATCTTTATTTTGCTTCTCATGACCCTCCATACCTACACTCCTCATCCATTATAAAAGCAACTTAAAAGGTAACCATTTTTGTTTGGCATCACTATTAGATGTCTCCAATTATTATGTTATAGCGCAGAAAGATTTATTCAGTAGCGCTTCACCCAAATTACCCCTTTTGACCGTTAAAACAAAAAACCCATTCTTTTTAAGAATGGGTTTCCCGCTTTCGTCTTTATAAAAGAATAATATTCCTCTTTTTACAGTCGTTTAATATTTGGTCATTCCATACCGAAACCTGAACCTCGCCAATATGTGCTTTCTTCAGCAAAAACATGCATGGTCTGGATTGCCCAATTCCTCCGCCTATTGAATACGGAAGCTTTCCTTCCAATACGGCCTTATGATAATCGAGCACCTACGATTTTCATTTTTGGATAATCTTAATTATTTTAACAGAGACTTTTCATCTACTCGAATTCCCATTGAAGAAACTTCAAAAGCACATTCCAAGAGTGGATTCCATAAAACGATATATCTCCATTTAGGTCCCAATCATCATAATCCGGAGAACGTCCATCATGCTTTTCCCCCGATTGTAACTCTCCGCCAATTTTCATGATGAACATCGCACATTCTCCCAGTCCCATTGATCCACAAATAACGAGTAAATGATCCAGTTTTTCATCACGTCTTATCGCATACATATTTGTGTAAATGCCTTCATCACACGCCAAATCATACCTAGAAAGAGTGATTCTTTTCACTTTGCCAAAGATTGAACCACTTCGATTTGTTTAAGCTTCAAAGGTAAGAATCCGCTCCACACCATTTAAATTGTCATTTATACCATTACCTTCATTTAAAATGAAAGGTGCTGATACTTTTATCAGGTTTAACGCATTTGAAATTCTCTCTTCAAAATGATTCTTAATCTCATTTATTGCAATATCTGTATGCATGATATCAAGAATTGTGTTGTATTTATTTGGCATCGATAATTCAGGCATAATTATCTTCCAATTCCGCTTTGAATAGCACATGCATTAAAATTGAGGCTTTCCATTTGACCAAATTACATTTATGAAGGAGTTTTCTGTGTTGTTACAAAAACATCATGTCATCCATAAGCAGCAAACCGGACAATGATTCACCATTTCACCTCAAAAAAAGGGTCAAAAATGTGGTACAAGTCCAATTGTCTGAATACATTCAAATAAGTGAGGATGTAACAAACGATGAGGTGATGAATTGGGTGTTTTTTTCAGCTATGTATTATTAGGCTTATCACTGGCGGCTCCGATCGGTCCCATAAATGCTGCTCAATTGGATAAAGGAATCAAGAAGGGTTTTTTGAATGCCTGGGTTTTTGGCTGGGGTGCCATTTTAGCGGATTTTGTATTTATAGCCCTCGTCTTTTTCGGTGTCGTCCACTTTTTGGACAACTCCTTCATGAAGACATTTTTATGGCTTTTTGGATTTTTCGTCCTGACCTATACCGGAATTGAAAGTCTGTTAAGTGCAGGTAAGATTGAAGTGAATACACGAAAAGCGAAAGATTCCCTTCTTTCTTCATTCCTGACAGGATTCATCATGTCCCTTTCGAATCCTTTATCCATTTTGTTTTGGCTGGGGATTTATGGATCCATTCTCGCAAACTCCGCTTCAAAATATGATATGGATCAATTACTTCTATACAGTTCAGGGATCCTTGTCGGCCTCATAACCTGGGACTTCGCAATGGCCATCATCGCCAGCACCTTCAGACGCTTTTTATCCAAACCCATTCTAATGGGCATCTCGATCATTTCAGGAATATCCCTTATAGGGATTGGCATTTACTTTGCCATCCAAGCAGCCAAGGTTTTATTTACATAAAGAGTTTAGGAAATATAAGAGTTTACTCGTAAATTCGTATAAGATATAAAAGGCTGCCCATATAAGTGTCCATCTTTCCATGTTGGACACTTATCCCTATTTGTTCATAGCCTGAAAGGGTAAACACAAAGGGAGAATTTCTTGAATGTATAATAATTACGGTTATTACTCTTATAATGTTCCATATTATTACGATAATTCCTATGCTAATTTGCCTTATTATGATGACAGACTGCCAGTACAAACACTGGTTCCAGAAGCCGCTATTCAGAGCCATTTGAACGCAGGCCGACAAGGTCATTGTTTCAGAGCATTTTAGGGTAACACCGAGCATACCTTTATTTTGATGGGCCTCAATACTGTCGGTGGCGGTGGACCGGATGGTAACTGTTTCAATCAGTTCATTCCTGGTGTTGGGTGGGTATGGATTTGTAGATAGAAAAAAGACAGCCGAGTTATTTCGGCTGTCTTTTTTATTCAAACCTAATCGGGAATGGGCATTTACTCGTGAATTGCGCATATTTACTCGTGTACGTGCATCTACTAATGAATTTCGCGCATTTACTCGTGAGTTCCGGATTAAGCTGCTTTCTTGTTAGATGCTGCGTTCTTTTATTTGCTGAACCATTTTCTTGATGAACGTTTCTATTGAGACATTTTCAACTTCATGTTGCCCGTATTTTCGGACATTTACTTGATTTTCTTTCTCTTCTTTATCTCCAAGAACCAGCATATAAGGGATTTTCCCCATCTGTGCTTCCCTGACTTTATACCCCAGCTTTTCATTCCGATTATCAATTTTCACTCTTATGCCTTGGTTCTTCAGTTCTTTTTGAACCTTTAAACAATAGTTCAAATGAACTTGTGAGACAGGGATGATCTGTATTTGCACCGGGGCAAGCCATACCGGAAAAGCACCGGCAAAGTGTTCTATCAGGATTCCGAAAAAACGATCGATCGATCCAAAAATGGCACGATGAATGACGACCGGACGAACTTTTTCATTATTTTCATCGATGTAAGTCAGATCGAATTTGTCAGGCATTTGAAAATCAAGTTGGATTGTTGCACATTGGTGGCTTCGTTTTAATGCATCTTTAATATGAAAATCAATTTTCGGTCCATAAAATGCCCCGTCCCCTTCATTTACTTGATAATCTATCCCGATGCCTCCCAGAACATTTTTCAAGGCTGATTCAGAAGCTTCCCAAAGGGAGCCATCACCCATAGAATCTTCTGGACGCGTCGAGAGCTCCACGGAATACTCAAATCCAAAAGTGCGATACACCTTATCGATCAGATAAAATACTTGTTTAATTTCACTTTCGATTTGATCATGCCGAACAAAGATGTGGGCATCATCCTGACAAAATGTACGGACACGCAGCATCCCGTTCAATGCACCGCTATATTCATGACGGTGGACTTGACCGAATTCGGCCATCCGGATGGGTAAATCCCTGTATGAATAAAGACTGTTTTTGAAAATAAGCATATGCCCCGGACAGTTCATTGGCTTCATCGCGAATCTTGTTTGGTCCACCTCAGTGAAGTACATATTCTCATGGTAATGATCCCAGTGACCCGATTGTTCCCATAACCGCTGGTTCATCATGAAAGGAGTCCGAACTTCGTCGTAATCAGCCTCAGTCTGAAGCTCCCTCGAGAACTTCTCCAATTCATTTCTGACGATTTGCCCTTTCGGTAAATAAAACGGCATTCCAGGTGCTTCCTCCGAAAACATGAATAACTCCAACTGCTTCCCTAATTTACGGTGATCGCGTTTGTCCGCTTCTTTCAGGAATTCAAAGTGTTCCTGTAGATCCTTTTTCTTTCGGAATGCCACGCCATACACCCTTTGAAGAACTTCATTTTGATTGTCTCCCCGCCAATAGGCACCAGATACGCGAGTCAATTTGAACGATTTTACAAATGATGTGGATGGAAGGTGCGGCCCTCTGCAAAGATCGACGAATTCCCCCTGTTGATAGAGCGTTAATTTTTCACCATTAGGGATGTTCTTTGCTATATCCAACTTGAATGACTCCCCTCTGCCCTCGAATAACTTCACAGCTTCTTCATAAGTCACTTCGACTCTTTTGATTTCCAGATTTTCACTTATGATATGTTCCATCTCTTTTTCAATGGCTTGTAGATCTTCTGAGCTCAAAGGATGGTCTAACTTAAAATCATAGTAAAAACCATCTTCTACGACTGGCCCCATTCCCAATTCCACATTTCGGTATAATCTTTTCACAGCCTGCGCCAAAACATGCGCTGCTGTATGTCGTAACACCTGTAATCCTTCATCCGAATCCAGAGTCAAGATCGACAATTCGGCATCCTCATTAAGCATGTGACTTAGATCAACCAGTTGTTTATCCAGTTTGCCTGCTACTGCCTTTTTCCTTAAACTTGAGCTGATGGACCCTGCCACACTTTCCACTGTCATCCCTTGCGGATATTCCTTTTGCTGCCCATCCGGGAATTGAACTTTAGTCATTTTTTCACCCATCACATAAACACCCCTTTTTTAGTAATAAAAAAACGCACTCATCCCTATATAAGGGACGAGTGCGTTTACCCGTGGTTCCACCCAATTTCCCATAAGCAAAAAACACTCATGGCTCTGGAGCTTGTAACGCAGCTTAGACGATATCCGTTACTCTTGTTCACCGATATAGCTCAAAGGCGGTAAATCAGTTTCCTAAGCCAGGAAGTTCGCACCTGCCCTTCCCTCTCTGCAGACCGTAAAAATGATTCATGTCCTTATCATGGCAATATTTTTATATATAAAAAAACGCACCCATCCCTATAAAAGGGACGAGTGCGTTTATACCCGTGGTTCCACCCAATTTCCCATAAGCAAAAAACACTCATGGCTCTGGAGCTTGTAACGCAGCTTAGACGATATCCGTTACTCTTGTTCAC
>NZ_JBHVSL010000001.1:120718-310220 GCF_042885195.1 Peribacillus sp. NPDC058075 | reverse complement strand
ATATAGCTCAAAGGCGGTAAATCAGTTTCCTAAGCCAGGAAGTTCGCACCTGCCCTTCCCTCTCTGCAGACCGTAAAAATGATTCATGTCCTTATCAAGGCAATAATTATAATAATAAAAAACGCACCCATCCCTAAGTAAGGGACGAGTGCGTTACCCGTGATTCCACCCAATTTCCCATAAGCAAGAAACACTCATGGCTCTGGAGCTTGTAACGCAGCTTAGACGATATCAGTTACTCTTGTTCACCGATATAACTCAAAGGCGGTAAATCAGTTTCCTAAGCCAGGAAGTTTGCAGCTGCCCTTCCCTCTCTGCAGACCGTAAAAATGATTCATGTCCTTATCAATGCTTCTGAAATGTAAATGGATTTTTATATTGTTATATATATTACAATATATTCCCATAAGTGACAACCTCAAATTTATTAATTTCATTGCAAGCACTAAATTGGTATAATTAGTAAAAAGGAGAGTCTCTATGAAACGTTTAAGCAATTGGTCCGTTGTATTTGCAGTAATCGGTACACTATCATTTTGCTGTTCCCTAGCTTTACTAAAAGCCTCCGAGCAGCTTATGATTTCAGGATTCGGTGCGTTACTTTTTGGTATGTTATGCAGTTTCGGGGCCATATATAAAAATGAAAAAGGAAAATCAAAATTCTTGGCTGTTGCTGCATTCTTTCTTTTAAGTTTCATTCTCGTTTGGAATGATCCATTTCAAATTGTCAGGCTCTTGACCTGGATGAAGAATTAATCAAAATGAAAAACCCGTTCACCATGACGGGTTTTTTGATTGATTCAATTTTCATCGGCTATCGTTCCACTTGAATTCTTTATTCTAAGCCATAGCGAAAGTCCAGTGGTCCAGAGAATTAGTGCGCATCCAAAGCCGAGAAAGGATAACGGTGCAAGGATTTGATGCACCCCAAACATGACTGTGTCTGGCACAAAAAGCAATGTGAAAAGCGCTAATAAACAGAGAAGCACTCCTGTTGCATAGTAAATCTTGATTTGAAAAAGCGATGCCAAAGGTAAAAAATGAATCCCGACAATTATGGCGATGACCCCTGGTATAAGATCGGTCTGATCGATCAAATTACAGATGGCAATGGCAATCCCGATAAGCAAACCTTCGGCAATGAAGACCATATTAAACAAAAATCCGATACGCTTCAGACGCCTAGCCCCATTTTCTGAAACTTGATTGGACATTTTTTGTGATGCATGAATTAATGAAATGCCGACGATAACCATTATGATTCCGATCAATATGCCTGCGAGTTCCACGTAGGGAAACCCCCACCCCTGCAATCCCATTACACCGGTACCTGCCCACAGTGTACCGAAGAACGCCATGAAAATGACTCCAACTCCAGAACCGCGAAACGCCTCTTTCATCATCAGTTTCCTTTCATCCAAAGTATTATCATACATAGAATAATAGTATTGCGCACCCTCCCCAATTATTCAGTTATAAAAAATGATTCATTGAAAAAATTACCATGATGCAAATTTTAATAGATAATTGCCGCTTTCGTCGATATATTTCTATTTCCGGAGATATATTCTTATTTTCGGAGATATTACTGGAATTTCGTCGATATATTCTTATTTTCGTCGATATAACTCGATTTTCGTCCGATATCGTCTTATTAAAGTCCATAAAAAAACCTGTGTCCCCAAAGGGCTCAGGTTTTTATCTATTCATATCATGCCACATCTGATTTATCAAATTGACAATCTTTTAATGATATTAATTTGGTCTTGTGATAAATCTTGTATCCTAACCAGATCGCCAGAAATATCGGCAATCCGATATAGGAGACGGCGACGCCATACCAGTCGATGCTGCCGCTTAGGAATGCTTGATAGTTCTGCCCTGCGATGACACCCATGCAAAGGACGAATGATAGGATCGGACCGAGTGGAAACCATTTTGCTTTATATTTCAATTCGTTCAAATCACCGCCCTGTGCGACATAGGCTCGTCTAAAGCGATAATGGCTGATGGCGATTCCAATCCAGGCGATGAAGCCGGTTAGCCCGGATGCATTCAATAGCCATGTAAATACATGGTCCCCAAAAATGGATGTCAAGAAGGCGAGCCCGCCAATTAATGCCGTTAGGATCAAAGCATTCATCGGGATTCCCCTGCGATTGACTTTGGCGAGGAATTGGGGAGCTTGTTTATCTTTCGCCATCGACCATAACATCCGCGTTGATGCATATAGTCCCGAGTTCCCTGCGGATAGTAAGGAAGTCAACACGACAGCATTCATGACGGATGCCGCGAATGCAAATCCTGCCCGTTCGAAGACAAGCGTGAAAGGGCTTACAGAAATGTTTTCGACATCCCCGTTCAGCAAACTTGGACTTGTATACGGAATCAAGAGGCCGAGTATCAGGATGGCTCCGATGTAAAATAATAGGATGCGCCAAAATACTTGGCGGATCGCATTCGGAACATTTTTTTCGGGATTCTCACTTTCGCCGGCAGCAATACCAACTAGTTCCGTGCCTTGAAAAGAAAATCCCGCGATTAGGAAGATTGAGATGATCGATAAAAATCCTCCCTTGAATGGTGCTTCGTCCATGGTGAAGTTTTCAAAGCCGATCACCTTTCCGCCAAAAACCCCAAATATGGTCAATAAACCAATAATGATGAAGCAAATGATGGCAATGACTTTTATTAAGGCAAACCAATATTCAGATTCACCATAGCTTTTAATGGATAGGGCGTTGAGGGTGAAGACGATTCCAAGAAATAATGCACTCCATATAAGGCTGGGTACATCAGGGAGCCAGAATTTCATGATGATGGCTGCAGCAGCTATTTCCACGGCAAGGGTGACTGCCCAGTTAAACCAATAATTCCAGCCAAGTGCAAAGCCGAATGCGGGATCAACAAAGCGTGTGGCGTAGGTGGAAAATGATCCAGACACAGGCATATATGTCGCCATTTCCCCTAAGCTCGTCATCAGGAAATATACCATGATTCCAATGCAGGCATATGCAGCGAGGGCACCGCCGGGCCCTGCGCTCTGAATGGTTGCCCCGCTTGCCAGGAATAATCCGGTTCCTATTGAACCGCCAATGGCAATCATGGTCATATGCCTTGCTTTCAGTTGCCTTTTAACTGTCGGTTCTTGATTATCAATGAGATTCATATCCATATGGTTCCTACCTCATTTTCTTTTAAAGTTAAAAGTTCAAGAAATAGTAAAAAGTTTTACTAACCGCTTTTCGCTTTACTTGCTGGAATGCTATCCAGTTTAATTTCCATTGCCTGGTATCGTCTCCCTATTCCCAGTTTGGGTGACCCCATCCTGTTCAGGCTCCATTCCACACCATTGAATGAGAGTAAGCGCAATGATTTCGGCTGTGGAGAACACATTGTCGAGCAGGATGTATTCATTTGGATAGTGGGCAACCTCGGTTACTCCTGGCCCGAAAACGATTGCAGGCGTTTCACCGACATGTGTCAGCAATCCCCCATCCGTTCCCCAAGGGGATGCTTCAATGACCGGGTCCTGTCCGGCCACTTGCCGATATTGATGAACAAGTGCATTCATCAGTTCATGCTCTACATCAATGGCTCCTGGAACCCAGCGTGCCCCGAACCATTCCAATACGGGCGGGTTTTGCTTGAACCATTGGTCCACTTCCCCCAGCTGCAATAACCAGGCAGCCATTTCGTCTTTCGCCTTCTCCATCGTTTCCTCCGGCGCAACGCCCATCCTTCCTTCAATTTTCACAAGGTCAGGAACGGATGACGGCCAATTACCTCCTTCAATGACACCTAGATTGATCGGAATCGGAATAGGCGTGTTCTGATAAAGCGGATCACTGATACGGGCATTTCGCTTTTCTTCCAAGGCGAGAATATGATGGATGACAGTCATGCTTTTTTCAATCGCACTAACGCCTTCATACCTTGTTCCGCCATGTGCTGACCGTCCTTTCACATGGATTCTGAACCACATCGAACCCTGCTGTTTCGGGAAGATCCTCATATTGGTCGGTTCAGGGATCAGGGCCGCATCGGCTTTATACCCCCTCAGGACGGCCGCTAATGTTCCGGCTCCGCCGCTTTCTTCTTCAATCACACTTTGAAAAATGACATCTCCCTTTAATTGGATGCCATTTTCCTTCAATGCCTGCATCGCAAGAATCAGCGAAACATTTCCACCCTTCATATCGGTTACGCCGCGTCCAAACATCCTTCCATTCTTAATCGCTCCGCTATAGGGGTCGTCGTCCCACTGATCCCGGTCTCCATCCGGAACCACATCGATGTGTCCGTTCAAAATGATGGAACGTCCGCCTCCAGTCCCTTTCATGATACCTACCACATTGGGGCTGTTGGAAAATTCACTGCGTGGAGAATAAAAATAAGAATGCTTTTTCAGCTCGCCGCCGTCAGGTTCCCAACTATCGATCTGTAAACCCATTTCCTGCAGCTTTTGGGCGACGATGGCCTGTGCCCCTGCTTCATTTCCTTGCGTACTCGGGGCTTGTACCATTTTTTGCAAAAGGTTTGTTCCTTCTTCCCGATGATCCTTGATCCATTGGTTTATCCGTTTTTTTATATCCGGCACGTTTATCCTCCTTAATTACACATATTCTTATTCAATGGTGTTGACAGCAGCATGGATTTTCAACGTTGCCTCTGTATTCCTTATCACATCATCCACGGTATATGGCATCATGACTTCCTTAAGCACCAATCCCTCTTCTGTAACTTCCATGACGGCCATTTCCGTAATGATTAAATCCACACTCTGCTTTGCCGTCAATGGAAGCGTACATGTCTTCAATATCTTCGATTCACCCTGCTTATTCACGTGATTCATCAGGACGATCACCTTTTTGGCTTTCTGGGCAAGTTCCATTGCCCCGCCCATCCCCGGCACCCGCTTTCCTGGGACGATCCAATTCGCCAAATCCCCTTTTTCACTCACTTCCAGGGCTCCAAGGATTGTGATGTCGATATATCCTTTCCTGATCATTCCAAACGCTGTTGCACTGTCAAAATATGAAGCTCCCATTACAGTGGTGATCGGGAACCCTCCCGCATTACAAAGGGCAGGATCTTCTTGCCCGGGATCAGGACTTGGCCCTGTACCGAGAACTCCGTTTTCCGCATGGAACAGCACATGAATATCTTGAGGTATATGGTCGGCCACCAAGGTGGGGATGCCGATGCCTAAATTGACGATCAATCCGTCATGGATTTCCTTGGCGGCGCGTTTCGCGATGCGATTTCGTACATCTACTGCCATGCCCATTTCCAATTCACCCCTTTTGTCGGAATCACCATATCTACATAAATGCCTGGAGTAGCAATACATTCAGGATCCAATTCGCCTACAGGAACGATTTCCTCTACTTCGGCAATCGTGAAAGCTCCAGCCATTGCGACGAGCGGATTGAAATTACAGGCAGTCTTGTCGTACACTAAATTCCCCAGCGAATCTGCCTTTTTGGCATGGACGATGCTGACTTCCGCCGTCAAAGCGGTTTCCACCAAGTATTCTTTTCCTTCTATCACCATCTTGTCCTTGCCTTCTTCGGCTATCGTACCAATCCCGACATCGACAAAAATCCCGCCTAAACCTACACCGCCAGCACGAATCCGTTCGGCTAATGTCCCTTGCGGTGAAAATTCCACCTGCAGCTTCCCTTCAGTCATGAGCCTGCCGGCATTAGGATTGGAACCGATATGCGAGGCGATCACTTTCTTTGCCCTTTCAGCAGTCACAAGCCGGCCAATGCCGATGTCAGGGAATCCAGTATCATTGCCAATCAAGGTCATTTCCTTGACTCCCTTGTCAAGGATACCCTGCACGAGTGTCGGAGGAGTCCCCACTCCGCCAAACCCGCCATACATGAGTGTGCATCCATCGGATATATGCTCCAATGCTTCTTCCATGGTCACAATTTTGTTTTTCTTCGTAATGACCTGCTTCATATCGTTCCTCCTAAATAGCCTGCATGTCCTCAATCAAACCTTCCGCGACCAATTCTTGCTGCAAATCTTCGAGGGAAGCTTCCAGTATCTTGACGAGGGTATCGATTTCTTCATTCGTAATGATTAATGGCGGAGATATGATAACCGCATCGCCAGCGATTCCTTCAATCGCACCTGCAGCAGGATAAATTAACAGTCCCTTAGCAAAAGCCTTATTGACAAGCCTTGCAGTCAGGCCGATTTGCAAGTCGAATGGCGTTTTTGACTTTCGATTGGAGACAAACTCAAGCCCAAGGAGCAGCCCTTTCCCTCTTACATCACCAATGATGTTGAATTTCTCAGCCAATCCTTCCAGCTTCTTAAACAGATATTGACCTTTCTCTTCCGCTGCCTGAACCAGATCATTTCGCTCAATATAGGAAAGCACTTCCAATGAAACGGCTGCAGAGAGAGGGTTTGCACTATATGTGTGTCCAGCCATGATTGATTTCGAACCTTTTAAAATGGGCTCCATGACACGGTCAGTAATCATCGTGGCTGCGATTGGAGTATAGCCGGCACTCATTCCTTTACCCAATGCGATGATATCCGGGGTGACTCCCCAGTGTTCCATTGCAAACATTTTTCCTGTTCGGCCGATTCCCGTCATGACTTCATCGGCGATAAAAAGAATGTCATAGGTTTCGCAGATTTCCTTAATCCTTTGATAGTAGCCATCCGGCGGTGTTACAGCACCAGCCGATGCCCCGATTATCGGTTCTGCGATGAAGGCTGCGATATTCTCGGAGCCGACCCTTTGAATAGCTGTCTCCAGTTCATCTGCACACTTAAGCTTGCATCCGGAAGTTTCATTATTATGAGGACAGCGATAGCAGTAGGGAGCAGATATGCTAGGAAAATCCTCCAATAGCGGCACAAAACGTTTTCTTCTTGGTACATGACCTGACATCGATAAAGCGCCCATCGTGATCCCGTGATAACTCGTCCACCTGGATATGATGCGATTTTTTCTCTCGAACCCTTTTTCTTGCCAATGTTGTATCGCGATCTTCATTGCTGTTTCGGTCGCTTCCGATCCACTATTCACGAAAAACGACCAATTCAAATCCCCTGGAGCCAACTCACTTAGCTTTTTGGCCAATGCCTCTGCGGCTCCACTCGTAAAATGAGACCTATATGCAAAAGAAACTTTGCGGGCCTGCTCCGTCATTGCCTCGACAACATCCAATACACCATGGCCTATACTTGCTGTGACCGCTCCTGATGAGCCATCTATATACTGTTTTCCATCTGTATCAAAAAGATAAATTCCTTTCCCATGAGAGATAGTGGGATAGTCGTGACCTAAAGTAGGCTTAATCAAATGATTCCGTTCCATTTCATCTCTCCTTTTTAACGTTCGTACACATCTCTATTAATAGATTAAGTATTTAAAAGGAACCGATCTTAAAAGGTTCATCCTGAATCAGGATGGATTCGGTAGGGCAGCCTTCCATAGCATCTTGCATGTCATCATGCAGGATCTCAGGCACTTCGGCAATCCCTTGATTATCGTCCAAGATGACGAAAGCGATCCCTTGATCGTCATAGTCATAAATCTCAGGTCCTGTTGAACCGCATGCCCCGCACGCAATACAGGTTTCTTTATCAACCCATGTGTATTTAGCCATAGAAACAATCCTCCTACTTGACGGATAAATCTTTACCCCAAATATTCATGTCCTCATACTTATCCCAAATATTGCAATTCTTCGTTAATCTGCCTCCATATTCATATCCCAGCTGATGAAAGACGGCGTTCATGCCCATTGACAATGATCGCGCTAATGAATAAGAGCAATAAATGTTTTTCCTGAACAATTCTTGTTCCAAGGCGGAGATGAGCACCTTCATGAAACCATGCTTTCGATGTTGGGGAATGGTTGCACAGTCCGTTAATTCAGCATTGTGATACATCTCATTCACTTCAGCGGATGCAGCACTCACAATGGCTCCTTCATATTCGATAACACTAAAGATCGTGCCTTCCTCCATCACTTTCTTGATATAGCGCTCATCATTCATCGGTGTAGGATAGGTTTCAAAGATGGCACCATATAAATTCGCCAGCTCTTTTGCATCTTCAACCGTAGCAAACCGGAGGATATAATCCTTAGGTATTTGCTGAGATTCAATCAGTCTAGAAATCTCACTTACATCTTGGATGACTTTATCTTCCTTGACCCAAAAGTCGCTTGTTCGCCTTTCATCCGTTAAATAGAAGGCCATGCAATAAGCATCATTCCCTTTGAAATACTTGCTCAATATCCCCTCCAGCATGAATCCTTTACCCAACGCCGCTGATAAATCTTCATTCCTCGCTTTAAGTATCACTTTCGTAAAGCCCTGCTCCATTGCGATGGCAAGGGCCCGATCGATCGCTTTTTTGATATTTCCCCGATAATCATCCATGCGTAAGCGCTGATTGGCATGATCATGATAGAGCTCCATCGTATAACAATCCCCGGTCTCCATTTGGGTGAAAAAAGGCAGCTTTTGAACAGGCATCATGTACCCCCCCTTATTTAAAGAATTCGGGAGAAGAGATGCCTATCATCCGCTTCTCCCGGCATTCTATTTCCAATTGAATAATTTTTTGATAGGTGCCTGAAGAAGCTGATCATACGTGAACTCATCAGGATATTCACTCACATCATATATGGATAAGGCTTCATCCACCTTTTGATTCATCGAATCAGATACATAGATTCCACACTCAGGACAGTTTACGGCTGGAACTTGAAGGACTTTTATTGAGCGTTTCCCGTCAGGCATGATCCAGTAACAATCTTTCTTTTCACTTTCTTCTACGTTTGGGGCATTGCACCATAAGCAGTCCATCATCATTCCTCCTTGCCATCAGATTTCACCGAGCCACTGGCGGCCATGGCGTTCTTTTTTTCTTGGGCTAACCTTAATTTTTCCTTCATTTCATCCCGTTTATCACGGCGATCCTTCAAGGAAGCATGTTCATCAGTGCTTTCATACGCTTTTCTCTTGTCAAGACGACGAAGGCCTTCTGGCACCAAGTTGAATTTCTCGTCCGTCATGAGAGCGGAAATCCCGACGGCTTCTTTTCTATCCGCAGTACCATACACTTCATCAAAGTAAGCATCCGCACTGCCGGCAACATAATTCTTCGGCTCCGGATAGCTTGTGATTACTCCTTCAAAGTTCCGTAAAACGACTTTATCCGGACTTTGCGAAAGAAGGTAATTCGGAGTCAAGGCAATCTTTCCGCCACCGCCAGGAGCATCCACCACAAAGGTTGGCACTGCATATCCTGATGTATGGCCGCGCAGCGCTTCAATGATTTCCAAACCTTTTGAAACCGGCGCCCGGAAATGGCCAATCCCTTCAGATAGGTCACATTGATAAATGTAATAAGGTCTTACCCTTGCTTTTACACAGTCATGCATAAGCTTTTTCATGATATGGACACTATCATTGATGCCAGCCAGGATGACTGCCTGATTACCAAGCGGCACCCCTGCCATCGACAGCATATCACATGCTTTTTTCGCTTCATCCGTCAACTCAAGTGAATGATTGAAATGCGTATTCAACCAAACAGGATGGTATTTTTTCAGAATATTACATAAATTTTTGGTAATCCTTTGCGGGAAAACGACCGGTGCACGTGTGCCGATCCGAATGATTTCCACGTGCGGGATGGCACGTAAGTTACTCAATACGTATTCAAGGATCTTATCATTGATCAACAGGCCGTCTCCTCCAGAGATCAGCACGTCCCTCACTTCCGGAGTGTTCCGGATATATTCAATCGCCCCGTCAAGCTGCTTCTTGGGAACACCCATGCCAACCTGACCTGAAAAACGGCGTCGCGTACAATATCTGCAGTACATGGAGCATTGGTTCGTTACAAGGAACAGAACGCGATCCGGATAGCGATGCGTCAATCCTGGAACTGGTGAATCCTCATCCTCATGCAGCGGATCCTCCAAATCATATCTAGTCTTGTTCATTTCTGCCGAAAGCGGTACCGACTGTAAACGAATCGGACAGCGAGGATCATCGGGATTCATCAATGATGCATAATAAGGCGTAATGTTCAACGGAATCGTTTGAGTCGAAATCCGGACTCCTTCCTCTTCTTCAGGTGTCAGGTTGACGACCTTTTTCAGATCATCCAGTGATTTAATCGTATTGGTCAATTGCCAGATCCAATCATTCCACTGCTCTTCCGTTACATCCTTCCACAATTCGATATCATTATAATGCCTGCGTCCACCTAGGTATTCTTTATGTTTTACATCCATTCCCATCAAATTCATTAATAATGCCCCCTTATTATAAGAACTTATCTATATACTCTCGCAAGAATGATGCCAACATTGATAACAAGGAAAACATAAGCAAAAGGGGACCAAACAAGCTTAAAATCGCAAGATATTTTTCATAACGCATATTTTTTTGCAGCCAAATTCTTTGCGCCAAGCAAATAAAACAAAAAAGAGGATCTCTTTTACAAGAGAGCCCTCTTCAAATTACATCAAGATCCAGACAGTGACAGCGTTTCCAAAAAACCTTACTTTACTTGGATTCCTTCGACCCTGCCGTATAAACTTTTTCAATGCCGTACTTGTTTAACTTATATTGCAGTCCCTGTCTTTTAATATTGAGGGCTTCTGCCGTTTTGCTGATATTCCCGTTATATTTCTCAAACATGTTGATGATCATTTCCCTTTCCATTTCTTCAAGAACAACAGGTAAATCAATCCTGTTTTTCAATGGGGTAGGTTGGCTTTGCGCATTTGCTGTTCCGTAATTTCCTGAAGGGAAAAGATAGGCAGGAAGATGATGTTCATCAATCATATCTTCCCCTGCGTCCATGACGTTGAAGGTCAACTCAATGGCATGTCCCAGTTCACGAATGTTCCCTGGCCATGGATATTGGAGAAGCCGCTGCATCGCCTTATGACTGATCCCGCTCACTTCCGTAAAAAATGATTTGTTGAATTTTTGAATAAAGTGATTGACGATTTCAGGAATATCCGTTTTACGCTCCGAAAGAGAAGGCATCTGGATCGTTACGACATTGAGGCGAAAGAATAAGTCCGAACGAATGATTCCACGCTCCAACGCCTCTTCTGGAGAAATGTTCATCGCAGCAATGATTTTAACATTAATCTTTTGCTCCTTCGAACCTCCAACACGGCGCACCTCACCTTCCTGAAGCACTCGCAGCAATTTTGCCTGCAGGCCGAGGTCGAGGCTATTCAGCTCATCAAGGAAAAGGGTACCGCCATTTGCCTGTTCAAAAATGCCCATGCGATCCATCGCTCCGGTAAAAGCCCCTTTCGTCGTGCCGAACAGCAGCCCCTCCATCAACTCCTTGGGAACAGCCGCACAGTTTTGCGCGATGAACGGCTGATTTCGCTGAGAACTTACATTATGTATACTTTGAGCGACAAGTTCCTTCCCTGTCCCTGTTGGTCCATAAATCATGACTGGGGAATGTGTACGGGCCGCTTTTTTCGCCAATGAAATCGCTTGCTGAAAAGCAGGGCTGTTACCAATCAAATCACTAAAATGATAGGTCGCCGTCCCTTCAGGGAACTTACTTTTCTTATGGGTCTCGGCCAGCTGGGAACGCAAATCGACAATTTGGTCGTACATATTCATGACCTTCGTAATATCCTTTGCGATTTCCACTGCCCCAATAATTTCACCATCCTCGTACAAAGGATACGTACTATTGATGGATGTTATTTTTTTCTCCTTTAAATTGACATATGTTTGAATGGACTCAATCGTTTCATTGCCTTTTTCCAAGGCTACATGCAGCGTACTGGATTCATCAGTCAATGAAGGATAAAGCTGAAAAATATTCTCCCCCAGCACCTGTTCACGATCAAGCCCATCAATATGTGCCATCATTTCATTGTAAAAAACCGTATCCCCATCTTTATTCACAATATGGACACCCACATTGATCACATTCAATATCCATTCAAATTGAGTGGAAAACTGATTTACTGAAGATTTCATTTCTTCATCTCCGTTCTCTGTCATTTGATAGAATCACCTGTAAATTATAGCATTTAATGGGAAATATTCATCCCTTTATTCTTATAAGATTAAAACTTCAAGACAAAGTAGAATAATAAGGTCAAATAAAGGAATCTCGCATTAAGCCAAGAAGATTATATAAGAAAATATAAATTCTAGGGGTGAGTCGGATTTCAGAACCAAGCAAAGAAACGAAAATAGAAATTAAACCATGGGAAGATAAAGACCTTGCATTACTATTTCAACTAAATGCCCCAGAAATGATGGAACATCTTGGCGGACCAGAAAGTAATGAACAAATCCTGAAACGCCATCAACGGTATCTGCAGATTGGGGATAAAGGATGCATGTTTAGCATCAACTCATTTCCAGAGGCAGAGGCGGCCGGTTCGGTTGGCTACTGGCAAACAGTGTGGAACGATGAAAATGTGTACGAAATCGGTTGGAGCGTCCTCCCTTCCTTTCAAGGAAAAGGAATCGCTTCTCATGCCGTGAAGGCAATGATAGAGAAAATTAAAGATGAACGAAAATACAAATATATTCACGCATTCCCTTCCATCAATAACCCTGCATCTAACGCAATTTGCCGCAAACTCGGATTCAACCTCACCTCCGAATGTGAATTCGAATACCCGCCGGGGAGTTTTATGCGATGCAATGATTGGTGCTTGGAACTTGAATGAGTTCTTTAAGTGAAAAGCGGATTTGTATGTAGGGTGGATTTTTCCGGAGGAAGTCGAATTATGCCGGGTTTAGGAGAATTATTTCCCGGGAAAGTCGAATTATTCCCAGGTAGGTCGAATTATCCCGGGGCAGGACGGATTACATCCCATCCGCTAACATTCATATGCTGCTGAACCCCGCTTCTTTTCGAATTTCTATAGTGTCTGTCTAAAAGGATAATGAACCTCTATGAAGTTTATATCTTAATGATGGTTAGGTTGATTCTCTGATTTTAAGTTTGGTAGGCAATTTAATAACGTCGCGCTTTACTTTCATATTACTACTTAAATATTTAATCAATTCTATTACAGTGCGTTGTCCTAATTCCATAATTGGTATATCGATTGTGGTTATGGTAGGGGTTGTGACTTGGCAAATAGATTGATTATCATACCCAACTATAGCTAGGTATTCCGGTATTTTATAGCCCAACATAGTTGCCTTTTTAATAATTCCTGCTGCGACTTGATCATTTCCAGTAAACAAGGCAGTAGGTTTTTCTTTTAATCGTAATATTTCATCACAAATACGAAATCCATCTTCAATATTAAATCCATGTCCAAATATCCAGTCTTCATTATGTAGTAAATGATTATCTGCCAGAGCTTTGTAAAACCCCTCTTTTCTTTGAATCTGAGCCTGACTATAAGCAGTATCGTAGCAAAAACCTATCTTCCTATGGCCTTTTTTTATTAAATGATTAACAGCTTTGTATGTCGCTTCGAATTCGTCATAACCAATAATTGGTATAGGGGCGGAATCATGGTATTCATTGCATAGTAAAATTGGTCCGTACTTCAAATAATGCTTTATTACATTCCATTCATTTTCTAGCGCTCCTAAAATTACCCCATCTACTTCTCTATTCTTTAATTTTTCCATAACACCCCATTCATTTTCCGAATCATAAAAGGTTTGAAATATAAGAACTTTATAATCATTTTCCAATGCTGCTAGAGATACTCCTTTAACCAATTGGGCAAAGAATGGATGATCGAATCTTGGGACTGATATTGCGATGGTTTGGGTTTTATTTGTCCTAAAATTACGGGCAAGTGAACTTGGTGCATAATCAAGCTCTTCAATGACCTTTAAGATTTGTTCCCTTTTTTCTTTTGATACATATGGATGATTATTTAAGACTCTAGATACCGTTGTTTTAGAGACATGACATATCTTGGCTATCTCGCTAATTCTCGTCACTTAATCCCATCCTTGTAATAAGTGGTTGACATGTTATCGATTTCAGAAGTTATTATTAAGCTGTTCCTAATATAGTAACAAAATTTTTCTGAGTTGTATTTTTAAATAGTTATAATTTTAGCTAATGGAGGGATTGTTATGTTGTTGAATAAAAAGGGCGGGTTTCAGTTATTGCCAAATGTTGAAGACCCAAAATACATTGTATTCTGTGATTTCGATGAAACCTATTATCCTCACTCCATGAGTCACGAGAGGCAGCAAGATTTATATGAACTTGAAAATTACTTAGAAGCAAAAAGTAATGACGAAGAACTTGTCTTTGGCTGGGTCACTGGGAGTAGTACCGAATCAATATTACATAAAATGGAACATGGTGGATTCAGATTTTTCCCACATTTTATCGCAAGTGACTTAGGTACCGAAATCACCTATTTCTCAGAAAATAACTTTTTGGAAAAGGATCCAGATTGGCATTCACAGATTAATATCGAGGAATTTAATAAACGAAAAGTCGATGAAATTTATAATGTTCTACATAACGGCAATATACCATTGATTCCTCAGACTCAAATGGGAAGTTCACGCTATAAAAAAAATTATTATTATCAAATACAACATGAATCTGTCGATAAGAAGAACTTATCCACCATTCAAAGGGTGGCCAAAGAGTACGGGATAGGGGTAAATATCAATCGTTGTAATCCCCTTGCCGGCGATCCTGAAGATAGTTATGATATAGACTTTATTCCATTAGGTACTGGTAAAAATGAGATTGTACGATTTATGCTAGACAAATTCGGGCTGAGTCGGGAGCATGCCTTTGCTTTCGGGGATAGCGGAAATGATCTGCTCATGTTAAAAAGTGTAAAACATGGTTACCTTGTAGGGAATGCAACTCAAGAAGCCAAGGAGGCTCATACTAAAATAGCGACAGGTACGTACTCTAAAGGAATATTAAGAACTTTGCAATCCATAATGAATATTTGAAAGTATAAGTAATGAAAAAAGGTAGTTGGTGCACTCTTGCTACAGCTTTACCTTCCTGATTCCCTATCAAACAACTCATTCCATGTTTCTTTACCTGCAAGCTTATCAGCGGATATCCTGCTTGCTCTTTGGTATTTGAATAATGCCGTCTCGGTATTTTTTCCGAATTCACCATCAAGGGGCCCAGGGTCATATCCTTTCATATAGAGCGCTGCTTGCAGGATCCATGTGATATTGCAGCTAGCGCCTTTTTTTATGGTGACGATCGCATTCTTCGTTTTAGGTCCCCATTTCCCATCGACAACAAGCTTTTTATTGAATTGCTTATTCAATTCCGTTTGTAAACCCTTTATAAGGGCCGATCGAGTTTTGGGGCCATAAACCCCATCACCCTCAATAGCCGCTTTATATCGGCCATTTAACGTTTTTTGGATAAAAATTATAAGACGATCTCCTTTGCCGGACTTCGATATATTCGATTTTTCTAATTTAAGGTGAGGTTTCTTTCCAGCTTGTAACTGAGTATAAGATAAACCGCCCGTCATTTCCAAATGGGGATAATCCTTGAATGAGCTCCAATCCCCGCCCCATTCGAATCCTAAATCCTTACCTATGGCAGCTACGCGCTGCCACTTTGCATTCACGGTCCATATCGCTCTCTTGCCATCCTCACTCACAATGAAGAAATCAATAGCCAGTCCGAAATTATGATAAGATTGCCCTGGCTTAGCATTCGTCACAATAGGTTTAGCTAAATTACTATAGTTTTTTCCATTGTAGCTGTAAACTCGTCCTTGACCATAAAGCGCGGCTTGTTCTTCCAAAGAGCGATAACCTTCACTTATCTGTACAGTGATCCCTTCATTATAGGCACGTTCCACCATTACCAATGCCGATGCCTTCACAACAGGATTGATCCCTTTGCCCATCTTTTTCACTGATCGATCCAATAATGTTCGTAATGCTACTTTCACTATAATCCCTCCTTTTGAATTCCCATCAGACTTTATATAAGCCTTTTTTACGGAAAAGTAGCATAGTTGGAAAAGTTCGATCTCATTTATTAGAGAATAGAAGTAATATGTAAAAAACATGAAAGATAATCAAGCTTACAATTAAAATCTTGGTTCGGGGCGAGTGCAATTCGAAACTCCTTTTATCGTAAAAATATGAAACCGCCAGACTGTAGACAAATTGGGGAAGAAGTTCCGGTTTCCCTACAATATTTCTTAAAAAGAAGTTCCAGTTGATTGGAATGGAGGGCACGAGACTCCTGCGGGGAAAGCGTGGCCAAGGGAGACCCCGCAGGCGAACGCCGAGGAGGCTGCCGGGACCGCCCGTGGAAAGCAAGTGCCTCGTGGGAAATCATTACACAAACCCTCTTTCTGAAATCCGCCCCCTTTTCTCCGACTGTCTGCCAATAATTGTTAACTGAGGTGAAAAGGCCTGTCGTTCCTTCATTATTGCAAGGGAATTTCCCCAAAAAAATTAGACTGCTTCCGTTCGCCCGTTAGCGAATGAAAGCAGTCTAATCATGTATTATTTTTTAATCTTTATCTTACGCTTTAATTTCAATTGAGGGGCTTATCGTAAAGTCAGCCTCTGTTTTGCTTTTCACTTCATCAAGTGTTACGCCATTTTGCAGTTCAATCAATTCCATGCCCGCTTCTGTAAATTGAAAAACAGCCAATTCGGTAATCAGGCAATGTACGACTTTTTCTCCCGTCAATGGCAATGTACAGTTCTTTTTCACTTTGGATTCCCCATGCTTGTTCACATGGTCCATGATGACAACAATACGTTTTGCGCCTTGGACGAGGTCCATCGCTCCTCCCATCCCTTTTACCATCTTCCCTGGAATCATCCAGTTTGCCAAGTCCCCATTTTCGGAAACTTCCATCCCGCCTAAAATGGCTAGATCGATATGGCCGCCGCGAATCATCGCGAATGATTCAGCGCTATCAAAAAATGATGCCCCCGCTTTTGCGGTTACTGTTTCTTTTCCTGCATTGATCAAATCCGGATCGACTTCAGCCTTTTGGGGATAAGGCCCGATTCCCAGTAAGCCATTTTCCGATTGTAGCATGACATTAAAGTCATTCGGAATCATGTTGGCAATCAAGGTCGGCATTCCAATCCCTAAATTTACACACATGCCATCCTGGATTTCTTTAACGGCCCGTTCTAAGATTAGTTGTCTTGTCATTCGAATACTCCTCCTTTTTATGCGTTAGCAGTTGTAAGTCTTTCAATTCGTTTTTCATAGTCATTCCCTACAAGCACTTTCTGTACATAAACCCCTGAAGTATGAATTTCATCCGGATCAAGCTCTCCTGTGCCCACAAGCTCCTCCACTTCGACAATCGTGACTTTCCCTGCGGTGGCAACGACAGGGTTAAAATTCCTTGCCGTTTTCCGATATACAAGATTACCGAAATGATCTGCTTTCCAGGCCTTTACAAAGGCAAAATCTCCGACTATTCCTTTTTCCATAATGTATGTGCGGCCATCAAATTCTTTATGTTCTTTACCTTTTGCGACTTCCGTTCCTACTCCTGTAGCTGTATAAAAGGCAGGAATTCCCGCTCCGCCCGCTCTTAAACGCTCGGCCAGCGTTCCTTGGGGAACTAGCTCGACCTCCAGCTCGCCGCTTAAAAATTGCTGTTCAAACAACTTATTTTCCCCTACATAAGAAGCAATCATTTTTTTGATTTGTTTGTTTTCAAGCAAAAGCCCTAGACCCCAATCGTCGACTCCACAATTATTGCTGACAATCGTCAAATCCTTTACACCTTTGTTACGCAAAGCAATGATCAGTTTTTCTGGAATTCCGCTTAATCCGAACCCGCCGACGATAATGGTTGCTCCATCCTCGATTTGTTGAATAGCGCTATCAAAAGATGTTAATATTTTACTCATTTTCCATCATCTCCATTCTAAATACTATTCTATTAAATAAACAGTGAAGTTGCAAAAGCAATGATGAACACGGTCACTGTTTTCAAAATTGTAATCGCAAAGATATCTTTGTAAGATTGACGATGTGTCAGTCCAGTAATAGCAAGTAAGGTAATGACTGCACCATTATGCGGCAGCGTATCCATTCCGCCAGATGCCATGGATGCAATTCGATGAAGCATTTCCGGGGTGATTCCGACACTTTGGGCTACCTGCAAATAGTGTCCTCCCATTACTTCCAACGCAATCGAAAGTCCACCAGATGCAGATCCGGTTATTCCTGCCAGAACATTGACGGCAATAGCTTCAGATACGAGTGGATTACCGCTTGCATTGAACACCCAGTTTTGAATGACCGAGAATCCAGGTAGCGTTTTCACAACGTTCCCAAAACCAACTTCAGAAGCGGTATTGAATATGGCAAGCAATGATCCCATTGCCGCAGCTGTTAATCCACTTGCCAGTTTTACCTTGATACGTCCAACATTCAGAAGCATCGCTGCAATAATACCGATTGTCAAAGCAACAATCAAAGACCAGGATGAAGTGACTGTGCTTACATCGGCAATGTTGAAAGTTTCCTTCAACATTGATGCATCATACCAGTGCTTAACCGAAATGGCACTGCGGCTGAAAGCAAAATTAAATGCTACGACAAGGATGAGCGGTACGATGGACAGCCAAAAGTTAGGCAGGTTTTGCTGTTCTGCACTTTCTGGTTCATTAATATGTCCTTCCCCATATCCTTCACCATTTGCCAACGCTTGTTTACGGCGACGCTCTAACCAGATCATTCCTCCAGTGAATACCATGATCGCGCCAATAATCCCTATTATTGGAGCTGCATACGTATCTGTTCCGAAATAATTCGTTGGTATGATATTTTGAATCTGAGGTGTTCCAGGAAGGGCATCCATCGTATAAGTGAAAGCGCCTAATGCTATCGTTCCCGGCAATAATCTCTTTGGAATGTCTGCTTCTTTAAAAATTGCCGCCGCGAATGGATAAACGGCGAATGCCACTACAAACAATGAAACCCCGCCATATGTCAGCGCCGAACACGCCAGCACTACAGCAAGAATGGCCTGCTTTGAGCCTAGTGATTTTACGATGGTCTTGGCGATGGATGCAGCTGCACCGCTCATCTCCATGACTTTTCCGAATACGGCCCCTAATAAAAATATCGGAAAAAACGCTTTTATATAGTTAGCCGCAAACGTCATATATGTCTCTGTGTAACTCGGCAGCAAATGTCCACCGGATAAGATGACCGCCAGTAAAGTAACAACCGGCGCTATGATAATGACCGGATAGCCCCGGTAGGCTAAAAAGATTAAAAGTCCCAGCGCCACAACAATGGCTAAAATTTGAATCACCAACTCAATTCCCCCTTTTCTCCCCTTGCCCCAAAATGATTTCGGCAGCATTTAAATAGAACTATTAATCTCCTAAATTCCACATTTTTAATCTTTCCGCTTTTACCATCCATGCCTGCCTTCCCCAAGTCAGGCTGAATGATCTTCCAATTTTTGAGAACGCTTTCAACAATTTGCTGAATTACGAAATCCCTTTTCATTTTACGTGAAAAAACCATATAAAATGACAGATAGGCCATTCACTAAAGTTAATTATGCAATTATTGTGCCAACTTTAATACTATGAAAAATCTTATCTTTTAAAGCCTTTTCCAACATTTTATTTCCCTTTTAAAAGCTAAAATCCTTAAAACTGTCAAGGTTTCAGTACACCTACTTATAAACTTAAAAAAAGTGTAAGACTTTTCTTACAATATTTAAATTCCTTTTCCTTTTATGTACGGATTTCCTAACACACCCTCTTAAGAGGAGGTTAAAAAGTATAAAAAAAGTGCCCTTGGACTAAAGGGCACTTCATGTAGACATACTAAATGAAAATCGAGTTGGTCTATAGTTTTTTTACGGTTTGTACAATTTGATCGTTGATTTCCTCTACAGGCACTCGCTCACCGTCCAATCTACTATTTTTAAAATTTAGAAAGTACCCTTCGCAAAAGGACAAATTCTGCAGTCATAAACCATATTTATTCATTTTTTCATATAGTGTTGTTCGACTCACTCCGAGTCTCTTTGCCGTTTCTGATTTATTGCCTGAGGTCATTTCCAAACATGAAACGATTGCAGCCCGTTCCGTTTCATCCATTACTTCAGCTAAGGTGCGGATCGATACTGATTCTTTATGACCCGTTATTTCTTTAGGGAGATGCTTGGAACGTATCATTTCCCCTTCTTCAACAATATTCATTGCGCGTTCAATGATATTCTCCAACTCACGAATATTCCCCGGCCATTTATAAAGACGAAGCAGCCGTAATGCTTGATCACTCATTCCCATTACGCGTTTTTTCATGAGGTTCTGGTACTTTTCAACAAAATGATTTCCCAGTATTTCAATGTCCTCCGGTCGCTCCCTTAAGGAAGGAACCTGAATTTGCAAGACCTTCAGCCGGTAATACATATCAAGCCGGAATTCCCCTTTCGAGACCATTTCCTCCAGATTACGGTTCGTTGCAGCGATGACCCGTACATCAATCGGAATACTTCCCGTAGAACCTACTCTCTCAATCTCTTTTTCTTGTAAAACACGGAGCAGCTTCACTTGCATATGAAGTGGCAGCTCACCGATTTCATCGAGAAAAATCGTTCCGCCTTCAGCCGCTTCGAACTTACCTGCTTTTCCGCCTTTTTTTGCACCAGTGAAAGAACCCTCTTCATAACCAAAAAGCTCTGATTCCAGCAGCTCTGCCGGGATGGCGGCACAGTTCACTTTGACAAATACGCCCATGGCCCGTCTGCTATCATTATGAATGGAATGGGCAAACAGCTCCTTACCTGTTCCGCTTTCGCCCAAAATCAACACATTCGAGTCGCTTTTAGCCGCAATTTTGGCTTGACCTTTTACTCCCATGAAAGCAGGACTTCTTCCCATCAAATGATCAAACGTATATGAGGCCTTATTTCTCTCGCGAAAATCGCCTTTGTACTTTTTCAGCTCTACTTCAAGTGAATTTATCCGCTTGGAAAGAGCGGTAAATTGTCCGACATTCTTAAAAAGGATCTTTCCGACCGCTCCTATTAATTTATCTTGTTTCCGTATCGGGGAGCGGGTCGCAATTATATAATTATCTTTAATTTTTTGTAATTCAGCGACCTCTTGCTTGCCAGTTTTGGCGACCACATGCATACGGGTGTTTTCAATGACCTCCGTTACATGTTTCCCTATCGAGCTTTCCTGATTGACCCCAAGAAAATCCGCATACGCGTGGCTCAGCATTTGGACATACCCTTCCGTATCGACCATCACCAAGCCGTCATAGGCAAACTCGATAATATCCTTAAACAGAAGTTCTTCATGATTATCGATATTAAGAAAATCACTTTTATTATTTGTAAACAATAGGAGGTAAATCTGATACTCCTCATCACCCATTTGAATGATGGTTTTTCTGACAATCCCATTATTATCATTCAAACGGATCGGAGTGTTTACAGCTGGTACAAGGTTTTTTTCTAAAATCAAATTTATTTGCATCTCAAATTGATTCTCAGCAAAAGCCTCTGATAATACGCGATTGCTTAGAACGATTTCTTTTTCGTCTTTCGTCACCAAAACACCAAAAGGCAATTCTTCCAATATCGCTTTCACTAATTCCAATTGAATAGTTTTATTATCGCTGGCCATTCCTATTCTCCTTAACCCGTCTGAAGTTTCCTCCATTATATCATAGGAAAATGAGGCCAAGTCATTACCGTTCCACAATCAGCGCAGTCCCCTGTCCGCCACCGATACATAATGTGGCAAGTCCCGTTTTTGCATCTCTGCGCTTCATTTCATACAATAGAGTCACCAAGATGCGGGCACCGGAAGCACCTACCGGATGACCCAGAGCTATCGCACCGCCATTTACATTCACTTTCTCCGGCTTCAGTTCAAGGTCTTTAAGCACGGCGAGTGACTGTGCCGCAAAGGCTTCATTCACTTCCATCAAATCAATATCCTCTATTGTCCATCCCGCTTTTGCCAAAGCTTTCCTTGTCGCAGGCACGGGACCGTATCCCATGATTTTCGGATCAAGCGCAGCGTTTGCATATGACTTAATTGTTGCTAATGCTTCCAGTCCCAGTTCGTCCGCTTTTTCTTTAGACATCAGGACTAACATTGCACCCCCATCGTTGATTCCGGATGCATTTCCTGCCGTAACCGTTCCATTTTCCTTAAAAGCAGGACGCAGCTTCGCTAGCTGATCGATCGTCAGCCCATGACGCGGGTGTTCATCTTGGTCCACCAAGACCGTCTTTCCTCTGCGTTTATATTCAACAGGTACGATTTCATCTGCAAATCGTCCTTCAAGCTGTGCCTTTTCAGCCTTTCTTTGGCTATCTAAAGCAAATTCGTCCTGCTTTTCACGGCTGATTTCCCACTGCTCGGCAATATTCTCCGCAGTCACGCCCATATGATATTGATTAAAAACATCCGTTAAGGCGTCATATGTCATGGAATCAACTGCTTCGGCATTACCCATTTTCTGTCCAAAACGATAATTTGGAAGTAAATATGGGGCATTGCTCATGCTTTCAATGCCCCCGGCAAGAATCACATCAGCATCACCAAGGGCAATGAATTGCGCTCCCATTATGACCGTACGGAGACCAGATCCGCAAAGTTTATTAATGGCCATGGCCGGCGTTGTTTCCGGAATCCCTGCATGAATCGCAACCTGACGTGCCACATTTTGCCCTAATCCAGCAGAGAGAATATTCCCTACCAATACTTCATCGATCATATCAGCCGAGATATTAGCCCGCTTAATCGCTTCCTTGGCGGCCACAACTCCCAAGTCGACCGCCGACACATTGGCAAGGCTGCCTCCAAATGCACCAACTGGTGTTCTTGCTGCCCCTACAATCACTACTTCTCTCATCATACATCCTCCTTCTCCGATTTTAATTTTCCCAGTTTAATAAAATTACGGTCCCTCTCATTGATTTTCTGAGAAACAGTAGATTGTTCATACGTAAAAATCCCTTCTCCCGACTTCGTCCCAAGCTTACCCTCAGCCACCAAATCACGAATCAAATCAGGGGCCTCCTTACTCTGATCCAATACCGGTGAAACATTATCGAAAACGCGCTGCCATGTATCCAGTCCGCCAAAATCAGCAATCTCGATCGGCCCGGTAAATGCCCATCGAAAACCTGGTCCAGCCGTTATCGCTGTATCGATATCCTCAGCATTGGCGATGTCCTCTTTTAATAGATAAAAGGCTTCCCTCATCAAGGCAGTCTGGAGACGGTTGGCAATGAATCCTGCTATTTCTTTTTTCAAGAGAATCGGAGACTTGCCGATTTTACGCATCAACTCCATTGTTGTCTTGACGATTTCCGGCTTTGTTTCGTCATGCTGAACAATTTCAACCAATGGAACCAAATGGCCAGGATTAAAGAAATGCGTTATGACCATTCGGTCCGCAAACGAGGCCTTCTCCATCAATTGAGAAATCGGAAAGGTCGATGTATTGGAGGCAACAATGGCATCCGGTTTAATTATCTCCTCCATTTGCTCATATAGATTCAACTTCAGCTCGATGACTTCCGGAATGGCTTCAATGATAAAATCAGCATCCCTTACTGCCCCTTCCAAATCCACGCTATATGTAATATGGGCTAAAGCGACTTGCTTTTCCTGATCAGTCAAACCCCCTTCCTCAATGAGCAATGATAGATTCTCAGAAATTCGATTTTGGGCACGGTGTAGCAACTCTTCCTTTATATCGTTAATGGCGACGATATATCCGCTAACTGCAAAAGACTGAGCGATCCCGCTTCCCATTACACCTGAACCGATAATGGCTATTTTTTTAATCATCCAGCTTCCCCTTTCCGTTTCAATTACCTTTATTTACTCACCTTTTTATATATGCAATATCTATGCCAACGAAAAGGGGAAATAAAATTCTTTTTTTATCTTGAAAATCATGATAGACTCTTACTCATTAACCTAAACCATATTTTTAATAACCTTCCCTTTATATTTCCAATGGAGCTTACTCTGTGAAATATTCCCTGTTTACGACATAAAATGACAGATCTGGACCATTACATTTTTTATTGGAGGAATGTAATATGGTTAAAGATAAAGTGGCGATCATTACCGGATCAGCTAGAGGAATCGGCTTTGAGATTGGAAAGATATTCGCTGAAAATGGCACAAAGGTCGTTTTGTCCGACCTTGATCAAAACACGGTTGAAAAAGCTGCTCAAGACCTGAGGAACAATGGCTTGGAGGTTATCGGCTTAAAAGCTGACGTAACAAGTGAAGAGGATATAATCCAACTAATCAAACAAGCTAAAGACAAATATGGACGAATAGATATTTTCATCAATAATGCCGGCCTTCAGCATGTTGCTCCAATCGAGGAGTTTCCTACTGAAAAATTCGAACTGATGATCAAAATCATGCTGACCGCGCCATTCATTTCAATTAAGAACGTTTTGCCGATCATGAAAGAACAGGGCTTCGGCAGAATCATCAACATCTCTTCCATTAATGGTCTGATTGGATTTGCCAACAAAGCAGCGTACAATAGTGCCAAGCACGGTGTAATCGGATTGACGAAAGTCGCCGCCTTGGAAAGCGCCTCTTTTGGCATTACCGTCAATGCCCTTTGCCCAGGATACGTAGACACGCCTCTCGTCCGCGGTCAACTGGAGGACCTGGCGAAAACAAGACAAGTACCGCTAGAAAGCGTTTTGGAAGAGGTCATCTATCCACTTGTCCCACAAAACCGCTTACTCGATGTAAGTGAAATTGCCGACTACGCCATTTTCCTCGCAAGCGACAAAGCACGGGGCATCACAGGCCAGGCAGTCGTGTTAGATGGCGGGTATACAGCTCAATAAAATGGATCTCTAAAACCCCGAATAAAGGACACCAAAAAAGGTGCTCTGTATTCGGGGTTTTCTGTCTTCATGGAAATATGGAAAAATTTGGTGACAAAAAGAAATCTCCCATGTTACAGTAATATAGGGAAACCTCCCATTTTACACATATCAAAAGGAGGCCTCGTCATGATTATTAAGTGGGTTAGACTGCGATAATTAAAAGCGCAGGCCAATCATCATGCTCCGGAAAGAATTTATTGATCTGCGCCATCGTATCGGCTATTGGATAATATTTAATACGGAGGTAAAAAAACATGAGTGAACAGATACTGAAAATAAATAAAGTCGATATATGTACTGAAAGTTTTGGAAACCGTAAGGACCCTGCCGTGCTTTTGATCATGGGTGCGATGTCTTCATTAGACTGGTGGGATGCTGACTTCTGTGTCCGCCTCGCTGATTCGGGGAGGTTTGTCATTCGGTACGATCATCGGGATCTCGGACGATCGGTCAGTTATGAACCCGGTACCTCCAACTATACAATAACGGATTTGGCTGACGATGCCGCGGGTGTCCTTGACGCTTATTCCATAGAGCGGGCGACTATCGTCGGGATGTCCCTAGGCGGTATGATCGGCCAGATTCTTGCATTAAGATACCCGGAACGCGTAACTACGCTTACGCTAATTGCATCAAGTGTGTTCGGGACTGTCATGGAAAAACTGCCTCCAATGGACCAAAGCATATTGGATCATCATGCAAAGAGTGCTTCCATGGATTGGTCAAATCGGGAGACGGTCATCGCTTTTCTTGCGGATGGATGGAAAACTTTAGCCGGTTCCAAACCTTATGAGCAGGAAAGAATGTATAAACTGGCAAAAAGAGAGGCGGACCGTGCCAAACAGCTGCCGAGCAGATTCAATCATGCTTTGCTTGCTGGAGGGGACGAATATTATGATAGAATGGGTGAGATATCCATACCTGTCCTCATTATTCATGGCACAGAAGATCCAGCCTTGCCATACGAACACGGGCTTGCTCTTGCAAAAGCCATCCCTCATGCAGAATTAGTGACTCTTGATGGATCAGGGCACGAGATTCATAGTGAAGATTGGGATGAAATGATCGATTCAGTCATTAAGCTAACTTCGCGATAAATTAGTCATAAAAGAAGCCGACCAATAAAGGTCGGCTTTTTTAAAATACTACTTTAGCAGAAACCGCCATATCCTTGTACGGGGCTGCAACCGCCGCCATAACCGCCGTAACCTCCGTCACCGCCGAAACAAGCCGCTCCAACGATGATTAAGAGTATAAACAAAACGACTATAAAAGCGAAACCTCCACCAAATCCACCAACATCATTACAACAACTTGATTCATGACCACAATTTGACAATAGAAACATCTCCTTATTCGTTTTAGGAGGAAAATTAAATGGGTTACTTCAACTTATGTTCTATTTAGGATAATGACACAAAAATCACCGAAAACTTTTTTAACCACCTTTAGGTGATCCGAAATAAAACAGTTTAACAGGGTTTTGTTTGGAGATTTCATGTAGCTTCGCCTAACACAGCTCAGAACTTCCGGACACCTTATTACTCATTGAAAATTTTTATTGTTTGTGACATCTAATTCCTATTAACTTCAGCTTATTGTAATATGAAGCTAAAAAGGTCCGAGGTATTTATGATAAAAGGAAATTCTTATATTCTTGTATTCTCCATGCTTGTTCTGTTGACAATAGTACTTGTTTCAACTACACCAAACATAATTAAAACCTTACTTGCTTTTATAACGATTGCGTTTTTATTTCCTGTGATTAGAAAGCTTCTGTATAAAGACCATTTCAGAAAAATTAAAGTGGCATTCTACTCATCATTGACCTTTACAATTGGTTTATTTCTAGTCTCGATCTTTGAAGAACCATCCTTTACATTAGATGGAGATTTATTTCAGATTATTCTTATTGTGCTTTTTTATACTTTAATGGGAAATTTCTTTTATGGCTTACCAGTCTCACTGATTGCTGAAATTATTTCAATGAAGTTCTTCCATATTCGTTTCTGGTTATCTGGAGCAATACATTTTGGTTTTGGATTGGCTACATACTTTATCGACCCAGGAGGTTTCTTTATCTTTGCGGTTATTTGCTCCATAATCTTTTTTGCACTAGATGAACTCACTAAAGTATATTCGACTTCTTATTGGACTAACCTGCGCCGCTACTAGTATTTTAGAGTGACCATAAAATGTAAAGGCACAAAAAAAGAAAAGGATTAAAAAAAATTACTCTCTTTTATCCTTTTCAAGCATCTCAATGACTCTATCAAGCTTTTGTTCTATTTTATGGGATTGTTTTGACCTTGTAAGAAGAGACCGAACAAAAAAGTAAACAGCAAAAATCATCCCACACAACAAAACAAACATAATAAGTTGATATACCATATCACCGATATTGTAACTCAAAGGAACTTCACCCCTTTCTTTTTTTGGTTTATCCATAACACTCACGTCACTGCACAGAACGTAGAGTTGACAAAATTATTCGTATAGTTTTTTAGATATCACTTTTAGTTCTTTATATATTTGTGTAAGTAATATTAGAATATGTAATGGCAATCCAACTGCAAGTCCCACCAACGGAGAATAAGGTCCAGCGAAAGTAAAGAGAGATACAAGTGTAAGAGTTACATATATAGAGATAATTAGTGCATTCAATTAATATTCTCCTTTTCTGGATAATTATATCATAATCCTCTTACGAATTTGGAAAACCCTACGGCTCCTTAGCTAACCTACTTTATCAGAGCTGATTTCTTAAAAAAAGTAATAATTTTACACTTTTATACTGGAACATTTGTTCTATCTGTGTTATTGTTATAAAAACAAATAAAAAGATCAAATCGCACCAAAATGATTTGATCCGTAATTATAAATAAAGGCCGGTTGTATCCGCGGGCCTAACACGGTTGTACCGCTGAGCCGAGCCACTTGCTAACGTTCAGGGTGCCGGTGATAAAAACAGCTACGAACTTCAGCTAAAGCACCCATTAGTTCTATAACGACTTTTTTATTACCAGTCGTGTTTTCTCACGTAGTTCATAATTATTAAGTGTGATAGTTAAGGCAAATTCAACATTTCTTTTCTTGATGAACTGACCTGCCACTATTGAACCTAGTGCGTATTCTCGGCAATCTTTTTCAGTGCCTTGCACGAGAAACGATAAAGGCTCGCATATATTTCTCCAAAAACAACTGATCAGCTAAAACTCCAATAGGACCGAACGGTGACTTATATTGAAATTTATCTATCATTATAGTCCCGCCCTGCTCTTCTTTAAACGGATGTGTATGTGCGAAGGGAATGGAAGGTCTCTTCACCATAATATCCACAAACTTATTTGGTTTTACCATTCATGTCACTTGTGTGAATGGCTTCCCAAGTTACAGTATCTCCCTCCTCTAATAGACCTTCTGTTACACCATCAACTGCAATTTCCTTTGTTTTCGCTGTCGTTTTGGTATGGATATCCACGCTCCTCTTCAGGTCAAAACATCATTCAACCAGTGCTTTAATAAATTGTTGATACTCAATAACAGGCATTTCTCAATCTCCTTATATAAGCACTTTCTATCCATCATTTAGCTCGTTTTAGCAATTATTACCTAGCCCCCATTCCACCTTCCTGCCTGTTTGTTCCATAAGAAAAAGCTGCCTTAAGACAGCTATTCGAATAGATTTTTTTCTACTTTTTTATAACAGGGATCCATATTTCACTTCTAAATGTCGGTGAGGTAATATCTTTATTTTCGTTCCAAAGGATTTCCGGCCCTTCTCTTTGTTCATAGTTAGAGGATGGAAAAAACTCGGAATAAATCCGGTCCCATACATTTTGCAGTGTTTCAGGAAAGGGTCCGACTGCTTCGAATACGGCCCATGTAGATGCATCCACTTTCAGCTGTGTTAAATCATCTGGACATTCCCTCGTTGTTGCTGCGCCGATATAATGATCAAGCTCCCCTTTTTCCTCAAATCTGCCTTCGGAAAAGTTCGCAGATGCACTAAGCAGACCTAATGGCTCGACATTCGAAAGGTTTTTAAGTTCATTTATCATTTTCTCGTCTAAACTTTTCCACATGGATGCAATCTCTGGATTAACCCCGTTAAAAATGATTGGAACTCTTTTTTTCATTCCAATTATAAGAAATGCCTCTTTTTCTTCAATTCGATAGTTCATTTCACTGCCTCCTTTAATGGATAATTGGAAGGACATCGGTGGATACGCTTTAAGTGAATGGCCATTACTTCTCGCTTCTGTTGGTGTGATGCCATGCAAATGTTGAAATGCTCTCGCAAACGAGTCCGGTGAACTGTATCCGTACTTTATCGCTATATCAATGACCTTTATGTTGTTATCTTTAAGCTCAAACGCTGCAAGTGTAAGTCGTCTTCGGCGGATATACTCGGATAGTGAAATACCTGCAAGGAAGGAAAACATCCTTTTAAAATGATATTCCGAGCAATAAGCTAGCCTTGCAACCTCTTTAAAGTCAATTTCGTTCGTAAGATTTTCTTCAATGAATTTAATGGCACCATTCATATTTTTGAGCAAATCCATTCAATGACCTCCCTTATATCAACAGAATAGCAGGAGTTGAAACGAATCATCCGACATTCTGTGCACGATGATGCAGGGTATAAACATTTTCTATTAAAATAGTTATATAAGCATCGTCAATTAACCGGTATTCACATTTGGCTCCTGTATTCCTGCATATAAGTCAGAATTTCTACTTCAGCTAAGCCCCTTTTGCCCTATAAGAAAAGAGCAATTCGTCACTGCCCCTTAGAGAACTTTTGCCCCAGTTATTGAAAATACTCTCATTGTTGAGATGGGGATTTACGGACTTTTTGCATAAATAGCTCTGGATTATCAATCTGATTAAAACCATATTTTTTATATAATGAATGGGCATCATTAGTAGCTAACATAAACCTGCGAACCCCTTCTAGTTCGGAATGGTTGGTGATAACCTCCATTAACCATTTTGATAATCCTAATTTACGATAGTCAGGTAATATAAACACATCGCAAAGGTACGCATGGGTCGTTAAATCGGTTATTACTCTTGCAAATCCAACTTGTTCACCTCCTTCATTTTCCATTTCACCTTTATAAACCCCAAAACATAAGGTCGTATTATCAATTGACTTTATTACTGTTTCTTTGAGTATTCCCTTTGACCAATAAGCTTCCTGATTCAAAAAATCATGTATTAAATCCACATCTAAATACTTTTTATTAGTGGAAATTGAAAACCCCTTACTATTCATTTTACATCCCCCTGAACGTTTTAAATTTTCTGTAATTATACCAAATCACTGTTTTAATCTTTAGAACTTACCTGCCGAGATGGTTAAAAGCTGCCTTACATATAACTCGATCTTCAGCTAACGCACCAGTTAGTTAAGTAAGGCTTTAAGGGTTTCTTGGAAGAATTTTAATACAACAAGTATAACTAAGTAATCCGAAACAAATATTATACATGTTGCAAAATCAAAGGAGGTGGCGAAAATGAAAGCACAACGAGCAGAAGAAATTGCTTCTTCACCACATATGGTAAATGTAACCTATAATGAGGAAAGCATCTATATCGAGCACGTCGATGAACAAAATGGAACGGCTACAATCCATCCCCTTGATGATCCAAATAAAAAACAAAGTGTTTCTGTAACCAGCTTAAAAGAACAGTAATTTCCTCGATTCAATTAATAAACTTCCACTTTCGGGTGGTGGTTTATTGTTCGGTTAAGTCCAATTACCATCTTATTAATTAATCCATCCCTTTGTTGAACTATCCTGCCCGTTAGTTGCACAAAAAAAACTGCCTTAAAGACAGCTCAGATTTTCAGCTAACGCACCTGATATTTCAACAAGGACAAATAATAAGCTACTAAAGACAAGAATTATACGTATTAATTTTCCTCATACTTGCGCATATTAAAAACAATAACATTGAAAGCGAGATGGATACGTAATGTCTAAACAAGGGATGCAAAACAAGGATCAAACGAGAAAGCAAATCGAGAAACAGGATAAAAGAAATGATGTTGAACTAGGTAATGAATTTCAAATTGGAAACACAAGTTCACAGAGCTCCAAAAAAAGTGGACGTCAAGTAAATAAAAAATAACCTCAATCTTTCGGGGTTATTTTTTCTATTTCATAAAACCTCAATTTTCTGAAATTAAGTCGAAAGTGCTAATCTTCAGCTAACGCACCCGTTAAAATGAACAAGCACCACGTCTTCTATAGCACATATCCATCCAGAGGCGTAACAAAAGTTGACTTAATATATATCGCTTCTCATACAATTCCGGCATCCAACAGAGATAAAACTTTTAATCGTATTACTTATATATTTCATTTTCCAATATAATCACTTTTTCCCCATTCGCTGCTTTCCCTATTTGTTTTGTATTTTCAACCAACCTAAAAATATTATCACAGCATTGTTTTGCACCTATAATTAATAATGGTACACCTATAAAATCAATTTTTAATACTCTTGATAGGAATCCCCCTATAGACATGGCAATAGGTACAGTTGGTGATGTATGGGAGAATACTATTTTTTCGTTAAAATGAAATTTCTCTTCTAATAGTAAAGTCAATTCTTTTAATGCCGGAACAACGAGTTTCTCTCTTTTATGTCCAATTGTATAAACTGAGTTGCCCTCTTCATCGGTCCCCCGAAAAATTAGCTTTCCAAATTCCTTTTTCGTTAATTTGTTAAAATATTTTACATTTAATATTTCTTCCGATGTTAATTTTCTTTCCGATTGTGGTAATTGTTTTAAATGATATGCGGCAGCCAAAGATGTGGTATGTGTACCCCCATAATCATTATAGATATACATCATGAAATCATCCCTAATGTTTTTTTACTACTATTATGTTCATAAACGCCATTTCCAATTCAGTCATTATTTTAGGTAAATATAACAAATTCAGGAATAGAATTTTATTTCACACAATCAAATTGTCCTATCTAAAAACACGACATTTTTGCAGTACGATAAGAATCTTCCTGTTGCTGAATCATCAATAAAAATAAAAGAGTACACCTATCAGTCATGAATGATAAGGGCACTCTTTTATTGTTTTTATTATGTATAAACTGGGGTATGTATAGTAACGAGTTCTAAAATCCTCCCCCTCCTAGGGATAGTACAGAAAATTTTATTAGCTTATCATTGATTGCTTCTTTTTTAATCGGGGCAGGCAATACTGTGTTCCTAACATCAGCGAACGTTTTAAGGTCAAAGGATTCTATTGCTTCCCCCTCTTGGTTCATGATTGAGAGAATTCCATCATTACTCGTTTTTAGACTAGGTTGATCACTGATTAAATGAGTATAGTATAAGTCTTCGTTCAGCGTGTAGGAATGAGAGTAGTCCACTGAATAAAGTTTGCTTTTTTTATCAATTTTGCCTGACTTAAAGTGATCAAAGCCATAATTGAATAAAAGCTTGGTATCAGCGTAGGCAACCTTGTCTGAAGGAGCTTTTAGAGTGACTGCAATCAATTCCTGCTCTCCTCTGGTGGCCGTGGAAATCAGGGTGTAGCCGGACTGACTGACGAAACCGGTTTTCCCGCCGGTTATTCCCTTATAGGGGAGTTCGCCTTTTAACATTTTATGATGGGTAATTAGGGTTGTGTCCCATGTTTCCACTTCCCATGGTAAATCCTTCTTCCCAAAATAATCACGGAAAGTTTCATTTTTCATTGCATATTGGGTAATTTTCGCAAGATCACTGGCTGTAGTTAAATGGTCTTTGTCAAACAATCCGTGGGGGTTCGTAAAATGAGTATCGGTAACGTTTACTTCTTTTCTTAAAAACTCATTCAAATCTTCCATAAACAGTTTTTCACTGCCAGACATATGCTCTGCAATTGCGATGGCTGCATCATTTCCGGAGTTGATTAGCATTCCTGCAATTAAATTGGAAAGCTCTATTTCCTCCCCAGGTTCAATAAATACCGAAGACCCGTCTGCCTTCGCTGCTTTTTTGCTAACCGTCACTAGTTCGTCCATATTCCCGTGTTCTATAGCATAAATAGCAGTGGCAACTTTCGTTAGACTGGCTGGATACATACTTTTATTCATGTTTTTTTCGTATAATACTTTTCCACTTTTCGCATCAATAATGATCCCGGCTTCACTAATGAGAGGTAAGTCAGATTCTGCACTTACAGTCGTAGAGGCGAAGGGGATTAAAGCCAAAATGAAGATGAAGAAAAACTTTTTCATATGCCGCTCCTTTAGTGATAGTAAAATCCTATATAGTCATAATAAAATAAATCTGAATGTTTAGAGTTGATTTATTGAAAGTGAAATACAAAAGTAATTGCCCCTTAATAATTCTGGAAACATTTCGGGGAATGTTCTTCTTTTTCTTTCCTACAATAACTTTATAAGGGGTATCGTCCTTTTATTGGATGATTTATTTAATCCCCTTTAAATAGATTTTTTGTAAATCACTACATCTTTTCATGAAAAAAACCCTTCAAACCGAAGGGCTCAGACTGTAGATAAACTCGATGAAGAACAAGTTTGTCTCGATTTTTATTTAGGTTTATAAAACCTGGAACGTTGATTGGAACATAGGGCACTCGCTCCAATCAACTCTGTTTTGAACTTTAGATAAAACCCCTTTTGTCTACTAACTCACCCCTTTAAACGGAAGGGCTAGTTACTTTATAGGTGTTGAAAATCTGTTATGTTTTCATTTTCATTCCTAATAACAGACATTCCACTTTTACAATCGGTTTTCTTGATAATATAAATATAATGGTTACAGATATGACTAATAAAACATAATATTGGCCACTTTCTTTGATCCAATCATAAATAAATGAGTTATAAACATATTCCAGAAAAAACATATGAAAAAGATAAATAGCTAATGTAATGGATCCTATTTCAGTAAAAAATGTATGCTTTCTAGGAACAATACAAAGAAAACAATAAGTTGCCGCTCCCATGATTACATAAACGATCAACTTATATATAAACCCGAGGGCAATGGGACCTTGCATTAATTCTTTATAACCTAAACGGCCATAAAACCACTCTCTCCAAGTAATTTCACCAAAGAAATAAATACCGGCAAAAATTAGCCCTAGTACACCCCAGCCGATTAGAGCATTCCTTTTCTTTTTAACCCACTCAAAATGATCCTTTTCTAAAAAATGTCCAATTAAAAAGAAAGGAAAGAAAAAGAATGTTCTCGACAAACTTAACCATTCATTCACTTCACCAAAGTAACCAATTATTAGAGATACAATTATAGAAAAAACGATTCCATATTTCCTTGAGGTGAATAGTAACAATAATATATTCCAACAGAATAAGCTTATCAGGAACCATAAAGCCCATCTTGGAGTTAGAATTGTGAATTCAATTGGTTCATCAAATAACCTCTGATAATAGAAGGTATAAATCATCTGGAATATTACATAGGGAATTAATATTTTCTTAATTAGCCCCCAGAAGTCCTTTTTACTTTTAATCTTTCTTGAAAAATAGCCGGATACTAAAATAAAAGCTGGCATATGAAATGAAAAAATAAACAAATAAATCGTTAAAATCCATTCGTTTTCTTCTACCATTCTTGCTAATGTGTGTCCCAAAACAACTAGTACGATTAAAACAGCTTTCGCATTATCAAAATATGGATCACGCTTCATGAAATCTTACCCCCTTTAAAGAAACTACTCGTTCTATCTTCTAATCCTCAATTATGGTTTGAATGAAAAAGCCGGCTTTCCCCTAATATAGGATTGCCGGCCTTTTACTTAAGGAACTTCATTGGAGTATCTACCATATCACAGCTTGTTTACAGGATAGTTAATGTAAAATAACAGTTTGATAACAAGAGACTTAAACAAAACACTCCACCCGCCAATTGGCTTATGGCGCTAACGCACCCGTTGATGACTTGCCGGAACGAACAATCACTTCCAAAATCAACTCCCAAGCAGTTCCAGACGTTTTCGCCTAACCAAAACGGGTAGTGTATTATAGAAGCATGAGTATGATAACGTCTCTCTATAGGAGGAATGTTCATGAATCCGATCATTTTGTTTGATGGTGAATGCAACTTTTGCGATTCGAGTGTACAGTTCATTATAAAGCGGGATCCGCAGGGGCTTTTTCATTACGCTTCGCTTCAAAGTGAGGCGGGACAAGAGTTGCTGAAGAAGTATGATGTTCCTGCAGATATAGATAGCATGGTCCTGATCGAAAGGGATAAGGCCTACTATAAATCGTCTGCAGCCTTGAGGATATGCCGCCGCTTACAAGGGGCATGGAAGTTGCTTTACGGCTTCATCATCATCCCAAGCTTCACCCGTAACTCCGTTTATGATTTCATTGCCAGGAACCGTTACAAATGGTTCGGAAAGAAAGAAGAAAGCTGTATGCTGCCGTCGCCAGGTGTTCGAAAACGCTTTTTATAAATAGACTTGTAAACATTAATGTTAATTTAATTAATGACCGTGGAGAAATAGTTCGCACTTAGGGGGAAAAAATCAGGAAAAGGCTAATCAAACATCTTCAGAAGTTTGGGGTAGGAGCAGATAAAATTATTTTATTCATTTTATTTTAATTATCGTTTGAATTTTGGTCAATAATTAGTTAAATTAAATTTTCCTAAATAACTAATTAACCAAAAACCAATAGGGAAAATTGGAAGATATAACAAAAGTGATCATTACCGAAAATTCACTAATAATTGCAAATAACTTAATAGCTGCTACTCTGGTCTAGCAGGCTTCAAGAAGGTATACGAACAAAAAAAGGACGATTAGCGCTCAGGGCTTTTCGTCCTTTTCATTGTGTAAACGTGGAATATCTCCATAAATGATTGGCCGTAGGATGCGCCATCATTTCGAGCCCTTTGTTTTCCGCCAGGTGCAGGGGTTCCCAGTCCGGGTCATCTGCCTCCTTGAGGTAGACTTCGTGATGCGGTGCCTGATCATGATAGCCGGCGATATTGATTTCTCCATTTCGGTAAAAGGTCCCGATCACTTTATAATCCACGGCAGGAGAAATGATGATTGGGTTGCCTACAGAGTGTGTCAGCTGAATGGTCGTTTTCTCATGATTGGATAATACACGCTTCACTACAATGTCTTCATCCGAGGCAACTCCTTCTTCGAGGAAATCGCCATCATGATTGTAGGCTTCACTTTTCCCGACCGCTTTGGAAAATTCAATCTCGGCTTTTCTTTCCTTTTCGTGAATATACACATCGACTCTAGTCCGGAAACGGGGTGATTCAGGATCAAACGCGCGATTGTCTCCTTTAAAATAGGGAACCTTCGATGCAAGATTGGGGTTTTTTAGCCATTCTTCCGGTAAAAAGGTTGTATAGCGCAGCTGCCAATTTCTTTTCTTTTTACCGTCCGCATCGTTTTCAACTGACTGCAAAAGCTTTTTTACAGGCCCAATCTTTTTCGTATTCGTTATTTCCTCGATCGCTGCCTGTGCTTGGGATGAACCTTTTTTTACGGCTCCGACAATACTCGCTACAAGTGATTTCACGGCATAGGACTCCTGCTCTGACCGTGGAAGGGGCCGTTTAGCTTTTATGGTATATGTGTATTCCAGATCTTCACTAATACTTCGATCACTGAAGGAACATCCGCCCACTTTCCCAATATCCACGCCGTTTCGGTAAATCGTATACTCTTTTATTCCTTTGATGTGCTCCCATTCCAGACTGGTTTGGCCTTTTGCGACAATTGTCGTGAATACCAAATCCAAAAGGATATTATCTTCTTTTTTACTCTGGGCGGTCGTTGATGTCTGTATCTTCACCCTGTTCACTGCCTGATTTTTTTCATTCAAACTATCTATCGTGTACGTGTAAATGGTTCCTGGAGTCAGGCCCCGATCTGCAACCTTCGGCTCTGAACCGCTGTAAATCAGCTCTTGCCCCCTAAATACCCGATAGAAACCGACTTCATCAGGCCAAATAAGCGTAATGGCATCTTCTTTCCGTTCGATCTTACACATCAATGAAGCCGTTTTGAATACCGCCTGATGCTGCCTCTTATTGGAAATAAGATAAGCGATTCCCGCAAGTCCAAGAGCAAGCAATGAATGCCTCGCAGTGAATGTAATTCCGCCTACTTTTAAACGGGGGAATAAATAATGGGCAATCAATTTCTTCATCACCTCTTCCTTTTTCTAGGTGTTATTTCTTTACCCACTTAATTCTCCAAGCACACTTTGCAATGTGCTGTGATGGCATAAAAAAACCGAGGGAGTGGTTACTCCCTCGGTCATTTATTAGTTTCTGGATTATATTTTAACGGCTGCTTTTTTCCCCGCCCTTGCGTCCTGCTTCTTCACGGCTCATTTTTCCATCATCGGAATCATCACGTTGATTGGCCCGTGCCTGTCCGCCTTTTTCGCCGATTTCCTGATAGAATTCCTTGCCATGACTGTCGGATGTCGCTTCTCCGCCTTTTTTACCAATCTCTTGATAGAATTCCTTATCATGATTTTCGGAAGTTGCTTCTCCGCCTTTTTGGCCAATCTCTTGATAGAATTCCTTATCATGATTTTCGGAAGTTGCTTCTCCGCCCTTTTGGCCAATCTCTTGGTAGAATTCCTTATCATGATTTTTTGCTGTTGTTTCTCCACCTTTACGTCCTGCTTCTTCACGACTCATTTTTTCATTGTTGTTAGCCATTAAAAATTCCTCCTTATTATTTGGACTTTTCATGTACTAGCTACATATGACATGTACCCGCTTGAACAGCTATAAACTTCAGATCGTTTTTTAGCGACGACTTTTTTCCTCGCCATTAAGTCCTGCTTTTCCCTGCTCATTTTTCAATCATCGGATCCATCACGTTGATTGGCTCTAGCCTCTCCGCCTTTTTTGCCAATTTCCTGATAGAAATCCTTATCATGATTTTCGGAAGTGGCCTCTCCGCCTTTATGACCAATCTCTTGGTAAAATTCCTTATCATGATTTTTTGCTGTCGCTTCCCCGCCTTTGCGGCCAGCTTCTTCCCTGCTCATTTTTTCATTGTTGTTAGTCATTAAAACTCCTCCTTATTATTTGGGATTTTTTATGAACTAGCTACAGTTTTATGTATACCCGATAGATTTGATATAAAACTAGAATCTATTAAAACTTTTCCATTTTAAAGGAAAAAGCATCATGAATGATATCACTCATGATGCTTCCTAACCTACTTGGGAATCCCTTCTCGCAGGCGTTTTGGCAGCTCTACAAGGGTTTCATTCAAAGTATCCAATTTCGTTTCGATTCTATGAAGCAAATAAAGGGTAACAATGATCGGGAACCCAATATCACTGACAAATGGCAGAATTTGATCCACTTTTTTATTCACCTCACTTCAAGTGTGTCCAACAAAGATGAACCTCCCTTTCGTTTAAATAAGTTCCACTTCCTCTACATTCCGCTCAACAAGGCGCGCCGCCTTCAAATCGACGATATTCCCGGAGGATGTTACGAACACATTTCCCGCAATGATTTTTTCCATTGCCTGTTTAACCGTGTTAACTCCGACCGGCTCCTTCGGATTATCAACGGAAATCGTCGCTGACTTTCCTTCCGCCGTAACGAAAATCAATTCCAATACTTTAGCCATTTCACATCACCTCCCCCTCTTCAAAAATCTTTCGAAATCCGTTTAGCCAATCAAAGAATACGCATCCACCCTGGTCACTTCACCCATTGGATAATTCTGTACACTTGCGATTGCAACGGCTGTTGAATACAACTGGTCCGCCGTCGCCTCGACCTTGATGTTTGAAAATGTCCTCCGCTTGAAAACGAGAGCCCCTTTTTCATTTAACCCCGTCTCAAAATCGATCCGCAACGTACTTGATACTGGAATTTGATTTGCCATATCACTCACCCCCTTTCACACTCTATATAAACTTTTACAGGATGAAAGTAGCATGGTCTTGAAACTTTTCGGAAAACGTATAAAAAGCTCCCCATCATTTGGGCAGCTCTATATCAGTTTTTTTGACTTTAATAGATATTATTAGAATTACTAATACAAAGGGGTTAGTGAGATTGAATTGCTTTTATCAAAACCATAGAAACTGGCAGTTTTACAAAAGCTGCTGAAGAACTTGGCTATACGCAGTCCGCCATTAGCCAAATGGTGCATTCATTAGAGGAAGAGCTTTCCACCACTCTTATTTTACGCTCTTGAAATGGTATTACACTGACACCAGATGGCGAGGAATTTTTGCCATATATCCGGAAGATTTGTCATTCACATAGAGAACTGACTGAAAAGCATAAAGTAGTGGAGGGACTGCAAAGCGGCCTTATTCGAATTGGCACCTTCTCCAGTGTTACATGTCATCGGATACCGGGATTGATCAAAGATTTCAAGGAACTTTACCCAACTGTTCATTTTGAATTACAGCAAGGAAATTATACGGAAATCCCAAACTGGATTAAAAAAGGCAGCTTAGACTTTGGCTTTGTAAATTCAAATATTACAGATCTATCTACAATTCCTTTGCAAGAAGACCAAATGGTGGCTGTAATGCCAGTAGATCACCCTTTAGCGTCATCCACTAAAGTCTCCTTGGAGGATTTGCTAAAAGATCCTTATATTCTGTTGGATGAGGGAGTTATAAATGAACCATTATTAATTTTCAAGGCTGTTTTCGCATACTTTGTTGCTATTTACTGCTATTTACCAAGTAGTGCGGTGTGGTTGATTTCCCCTCCAGATGCTCGCTTTCCGCGGGGCGGGCGGTGAGCCTCCTCGGCGTAAACGCCTGTGGGGTCTCACCTGTCCCGCTGCTCCCGCAGGAGTCTTGCACTTCCGCTCCAATCACCCTTAAATCGTTTTGTTTTAAAAACAACAATCTTTACGAAAAGAGCCATTTTTAAACAGAACAATTTTGAACCTGATACACAATACCGGGCATATCATCCTTATGCGATTATGTCGATGATTGAACAAGAGCTTGGCATTTCGATTTTACCGAAACTGCTCTTACATAAATGTCCCTGTAAGATTGTAACGAAAGCCATCTCTCCTTCTATTATCGGGACAATTACTTTGGCATACAAAGATAAATGGTATTGCCTATAGCAAGCAGGTATTTTATTGACTTTATCATTGAAAGGTATAAGGAAGCTTAATAAAAATCCCCTTCTAAAATCTACCCTCTATTTTTATTATCGTTTTTGCTTTTCAGTTTATTTTCCCTTTTAATCATTTTTTTATCACTGACCTTTTTGATGGAAGTTAAATTGCATTTGGCTTTAAATGGCACGTCATGTTCGCCTTTTCTGGGAAATAATAATCACGAAAGGAAGTGGATGTTGATGTCATTAGAATGGTTTGACAGAGTAAGCGGGGAATTGCAGGATCATCTTCAATCAATTTGTGAAAAATACGACCGCAATGGCAGTTTGATCGTGGAGCGCGGGTCGAAGCATCCACGGATCGAGTTTTATACAGAGCTGGATGACAATGAGCGGGATTATTTTTCAACGCTGTTTTTTGATCCGTATAATGAAGAATTTTATATGGAATCGTTTGAGCCGGATTTAGGGCAAATCAGCAAGGTCATCCTTTCGGACATTGAAGATATTGTCGATGCTGTCCACGAGAGCTTCCATAACTATTTGGAAGCGGATGATGATGATTACGATTATGAATATGATATGGATGATGATAATAATGATTTGGATGATCCTGACGGCGACGATTCCGATATATACGAAATTGATGTAGATTGGGAAACGCCTGAAGTGACCGCCTATTTCCAGGATAATGAAGTGGAGGTCACCTACCAATTCGGTATCGTTCAGGAAACAGGTGATGGTGTGCTGAAACGGATCAACCGGATTCGGACAGCGGATGATGACCTGATTAAGGATGAAACGAATTTCATTTTCAGCAAGGAAGAAGCAAGCACGATCATCGCCATGATCGCCAGTCATATGGATTCACTAAGTGAAATGGAATAAAAAAACCAACAAAACCTTGTCCATGATCATCATGGACAAGGTTTCATCAAATAATAATCAGTTCATATACCTCTGATAATTGCGTGACCCGTTCCGTATCACTCGCTTCCTTCGCATGCTTGATTTCCTGAGGAAGAATATGGTTAAGGAGACTGGCTTCTTTACCAGATAGCTTATTGACGAGTTCTTCTTCAGAATGAAAATGTCCGCTTTTGATTTTATTATAAATTTCCTGTGCTTCAGGATATTGGTCCGTATAGTTAGATAATATCTCACGTAAGTAACCAATCGTACGATCCATCAAACCATCCCTCTCGAATGTTAGATTTTTTGCTTACATGCTATACCTTCCCCCATTTTTTGATGATAAATTCCTAAAAAGATATCCAAGTCAATGGATACCCTAATCAGTCTTCCTCCCAAAACAAATCATTTAATGTTCGCGATAATGCTTTACAAATACCGACACACAAACTTAATGAGGGATTATACTTTCCGGATTCAATCAATCCTATCGTTTGCCTGGAAACGCCGACTATTTTGGCCAGTTCATCTTGTGACAAGTCCTTTTCTACTCTCGCAAGCTTCAGTTTTATATTTTTCAAGGGAAGCCACCTACAATTTCTTATTATCTTCGCTATTTTTCATTCCGATTTTCTTCGCCAGCAAGTATATACCACCAAAAAACAAAAGTAAAATCGGTAAATAGATCAAAACGGATACAAACGATACCAATACAAAATACCATACGCCCTGGGAACTGCCATCCGCATAGGATACAGCACTATTCACCCCCATGAATATAGCGATGATGAGTGCTAGAGTAACCGAACCAAGAATCGTCTTCCTGCTCATCGGTGTTTTGCTGGTGCGGTCATGCATCTCCACCTCATCCCAGAATACACCTAAGAAAATGGACCGAGCTAAGTAATACAGCCCTCCTGCAACAAGGATCGCGAATTCCAGATATAGCTCCCCGCTGCCTGCACCATATTTATATAGTTTGAAAAGTGCACTCACCAGGCAAATGGCCAAGATGACGTAATACATTTCTTTATAAATTTTATTTCTTACATGCTCAACCCGCTCATCTGTAATCTTTTTCGTTCGTTTAAATAAATCCATCATCGATCGACCTCCATTTAATTCCATTACTCACTCTTATTATATGATTCATTTCACTTTTTGCAATATATATATTACATTTTATAATTTATAATTGGCAATATGTATAAAAAAAGGTACCCACACGTCAAGTGTGGATACCTTTTTATGGTTTTACTCGTAAGTTTTGGGGATTTACTCGTGAATTCTAAGCATTTACACGTGAGTTTTGGAGTTTTACTCGTGAATTTCAAGGTTTTACTCGTGAATTCATCATTTTATATAATACCAAACCAAGTATAGAGGGCAATGATGACAAAGACAGCTAATGATTTTATGATGGTGATCATGAATATGCTTCCATAATGTAGTTTTATATTACAGCTGCAATCATAGTATTAAAAGATTGAATCAAAAACTAAGGAGACCTGCGATGAAAGCAATGGTATGCACGAAATACGGTTCACCCGATGTAATAGAACTCAAAGAGGTAGCAAAACCAACTCCGAAGGACAACGAAGTTCTGGTAAAGGTCCATGCGTCAACAGTCGCTTCAGGGGACATACGAGTCCGGAGTTTCAATAGCCCCCTTTTATTGTGGCTACCGATGCGGATTTTTCTAGGGCTTAGAAAACCGCGAAAATCGATACTCGGAGTGGAGCTAGCCGGGGAAATAGAGGAAACGGGCAGGAATGTGAAAAAATTCAAAAAAGGCGACCAGGTTTTTGCCATGACTGGAATGAATTTTGGAGCTCATGCCGAATACACATGCTTACCTGAAGACGGGGCAATCGCACTAAAGCCTGCCAATGTAACCTATGAGGAAGCAGCCGCCGTTTCTTTTGGAGGAACGACAGCTCTGCATTTTTTCAGAAAATCCAAGATCCAGGACGGACAAAAAGTCCTCATCTACGGTGCATCCGGGTCAGTAGGAACTTCAGCCGTACAGCTGGCCAAATACTTTGGAGCAGAAGTTACCGGAGTATGCAGTGCCGCTAATTTTGAATTGGTGAAATCATTGGGAGCCGATAAAATAATTGATTATACCGAAGAGGATTTCACGGAAAGACAAGAGCGATATGACATCATCTTTGATGCAGTCGGGAAAAGCTCGAAAGCCAATTGCAAGAAGGCACTAACCCCGAGCGGGCGATACGTGTCCGTTGAAGGACAAGGAATAGCAAAGATACTTACGGAAGATTTACTACTCCTCAAGGAGCTAATCGAAACTGGCAAAATAAAAGCGGTCATTGATAAACGCTACCCGCTGGAACAGATACCCGAGGCACATAGATACGTAGAACTCGGACATAAAAAGGGAAATGTCGTGATAACTGTTCAGGGATAACCCCCTGACAAAACCTTACACATGTTTTAACTAGCCTCTTCGACATAGAAATACCCCTTGGACAATTGGATCTGAAGGGGTATTTCGTAACGTGAGTATGATGTGCAGGAAGTGTCGCAACTTATTTCCAGTTTGATTTCAGAAATCCGCTCCCTTTCCGCCGACTGTCTGCCAAGCCTCCTCGACGCAAGCGTCTGTGGGGTCTCGGCTAGCCAGTTATTCGGCAGGAGTGTCGCAAATTTCTTCCATCCAATTAAGATTTTTTAAATCTAAAAAAACATTAAGAAACCATATAATCATGGATCGGGATGAGCCATTCCGCCCCCCTCCAGACGATAGCAAAATTGGAAGAAAAGGCAGTTTGCCTGTAGTTTTTTATTTAAAAAGCGTTCCGGTTTATTGGAGCGGGTGTTCGAGACTCCTGCGGGAAAAGCGCTTCTAGGGGAGACTCCGCAGGCGCAAGCCGAGGAAATCAGGTGTCCTACGTTCCAATCAGCGTTATTATCGAACCAAACCCCTTCAAACACGAACATTAAATTATAATTATATTTTAATGTTCACTTTTTTTTATTGATTATCTATCATTTGTTTGTTATATTAGCAAAGTAATAATCGTCATTTACTCGTATAAGCTCGGAAATATGGTCTGAGCGTTTCTACCTGGTTCCCAGTGAAAGAACTAGACTACGAGTTAAAGTATTCGGCTGCCCGCTTTCTTGAGCAGCTAATGATTTAGCATGCTAATCATTTTGCTTAATCATCTTTACTTTGACTATCGTAGGTCTAGAAGGCAGTAATCATTCTGCCGTTCTGGACCTTTTTCTTTGACCTTACTGCGAGTGTATCAAACAATCGAATAAATATGTTTTAAGGAGAAATTATATGAGAAAAAACATGTTCAAAAAGTACACGATATTAGGAATCATTACATTACTTTTCGTGTCGGTGATTGCAGCATGCAGTTCTGCTTCCAAAAATGAAACGGCCGAAAAAAAGAATCAAAGGCCTATCATGATTCAAGGTCCAATGCCGATCGAAGCTGAAAATTTCGCGAAAAGGTTAAAAAATGTTAAAGAAGAAAAATCAGGAGATTTTGTATTTTACATTGGAACTTTAGACAATTATCCTGTAATCGTTGCAAAAACAGGTAAAGGGATGGAAAACACAGCTGCCGCTACAGCATTGGCCATTGAAAGATATAACCCTATTGCCATCATCAATCAAGGGACATCAGGCGGACATGATCCAAACTTAAACGTTTTTGATATTGTTTTAGGAAAAAGAACGGTAAACCTAGGTTCATTAAAAACAGCAGATAAAGCTGAAAACGAAGGAATTGATCCAACCATTTGGAAACCAATGGACCTAATGGCTTCTGAAGGAAGTGCAGGAGAAGATCCTAACGCTGAAAAACCACGCTTCTACGAGGGAGATAAGGATTTACTCGCAGCTGCTCATGCAGTTAAAGATACTTATACAAAAGGTAAGGTTGTTTATGGTACTATCGGTTCTGCAGACGTTTGGAATAATGAAGTGGATCGGATTAAATGGTTCCATACGAAATATGGTACATCTGTTGAAGAAATGGAAGGAGCTTCAGCAGCACAAATCGCCAAAGCTTACGATGTTCCCTTCTTAGGTATACGAGTACTATCCAATAATAAAGTGAACGGCGGTAAATATAACCCTAATACAGCAGCAGCTAATCAAGAATATGTGTATGAAGTAGTCAAAAAATATATCTCTACGATGCCAAGCAAATAAGATCAGGCTCTGAGCATATAAAGAATTAGAATCTTTTTGGTCAACTATCCCTATAATGAAATAAAGAAGAGCACATATTATATACGATAATATGTGCTCTTCTTTTATTCGCCGAGGGCTGTGCCCGCTTCTTCATCCTTGCAAAATATTAAGCTGAGGTTATTCAACGTATAAATTCTAGCGGTAAAAATGAATAAATCGCTGTAGTTATTTTCAACGTACTCTTCAATGATCTCCATCCCTTTTCTGAATCTATCAACCAATAAATGCGTGTAATTTTCATCCCATGTAAACCGATTGATTCGTTTAAGTTCATCTGCCCATACATGAAACTTATACTCCTCGACAAGAAGCTTCAATTGATACAATTTATCTCTATTTAAACAAAAGCAATTATTTTCATTTTCATGATTTTCACGGACGAATGTAATAAAACCATTTATATTATCAGCCAGCATATTCGCTATTTGCATCTCGAAGTTCATGTCTAACATCTCCTCAATGACTAAAATCTATATGAAGAGTGTATGATTTGAAATGATATTTTAACACCAACAATTCTTTTTCCGAGATAGATTTCCTTGTGCATTTCTTACTATGAAAGAATGTATACACAAAAAAATTGCCCCCCTTTCTTCCAAGGGGACAATTTCACATCGAATCCAGAACCAAAGAGATAAGCAGGCCGGCGGCGGTGAATATGCCCGTGATCGGGCCTCCGTCTTCAAATGCTTCAGGCATCATCGTTGAGGCAATCATCGCGATGATTCCGCCGCCTGCAAAGGCTGCCATCGCCGCCAGGACATAGTCCGGGGCATGATCGAGGAATAGATAGCCCGACATCGAGGAGAGTGCCGAAATGATCAGGACGGAAAACCACAGCAGCATGATTTTCTTCTTGGAATAATCACTTTTAAGCAGTCCCGTTGTACTTGAGAGCCCCTCCGGAATATTACTGATGAAGATGGCAATGACCAATAGCCAGCTTACCGAGCCACCGCTTATTAAGCTTGCGCCAATCATGATCGACTCCGGTATGGCATCCATCACCGTCCCGATGAAAATGGCTAGGCCCGCTTCCTTCGAGGAGCTATTATTAGATCGTTTCCTTTTATCCGCACCTTTTTTGGAAATAAGAAAATCCAAGGCAGTAAACACGGCGGCCCCTGTTATGAATCCGATTGCCGTCGCCCATATTCCTCCATCACTCACCGAATCAGCAAGCAGCTCATATGCCGCTGCACCAATCAATACACCCGTACCAAAAGCCATAATATAGCCAATGATGTTTTTCTTAATAGGAATGAAGATGGCGGCAAGTGCGCCAAGCAGGACGGCAGAACCCGAAACCCCTCCCCAAAAGACCGCATTCCACATAGAATTCCCCCATTTCCTTTTTATAGGATAGTGTACCCGGGTTGATCTTGGGGTAAACAAAGGAACGCTTTTTGCAAATTCCAGCAAAAAAAAGCAGGTATATTCGCTGCCATGGTTTTTGTGTATAGAATGGTAGAGTTGTTCTGAGTCCTACTCTTCGCTGCCTTATATGACTGATATTTGCGGTTTTCCTTCTTCTCTTTCACTAACCTTTTCAATTTTATCGACAAACATTTGAAAAACCTTTCTCTTTTCTTCCAGCTCTTTTATAGACTCTTTCAATTCGTTCAATTTTTGCTCGAAAGGCTTATGATAGAGCTCACGGATGTTGCGAATAATTTCATCATTTATAGTGGATTGTACAACCTGCTTGGTAATATTGAATTTATAGGAATAAACCTGAAGATCACGCTTCACTTCTTCATACTCTTTTTCTATCCCATTTAACACATCACTGATTTCTTCATTCCATTCTACTAAAGCCTTTTTCACATGTTCCTCCACCTTTATTCCCCCTCTTTAACTAACAAAAAATCCATCTCCATAAAAACTTATTTTATCAAATGTTCATTTCGATTTCTTTTCGGCTAAGTTACTTAACATATTAGTTACATTAAAAACAGATAACAGCGAGTTACGAAACACTTTTGAAAAATCACATAGAATGAAACATGACCACTATAACCTATGGAGGTGTTCAGACTGATTCATACCGTTAAACCAGGTGAAACACTGACACAGATATCCAGGGACTATCGGAGACCGCTATCGGCCATCATCGCTGCTAACCCGAACATCAATCCAAATGTCGTTAATCCTGGTCAACCCATCATGATCCCTGGTTTTCCCCCTGCTGATACCATTCCATTTCAAATCGATGTGTCCGTTAACAATCGTAAGCTAATGCTGCTTAAAAATGGACTACTGCAAAAACAATATCCAATCGCTGTTGGAAGAATGCTGTTCGGTACACCAGTAGGACAATTCATCATCGTTAATAAAGACCCCAACCCCGGAGGCCCATTCGGTACAATGTGGATGAGTCTATCCAAGGAGCACTACGGCATTCATGGAACGAATGATCCCAGCTCGATCGGTAAAGCCGTCTCAAAAGGCTGTATTCGCATGCATAATCGGGACGTGGAGGAATTATCAAGGACTGTTCCAATCGGGACGCCTGTTACGATTCATCCGTAATGGATGATTAATAACTCTGGAGGTTTTTTATCAGAGGTTGGTAGGTACGTATCATGAAGATAATGTGGAGACTGAAGAGGACAGCCTGACGTCGGCTGTTCTTTTTTGTTTTGATTTAAAAAAACCGCCCTAAAAAGTAATTATTTTACAATTAAATTTTGCATGATATTATTAATAATTAAGTAGACAAGAGCAATGAAACGATAGCATCTAAGGAGTGAAAAATATGAAAAAGAAAATCATCATGTGGGTTACTGGTGTTCTAGTAGCAACCATTCTTCTTGGGTCAGCGGGAATGACATTCTATAAATACGCTCCAACTGAAGGAAAAACAACTACTGAAACCATTGAATGATTTTACTTTTGATTTCTGTTTCAATAAAGCATGTTCCGCATCGAAATGGCCATTAAACTGTGGCGGAACAAATTCGATGTCTAATTTATTTCCATTGCCAAGAGGAATCCATCAACAAACAGTAACACCTGGCAGGCTTCATATTAATTTAATTTGGAGGGACAAGCGAATTGAGTCATTTTGTACATAGCACCCTATCCGGACTTAAAAAATTGTTGAATACCAATGACCAAATGAAAATAATATCTTACGAAGGAGAAGTTAGAGAGATAACTTGTTCTTTTAATTCCGAAGCTGTTGCATCTGAAATAGAAAAGATTGAAAATGAAAATAGCATCAAACTTCCTGAAGACTATAAGGCATTCTTAACACTCCATAATGGAGCTAGAATATATGAGTCTATCGATGAAGACGGTGATAAACTAGGTGATGGTCTTGAGATATTTAGTTTAGACGAAATAAAAGAATATCAAGAGATTGAATATCTAAGTGAACACGGGATTCCTATTGCACATCTATTAGAGGATTGTTATCTAATACTAAATACGGATAAATTAAAGGGTGGAGATCCAAATTACCTTAACATTATGGAGTTTACAGATCTATCATCTCTAAACCTTAATTTTGAAATCTTCTTAGACCGTTACATTATTTCGCAAGGTGAGGCGTTTTGGAGTTGGCCTATATACACAGCTGAAAACTACTATGAGACCAGGTAAATAAATAATAAAGAGCGATTGCTAATTAACTGCAGTCGCTCTTTTCAATATTAATAATATTATTTCGACTCGATTTCAAATATCACTGTTTGTTTATGTTCAGTTTTGTTTTTTTCGTAAATAAAAGAGTCTGCGGGATCTTTTAGTTCAGACTCTTCTTTAGAAGATGTCTTTTCTTTAGATGTTTTTACATTCGATTGAGAAGAACATCCAATTAACATTAAGCCAGCAAGTAAAATGACAGCATATATTCTAATCATGTATGCAGCTCCTTATTTGTTTACTCAAAGCATAACATGGAAAGACATAACTTTTGTGTCACTTTGAAAAGAGAGACTAAATATTGAAATCACCTCTTTCAACATAATACTAAATTAGTTGAAAGACTGACATAAACAAATCATTTGGTTTTGCTCATGAGGCGAGGGAAAATAGTCATAGTGATAGTTACATTAAAAAATGACAGGGAGATCCCCTGCCATTTCTATCAATTCAAATTGATCGGCCAATAATAAAACACTAGTGTTACCATGATGATCATGACGCCGCTTATCATCAAATAGGCTGGGTATCTGCGGGTGATGTTCATTTCTTTTTGCTCGTCTATTTCAATTGGGGTTTGAAGGATATTTGCTTGAAACTCCCTTTCTTCGATGGTGATCGTTCCATACTTGGAGCCAATGATCATTGCACCTATGCTTAAGATTAAACCAATGATGACAGGATTGAGGTAAACGGGAAGGCTTATTCCGAACATGCCGAGGCTTTCTCCGAGTATCACGCCAACGAAGCCGAATACGATGCTCCAAAAGGCTCCTTCTTTCGTTACCTTCTTAGAAAATACGCTTGATATGGCAATCGGCCCCCATGATGCCGCAAATAATGTAGCCGCAAAGTAGCCGATCCACATGACGGCAGGCGGCTGGAACAATCCAATCAAGAGAATGATCAAGCTAATCACGACCATGGAAATGCGGCTGGCCCTTAATAGATGTTGATCGGTGTATTCCTTTTTCCGGGATTGTTCCATGATATCCCGAGTTATGCTGCTTCCTATAATCTGCAGGAAGCTCGAACAGGAGGATAATGCCGCAGCCATGATGCCGCTGACGATGATGACTCCAAGCCATGTCGGAACGATATTCATCGCTGCCCAAATGAATACCTTTTCCGTCGGGGCGATATCCGCTTTAATGGTAGTGATTGTCGATATGCTGATATGAAGAAACAAATAAACGGTCAAAATGGATATCGTTGCCCAAACGCCGGCCCGGATGGCTACGTGTTCATTTTTTGCCATAAAATATCGGCTGCTTTGCCATGGACTGAATGCAATGACAATGCCCCAGACCAAGCCCATGATGACTGCCCAGGCCAATGCTTCCCAAGGAGTGCCCATCGTTGCGGCAGGACCGGTAATGCCATGCCAGCTTAATAAATCAGGCCGTTCTGCCAGGTTTGCCGCTTTCATAACAGCATCAGGGAATCCGACTGCAGATTTGATGATATAAGGAAAGCTAAGATACGTTGCGATCGAGAATAAAAAGAACTTCACGGTATCATTTACCATGACCCCCTTCGCACCTGAGAGAATGGTAAAGGATGAATACACGACCCACATGATCACCAGGGCCATTGGATAGGAAACCCCGGGTAACCTCGGCCAATAAAACCGCAGCCCCTTGGGTAACGGCTACCAAGTATGCTGCGATTCCAAGAATCGTCGTGATGGCAGCTGCCAGTCTTACCTTCTTCGAATGAAAGCGATTACCAAAAAATTTAGGAACGGTCAAGGATTTGCTTCTTCTTAAATACCTGCCAAACAGGAACACCCCAACAACTTTATGCTATTTCATTATACCCATAGCAACATTGCAAATATGAATGTTTATAAATTGGAAGGATAGGTACTAATAATGTAATGGACAACACTTCTTTGCTGAAAGGGGATTCCTCATATGGCAAATAAAGCACGATTACTAGAAACGAAAGAAACCCGGAGTAAAATCATGTCATCAATAAAAGCCGTTTCGAAGCTGGAAACGTTCGTTTCACATGAACTTTGGCACAGGGGATATAGATTCAGAAGGAATGTAAGAGGTATGATAGGGACACCAGATATCGCCATCAAAAAGTATAAGGTCGTCATATTCATCGACTCTTGTTTTTGGCACTTTTGTCCAATTCATGGGAAAATGCCGAAAAGCAATGTCGATTTCTGGGTGAAGAAACTTGAGAGAAACCAGGAACGCGATTTAGAAATCACAAAATATTATACAGATGGAAATTGGCATATTTTACGAATCTGGGAGCATGAGATAAGGAAAGATTTTAATAATACCATCGAAAAAATCACCAATTTCATCGATAAGGCCAAAGAAGATGTGGCAGACGAATAAAAATGGTCCCTGACCATTAGCCAAGAACCATTTAAAATTTAATATATACTAAGTTGTAGTTGTTGTGGATTCACTTTAATGGCTTCGGCATCTTCTTCCTCAATTTCGAGAATTCGCTTGGCCATTCTTTCAATCAGTCCGACAACCAAAGCATTTCCCATACAAAAGTACCTCATCCGTTCGGACATTCCTTCCGTCCAATGATCAGGGAACCCATTCAATCGTTCACATTCCACCGGGGTCAGGATGCGAAGCCTTTTCGTTTCAGGGTCTTCCACCACATGGCTACTCCGATTCACAGTACCTTCACTTGTCAGCATAGTACGGCCAGGCTTATCCAATGCATCCGGGAAAGCCATCCCACCTTCGGAGAAGGTATATTTATGTCCAGTCGCAGCGATTCTCTCAATCTTTTTCGGCCCTTTAAAATCCTTGAACTTCTCGATTGCATTTACGTTCAAATAATACTTTTCATCGACACCTGACTGTAAGATTTCACCTAACATACGTGGTTTCTCCTCTATAGGAACCAGTTGCTCAGTATAAACCTTGCCATTTCTCATTATCCCTGCATTCAAATAAGTCTTCGAGAATGAATTCGATATTTCCAAAAGATCTTCTTCCATCATAAAACAATCGGGCTTATGCTTTGTGGAAATTTCCAACTTCACTGGGAATGCATTTGCGAAGAAACCTCGCTCATGCAGCATTGCGGCTTCACCTTCGTTAAATCTGCTTATGGCATACGGCGTATCGTTCCTGATTGCAAAAATGAAGACCCTGCGTCGCTTCTGGGATTGCCCATACTCCGCGGCATTAATGACTCTCCACTCAACCGAATAATTCAAATCCCTGAAGCTTGCCAGCATGATGGAAAAGTCCCTTCCCCGCTGTTTCGATGGGGACTTCAATAATCTGTCCACATTTTCCAGCAAGATATACTTTGGCCTGATTCCTCCTACTAGCCGCATTATTTCCCAGAAGAGCACTCCTTTCTTACCTTGGATCCCTTTTTCTCCGGAAAGGCCCCTCGCAACTGAATAATCTTGACAAGGAAATCCACCTACAATTAATTCAATCCCTTTATTCACAAACTTCTTTTCGTCCACTGTTGTAATATCTTCGTTAGAGTGAGCACCTTTATCGAATCGTCTTGCATAACAATCAAAAGCATCCTGTGATTTTTTTGATGGTTCCCATTGGTTACCCCAAACCACATCAAATCCTTTTGCAGCTTCCAGGCCAAGCCGAAACCCCCCGACCCCCGCAAACAATTCAATTGCATTTATCATGACCGAACATCCTTTCGGCTTTTATATCTATAATGAATGATAATCCCCTAAAGAATCAAGGATTAACCTTAATATTTTATATAAATCTTTTTAATACTGAATTAATGGTTTAATATTATATATCCTATCTCTATCATTTTAAAGTGTAAAGAAGAAATAGTAAAAGAATTTTAGATTCCATTTTAAACACCAATAATTATATAAATGCCGCAGCATTACTGAAAGATTTGAACGAAAAGGTCCATGCAAATGAGTCAATATAAAAGACTTGCATCATCAGGACGATAAAAAAATATTAAAAGGCTCCTAGAAAACTGGAGCCTTCTGTATTTCATTTCAATCTTTCATCCAATGAACTTATATCAATGACAATCGGCATACTATGTTTCAATGTACCATCATCCTGAAGCATAGGTCCTGAGACTACACATTGCCCTTTTTTTAATGTGGATAATTTGCGTTCCCATTCTTTTCTTGCATGACTATCTTGTGCAAGATTAGCGGCTATTGCACTAATTTCATTTTCAGGTGGCATAAAGTAAACTTTTTGGCTCGAACCTTGCAACCTGGAAATTTCATCGATGGTAAACTGACCTCTGAATGATTGAGTGGCATACCAACCTGACCAGCCAAACTTTCTTCCTTCCGACAAAATTTTAGCGCTTGGAGACTTTTCACGGTGATCCAAATTTTGGGCTTCGTCTAAAATGACAGCCAAAGGTTTAGTCTTATCTCCATGATTTAATTGATAATTCCATAAATCCCACAAAATGAATTCAGTTATCATCATCTGAACATCCCGATTATAGCCTGTTAGCTGAACTATGCACACTTTACCTTTTTGAGATAAAATTTCTCCCCAATTATATTCACCGTCGCTCTTGAATGGATTTTTATCTATAAGTGGCTTGATTTGAGATCGTGCAGTTTTGGCTGGACCTGTATTGTCCTCTCCAAGTTCCACTAAGAGCAGTTCTAAATTCATGCTGTCCCCGTACTTATCCAACCCGCGAAGTACAGCTTCATAAATGGCATTTTGCTGTTGGATTCCCAAATCTTTGTATACTGACGAGAACACACCTTTAATTCGCTCGGCAATGTCCGTGTTATCCTCATCCATGTATTCATCCTCGTCAAGTTCCTTTTGATTACGCTTGAAAGGGTTGATTGGGAACTTATCCCTTGCAACCAGGAATTGTTCCAGACTACCACTTAATTGTTCTTTGAATTGTGGCTCAAGTTTAGAATTTTTAAATCCATCCGTATAATCAAAAATGATGTTGGAAATCCCGCTTCTCGATAATTCCAATAATAAGCATTGGATGAAATAACTTTTTCCCTGCCCTGACTTTCCTGAAATCAAAATATGGCGATTTGCTAGTTCACGATGACCGTATTCCCAGTACACTTCTTTTGCAGAACCTTCTACAGTTCCTAAAAGAACCCTAACATCCTTCAACTCAGGAATATGTGGAATACTCGGGTCCACGATAACTGGTTCTTGTTCTTGTTCTGGTTTTGGTTCTGGTTCTGGTTCTGGTTCTGGTTCTGGTTCTGGTTTTGGTTCTAGTTGTGGTTTTGGTTCTGGTTTGGGTGGTTCAATACCAGGTATTCCCATAATATCATCAGACCTTGAATCAGGGTTATCCTCTAATTTAAATCGATATTTATGGAACAATAAACTTTCTGGTTTAATGTCTGTTTTTGCACTTCTAATATTCGTTTTAAGGGTTTCAATCTCAGTGATCATACCTGAATATCCATCATCTTCAGTTAAATCGACGACCAAAATATCATCATCCAGTCTAACAGATCTCCATGTCTGTTCCTTTTTAAAAGATAACACCGCCCCTTTTCCGATAAACGGTTGGAGATGATTACGTAATTGATAATCATCATTCAACAATTTTTCTTTCAGGGAATGGATTCGGGAGTAATCCTTTTCGGGCCAGATATCATTATCAATCAATTTCTCAACATTAGACAATAACAATTGGATGAAGAAATTCCTAAAGAATTCATTTTTAAATAATGCTTGGCCATCCTCATTATATTTAGCTAATTGCGTTTTAAACAATTGTTGAGTTTTGTTTATTTGCTCTTTTGCCTTAACGATGGTTGATTCTTGATTAAAACCTATTTTCACTTCTACTGGATAATAATGCACAAAGGTATCCTCACCTCTGGTTTCAATGCCGATTAAAAGCAAATCATCACTATGCATACCTTTGACATTAAGGTTTTTCGCAGAAAATACACCTTCACTTTTCGTTAGCCTTACTGCTCCTGCAATACGCAATACTTCCTCCAATGATATAGGCACCCAAAAGATGTTTTCGTGATCCAAAGTACTGAGGATATAGCGTATCGCTGAAATGATACTTAACTTTTCTCGGGAAAAGTGTCCTTTACTGCCAATTATCCGGAGCAGCCACTCACCATTTAAGCTATTAAAACCACGAATTGCCGTTTCAATTTGAGGCGGATTGGTAATTATTCCCTTACCAGCTAGATATTGCTCAATTATTAATTTATATTGTGCTGATTTATCCGTAACGGTGATTGCATCATATTGTGTGGAGGAAGAATATTGATCACTATAATGGATTACCAATAGGTTCCGGGATGCATTTTGGAAAAAGTTCAAATCGACATTAGGTTCTATAAAAGTGACCCAATATGACGTATCGTACAATTGATTTAGTATATCTTCATCATAATTGGCTGTTCTTGTAACGATTGTTTCATCCTTACGATAAGGGTTGGTACCCCCGCTATCAAGGTTGCTAGCTAATTCATTCAAACAAATGGCAATAGAGATAAGTTCATTGGTTTGATGTTCAGCGTTCTTCAATCCAAAACCAGTACGATAATCCTTTTCCGTTTCCAAGAATGATATGGATGATAGAAGCCCTTTCAATGACAAGCCTGTATCTATATCCTGTATTTTATTTTTAGCTGGTGAATCATTCGATATCATTTTATAAAAGGAAATATGGGCATAGCCATATTCGTCTGCATTCAATGGTTTATAATAGAGCACGTTTTCTCGAATTAACCTTAAAACATCGACTGCATCCAATTTTTTTGTAGTCAATGATACATTAAAGGTCGCTTCAAATTCTTCCACATCGTCATTCATGGAAAATTTTTCGAAGGCACTGACGGTAGCTTTATCTTCATACAAGGCTACTTCAATCGGAACGATTTCAGATGCACCTTTTTTATCAATTTGCTTTTTGATGAAATTGATGAGTCCTCTAACTACCTCATGATCATTACTGATGTTAATTACATTAATTTGAATGGGTGATTTTGATTGTTTTAAAAATAAAAAAGGGAAGTGCTGTACGAATTGATTTAATTTTTCCTCCACTACATTAGCTAGAAACGCATTTGATTCGCCTATTGCCACTTTTTGCATCGGCTCATAAATCATCCATTCTGGAGCATCTTTTTGATTTATTGGGCGATAGATTTCTTTATCCTCCCCATAAATATATGGAAGCAGGTTATTGGGATGCAGTCTATCCAAAATATGCGATTCTATTGGCTCATTCTTCAACCTTTTATGGATTTCCAATTGATAGGCTACATTTAAAGGGTGTAAAGGTGTAAATGAAATTTTATCTTTCTCTATGATTGTTCCAAGTTTAAATAAGTTCTTGGATTGTTCCGCCAAAATTACATTCTCCTGAATCCCCGATATCAATTCAATGAAAGAATTTACGTACTTAAAGGATACATCGAAAAGCTCTTCGTTCATATATGAAAGACTAGGTAATAGGTTTCGCGAATTAAAATACCTTAGCAATTCGTTATAAGCCTGTTCAATTTCCACGTTTAAGTCCAGACTTAAACCTTCGAGCCCAGTCACCTCTCGCTTCGCATGAAAAAGTCCTTTACCCACCCACTCTTTTTCATCCAATAAAAATACTTTTATTTCTTCACGTGCTGAAAACTCACGTGTGTTTTGTTTTAGCTTATTATTTTCGACATCATAATGGAAATCCTCTAACTGTTCCCTTTTAAGTTTCCATATTCTGCTTCCCGTAATAGGAGTTACCCTAGAGATTTCTTCCTTTATATTAAATGGAATAAGGGCTCCATTTTTTTGTATTTGGAAATGTAAGTTATCATCATTCCAAGCCGAAGAGGCATTTGAAATTTCAATCCCTTGATTCGATTCCATGATGACTTGGTTTTCTTCTTCAACGAATATTTCCTTCAGACCAAAACTTTTATCGCCAAAGGTAATCATTTCGTCTTTTTTATTTAAAATAATCTTTTGGGTTTTACTATTGACTTCATATAACGTTTTAATTTCCCCAAAGAAATCCTGGTCGCATTCAACAATGGCAACATTGAAATCATACTTGGATTTCGATTGATTGTTATGTGTATAGACGATTTGGTGGAAAGAGGTGCTATTAGGTTCATGAGATAAAGACATCACTAGCTTTTTTCCTGATACGGTACACAAGTTTTCGGATTTTTTATGAATGAATTCTTTTTTTAGCCACTCATCAAATTCAAAGGTAAGGTTTACTTCACTTTCTTTTGTTGTATTGAAAACAATCAAATGCCGTTTTCTTTGGCCAACTTTGGTATCTTTATGAGGCTTCTCCCAATAGAATAATCCTTCACTGGATTTCTTTTTCAGATTTTCAATATAACCAAGAGTCCGTCCAGTTACTACATTTTCTGCTGATTCCTTCACAAATCCATAGTCCAGTTCATTCCAACTTTCTTTACGCAAGGCTTGGACACCTTTATCGTCAAATATTTTTTCCAATTGGTTTTGAAGGTTTTCATATTCATGTATATGTTGTACTTTTTCGAATAAAGAATAGTTTTCTTCCAATCTTTTTTTCATTTGGCTTTGAGGATACTGGTCCAATTTCCCGTCATAAAAAAGTCCTAAATGGGAATAGTCTTCTTTTTTTATCTGTCCTTGTGATAGGAAGCCTAGTATCTCTTCATAATCCCATAATGATGATTGAATAAAAGATTCTTCCAATTTTTTGTTAAGGTGAAATTTCAATAATTCTTTTTGATCGGATGCAAGGGACTTATTTTTTTCAATCTCTTCTTTCAGAGTCCTTAATATTGACTTTACATTGAAAGGCATCCCCTCTTTTTGTAAGTCACTACTTCCACCCCTTATACTGTCAAGTGTTTCATGACAAATGCTCAGTAATGCCGTCCCTGACCAAATTCCCTTCTGTTCCCCCACTTGATTACGAAGTGTTACCAAGAAATCTGGGGTCACATTTTCGGAAGTTGCCGCAACGACAATCTTTACTCTTCCGGATTGAAGCGAAAAAGTTGTATACGGAGAGCCTTGATGATGCTGATATCTAAAAATACTTGATGTTTCATCAGATTCCAAGAATTCGTAAAACGCATTAACTTGTTCCTCATTATCAAATTGCAGATAAAAGCGTTCTCCACCTTGTAAAGTGACTTGATTAAAATAACTGATTAATTTCTCTGATAGGTATTTATAAAATTGGTTTAACATATTGGGCATCCCCACTATCACTCTTTTTGTCTAACAAATTCAATTTATCATATAATTTAACGATTTCTTCCCGAGAATATCTATCTAAATATATGCCTCGGAGTTCCAGATCAAGGAAAACCTGCTTTAATGACTTTCGTTCTTTTTTTAAACTAAGTGCAGTTAACAACAATAATAAATCCTGGCTAACATTCAACATGTAACCTAATGAACCCCTTGTTTTCAGGAAGAACTTTTTTCCGATTTCTTCAATTGACAGACTATACCGATTCCGTGGACCTTGCATCGTCGGCTTTTCGTATGCCTCTTCAATGCTAGAATATAACTTTGCAACCAAATCTTCATATGTTAAATTCTCAGGTAAGTTTTGTTCGGGTAGAGCTAGATGAAAGCGATACTCCACTATCCATTTACTAAGCAGGCCCAATAGCAACTCTTTTTCTTCCGAAGGCAACTGTTCATATGTCAGCTGCAGTTCAGAATAACTCTGGGAATCATCAGTGCCCATCAGGAAGTTCAAATGCTCTAAACTATTGATATCAATTAATAGAGTTCGTGCGGCTTCCTTGATCATCTGATAACCATAACCATAGCTCTTACGGTTTTTACTCGTTGCTTCCCAATCCAAAGTGTAAAAAACTTCATTGTTTGAATCGAGTTTTCCTTTTCCTTTTTGAGAAACCTTTAAAGTCAATTGGGTGATATACAAAAAGTAATAATAGCTTAAGAATATTTCATAATGACTTTTAAAGTAATCCTCATGTTGCACCAAGAACAAGAAATCCTCTTTAAACATCTTCGAAATGTATGGAAGTTTGCTTGAATACTTAATTTTAGCATCTGTCTTCTCCACCCCGACAAGTTGATGCAATACTAATTTCGCCACTAAATCATCGGATGAATTCTTTTCAAACATTTTCTCGAATTCCTTATCCGCTTCAATCAATACATCGGACAAAAATTTTGCTATCTCCTGTTCCCCTTTCATTTCCGGCCCCTCATTAAAGGGCAGGTATTGAAAAACGTGTGGATGGAACACTTTTATATTCCCCTTTTTATCTTGTAAAAAATGGCGAAGTATTTGTTCAAAGAATGGTTTATCTTCTTCTGAAACATCGACTACCTTGCTGATATTTTTAATTAAATCCTCAAGATTCAACTTTTCCTTCAAATTATTTGATGAAATATTACGGGTAAACTCACCTAAAACGCCTTCAAATCCCTTACGGAATTTAGGTCGCTCCGTACCTCTTGTGGTAAATGGTAAAAAGGTGCTCTTACGATTGATTGTATGTTTAAGTCCTGCATTATCAGGCTTGATAGATAAGGAATCTCTTAATTCTTGTAAATTTTTCTGCTCAACCATCACTTAATCCCTTCTGAACGTAAATTCTTCGTAGTCATCATCATAAATCAATTTAAACGCTTTATTGGATTGAAGGTTTACGAATAATAACTCCTTTTCCCTATTACCGTGCTGCATGATTTTATCTATAAATTCAACAAATTGAATGCAATCTTCTTTATCTTTCTTATTGGGACGGTATCCTTTAGACAACTTAACCAGCATTTCATATAAAGGATAATCAATCTCCATAAAAAAAGGATTTCTCTTTGATTCATCACCAAAAGCTAAACGAATCGTCAAATGAAACCTATTTAATACACCATCGCCGCTACTTTCCAAGTGTCCAAAATGAGGCTTGATCATTAATGATTGTGCCACTTGAATATTTTCATTCGATTTATCGATATATACATAATCATTCTTTGGTGTACCGTTCCAAAGGAAAATGGATTCTTTCAATAAATTCGTTATCCTTCTCAAACCATTCCTATCCCCTATATTAAAATGATATAAATAAGAAAGATATTCTTTGTATTCGCTATCTACAAAGACTTCCTTCACTTCATTGGCTAAAAAATAGGCCAAGCGGATTAACGCCTTATTATACAGATGGCGAGAGGCTTCCGTTAAATCATGGAATGCTCCAACTCTATCTATTTCCTTTGTCCAATCTCCAAGGGTAGATAGGTCAATATACTTTTGAAAGGTTTCTTTAATATCCAATGAATTATTCAATTCAATCAGTATTTGATCGACTACATCCGTACGCTTATGAATTGGGTCCAATGCTGATATCACCGACAGCAAATGGGAGCGTTCCCTTCCTTCGAATAGAAGGTAAGGAAGTAGACCTTCCGTCTTTTGAACAGCATCAGTATTGATATAATCCACTTCCTGATTAGCCGGCACCATAATATCATGAATGAAATTGAGTAAAGATCGTGTTGAAATAATCATTTTATGCTTGATGATAGCCTGAATCAGCAAATCTACTATTCCTTCCCTGATTTCCGGCAACATCAGTAATTCATAGTTAGTGATAAAGAAACCCTTGATACTATCCTTATCCCTCAAGTACGCGCGGTAGAAAGGATTTTCATCCGTGTTATTCACTAAACGCTCTAATATGGTTGAATAATATTCCGAAACAGATCCACTTGCCGTTAATTCAAAGGGTTGATAATCGCTAAAACTAATTAAATGAAAATTGTCATTCTCTTTGTTTTCCGTAATGATTGAAGTTTCAAAGACATTGGCCGCTTTAATGAATTCAGATAATATTTTGAAGTTTTCCAACGCATAAGTTGATTCCATGAAGTTATTCAGGACTCCCAAATTAATGGCCAAAATCAACTTATCTTGGGCACCTTTAATTTTTCCATCACTGAAAGGCTTCAAAATTTCAGCCAATGTATCCAAAGAACTCTTTTGCGGATCGAAACTCTCCGTGGCATCGTTATGAATTCTGAACTGATTTACCAAGTCAGGATACTTATTTTTCAAATATGCCAGCAAATGTGATTTTCCATCACCAACACTTCCACACAAGAAAATCAACTGAGCCTGATTCCTACTTACCGACCTATTCAATGCCTGCTCCAAATCATCTTGAATAGACCTTTTTACATGTAAATATTCTTTAAAACCACTAAATTGATTTGAATTCTCGATTGCCTCTTGCGAAGATTCCTTTAGTTTAGATAGCTCTTTAAGTAAATAACTTTCTCCTTCTTCAAGAGTGAATTCAAATTGGTCACTTATTTCTTTTTCATATACGAGATTAGCTTGTGGCGCACTTTCCCGATTTACAGGAACTTCGCTCTCAGTTTCAACTGTTGCAGCAGCCGCTTTGGATGCTGCCAATATCAATTCCAATTTTTTCTCTAAGCTTGAGGTCTTTTCCTCAAGTTCACTAAATATATTTAAATCACTTTTCGGTTGAGGATATTTATATTTTTGTGCAACAAATGAATAATCTCCATAAAGTTCCATGAACCAAACTGATACTTCAAACAACCGTTTATGCATCTTGAAGGCATTTTCCAAATCATTATCAATGAATTCATGTGTTCCTTTATTCCCTAAATAACGGATTGTATCTAAAGATCTTGCAATATCCTTTGTTAAAATCTCCTCTTTCTCTAGAAGCTGGATCCGTTCCACCAATTTTAAGTAGCTTATATTTTCAAGCTCTTCATGTTGCTTAGCAATTTCCTTCAATAGCTCTTCAGAAAATATTCTTCCTTTTATTAAAACCGTTTGCGGATCATTATAAAAGACATCTTCAATCTGCCGACCAATTTCCGCTAATTTCGGAAACTTCCCCTCTAAAAATCCAAAATTATTATTCTGCAATTACTAAAACACCTCAGTATGTCTATAGATTTTTTAAAAGCCTATAAAAATATATATTCAGAAAATGAACATTGATCATTTTCTACCTTGAAAAAATTAAACATGAAACTATATACTTATAGTTTCATGTTTAATTATAGCAAACGGTTCACAATGGTCCTAGAGTAATAATCCATTTGTTTTCCAAGTTTAAGTTTGTTGTACAATCCATCATACAATTCCATATGATTGTTCAAGATTAAAAACATTAACGAATACGCCAATTTTTGATTAAAAACAAAAAAGCAACCAACCAAAGGTCAGCTGCCATTATTTTTTATTAATTAACATGAGGATCTCATACATTAATTATTCAAGCTCTAATGTTCTTAATAAGATCCCTAACAAACATATCATGCTTAATATTGGATTTGCTTTGGAGTTCTTTCAATGTGAGCTCACTTGTATTCAATGGTAATTCATCTTCTTCATTATAGTCTAACCCTATCACTAAAATCGGGAAATTAAATATACCGTTTGCCGATTCCAGTTCACCCACAGTTTTTTCGTATGTGGCTATTCCACTATCTATGCGCTTTGATAAACTTTCCGTAGGTAATATTAACACACCAATATTATTGCTTTTTTTATAATTTAAAAATTGAAGTTTAAAATAGTTCCGATAAGTACTGGCTACGTTTCCAAATTCAACTTCAAGATGAATATTGTAGTCTTGTTCCTCGGTTGAAACATTTTTTTTATAGTCAATCGTTAAATATTCCTTATCATTTACAGGAAAATGCTCATCATGGTTCCAGCCACCGAATTTTAGTCTTAGATTTAAATAGGAATCTATAATTTGTTGAATTACGTCAAGTTTCTTTTGATTCGTGGATTTATTTTTATATATAGGAATTGGTGCTTGTTCGCAAATATTCAATAGCTCATCATATGATTGTTTAAATGGCTCTTGAGATAGAATATTCTCAGCAAAATTATGGGAATGAATCTTCAGTTTCATGTTATTCTCCTATTTTACATTTTGTCATGGTTTATTTTTCATTTAACACTCAAGCAAACATTTTGATGATTAACCTTTTATTATCAATAGAATGACTGAACTATACTACACATGAACTATACTACACATCTTGAACTTTCGACTAAATACATGAGGAGACCCTTATCTTTCACAAGCGACCAAGCCTTTGTCATGATCGCTTTTTTAATGGCATCTTATCGTGCCTTTGAAACATGGGGCTTGTATTTCGTTTTACGAATGATGAACGAGCTACGCCTTCTTAATAAACTTTATCCGTTTTTTCATTTCTTAAGCTTTGTTAGGCACCGGCCACATCATTTGCTCCTTGCGAGAGAACCAAAACTAGTCCGAATGATAGTAAAATAGTAAATAAACATCTAAAAACAGGTAGTATCTTACCTAAAAATTAACTTTTCACTAATCATAATGTATCATTTCGTTTTTGACAATAACCACATTTCATTAATTTAACTTCCTAACAATTGTTCAATAATCAATAACTTTTCATCAAAAAAAAGTTATCGTGAGTATAGTTAATTAGACTGGTACCTAAATGGATGATTAACGGAATCCAAAATTCAGGATTTAGTACGACTTCTAATTGCAAAGACAGTGGATTTCAAATTAATTAAATTTTAAAAAGAGCATATTTCAAATGAAATCATGCCCTATAAAGATTACACGAATTTCTTCACCTGTAATAGCTACTGCACCGTCACTAGTAATACGGCTGTAGCCAATTTTTAAAGAGTTTGATTCATAGGCTTGGCTAGGAATGGTGTTTTAGCACTTCATCTATCTTTGTTCCACTTGTTTGCTAGGATTGATTAGTAGTTGTTTCTCGACTTGATCTGTACTTACTGTTCCAGGCATTATTGTGTAGATCTATAAGAATTTGAGCATTCTCTTTAGAAATAATCTCAATATCCCACTCAATTTTACTCTTAAGGGCGTTTTGAGTAATATTAGAAGAACCAATTATCCCCTTATAACTACCTTAAATTTGAAAATATACGCTTTCGTATGAAAACCGATCGCTTATCTGTTTCAAATAGAAATTACTAAACTCATTAATTTTCTTTAAAGCCTTCGCTTCAGTAAAATTCACACTTTGAGACCTTATGCATTACCTTATTTCCAGCTTCATTTACCTAGCAGATTCCTTTAAATGTTATAAATCCCTACAATAGACCATCTATTGTATTTTTTAATTCTTCATATGTACTTGGTTGAGCTATTTTTTTGAGTGAATTTAAAGATATTGTTTTTTGATGTGGAAAATGTAAATCTAAGTCTTTAGTTAATGCAACGTAAAATTCCCATTGTGTCGTATTTAATGGTTCAATTAATTCTAAGTTTTTCTCTTTTAGTAAACAAAAGACATATATATCTGCATTCCGTTTTACGGTCGGGCTATATGTATTTGTTTCATAGTCATATTCTTTTTTAGCCCCAATACTAAAACTGATGTTTGAATATTTTTCTTTATGCCATGCTTGGATATACGCAGAAGATTTTACCTCAATTTTCATGTCTTTATAAACTAAATCAAATGCGTCCCATTCAACTCGTAATTGATTTAAACAGCCAAGAGCAGTTCCAATTAAAAACTCAGCAAAAATTCCTCTTAGGTTGTTTGTTAATATTTTTGAAAATCCCCATTGCCAGAAATCTAAAATAGTATGATCTGTTCCTAATATTGGAGTTTCTGATTTAAGAGGTATATCATTATTCATTTATATTCACATCCTTTTATGCAAATTTTCGAAGCTACGGTTTCTTATATATTTTTAACTCCCCAATTAATTTCCACATAAACCAAAAAGGCATGTCCCATTTGTAATTACTTCTATTTATCTATTTTAAAAGTCTTCTTCCCATGCGTCTTTTGCATCCAATAACCTTTGTGATAAAAACTCATAAAAGTTCTTTGCTGTATTGTAGTCATCAAGTCCGCCTTGTCTATTCCACGCTATTACTGGGCACTCATGATTCTCCATTTTGCTTGTATATAGACAATAAACATATTCTCCAGCATCTTCAATAACTACTAAATCCTTATCCAATCCTAGATCTCTATAACTCTTCGTGTTAACAACAACAGGAGCTCTATTTGACTTAGCCACTCCTAAAATATCCACACCAAATGAGCCACCAGAACCATAGGTCGTTAAAAACCACTTATAACTTTCTGGTAATTCCACCCCTATCTCATTTTGGACGACGTTGATTTGTCTTTCTTGTACTCCACCTGTAAAGTCATCTGATTCCTTATTTTTATTAATAAAATTTGTTAATACCTCTTTATTCATTCAGTAATCCCCCTTCAAACAATAGTTGGTGTTTTAGGATTGTAAGGCAAAAGGTTAGAAATTGAGACTAATTCTTTTTCCTAGCTGATTTGTTCCTTTTTTGGTGTACCATAGCTCCAAATGAACAAAAAAATGGATAGTCCCTTTGATTTTCGAAAGGCTCTATCCACTTCTTCTTATATAAAAATATTTCTAACTTTATAACAAAGCAAGATAAATAACTATTACCCTCAGATTTTACCAATCTTCTTCATCTTCATCCCAATCTTCTTTTGCCCATTCAAGGCGTTCGATTAAATAGTCTAAAAAATTATCGCAAGCGTTCGACCATAGCCTTCCTGATTATCCCACATAATAACTGGGCATTCTCCATCTTTCATTTTATTAGTATCGATGCAATAGGCAAATTCATCAATATCTTCTATAACCACAAGTCCATCTATTAAATCATAATACTTCTGATAATCTTTAGTGGCATCTACTACTGCTGGACCATTTAAACCATAACCAATTATTTCTACACCAAAAATACCACCATAACCATAGTTTCTTAAAAACCATTTGTAACTTTCCGGAAGTGTGACCTGTAATTTATTTTCTGTTTCTTTAACTTTGTCTTCACTTACCCCTCCCGTAAAATCATCATCTTTGCCATACTGCTCAATAAACTCCTGTATAGCTGAATATTTCACCAAAATCACCTACTAATTTTAAATTTCGTATTGTACGGACAAGTCTGAAGAACACATGCAGGGAATAATTGATTGAATTTTTTTCTAATTTATCGGACAGAAAAAAATATTAGAAAGAAGGCCCGAAATAACCCCTGACACCAGAGGTGCCAAGGGTTTGAAAGATTAATACCTTGACATACAATGCTAAGAATACGGCCGTTGCTGAAGATTCTAGTAAACGCTTTATCCATTTTTTCCAGTATGTGGTGGTTCAGTGTTTCTCTACTAGCAATTAAAATATGCTTTCAAAAATTCATAGAATGTAGGCCACGTTTCTTTTAATTCTCCCTTTATAAGTAGCTCATCTCCGCCCTCAAAATTCACCGTATAGACCTTATCCGTTACAGTATCAAGCACTAATACAGCATTTGCTGACATTTCACTTAAAATTAAATACTCTTTCGGAAAGCCATGCTCTTCTCGGGAAATAAATGTATATGATTCAATATTATTCTCTTCATCTACGATATCAAGTAACTCAAAAGGTACTAACTCTTCCCAAAAAGGTCCAGCATAATAATGATAGAATTCACGGAAACTATCCGATACATCTACTTCTAAACTATTTAATGCCTCATTTACCTTACTTTTATCTTCACGTTTATAAATGTCCTCTCCTAGAACTTGATCTAATTTCTCAGGAAAAATACTCATATTTAATTCCCTCCTAAAGTTTCTAGTCTCCTCGTTTTCCACTGATGTTATGATACCAAGTTGATGCTCCAATAATGGCCCCATGCATTTTGTTGTGAATGGTATTTTGGTTTATTAGAAAAAAAATACTTGTTGCCTATATTAGACAATCCAGTGCTTTTCTTTGTTCTTGTCACCAAATTCTAGCATTTTGTGCTCATTATAATACTTTCGGCGTATAAAATTACAGAAGGCTTGCTTTAAGTGCATCACTCAACATAGAATCGAAACTATAAAATGACTGAATTAAAGTTCCAGAAGGTTTATCAATTTCTACATATACTCTCTCATTTAAGTCATAACAAAACCATGCTGTATCAGAATCTCCAAAAAATATGTATTTCTTTTGCCAATCTTTTTCATGCCAAAGCTCGTTTGTTTCAATGAACCCCTGAACCTCTTCATCTGCTTCGTTATCAAGTAGCATTTCATCAACACCATAGATTACTAATCCATTAAAGTCTATTCCATTTACATTCTTTAGAAAGTCAATATACGACTCAGGAATAATAATGTTTCCTAGTTTCTTCTGAATAGTTTGTTTCATTTTAATAATTTCTGAATTTGATACTCCATTCCTAAGTGAACTATCATATTTGCTTTCAATTTTTTCTACTTCTATTAATAATTCTTTCCACTGGGGCATACCTACTCTTTCATCCTCCTCAAATATCAAAAAAGTATTCATTGTCTCATCAATTTTTTTATAAAATCATCTAATGAATTAGCTATCTTAGTCTCAAAGAAGTGTACGAAGGTCATTTGAGTATCATTTAAATCAAGAGTTAAATATACACTCTCGTTTACTTCATAAAAAAACAAGTTGGTCTGCTACTTCATATATCCCCACTAAGTCAGGGTCATACTCGAAGATACCTTCCCTTAGTGTGTTATCTCTTTTCTGTCTGTTCTTTTCTATTCTTTTTCATCCATTTTCTGCTTTAAATATTCAGCAATTTCTGTTTGCCCAAATTCTCTAGCATATTCATATGCATCCATATTCTTAATACTCTCTCCCGTATATCTAATTGAAATATCTATTCCGTTTTCAACTAGAAGCTCAACTACTTCTTTATGCCCACCATAAATTGCTCCAAATAATGGGTTTCCTTTCGCTAAGGTCATATCTAATTCTGCGCCTGCCTCTATTAAATACTTTACTATCTCCAAATGCCCCGCTCCTGCAGCCACTCTTAAAGGAGAAGCATCAAATATATCACCTTTTGTATTAACATCGATTCCTTTATGGATCAGATATTCTACTATTCCAAAATGTCCTTTCTTTGCTGCAACATGTAACCACGTACCAAATGGCGTCATTGTATGTAAAGATTCTGGATTATCGGCTATTAAACGCTTTACTTCATTAATATCACCAAGCTTAATAGCATATCTTATAGTTTTATTTAGACTTTTTTCATCCATAATATTACCTCCTGTATTTCTACTACCTTGTACTAAATATGTCTCCTAAATCGTCAAAAGCTTCAACAGTCCTTAACCGATTCACTACTTTCTCTAAACAATCAAGGCTATGTTGTCCTCTTACGGTATTTGACGCCCAAATAAATCTAAATTAATAAAAAAATGGATAGTTCCTTTGATCTTCGAAAGGCTCTATCCACTTCTTTTTATATAAAAACATTTCTTACTTTATAAGAACAAGATAAATAACTATTACCTTCAGCTTTTACCAATCTTCTTCATCTTCATCCCAATTATCTTTAGCCTCCTCAAGGCGTTCGATAAAATAGTCTAAAAAATTATCGGCTAGTTTAACACCATACCCCTCCTGATTATCCCATGTAATAACTGGGCATTCTCCATATTTCATTTTATTAGTATCGAGGCAATAGGCAAATTCATCAATATCTTCTATAACCACAAGTCCATCTGTTAAATCATAATACTTTTGATGACCTTTGGTAGCATCTACTACTGCTGGACCCGTAAAACCATATCCAATAATGTCTACACCAAAAAGTCCACCATAACCATAATTTCTTAAAAACCACTTGTAACTTTCCGGTAATGAGACCTGTAATTTTTGTTCAGTTTCTCTTACTTTGTCTTCACTTACTCCACCTGTAAAATCATCACCTTTGCCATACTGCTTAATAAATTCCTGTAAAGCTGAATATTTCACCCAAAATCACCTTCTAATATTGAATTTCAAAGTCCTTTCAAATATATTGGTTCGTGTTATCCATTTAAAAGGTAATCATAATAATACAGTTAACTCAGAAAAGCCTTGAAAGACCTACGCTTTCAAGGCATAATTTTAACTTATCTATACCGCCAATTTATCTCCCCATCTTCATGTATTGCCGGTAAATATATTCCCTTTTTATTTTGATGCTCATCAATAATAAACCAATTATCATCGTTCAGCCAATCTTCATTAAAACTATCTTCCTTGAATTCTTTCTCCTCATTAACAAGAGCCGCTAGAAAATCTTTATATTTTTTTATATTTTCATTGGCTATGATAGATCCATAAAACCACAGGCCTTCTTTAGTTTAACACCATACCCCTCCTGATTATCCCACATAATAACTGGGCATTCTCCATCTTTCATTTTATTAGTATCGAGACAGTAAGCAAATTCATCAACATTTTCTATAATCACTATCCCGTCAATTAATTTATAATGCTTTTGATAATCTTTAGTGGCATCTACTACTGATGGACCTACTAAATCATACCCTAATATATCTATACCAAAAATTCCTCCTGAGCCATAGTTTCTTAAAAACCACTTGTAACTTTCCGGTAATGAGACCTTTAGTTTTTGTTCAGTTTCTTTTACTTTGTCTTCACTTACTCCAAAATAAGCTTCTTGACGATTTGTTTTAATAAATTCTTGTAACTTAGAATACTTCAACTAATTCACCTTCTAGTCTTGAGTTCCGTATTGCTTTCCTCTCCCCTTCCAATACTTTGAAATCCTTGATTAAATAAGATGGATTATTCTTCAACGTCTTCATGTAATTTTTCTAAAAATTCATTAATATCATTCGCTAGAAAATACATATTGCTCATATCATCAGGATTTTCAGATTCTTGCTCATGATCCCAAAAATAAATATTATCCATATAAGGTACTTTAGTGCCTAAGCATATAGCATTACCAGCAGGATCATCAGCTATTGGGATAAATCCTTCTGGAAGTCTATACTCATATATGTCTATAACCTCTTCCAAGTTATCATACATGTCACCTATCCCATTAAATACATTCAAAACACTTTTTCCCTGCTCTTCAGATATATCAAAAATACTTGGCTCGGGGGTTCCCCCATTCCATTTAAGTAAAAATCCCTTATACTTTTCCGTTAATTTCACATTATTTTCTGTTTCAAATGCTCTATCACTTCTAGAGAAAGCTTATTATGCGAGTTTTCAATTCTAACCATTTTAATATCCTCCTCTTATCTATTTCCCATTAATGGTTTACCCCCCGGATTTACCCTTGGAATATTTCTGGAATTTCATCTCTCCATACTACTAGTAATTCTATAAATTGCTTTGTCGCTATCGCATTTCCATAAGTTTCTTCAATTCTAAAAAGGTTTTCAACAATTGTTACATCTTTTTTTATGAGTACACTTGTAGCATTTAATTCGATTTCAAAGTCCTCATATGTCCCGTTTAAAACCTTTTCGATATATTCTATGTATTCATCGACTTGCTCTACTGTTGCAATATTCTCAATGAAATTTGAGAAAAGACAAATTTCTTCCGGCAAAATTATTCCTAAATCGCCAAATGGATCTTTCTTAAACTCATATGAATATTTCATATGAGTTTATTCCTTTTTTTATTTTCTAACAACTTAACGATTTCCTCTTCCCCTTGTTCCCTTGCAAAAGTTAATGCGTCCATATCTTTCATAGATTCACCACTATATTTAACATCCGTATCTATGCCACTTTCAATTAATAGTTTTGCAATATTAACATGCCCATTACTAATTGCACCAAACAATGGGTTTCTTTCTGGCTCGCTTACGTCCATATCAGCTCTACAAGATAATAAATAGCTTACTATATCAATATGCCCTGCAAAAGCAGCTTCGTTCAATGCTCCACCACCGTATACTCCACCTAGCACATTAATATTTGAACCAAGTTCTATTAGTTTTTTAACTATATTTAACTCCCCTCTAGAAGCTGCAACATGAAGCCATGTACCAAAAGGAGTCATCATATTTAAATGTTCAGCATTAGAACCGATTAATTTAACTACTTTTTCCATATTGCCTTTTTTTATAGCCGACCGAATTTCTTTTGCAACTTGTTTATTATCCATCCTTTAACTTTTTCCTCCTTTTCAGTCTTTTCTATTCTTTTTCATCCACCTTCTCCTTTAAATACTCAGCAATTTCTGTTTGCCCTCTTTCAATGGCAAATCCATAAGCATCCATATCTATCATGTTGTCACCAGAGTATTTTATAGATATATCTATATTTTTCTCAACTAACAATTTAACAATCTCAAAATGACCACCATATATTGCAGCAAACAGAGGATTTCTATCTGGTTCACTTATATCAATCTCAATATTCTGGTTAATGAGATATTCGGCAATATTTAAATGCCCTTTTGTAGCTGCTCTTTCAAGAGCATTTGTAGAAAAAGTTCCCCCTTGTACATTAGTATCTATCCCGGCATTAATAAGATATTCTATTATTTCTATATGCCCATAAGCTACTGCTATATGTAACCATGTACCAAAGGGTGTCACCCATGTTAACATTTCTGGTTCTTGTACAAGCAAATCTCTTAATGTATCCAATTGGCCACTTTTTATGGCACCTCTAATGTCTTTCGCAATTTGAATTTTATCCATTTAGTTTCTCCTTTATTTCCGACTATCTTTTTATTCTTAGTTTAGAAATTAATGCTTCAATACTTTCTGATATAACCTCAAATGAATTCCTTTCGAAATCCTCTAACTTTACTTTACCGTTCTCATTATCAATTACCACTAACAAACCATTCCCTTCAATACCTAAAGGGATATTTTCTAGTCTATTGTTATGATTGCTCTTATACCCTTCTAAGGTCCCTCGGAATGAATCAAACTCGAAGTTTGGCAAAATCGCTTCTAATTTAATATAGAAATCATTTAAAAATCCGTCTAAATCAGCGAACCAATACGAATTAAAATATTCAATAATTGATTTATGGAATCCCACCCCTAAGTTCTCTTCTAACTCCTTTAAGTCATGTGAAGTAGTTTTTTCTACAGGTTTCCATGTAATATAATCTTCTTCGTCAACTTCACCTTCATAAATTATTGAATTAACATCTTCAGTCACTGAAGTCTTAAATAAAAAGTCCATTCCTTCATCCACAAGCTCTTGTCTCATTCTGAAGTATTGGCCCATTGATTTCTTAATAGACAAAAATATCACCCATTTCAGTAATTAAATTAGCTAATAGAATTACAACCTAAAAAGTCGATCTCTTTAGTTAAAGAATCGAGGCAACCTCTTTTATTTTAAACTTTGAACTATATTGACAAAAAAACCTTGAGTAGCTTAAGCCAATCAAGGTTTTTCAACTAAATTACAAGTATTCTACTGCACCTAAAAACTCTAAATTACTATTATTAATAGTAGTTTTCTTTTTAATTCCCTCATATTTAAAGTTGTATAAAAGAATTACAACATTATACTGGCTCGGCAACTGTGCGCCACACAATGAAGAAAATTTAGGAATAATGTCCTCATCGTAAGAGAACCCTTCTAATAATCGACTAAGCGAGTTATCAGCTTCATCATAAAAATCCGCTTCTCTAACAGCGTCGTCATATCTATCGATGCCAAAACTTCGAGCAAACATTGAGGGAATAAAATCCCCATCCTCTGTATAAGAAATTTCAAGTAAATTGTCTAATTCCTCTGATGAATTAATATTCCCTACCCAAAATGATACAAATCCTTCTTTTTGCATAAGCTACCTCCTATTTTGGTTTCAATCCACTTGGCAGTGCATCAGAACCACCCTCAAAACGATAATCTGCCCAATTTTGCAGGCGCCTTTTAAACATATCATAGTCTTCCGATGTATCAATTATTTTTAATAGCTCATTATGTGCTTTTGTAGAGCCTTTTCCACCATGTTTTCCGGTTGGATTAACAAACTTCGTCTCACTTATCAGTGTTCTCATTTCTACAATTTGTTCGGCAGTTACCCCCCAGTATTTAAATGTATCAGCACGGGAAACCAAGTGCCATTCGTGCAACCCACCAGGGTGGCGCAACCGGTCTTTAATTGACTCTCTTAGCTTAGGGTCTGCCCATACTTTATCAAATTCTTCTGTAGTTAAGGAATTAAACCAGTTTTTAAATTGCCCATTTCTTACTGTTGGTACAGAGTCTAGAACTTTCCCCGTTCCCCTACCACTAACCTCAGACTCCACTTTCGCCATAGAAATTAACTGTTCCTTCAACCCAACACCATTAACAACATTATAAGGTACTCCACCTGCCATCGACAGTTGATTTTTAGGGTTGTATGGCAATAGGTTAGGGATAGTGGTCAGTTCTTTTGCCTTCGTAACGCCTTTTACTGCAGCCGCTTTTGTAGTTGCTGCACCAGTCTTCGCTACAGCACCTGCGCCTTTTGTTCCTGCTACTGATGTGACGACTGTTCCGAGGGCATAGGTTACCCAATGGGACCGCGAATAGGCATCGCCATTTACCATATCCCGTTCATATGAGTCGGAGATGGATTTGGATATATATTTATAGGTTTGAATCGGGTGCATGATTGAATTGGCTACACCTTCAACCGTTTCCCCAGGATCTGTGACAAAGTCCCAAACTCCTGTCACGAAGTCTTTCCCTACATCATAAAGTCCTACGCCGATTCCTTTTGCAATGTCTGCGGTTTGCTTAGCCGCTTCTAGCTGCATGACATATTGCTGCTGGGTGGGCGCTAAGTTTTCGTACCCGATTTGCTTGGCGATTTTGAGGAACTCATCTGGATCTGTTACATGATCGAGTTGTTCCTTCAAATCTTTGATCAGGCGATTCTCTGCTTCCTCTTTCTTAACCTTCAGATATTGTGCGGTCTCTTTTTTCCTGACTTCCAGGTTTTTATAGGCTTCACTATTTTTATAAGCTGTGGCATTAAAATAGAGAGGGGATACCACTCCTCCCCTTGTACTCGATACTTTCAATTGCTCCATGAGTGCCAGCACTGCCGCTTGGTCCGCTTCGGATTTGGCGTATTCAGCCGTCCACTTATGATCGATTTCGTTTACTTTGTCTATCGTTTCGGTTCGTTTCATTTCAGCCTTCTCGATATTCTCATGGAACGCATCGTCAGAAAAGGGCTCTAACTGAATGATATCATCAATTCCAGCCAATATTTTTTTTAGATCATTTTTCTGGGCTGTGACCATTTCCTTGGAATTTCGAGTGGCAATTGTCAGCTCTTCCTCTAAAAAAGGAACCGTAACCACGGTTTCACTCAGGTTCGCTTCGATGGTATCTCCTTGAATTCCACTTAAAAAGGCAACATGCCGATCGACCAGGCGCAGCCAAGAATCAACGACATCGATCTGTGCTTTATAAAACCCTTTAATGGCTTCTGCGCCTTGGCCCTGCAGCTCATCATCCAAATGAACGATACTATCAAATCCTTTTTTCAGTTCCGTGAGCTGTTCTTTCAGATCCTTATATTGTCCGACACGCGTTTGCATGGCAGAAACTAGTGTTTGAGATTCGTAAATCATCGACATAATGGAAAGTCCTTTCAACTTCTTTTCTTATAACTAGATTTCATTTATATGTAATATTTTTATTGATTGTAAAATTATGGACTACATATATTTTAGAAGAGTTTCTATCTTTATTCAAGAAATGAAGGGGATTTCACTAAATAGTTTTTTTAAAATTTCATGTTATTTGGTGCGTTTCTTTTTAATATCAAATGTCGTAAGGGTTGATCGACTGGCAAGTGATTGGGTCATTTATTATTTGGCACAATACTTGCATCAGAAAATGTCGGTAAGAATCAAATTCTTTAAAAAAACATATAAGAAAGACGGGGATATAATGGAAAATAAAAATCTTGCAGTAGTTACACAGTTGCGTCATGAATTGCATCAGCATCCAGAGCTTTCAAATGAGGAGGTTTGGACAAAACAACATTTAATCGGCTTTTTGAAAGATCATACAAAGTTAGATATCGTTGATAAGGGTACTTGGTTCTATGCGGTTTATCATGCAGGGGAAGGTAAAAAGAACCTAGCTTTCCGTGCGGATTATGATGCTCTTCCTATGGATGAAGGCATCGACCTCCCACACGCTTCTCAATTCCCTGGAAAAGCACATAAATGCGGACATGATGGCCACGCTGCAACTCTTGCCGGTTTTGCGTTAGAGATAGATCAAAAGGGCGCCGATAAAAATATCTTTTTTCTTTTTCAGCCAGCTGAGGAAACGGGGGATGGTGCCCTTCAATGTGTCGATCTAATCAAGGAAAATAACATTGACGAAATTTTTGGATACCATAACATAAGCGGTTTCCCCTTCAAGTCTGTTAATGTCATCGACGGAACATCTAACTGTGCATCTAAAGGTATGACCATTCACATGGAAGGTGCTCCTGCTCATGCCAGTCAGCCCGAGGACGGGGCAAATCCTTCCTTTGCAATAGCGAAGATCATCGACGCCATTCCTGAGTTCATCTCTCCAGATAAAAACAAGGGTTTAACCCTTTGCACGGTTGTCCAGGTAGCGATTGGAGAAAGAGCCTTCGGCTTATCTGCGAGTAAAGGAGACTTGCTTTTAACCATCCGTGCTCTATACGAAGATGAATTGGATAGGCTTCAGAGTAATCTTGAAGATCTTGCTAAGGCTCAAGCAGAGGAATTCGGTTTGAAGGTACGCTTCTTTTACAACGATGAATTCCCAGGAACCGTAAACCACAGTGAGAGCTCTGACAAGATTCGTCAGGTTGCAAAAGCAAAGGGAATGCAGTTACTTGAAATGAAAGAAGCTTTCCGCGGCTCTGAAGACTTCGGCCACTATACGAAGTTAACAAAAGGAGCCTATTGCTTCATCGGAAACGGAGAGGATTATCCACAAGTTCATACATTTGAGTATGACTTCCGCGATGAACTCATTGAAGCTGGAGTCGAGCTATTCAAAGGACTTGCAGAACTGTAAACAAAGCATTTGATAATGGATGACAATAGGGTAAACGGGTTAGGGAGAATCATCATGATTCTCCCTTTTTATATTTGCGGTGAATCCATATAATCTTTCAAGTGGATTTAGAGTAAAATAATTTTTACTCAATTAGTAAAAATTATTTTACTTTCGGAAACAAATCCTCTTCGGCAGGTCCGTCACCTTTATTACCTATCATTTTGATGTGGATAAATTTAAGCATTAAAATTAAGGATGATAGGATTTCATCACCATATTGAAAGATAATTCAAAAATTCTCACTAAAACTAAGCGTAATTTATAAAGCTGGCATTGAATTTGCATAATATATTTTTAATCTCCAAATTATTCATAGGAAATCCCTTTCAATAGTTTGGGTGGATTCGAGCCTTTAGAAAAGGAGTGATTTAATCTTACCTTTCGCAGTTAAGTTGTAGCTCTACCTTATGAACACTATGTTATTGATTAATTTGTAAAAAAGGATGTGTTATATGAATAAAAAAGGAAAGGTTTTTTATGGTTGGTGGATAGTGGCGGCTACCTTCATGATTATGACCTTAATCTATGCTCCGATAGCAAACTTGGTTTCCCTATTTACTCTGCCTGTTACGAATGAACTTGGATTTGGTATACCTCAGTTTATGGTTTATTATACGATAATGGCTTTAGCGGGAATGGCTGTAGGCCCAATAGCAGGAAAACTAATGAAAAAGATGGATATAAGATTATATTTAACTTTATTTATCGTAATTGGAGCTAGTGCATTTGTTGGTTTTTCATTTGCAACTAAGCTCATTCACTTTTATCTATTTGCCATACTTATGGGCGCAGGTCTCATTGGAGGCGCAGCGATTCCTGCATCCGTTCTTATCACGAATTGGTTTAACGAAAAAAGGGGATTATGTTTAGGGATCGCTTTATCGGGGAGCGGTTTCGGCGGTATAATTCTCAGTCCCTTAGTTAACTGGCTGATTACAGCCTACGGATGGAGATCAGCTTATCTTGCGATAGGCGTTTTAATAGTTGTTGTATTAGTTCCCTTAGCGGTGTTTGTCATAAGATTGAATCCAGCTGACAAAGGACTCTTGCCTCTAGGTGAAGCAAAGTCTTTGAATAGTGCACAAAGAACCGTATTTACAGGTACACCCCAGGGAGAAACATTTAAATCATTATCATTTTGGGCGCTTTGTTTAGCCATTACAATAGGTGGCATCGTTGTAAATAGTATGCTTATTAATCTTGCTCCCTATTTAAATGAAATAGGCACCACAGCCAAAACAGCTGCACTTTTATTATCATTGGGCTCAGCAATGGTGATAGTTGGCAAGCTATTAATTGGGCGATTATTCGATAGGTTAGGATTAACTGCCACTTTACTTATTATATCTGCAGGAAGTTTAGTGAGTTTCTTATTCTTGATGAACGCAAACTTATTATTGCCAGCTATTTTATATGGAGCATTCTCGGGATTAGGCGCAACGGCTGTTACTGTAACTCCTGCCTATATTACAGGAGCACTTTATGGCGAGAGAGAATTTGGTGCCAAATATGGGATTGTATCTATATTCATTTCACTAGGCGCAGCCATCACCCCTATCATATCAGGGGCCATTTATAATATTAATCATTCATATGGATTGCTTCTACATGTTTTGATTGTGCTTTCTGTTGTGCAATTTGTGCTATTTTTAGTTGCGATTAAAACAAAACCAAAATTGGATTTACATTCAGATAATTTAAAAGAAGAGGCATTCTAATTTACGATGAACCATATTGCATGAGTATATCTAGGTTATGTGATATCTCATTCGTTTGTCGTGGATTAAAAGAATCCATTCTTTAAGATGGGGTATCCTCAACCTTGATAAAAAGGTTACAACGCTAACGATATGATAAATAAGGAGGAATGAACATGGTTGATTTTTCTGCAGAATCAAAAAAACACAAAGAACAAATCATTAAAGACCGTCGTTATTTACACCAATATCCGGAGCTGGGCTTCGATCTTCCAAATACACAAAAATATATTCGACAACGTTTGGATGAAATGGGGATTGAAAATGAACCATGCGGTGTCCTCCCTGATGATATTAGACAAAAATATGTAAAAGCAGGATTTGAAGAAAATAAAAATTGTACTGGTGTAGTAGCCAGCATTGGCAAAGGTGAACCTTGCATTCTCCTTCGTGCAGATATGGATGCACTTCCAATTGAAGAAGAATATGAATCTGAATATAAATCCATGATTTCAGGTAAAATGCATGCTTGTGGTCATGACTCACATGTAGCCATGCTTTTAGGGGCCGCTCAAATGTTGAAGGACCATGAAGATGATTTACAAGGAACGGTTAAACTAATGTTCCAGCCGGGTGAAGAATGGGGCTATGGAGCCAAGTTAATGATTGATGGCGGTATCCTTGAAAACCCTAAGGTAGATGCCGCTTTTGGCATTCATATTATGCCTGACCAGGAGGCAGGCACATTATCTGTTCACAAAGGAACTTTAACTCAAGCTATGGATACCTATATCATTGAGATTCAAGGTGATGGCGGACATAGCTCACAACCTCATAAAACAATTGATGCCAATATGATCATGAATCAATTATATACAAGTTTAAATTTATTATATACTCGCGAAGTGGATCCCAAAGCGAATGTTACATTCACTATAGGAGCTATGTCTGGCGGCACGGTAACAAATGTCATACCGGATAAAGCAGTATTACAGGGGAATATGCGCAGCTTTGATCAAAAATCCAGAGATCATTTGTGCAATCGGATTCCCGAAATGATTGAACATGTTGTTAAAGCGTGGCGCGGGAAATATAATATAGTCGATTTCCATACACCAACCACTTACAATGATTCACAATTCATCGCTGAAATTATGCCTGCATTAGAAGAAGTCATGGGTAAAGAAAATATTGGAGATAATGGACCACTGGGCGGTTCAGAAGACTTCTCCTATATCTCTCAGGCAGTACCTTCTGCATTTGTGGTTTTAGGTACAGGTAAAGAGGGTGCAGCACCCGTTCATAATCCCCGCATGCACCAAAATGAAGAAATGTTTATATATGGTGCTGCTTTACATGCAAACGTTGCTATGGAATGGTTAAAAGCTCAACACAACATGAATAAGAATTTAAATAATACGGTTCTGGGAGTAAGATAAATCTAAATAAAAAAGAAATGGATAGTCCCTTTGATTTTCGAAAGGCTCTATCCACTTCTTCTTATATAAAAACCTTTTTTACTTTATAACAAAGCTAGATAAATAACTATTACCCTCAGCTTTTACCAATCTTCTTCATCTTCATCCCAATCTTCTTTTGCCTCTTCAAACTTTCGATTAAATAGTCTAGGAAATTATCAGCTACCTTTCGTCCATAGCCTTCTTGATTATCCCACATAATAACTGGGCATTCCCCTTTATTCATTTTATTAGTATCGAGGCAATAGGCAAATTCATCAATATCTTCTATGACCACAATTCCATCGATTAAATCATAATACTTTTGATGATCTTTGGTAGCAGTTACTACTGATGGACCTACAAAGTCATAACCAATTATATCAATACCAAAACTTCCCCCCCTGAGCCATATTTTTCCAAAAACCATTTGTAGCTCTCAGGAAGTGGGACTCGTAATTTATTCTCTGTTTCTTTAACTTTGTCTTCACTTACTCCACCTGTAAAATCATCATCTTCGCCATACTGCTTTATAAATTCCTGTAAAGCTGAATATTTCACCAAAATCACCGTCTAATTCTTAGTTTCGTAACGCATGAAGCACGGACAAGTATGAAGATACACTAATGGAATAATCAAATTAAAAGCATAAATTCAGTTCTCATTTTTCTTGAATCTTTCTGGAATTTTACTTTTCCATATTAACATAAGTTCTTTAAATTCTTCAGTCTCCAATTCATTTCCATAAGGCTCTTCATATCTATAAAAGTGTTCAAGTACTGTCATATCTTTTTTTATTAGCACACTTGTGGCATTAAGTTGAATTTCAAACTTTTCGTGTAAACCATTTAATACATTTTCAACTATCGTAATATACTCGTCTGCTTCTTCCTCTGTAGGGATGTCTTCAATAAAATCAGCGAATAATTTTATTTCACCTGGTAATTTTATTCTAAGTATTTCTAAATGATCCCTATAAAACTCGTATGCATATTTCATACTAAACCTCTTTTATAAATTAGATAGCAAGTTGATAGGCCAACTGCCAAACATGTTTTGTGAACCTGTTAATTCTCCCTTTGAATTGCTTTTTCCAGCTTTTGAGCTACATTTTCTAGCCACTGTATCGGGGTTACTCCTAATGAAGGGAAATAAAGTTCACAGCACTCTTCTATGAAATCATCTTTTTCCTCATTTGAAATATTTTCAGCCAAAAAATATTTTATTTCATTGGAAATTAATAAAATTCTTTTTTCTGATACCGAGTTAACAAATTCTTTTAATTCTTCATCTGGTGATACTATATCTTGATGAAAGTGAGCAGTCAAAAAATTTTCTAATTCATCGAAACTTTTACTTTTCATATGTATTCTCCTTTATTTGGTGGGAAAACCTGTTAAAATATAACTACCTTGGCCATCTTTTTTTAATACGATTCTTGCATTTTTATAATCCTCTAATTCCCCATTATTTCTCTTTATTCCTTTCCCGATATTTTCATTGCCTCTAAACTTCAATGCTAATTTATTATCACTATCTGGATCATTTAACCACTTTTCAATTTTTTCTATATTATTAGAGTCAGTTAAAGCTAAATTAACTAACCTTTCAGCTGTTGCTCTATCATAAAAAGTTGAGGCTCCAGTAATATAAGATTGTTCTTCTAATCTTTTCACTAATTCTTCATCTGTTTTACCTACATGCCTTTCTAATAAATGACCACCTTTTGCTTCATGAGCTGCAAGCCCTCCTCCAGGTGCAATTGGACTACTATCACCGATTTTAATTTTATTAGCCCTATTTTCTTGAAAGTTTGACTCCACTTTCGCCATTGAAATTAACTGTTCTTTTAATCCAGTACCATTAACCACATTATAAGGTACTCCCCCTGCCAACGACAGTTGGTTTTTAGGGTTGTATGGCAATAGGTTAGGGATAGTGGTCAGTTCTTTTGCCTTCGTAACGCCTTTTACTGCAGCCGCTTTTGTAGTGGCTGCACCAGTCTTCGTTACGGCACCTGCGCCTTTTGTTCCGACTACTGATGTGACGACTGTTCCGAGCGCATAGGTTACCCAATGAGACCGGGAATAGGCATCGCCATTTACCATATCCCGTTCATAGGAGTCGGAGATGGACTTGGATATATATTTATAGGTTTGAATCGGGTGCATGATTGAATTTACTACGCCTTCGACTGTTTGCCCGGGATCTGTGACAAAGTCCCAAACTCCTGACACGAAGTCTTTCCCTACATCATACAGGCCTACGCCGATTCCTTTTGCAATGTCTGCGGTTTGCTTAGCCGCTTCTAGCTGCATGACATATTGCTGCTGGGTGGGCGCTAAGTTTTCATACCCGATTTGCTTGGCGATTTTGAGGAACTCATCCGGATCTGTTACATGATCGAGTTGGGCCTTCATGTCTTTGATCCGGCGATTCTCGGCTTCCTCTTTCTTAACCTTCAGATATTGTGCGGTCTCTTTTTTCCTTACTTCCAGGTTTTTATAGGCTTCACTATTTTTATAAGCTGTTGCATTAAAATAGAGAGGGGACACTACTCCTCCTCTTGTACTGGATACTTTCAATTGCTCCATGAGTGCTGCCACTGCCGCTTGGTCCGCTTCGGATTTAGCATATTCAGCCGTCCACTTATGATCGATTTCGTTTACTTTGTCTATCGTTTGGTTCCGTTTCCTTTCAGCTTTCTCCATGTTCTCATAGAACGCATCATCGGAAAAGGGTTCTAACTGAATGATATCATCAATTCCAGCCAATATTTTTTTCAGATCATTTTTTTGGGCTGTGACCATTTCCTTTGAATTTCGACTGGCGCTTTCCAGCTCTTCCTCTAAAAAAGGGACCGTAACCACGGTTTCACTCAGATTCGCTTCGATTGTATCTCCTCGAATTCCACTTAAAAAGGCAACATGCCGATTGATCAGACGCAGCCAAGAATCCACGACATCGATCTGTGCTTTGTAAAATCCTTTGATGGCCTCTGCGCCTTGACCCTGCAGCTCATCATCCAAATGAACGATACTCTCAAATCCTTTTTTTAATTCATTGAGCTGTTCTTTCAGGTCATTATATTGTCCGACACGCGTTTGCATGGCAGAAACTAGTGTTTGAGATTCGTAAATCATCGACATTATGGAAAGTCCTTTCAACTTCTTTTAATATAACTAGATTTCATTTATATGTAATATTTTTATTCACTGTAAAATTATGGACTAAATATATTTTAGAAGAGTTTCTATATTTATTCAAGAAATGAAGGGACTTTTTATTAAACGAATTTATTGTATAAAGAAGGTAGGATAATAGAAAATTTCTTTATGCTTTGTAATTTTTCCAGGAGCCACAAAATTGGCAAAGTTAAATGAAACGTAAATAAGGGCTATTCCTGTTGAAGGAATAGCCCTTTCTTTGTATCAGAATTAAAACGCCGGTATGGCTGTTTCACTATATTTCTCTTCTAAAAATTTGCGTACTTCCGGGCTTGTCATGGCCTTTGCCAACTTTTGGACTGGCTCAGAATCTACGTTATCCTTGCGTGCCACTAATGTAATCGCAAAGTCATTTTCAACACCTTCTGTGAGAAGGGCGTCATTTTTTGGTGTCAAACCAAGCGGTGCGGCGTAAGCAGGTGTTATCACGATTGCATCTGCTTCATCATACGTTCTCGCCAGCATTAATAAATCGACTTCTTTAAACTTATAGTTTTTAGGGTTCTCAGTAATATCAGACATTGTATAATATGGACCCTTTTTTTCCTTTAAAGTGATAACTTTATGCTGTGCCAGCAAGGCCAATGAACGATCGATATTCGACACATCATTTGCAATGGCAATAACGGCACCCTCTGGCAATTGATCCATTGAATCGTATTCTTTGGAATACACCCCATAATTGGCAAAATAAATGGGTTTCACTGGTACTAGCTCTGCATTTTTGTTTCGATTGAATTCCTCCATATATGGAACGTGTTGGAAGAAGTTCACATCCACTTCTTTTGCCGCTAGTGCGGTGTTAGGCTGCACATTATCACTTAATACAACCATTTCCAGGTTAATGCCCTCCTCTGCCAGCTTTGGTTTAACTAGCTCAAGGATTTCCGTCATTGGGGGAATGAGTGAGGCCACTTTCAATGTTACCTCTTCCTTCTCCTGATTCTGCGCATTTTCTTTCTCTTTTCCTTCATTCGTCTTTCCGCATCCTACTAAAAACAACATAATTGCTGCCATGAGAAAGAGTATTTTTTTCATGATGTTTCCCTCCATTATTTATCTTTTATCAATCATTCTGGCTACAGCTGTTCCAATGAATTGGATAAGCTGTACTAGAATAATCATAATGATGATCATATAAATCATTAGCTCTGTTTTAAACTGCTGATAGCCATACCTGATGGCAAAGTCGCCGATACCGCCGCCCCCGACCACTCCCATGATCGTTGAATAGGAAATAAAGCTGATAATCGATGTCGTGAGTCCGAGGACTAGCCCTGAACGAGCCTCCACGTAAAGAAATTTAAAGATGACATCCTTAACGGAAGCCCCCATGGAAATGGCTGCCTCAATCACACCCTTTGGCACGTCCAATAAAGATTGCTCGACCAATCGCGAATAATGGGCAATGGCAATGATCGCCAATGGAACGCAAGCAGCTGCTGTACCAATGGCTGTGCCGATTATGAGTCTTGTAAACGGGATTAAAAAAACAACCAATAATAAAAATGGAAAAGACCGGATAATATTGACAAATAAATTTAAAATCGAGAAAGCCCACGGATTTTCAAGCAAATGACCCTTCCTGCAAAGAAATAGCAAGGTTCCGACAGGCAATCCAATCAACATCGCAGCTAAAATGGATACACCAACCATCGTAATGGTTTCTCCAATCGACTGCCAAATTTCTGCCTCATATTGAACTAAAATCTCAGGCATGACCTCACCCACCATTCTCTGCTAATTGTTCGATAAAGTATTCTGGACGATTATCCTTTTTTTGAATCCCGCTTGGTTCGATTAAGACCGTGTCATAAATTTCTCCATCTGCCATGATCGTAACACGATTGCATATACTTTTAATGACATCCAGCTCATGACTGACAATGACTATCGTCACACCGAAGCGTTTGTTTATGGTCTCTAGCACGTCTAATATTTCAGCCGTTGTATTTGGATCAAGGGAAGAAGTCGGTTCATCACATAACAACACTTGGGGGTTATTTGCCAATGCTCTTGCAATGGCAACACGTTGCTTTTGTCCCCCGCTTAATTGTGCAGGATATCGCTCCATCTCACCCTCCAATCCGACAAATTGGAGACACTCTACAACACGGCCCCGACGTTCCTTCTTTGGATAATCTGCCAGCTCTAAAGAGGCTGCCACATTGTCATAGACCGTTTTATTTGCCACAAGATTAAAATGCTGAAAGATCATGCCAATCGACTTCCGTGCCCCTCGAAGTGCTTTATTGTTCAATGTGGTCAATCTTTGGCCGTTTACCTCCACGTCGCCCGCATCTGGGGTCTCCAACAAATTCATTAGCCGCAGCAACGTTGATTTCCCTGCTCCACTCGCTCCGATTATTCCATGAATTTCACCTTTAGGTATTGTTAAAGTAACAGACTTAATGGCCTGGAATTGTGAAAATTTTTTACTCACTTGATGCAGGTTAATCATAAAATCCCACTTTCTGTATGTTGAAAGATAAGCATACCGCTCCTTATTATCGTTTCATCAAAGAAACACAGCTGATAAATCATTTTATCAACTAATGAGGACCTAATGCAAAGACACAAATTAACAGTTAAAGACTGCCAACCCTATTAAGCTCCTTCTTTCTATTGGCTGCCATTCTTAAATATGAGTTATTTCATTATCATCATCCTTTATTTCTATTAATCGGATTATTCCTTTCAAAATAACTGAGCGTGTATTATCATTTATTTTTTTCTAAGGCTGTTTTCTCATACTTTGTTGCTATTTACCAAGTAAAGCGTTGTGTTGATTTCCCCTCCAGCTGCTCGCTTTCCGCGGGGCGGGCGGTGAGCCTCCTCGGCGTAAACGCCTGTGGGGTCTCACCTGTCCCGCTGCCCCCGCAGGAGTCTCGCACTTGCGCTCCAATCAACCTTAAATTGTTTCGTTTTAAAAACAACTATCTTTACGAAAAGAGCCTTTTCTAAACTTCAACATACGAATGTTCTAAAGGACGTGGAGGAAAATACATGATTCGATATCTTACTGGGAAAATTGCTAACTATGAGGTATGTGTCATCTTACCCTCAAATTACGATCAAACCAAGAAATACCGAACGATCTATATACATGATGGCGGAGAAACGGCCAAGCAAGATGCCCATTATGCTACGATTCCTGAGCCTTCACATACAGCTATTTCCGGCTGCTCACTTGAAGGACTTGTTTCGATTTTCGCCTCCTATTATTATCCAGATGCATTCCATCAATATATCTCATTATCGGCTTCTTTTTGGTACGAGGACGTTCTTCGCTATCTTCAAGGAGAAAAGATGGAACGGCAAGGAAATATCCATCTCAAACCAACTATGAATCGTCAAGATCATCAGCTTTATTTATATGTCGGGGAATTAGAGAGAATGTATAAAGAAGCGATACAAAGGCATATGGTTGACTACACGAAGAAGGCCCACCTTGCATTTATCAAGGAAGGCGATTCGGAATCTAATCTATTATTTGAGTTAGATCCAGAAGGAACTCATGATGATAGTTATATGGCATAGAAACTAAAAACGAAACGCTGGATCGTTAATTCCCTTAATCGATTGCATCACAACAGCCCCCAAGAATGGTGATTTCCCTCCAGTCCTGGGGGTTGCTTTTTCAAAGATTTTTATCTATAGGCGAATCGAAAGTCTCTGTTAATAATGGTCGGCACTACAGAAGCATGATTTTCCTCCATCGCTACATACAGCTCAACTGCTGGTGGATGATTCAGCTACAAGCTTTTTAGCAAGAAATAACAAACGATAACTAAGCAAGGGTTTTCCTCGTAAAAATGTTTTGTGGTATGATAGTTAAATTGTTTATCTACCCTGTGACACATCTACATTCATCTAAGAAAAGAGGTATTTATGCACGCCACAGAATTAACCAAGCGACATTGGTTGCTCATCTTAACACTTACTTTATTAACATTTGTTCTCGGGACAAGCGAATTTGTTATCGTCGGGATCTTAACCGATATTTCCTCGAGTCTCCATATCACAAATGCCAAAGCAGGCACACTCGTTTCTGCGTTTGCGCTTACGTTTGCCGTTGCCACACCGCTCGTGATGTCGGCAACGAGTCATTTTCCAAAGCGTAAATGGATGTTGTTTTTAATAGGTTCGTTCATCGTCCTGAATGCTTTGTGCGTGATTTCGACGAGCTACATCATGCTCCTTGCACTTCGGATGCTGACTGCGATTGTAACAGGCGTTTTAATTTCCCTTGCCATGGTTGTTGCAAGTGAAACCATGCCGATCGCTAAACGCGGACTTGCTATATCATTCGTTTTCGGTGGCTTTACACTTGCAAACGTGATTGGAGTACCGATAGGCACTGTCATCGCTGAATGGTACGACTGGAATGCATCCTTTCTGTTAACGACTTTTCTCGGAGCTATTGCGTTTTTGGCATCTTTTTTCGTATTGCCTACTATGCAAAGTACAATTCGCAGTTCGATGCGTGATCAATTTTCTTTGTTAACACACCCGCGAATTTTAATGGCTTTTTTCATTCCATCTCTTGGGTTTGGAGCAACGTATGCCGTTTATACGTATCTTGTACCGATCCTGAAAGGAATGGAAGCACCAGGCAGTTCAATCAGTTTGATCTTGTTTGGCTACGGATTCATTTCCATTTTCAGCAACATACTTGCTGGTAAAATTGCCAGCTACAATGCGATCGGACGCCTCCGGTTTGTTTTCCTTGTGCAGGCAATCGTTCTGATCAGTTTATATTGGACGACAAATCATTTTATCTTTGGGTTAATTAACATTGGTTTGATGTCATTAATGGCCATCCTTTTAACAACATCCACCCAGCTTTATTTGATAGACCTTGCCGGTATTTATCAACCAAAAGCAACAGGGCTAGCTGCTTCACTGATGCCAGTAGCAAGCAATGTCGGTATCGCCTTTGGTTCCGCTTTAGGCGGAATTGTTTACCATCAGGGAGATTTAATGAATGTGACTTGGGTCGGTGGGCTGGTTGCTATTCTTGCAAGCGTTCTGACATTCCTAAGTTATCGCTTAGACCAAAAACAAAAGAAAGCAGCATAAGAGAAAGCTAAGAACGCCTTGGTATGCTTCCATGGGTACCTCATCATTTCATGGCAATTTCATGGCATAATAAGCGAGATTACAGTTAATTCTTCAAATAAAATGGAAGAAAGAAGTATCAAGAACGTTCGTTGTTCTTTGATACTTCTTTTTTTAAAAAAACTAGGTGCTTACCTCAAAAAAACAAGCGGACAATTGCGTTTACGCTGCCTGAATTATACTCCCTTTTTACCTAGAGTTACCGCCAAAGTAAGGAATATATAAGGATAAGTTAATAAAGTAAGCTCTAAAAAACCCATACTTCCAAAAAGAAATAGATCTGGAGCGTGCCCGTCTGAAATATTTGAACCACTATTAAAATGCTCAGTAAGATTAAAAGAAATATTTTAAAAGTTGTATTCATGATAACTTATTCTCCCTCTGTAGTGGACCCATCCAGCAGCAGGGTTAATAGTTTTCCCACTTATATTTCTACTTAAATTCGTTACCCCATCATGTAACTGCCATCTAGCATAGTAACGATAACACATTTCAATAAATATCCATATATGTTAATGATTATTCACATTTATTTGTCTTTATCAACACGCTTTTCTACTGTATCCCAAGAAAAGTAAATCAGTAAAATGGTTATTAAAATTATGAAGCCACCTTGTGTGATATAAGAAAAATCCCATTCTTTAATTTCTTTCTCATCAAGTCCATTATAATTTTGAATGACATAGTTCGATGTCTCATAATCCATAAAAAAGTAACAAATAATTCCTCCAATTAAAACTCCACCTACTATTGATAATAAAAACTTTGTCAATATGGTGTCCCCCTAACGCTTAGTTAAGATGAGTGAGAAAAAACTTAATTTAGATAATTCAAAGTCTCTACCTTCATCCCTAAAATTCCGATTACAAGTGCTTCACTAAAATTGTTCAAACTCTACTTCATACATGGTTCTCTTAAAAGCCTTCAAGTTCCTCGAGTAACTCCCCTAGGCAAATCATCCACTGATTTTCATTATTTTTAATCTTTTATAATGGCATAATAACCCTAAATCCAGAGTGATAGATTCCAAAATTGAATTCAGGATTTTCACATATGGAAAAATTCATTACTTTAATGATTTGATTTACTGTCACACATTTTACAAGGTAAAAAGAAAGGATGGATGAACAGTGAGGAATCCCTGTTTACATCTATCCTTTTGTACCACATATGAACTCATTTACAACAACAACCAACCAACTAACTCGTTAACTGGATATATACTGTGACGTTATTTCGACGACACCACCAAAAACCGGACAATTTGATCCGAGAAGTTAAACCAGTAATGGGCTTTTCTAGCATCGAACATGAACGACTGCTGTTCACGGAGTTCTATTCTTTCTCCCTCTATTTCCACTGTTAACTTCCCTTCGACAATGAATATAAATTCATGTCCGCTATGGGAAAAAGCGCTTCCTTTATTTTCACCTGGCTTTAAGGTGACAAGAATAGGCGAAAAAACAGCATCATGAATGCCGCTGGATAAATTCTGATAGTGAAATTGCTCATGATTATAATCTGAATTTTCTTGGGAGCGTTCCTCAGAAAAAAAGAAGCTTGGGCTGACATCCAATGTATCGGCGATTTTTTTTAGTGACTCTAATGTGACGCTTGATTTTCCCCGTTCTACTTGTGATAAAAAGCTGATTGAAACGCCTGTTTGTTCAGCAAGGCTCTTTAATGTTAGTTTCCGCTCTTTCCTCAATGATTTCATTTTTTCTCCGATTGAATCAAAAGGCATACAGATGCCCCCTTTTTTACATAGTATCTAGCTTCATTATACAGTACAAAATTTGTTGAATGCTTCGTCATTAATAAATTATTAAAAAAATATTGACAGAAAATTTTAAATTATTTAAAATGAAGAAAATCATAAATTGAAGTGACACTTCAATTTTAAAGGGGTGACTCATGATGGAGAAGAAACAAATGCGGCGAATTTTAGTCGCGAGTTTAGTCGGAAGTTCAATTGAGTGGTTTGACTATTTTTTATATGGGACTGTTGCAGCTCTCGTGTTTAACCAGCTATTCTTCGTGAATGAGGATCCGACAATAGGGCTGTTGCTTTCCTATGCATCCTTTGCGTTAGCATTCTTCATCCGCCCTTTTGGCGGAGTGATCTTTAGCCATATTGGCGATCGTATTGGGAGAAAGAAAACACTTGTTATTACACTTAGTTTAATGGGCTTCGCAACATTTGGGATGGGGCTTCTTCCTACCTATCAAGCCGTTGGCATTTGGGCGCCGATTTTATTAATCACGTTGCGCTTAGTTCAAGGTCTGGGAATTGGCGGTGAATGGGGAGGCGCGCTATTATTGGCCGTTGAATATGCGCCCGCTGAAAAACGGGGCCTGTTCGGAGCCATTCCTCAGATGGGTGTTACTATAGGAATGCTGCTTGGAACCGTTGCCTTATCTATTATGACACTGCTTCCTGAAAGCGCATTCATGACTTGGGGATGGCGTATACCCTTCATTTTTAGTGCTTTGCTTGTATTTTTTGGCCTCTGGATTCGTAAAGGAATTGATGAAACTCCGTCTTTCAAAAAAGTAAAGGAATCCGGAGAAGTTCCAAAGCTGCCGATTGTAGAAACTCTTAAGAATTATTGGCGTGAAGTGCTTATCGCCGTGGGAGCCAAAGTGGTAGAAACAGCGCCATTTTATATTTTCAGCACATTTGTTGTATCATATGCTACTGCAAATCTCGGTTTCTCACGGACAGCTACATTGACTGCAGTCATGATCGCAACCATTATAACGACAATTTTAATACCATTCATGGGGATGTTATCCGATACAATTGGCCGTAAAAAGCTGTTTATAGGCGGAACGATTGGGATGGCACTGTTTGCATTCCCATACTTCTGGTTGCTGCAGCAAAAATCGGTACTCCTATTAATCGTTGCAACAGTGATAGGTTTAGGGGTTATTTGGGCTCCCATCACAGCAGTTCTTGGAACGATGTTCTCGGAAATTTTTGATGCAAGGATTCGTTATACCGGCATCACGCTTGGTTATCAAATTGGAGCAGCTCTGGCAGGAGGAACAGCGCCGCTAGTTGCAACGGCTTTACTTAATAGATTTAATAACTCCTATGTTCCTGTCGCCATCTATATTATTTTTGCATCTGTCCTGTCACTAGCAGCGATTTGGGCAGTTAAGGATCGCAGTAATCAGAAATTAGACGAAACGCATAATACTAGTGCCATGTAATCTATGGTTTTTTACTTCAAGGAGGACAATGGAATGTTGGTTATAAATGAAAAGGAAATTCAACAATCATATGGAATGAAGGACGCAATAGCGGATGTAAAGGCCGTATTGCGTGCACATGGTGCTAGAAAAATAGACAACCCACATCGCACAGTTCTTGCTTTCCCTCAACACGAGGCATCGGCACTTTACATGCCAAGCGCTGATTTATCTGAAGAAGTTTCAGCGGTCAAAGTTGTTACCATTTTTCCAAAGAATCCTTCAAGGGGGATGGCGACAACACAAGGAGTCATCATGCTGTCAGATGCAGAAAATGGCGAACATATAGCATTATTGAATGCCTCCTATTTAACACGTCTCAGAACGGGGGCATTGAGCGGTATTGCCACGGACTTTCTTGCTCGTAAAGACGCCCGGGTTCTCACGATTATCGGAACAGGGGCTATGGGATTTGAACAAGCAATTGGTGTATTAGCCATAAGGGACATTGAACGTATTTTATTAGTCAATCGCACACGAGAGAAAGCGGAGAAATTCGCCGATAAGCTGCGCGCGTTCGGAGTAACCGTTCCTTTTGAAGTTTACGAGGATGTATCAGCTGCCGTTCGTCAAGCAGATATCATTTGCTGTGCAACCCGCTCGAACGAGCCTGTATTCAATGGGCAGGATGTAAAGCCGGGCACACACATTAACGGGGTCGGGTCTTATTTGCCGGATATGAAAGAAGTGGATAATACCACGATTTCACGCGCCGCTAAAATTATCGTCGACGATTTGGCGGGCGTGAAGGATGAAGCAGGAGAGCTCATTGATGCAGCCAATCGGGGAAATTGGTCGTTTAATGATATTCACGGGGAGCTTTATGAACTTGTAACACTGACCAAATCAGGCAGGGAAAATGAAGAGGAAATTACCTTCTTTAAATCAGTCGGTGCTGCTTACTTTGACCTCGCTGTGGCAAAAGGTGTTTACTTCCAATCGAAAGAACGGAACATCGGGATGGAGATTGAGGTATAACAGAAGCTTGTACATGTTGCGGTCTATTATTTGAGTTAAATCCAGTAGGAACTCATGATGACCTATTCTTTTACAACCACTTCATTCAGTCGCTTCGTCGGTTATATGGCATTGAAAAAATAGAAACGGTGGAACGTTAATCATTAAAATAGCCGCCGAGACTTGGTGATGTTCACCAAGTCTCGGCGAATGGTACTGTACTGCTCACGGTGGCCGGTACTACAGACTCATGATTTTCATCCATTGCTACATACAGCTCCACTGCTAACTTTTTCAATCACTTTTATCATCATATGTTGTAGAATACTTACCAAATGTTTTAGCTTTAACCGTACCCCTGCCAACAACGGTTGGTTTTAGGATTGTAAGGCAATAGATGTGTTTAACTATTTAATATACAGTAATCCTTAATTACTTAACTTTCGCCAGAATCATTTCCAAGTATTTTCTCTAATAATCCCATCTGACTAACTATTTCAATATCATTTTTAAAATTTTGTAAACTAGCTTTATATTCATCGTATTCTAAATCTTTGGAGTAGCCATTACATACGTTTAATATACTGTTTAGTTTTTCAGCAGAACCACTAATAAAATAGGTCGTGAGTATTTTATTAGTGGTGCTTGCAAGTACTACAATAGTTGCCATGTCCAATGCATATTCTATGTCTGTATCTGAAATCTTTCTATTCTTTTTCTTAGGGTATTTAAATTCATAGCTATTAATAGAATGAATTTTTCCTGTGAGTAATTCTAGTATCGTTTTATTATAGATTAAATATACTCCTTTAATTAGCTTCATTTCTGGAGCATAAGGATCAGCCAGTATATATTTTATACGTTCATCTTCTTTAGGAATCTCTATTCCCTCTAAATCATGCTCTAATATATAAGCTACTTCCTCAATTCTTTTAGGAGGGAATAACTTTACGAAGTCGTATTTCTTTCCCATAGAATACTTCCTTTGTAAATGAATTTGATAAATTACCAGAGCTCCGTAGAATGGGTGGGTACCATATTCATGATGATGATAATGTGCAAATGTACGTTTTCCTTTGCCAGCAGTATGTGCTGAATCAAATCTATATCGTCCAGTTGGTGAAGCACCTTTTTCTATACTGAGTGCATTTGATGAGCCAATACTCCAAGCATCTAATCCACTTTTTAATCTTAAAATTGCTTTCGATTTAGATCTACATGGACCAACCCATAGCCCCTTAGAGTTTGAAGTTCTCATTGCTTCATAATGCACATACCTCTTATTTTTTGTGTTACCATTAGCTACATTACTTGCTACCCATAATGCACCTGCTTTTAAATTTTTATTGCTCAGCATCAAATTCTGATTCTGAACGCTCCCTATCTGTAGGTAACTCATTTTCAAATGCATATTCATAAGCAGAAACTACCTCTGTGGCTTCCTCGTTCAAAGAAGCTTCGCCTTTTTCCAGTTTTTCGCTAGTCACATCTTGCTTAATACCTTCCACGTATTCATTCGAATTCGGACCTGATACTAATAAAGATCCATCATCTTGTACATACGCTAAAAACACATATGATTTTCCTTCTTCCGGTAATCTATCATCTTCATACAAAACAATAGAAGAACCATCTTCATTTATCCCTCCAACCTTTTGAATAGGTATGGATGTATCTATAACTAAATCACCTTTTATATTTTGCAAGACTGTAACTTTGTAATTTGTATACGGTGTTGAAACCTCTTTCGTACCGTCACTAGTTTCAATTGTTACAGGATCTTTGTATACAGTGTCAACATCTACATCAACTCGGCCTATAAAAACGTAATCTGCATCACCTACAGTTTCTTTTGGATCATCCACATTTACAGCAAAAGTACCGTCCATTTGAATTACCTTTAGATTTTTTTTATCCTCCGAACTAACATTACTTACATCTTTCTTGGAATTAGAACAAGCTGAAACGATCAAAGAAACACTAACTATAAATAATAGTGAAGCAATTAACTGAACTTTTTTCTTACCCATTGTTTTCATTCCTCCTCTTCCTTTAATATTTCTTATAAGCAGCGGTGTAGAACTCTATCATAATGGCATAATAACCATAAATTCAGATTGATAGGTTCCAAATATGAATTCAGGATTTTCATATATGGAATCGTTCCTCCTTCGTTTCTTGATTTACCACCGAAAAAGGGTATAATAATTTGGAATTTTTAATAAATTAGTAAAATGGATAAAAAACTGTGAACCCGTTCCTCCTCTCATGTGATGCCTTTTCCCACAAGTAAAAAGAATCCATCTTGAAAAAAGATGGATTCTTTTCTATCTATGTTGCTGTGTCGACATAGTTTTCACGCAGAGTTGATTGGAGCGGGTGTGCGAGACTCCTGCGGGAAATACGCGTCCAAGGGAGACCCCGCAGGCACAAAAGCGCCAAAGGCGGACCGCCAGCGGGAAGCGAGCGGGAAGCAAGTGCCTGCAGTGGAATGAAACAATCAAAGCAGACCCTCAACATGGGCAAGCTGTTTGCCCCCTATCATGCGGAAGATTGACTTCATTCACTCATGATCCACTTGTTTCTGCTTCAGCTACCTTTTTGACACGTTCTAAAAATTCAACGACCACTTTATCGGTGGCAAATAATAAAAGTAATTTCAAAAACCACTTTAACGGGCGACTGGTGACTGTATATGTAAAGGAAGTTCTCTTGTCATTGATTTTATTTAGTTCATAAAAGGCTGTAATTTCAAACATCTTAGCAAGTATGAAGCCTACTTTAAGCTTTTTCTCATTCGTTTTATTCAAATATTCTAATGTTTCTATATCATACTCTTCGGTTCGTTTTCCTTCTCGATATTTTTGGCGATATACGCTTCCAACCTTTTCTTCCGTTATTTTAACGGGCTTCTGTTCAACTACTTGAGGCATGATTTTTTGCATATTTTCTACAGAACCATCAAGAAACTTCCATACCTGTTCAATCGGGGCGTTTATTTCTATTGCTCTTGTCCATTTTTTCAATGCAATCACCTCTAGTTATAATAATATTTACTTTACAACAAAAAACCAAATATTAACAACCTAGGATCAATGCGGAGGGAGTGAAGTTTGGTAACAGAGGTTTGTTAATCAATGGGGAGCGTGTAATGAATTAAACCTTTCCTTTTTAATGAGTAAATAAGTAAAGGCTTAAGGATTCGACTTCACCTTAAGCCCTTTCTTGCCTTATTTTAAAAACCCATCGATATATATTTTTCTTCTAAATATTCTTCAAGGCCCTGATGTCCGCCTTCCCTCCCCATGCCGCTTTCCTTCATGCCGCCAAATGGAGCTTGTGCAACGGTGGGAATGGCGTCGTTGTAGCCGATGATGCCGAACTCCAAAGCTTCGGATACCCTGACTCCCCTGCTTATATTCTGTGTGTAAAAATAAGCGGCCAGCCCGTACTCTGTATTGTTGGCAAGCTCAATCACCTCTTCTTCTGTATCAAACGCGATGATTGGTGCGACCGGTCCAAATGTTTCCTGGTGTGTGATGAGCATATCCTTGCTCACTCCACCCAGAACGGTCGGTTCATAGAATAATCCATCAGCCAATTCCCCTTCAACTCTTTGTCCGCCACAAAGAAGGCTGGCACCTTTTGCCAAGGCATCTTGTACATGTTCCTCTACCTTTTCCAAGCCATCACTGCTTACAAGAGGTCCGACTTCAACCGTTGGATCGATGCTATTTCCGACTTTTAGAGCTTGTACCTTTTCAACAAAAAGTGCAGAGAATTTATCGATGACAGAACGGTGGACGTAAATGCGATTGGCGCATACGCACGTTTGTCCGGTGTTCCTGAATTTGCTTGCAACGGCACCAGCTGCTGCGGCTTCCAAATCAGCATCCTCAAAGACGATGAACGGCGCGTGCCCTCCAAGCTCAAGGGAAAGTCTCTTGAGCTGCGGGGCTGACTTGGTAACCAGCAATTTGCCTACTTCAGTAGATCCGGTAAAAGAAATTTTCCTTACTACCGGGTTTTCAAAAATTTCATCCGAGATAGGTCCGGCACTCCCTGTTACGATACTGACCACTCCAGCAGGCACTCCCGCCATTTCCACCAATTTACCAAACGCTAACGCACTAATAGGAGATTGTTTTGCAGGCTTGACAATGACTGTACATCCAGCGGCCATGGCAGGTCCCACTTTCCGCGTCATCATGGCCAAAGGGAAATTCCAAGGGGTAATGGAAGCAACCACTCCAATCGGCTGGCGAATCACCGATAGCCTTTTATTTACAGCAGAAGCAGGGATCGTTTCCCCATAAATCCGGCGGCCTTCTTCTGCAAACCATTCCAGGTAGCTTGCAGCAAAATCCACTTCGCCCCGGGCTTCCGTTAAGGGCTTGCCCATTTCCATACTCATGATTTCTGCTAATTCATCTTTATATTCATGCATAAGGTCATGCAATTTCTTTAGATATTTACTGCGTTCCTGTGCCGTCAGTTTTGACCAGGATTTAAACGCTTCCTCAGCAGCTGCAATGGCCGCATGTGTTTCTTGGCGTCCCCCATTTGGAATCCTTGCCACCACTTTCCCTGTTGATGGATTTGTTACTGGTAAAGTTTCTCGGTTATGTGCTGCAGTCCATTCACCGTTTACATACATTTTCAGTTCAGATAAATTGACTAATCCACTAGTTTTCAGCATGAATATGTCTCCTTTTTTGTTGGATTTGCAAAGTGCTTCATTATACATAAAAAGATCAGAGTCCTGAAACTTTAGTTCCTCCGTCAATGTCCGTGTTAATGGAAATCCTTTCATTTTTAAGAACGAAGGTATACCCCACAGCAGCAATTAGGCAAATGACTACAGGTATGATCAGGGCTATATTGAAATTATTGAACTTCGCTACTAAGACCCCTGTTGCGACTGGAGCAATCCAGCCAGCGAGGTTCCCCACGAAGTTTTGCAGCCCGGCAAGCTTTCCTTCCGCACCCTTTGGAGCAACATCCGAAACAGTGGCCCAGAGAATGCCCGCAGCCAATCCTTCACCGCCGATTGCTATGGAGATATACGTAAGTGCCATTATGGCGCTGTCTGTATAGATCGTCGGGATTATGGCTAATGGAAAAAGCATGCCTATGGTTAAAACAGTTTTTCTTGCTTTGATGGAATTCCAGCCTTTTTTAATCAAGAAATCCGACAACACCCCTCCTAGAATATTTCCCAGAAAGGACATGATCCAAGGCAGCATCGTGAAAAATCCAGCTTTTAAAAGAGTCATTTGCCTTTCGACTACAAGGTAAGTGGGAAGCCAGGTCATCATTAAATAAGTAAGATAGTTATGGGCAAACAAGCCATATAACATAGGATAAACACTTCTGAATTTGAAGAATTTAAATGGCGAGATGTTTTGTGTCGCCGCTTTTTCGGTTTGAGTTTGCTTCTCTTTGATATAGGCTACTTCGGCCTCGTTTGCAATCTTACTTTGCTCTGGATGGTTTTTGAAAAAGAATAACCAGAATGCCAGCCATACAAAACCGATGGATCCAATGACCACAAATGCTGCTTGCCATCCCCAAGTCTGGATGATCCATGCTAAAACGGGTGTCGTTATGCCAATCCCGATAGCTGTACCAGAATTAAAGATCCCGTTTGCAATGCCCCGTTCGTGTGACGGCAGCCAGTCTGAAATAACGCGCGTATTGGTCGGAAACGCTGGCGCCTCTCCGATCCCCATTAAAACGCGGATACCGATCAGTCCGCCAAGCGAACGTCCCATTCCAGTAAACACCGTACAGAGCGACCACCATACGATGGCAATCGAATACGTTAATCGTGCCCCCAATTTATCAACGATTACCCCGACCGGGATCTGCATTAAGGCATAGGACCAAAAGAACGCTGACCCCAATATCCCGAATTCGACTGCCGAAAGCGAAAGATCCTTCATCATCGAGGGTCCTGCAATGCCAAGAATTGCTCTATCCATATAATTGATTGTTGTTGCGACGAAAAGGAGTACCACTACAAGCCATCTTCCATTGGTCTTTTTCATACGTCACCTCATTAGATAATTATATTCAGGTAGAAAAATGCTGCGGGAAATCCATATGTCCGAGTTGAAAGGGGAAACTGATTCGAAATCCCAGGTGATTTTCAAATTGTATGGTTTTTATACATTCACGATGGCCGTTTCTGAACTTTTGGCACCGCTTGCTCTTCGATTACCATTATTAAAACCTTCAAAATCCCCCTCATAAGCCTTCTCTATAATCAGTTGGATATCCGATGCCTTCGTCAGCCTTGGATTAACGACCACGTTACCGCTTCGCATGGAATCTTCCACTAATTTCGGTAAAACGTCCAATGAGACTCCAAGCTCTTTAATATTTAGAGGAATATTCATGCTCCGATTCATTTCGATGATGGTTTCGATTGCTTTTTCGGCTGCTTGTTTATTGGATAAACCGCTTACATCCTTTCCTAAAGCTATTGCAATTTCTCTATACTGATCCTCACATGCCGGCAAATTGAATTTCATGACGAATGGCAATAGTGCTGCATTTGCGATGCCATGCGGGATATTAAAGACTCCTCCAAATGTATGGGAAATGGCGTGTACATTACCCAGTCGGGATTGTGAAAAGGCTGCACCCGCTAACAGGGCGGCTACAAGCATGTTTTCCCTGCTTTCCATATCCGTTCCCACAAAGTACGATCGTGTTAAATTTTCACCGATCATCTTAATGGCCTGCATCGCGAAAGCCTTGCTGACAGGGTTGGCAGATTTGGAGGTGTAAGATTCAATTGCATGAGTAAGAGCATCCATACCAGTAGCTGCCGTAATCTCTTGAGGCAAATTCAATGTAAGGGCAGGATCCAATATAGCTAGCTTTGGAAACAGAAGTGAACTAAGTACACCTAATTTAAAAGAGGTTTCCTTATTCGTTACCACTGTCGAATTAGTAGCTTCACTGCCAGTTCCAGCCGTCGTCGGGATTGCTATGATCGGGAGCGGGGGATTGGAAATCTTTCCAACCCCTTCATAATCCAGGATATGGCCGGGATTAGTAGCCATTGCCGCGATGCCCTTGGCAGTGTCAATGCTGCTTCCTCCGCCTACAGCCAGAACCGCCTCCATCTTTTGTTGCCTAAGATACACTGTCCCCTGTTGGATTGTTTGAGCTGATGGATTAGGCTCCACCTCATCGTAAATCTCAAAATATAGATTTGCCGAGGAAAGGGATTTTTCAATGCCTTGTAAGAGACCGGCTCCTCTAACCCCTTTATCTGTTACGATCAGCACACTCGATACACCTAAATCCTTAATTAGTTCCCCTGTTTTTCCAGATATTCCGTTACCGCATTCCACCCGTGTCGGCATACTATATGTAAAAGGCATAAGGGACATTTTCATCTTCCTCTCCATTTATATTCTATTAGATAGTGAAACCCTTTCCGCTCCGGTCTGCAGATCCATCATGATTGATGTTTAACCTTCCAGGGACAACATTCCTTCAAGCAATCTATAAAGCTTTTCTAAGTAATTCTTCTAAACTGTGCTGGGTTGGCACCCTTGGGTTATTCCGAATCAGGCGATCAATTTGGAGGGTCTTCTCAGCAATTTCGGGAATATCCTCTTCTTTGATCCCAATCTCTGTCAGCCTTGTAGGCAGTCCAATTTCCCCAAGCAGGCTAAGTACAGCTTTTGAAGCAGCCAAAGCGGCTTCCTTATCGGAGAGGCCATCCGAGTTCACATTGAATGCTTGTGAAATCCTCACCATTTTTTCTGTTTCTACAGCTGCATTATATTCCATGACATATGGAAGCAAGAGCCCTGTCACCTCTCCATGCGGTGACTTCACAAGCCCTCCGATTGGATAAGCCAATGCATGGGCTGCTGCTGTACCTGCATTTGAAAAGGACATTCCAGCAAGCAGGCTGCCCATTAGCATATTGGAACGGGCCTCGAGATTGCTTCCTTGCTGCACAGCAAGCGGCAGGTTTTTTGCAATCAATTCAATAGCTCTGTAGGCGAGTGCATCGCTTATGGGGATTGAACCTTGGAATAAAATGTTTCCTTCTGCCTGGATATATGCAGAAGGTTTGGCTGTGTATGCCTCTATCGCATGTGACAGAGCATCAATTCCGGAACAAGCTGTTACATAAGCGGGAAGCCCTAACGTTAATTCTGGATCAAGCAGGGCAACGGTTGGTCTTAGGTAGTTATCCGAGATACCTACTTTCAGGTTATTTTCCACATCGGTCAATACCGCTACTGATGTCACTTCCGAACCGGTTCCAGCCGTCGTCGGAATCGCTACAAGAGGGGCGATTGGTCCGGGAACCTGATTTTCCCCGCCATAATAGTCCAGGGGATGTCCACCATGGGCGACCAACAAGGCGACGATCTTGGCCATATCAATGCTGCTTCCTCCGCCAAGGCCAATTACTGCATCAATATCCATTTGAGATTCTGCAAACTTATAGCAGTCCATTGCCGAATCTACAGGCGGCTCCGGTACGACCTGGTCATAGATAACTGTTTCGTAATTTGCTTGCTCCAACAACGATGAAATTCTGTCCACGATACCAGCGTTTTTGATCCCTGGGTCAGTAACGAGCAAAATGTTTTTCGCCTTTAACCTTTGCAGGATTGAATCCAATTGCCCGATCGCCCCGTTTCCAAAAACGATTCTTTCGGTAGAATAAAAATCCCATGTGTTTCTCATATCCCTTACCTCCAAAGTCTATAGATTGATGACGACAAGTTTTTCGTCTGTCATCTCTTGCACGGCATAATGCGGTCCTTCTTTGCCAATTCCGCTGTCCTTCACGCCGCCATACGGCATGATGTCGGCACGGTATGTAGAAACATCATTGATGATCACACCGCCAAAATGAAGTTCCTGTGTTGCCCGCATGGCTAAAGTGATATCGGATGTAAATAAACCAACTTGTAAGCCGAACTTCGTATCATTGGCCTGACAGAAAGCCTCCTCGATGTTATCGAAAGGAATGATGCTGATCACCGGTGCGAACACTTCCTGGCAGACTACCTTCATTTCCGGTTTCACATCTATTAATATAGTAGGTTCCAGGATCGATTCCCTCCTTTTCCCTCCATATACCACTTTGGCCCCTAGACGCTCAGCTTCCTGAATCCATTCTTCCGCACGCCTTGCTTCCTTCTCGGAGATCATGGGACCAATGTCCGTGGAAGGATCTGCAGGATTTCCGACCTTCAAGCCCTGTGCCACCTTGACTGCCTTCTCCACAAACACATCGCAGATATCTCTATGAACGTAGATGCGCTGCACAGAGATGCAGGCTTGCCCTGCATTCACATACCCCCGCGTAACACAGAGTTCAACTGCTCTGTCTAAATCAGGGACATCCTTGTGAATGATATTTGGGGAGTTATTCCCTAATTCCAAGGTAACCTTACGAATTCCCGTACTGCTCTTAATGTGCCGGCCTACGCCGGGACTCCCTGTAAAAGTGAACATCGCAATTCGTTCATCCTCCAAAAGGTATTGACCTGTTTCCTGCCCAAACCCGTTGACCACATTGAGGAAACCTGCGGGCAATCCAGCTTCGGAAAAGATTTCTGCTATCTTGCATGCAATGAGCGGCGTCATTTCAGCCGGCTTCAACACGATTGCATTTCCCGCTGCCAACGCAGGAGCCACCTTGTGGATGGTGAGATTGAACGGGAAGTTAAACGGGGTGATCGCACCGATAACTCCAACAGGAACCCGGATGGTGAAAGCCATCTTATTGTCGTTTCCAGATTGCCCCAAAGGAACGCCCGTACCGGCAATCCGTTTTGCTTCTTCCGCTGATGCAATCATCGTTTGAATCCCTCTATCGATTTCCCCTCTGGCGTCCTTCAATACTTTACCGACTTCCTGAACCAGAATCATCGCCAGCTCTTCTTTTCTTTCTTTCGCGATTTCCGCTGCACGCATTAAAATCTCGTAGCGTTGATCGGAATCTAGCTTTCTCGTATTAAAGGTTTCCAAGGCATTAGTCACCGCTTCAGAAACAATTTCGCGGGATGCCCTGCCAACCTGGGCAATTTCTTCTTTGTTATATTTGTTCATAACAGCGATTGTATGTTGATCGGATATCCATTGCCCATTTATGAAATGGCCATAAAATGCATTTTTTCTACTAAGCGATATACTCATTGAAGATTCCTCCTTTAAAAATAACGATCACATTTTTTCACTTCACAGTTATTTCTGCTAATAGATGGAATAAATTCAATCAGGAAAACGCTCAAGATAAAGCGCTTTCATTTAAATCTCACGATTTTGTCTGCCTGTCAATGCTCTTTAACAAACTGTTTATCATATATTTCAAAAATCATATGTAATCGTTTCCGAAAATATATCACATAATATACAATTATGTAAATATTTAAAATTAAAAATATTCAGTGTATTTATTGTAAATGTTTATACAACAGCGTTTTTAACAAAAAAATAATAAATATAGATTAAATATTTCATAATTATTTAATAATTTTATATATAATCTCTCCAAAATCTATCAAATATCATATATAATTATCAGTAAGGAAGATATATTTTTGCGCTTTCCAACAGACTATTCGGTCTCCTTCCAAACTGTCTATTCTTGATATCGACATGGATTCACCTTATCTTATTGATAGGGCAAACACGCTGTAAGTTGCTTCAGTCATAATTTAAGTTGTTACATCAATATGCAATAACACTTTTTCTCATAGAATTTTTTCAAGTTAGGGGCATTTCGATGATAAAGGAAAAAGAACGCGGAGAGACAACGGAATATGTATACAATTTATTAAAGGAAAAGATTTTTGAATGGGATTTATCGCCGGGCCAAAAAATCAATATCAGCCATTTAACCCGGGAAATCAACATTAGCGCCATACCTCTCAGAGAAGCATTGTCGCGTCTCAACTCCGAGAACTTAGTCATTTTGGAAACGAATAAGGGGTATCGTGTCAGTGACATATTAGATGCGGAAAATATGGCGAAAATGTTAGAGGCCCGGATTTTACTGGAGACGCATGCAGTCCGGAATATGATTCGCTTAAATAATGTAAGCGTGACGGAAGAAATGGCCGCGCTTACAGATGAAATGTTTTCCACTAACACAGGTGATTCCAACAAAAAAATACTCGATTTCACTCATTTAGATCAACAATTTCACCATGCCATCATGAGAGCTGGAGGAAACTCGTTTTTATATGAAGCGTATAAGGGCATGCACTGCCATCTTCATATAGGGCGGTTTTATCACGTCAAAGGTGAGATCGACCAAAAAGACGCACCATCGGAACATATGGAAATCATTGATGCCATCCGGACAAGGGATGTATATAGAGCCGAGATTGCGATCTCCAGCCATATACAGGATTCCATAGATCGTTTATTGGAGAGGACAAAGAGATAACACTCGGAAGCTATCGAGTATAAACTGCTTCTGATATCAGTAACGGATTTGATCACATTTCATTTTCAGGGGGCGGTATGGTTGAAAATACCAAAGGAAACTTTAAAAAACTTGATCAAGACTAAACTGCACAAGGCAGGCCTTAAAAAAGGGCACGCTGACATCGTCGCTGATGTGCTTGCCTTTGCAGATGCAAGAGGAATTCATTCACACGGGGCTATCCGGGTTGAATATTATTCTGAGAGAATTGCCAAAGGCGGCATCAATACAAACCCTAATTTTACATTCGAGAAAACGGGACCAAGTGCAGGCGTGTATCATGGTGATAACGGCCCTGGTCATGTTGCAGCAAAACTAGCGATGGATGAAGCGATTGTGATTGCAAAAGAAACAGGCGTAGCATTCGTTGGGGTAAAGAGAATTTCCCACAGCGGGGCTCTTTCCTACTTTGTCCAACAAGCAGCAAAAGAAGGTTTGATTGGAATTTCAGTATGCCAGGCCGATCCGATGGCAGTCCCGTTTGGCGGCACGGAACCCTATTACGGAACTAACCCAATCGCATTCGCCGCGCCGTCAAATGATAACGAAATGATCACTTTTGATATGGCGACCACAGTAAAGGCATGGGGAAAAATCCTCGATGCACGTTCAAAAAACGAATCAATCCCGGACAACTGGGCAGTGGATCAACATGGTGAACCTACAATGGACCCTTTTCAGGTCAATGGATTATTGCCGATTGCCGGCGCAAAAGGATTCGGGCTGGCGATGATGGTGGACATTTTATCCGGCATTTTATTGGGACTCCCATTCGGGAACAGGGTCTCTACCCTGTATGGCGACCTTTCCCAAGGCCGTAATCTTGGGCAGCTGCATATCGTCATACATCCGGGATTCTTCACGAACTCCGAAACATTCAAGCAAAACATTTCCCAGACAATGGCTGATTTAAGCGGGATGAAGCCAGCACCTGGATTCGATCAGGTTACATATCCCGGTCAAGGGAGTGCTTCAAGGGAAAAAGAAAGTGAACAAAACGGGATCGAAATTGTTGACGAGATCTATAACTATCTCACTTCCAACGTCATTCACAGTGATAAATATGGGAACAAAGATCCTTTCGCAAGTAAATGACCGAAAATTTAAACACTCATTTAAGCTCAATTCGCACTTTCAGCTTTTGCTTTCAGCAAAGCTGAAAGGCATACTGTAAAAAAAGAGAAAAAATGGAGTGAAGGGGGATTTGTAAAATGGGAATAGAGATTGAAATTTATTGTCTCACCATTTAAGAACCATGATAGAAAACCATTCTATGCTAACCCTTTCTTTCATGAAGTTTAAATTCCTTCGCGAGCAAGGAAATGACTTTCTTTCGATTTTCGACTCCTGATACATTAGGTATAATCATTATTTCATCTGTTTCGAAAACTTCTGCTATCTTTTCTATTTCCTCTTTTACTTGCTTAGGCGTTCCAACAATCATTCGCTTGCGATTTTGTCTTACTTTTTGTTCTTCAATCGAACTAAAACCGCGGCTTTTTGCTGTCTGAATGGATGGATAATATGGCGGTTGGTTATTCGACTCTACAAAGAGTAACCATAAATCAAATGCTTTCGCTAAATCTTCAGCTTTCTCTTCCGTTTCTTCAACAATGGCAAATAATGAAATGATCGTTGTAGGACGTTGCAGAAAAGCAGAAGGCTGAAATTTACTTCGATATCCTTTTACAGTATGTATCCCTTTTGTTCCTGGCTTCGCAAAATGGGCAAATACGTATCCTGTCCCTAGCGTTGCAGCAATTTCAGCCCCTTTTTCACCAGTTCCAAGCATCCACATTTCTGGTTTAGTAGGTATTCTTGGTGTCGCAATCAGTGACTGAAAACGATGTTCATCCACTGTATTGTCTGTAAAATATTTTTTTAGATCAACTACTTGTTGATCATATGGTTGCTTCTTACTCTTCCCATCATTTAATGCTTGATTTACAATTCGATAACTTGGTGATCTTCCAATCCCTATATCTATTCGATTTGGATGGAGAGCTTCCATCATCCGAAAGTTTTCAGCCACTTTATAACTGCTGTAATGCGGCAGCATTACCCCACCAGATCCGATTCGTATTTCTTTTGTTGAAGATGCTAAATGCATCATAAGCAGTTCAGGGCTGCTATTGGCCACGGAATCAACAAAGTGATGCTCGGATACCCAAAACCGTTTATAACCGAGAGATTCTGCGCACTTTGCCAATTCCGTAGTTTGCCACAAAGCCTCATGGGCATTCGATCCCTCGTCAATTGGAGAATAATCCAGTACACTCAAAGAAATCATTTTCGAACTCCTTTATTTGATTTTGTTTATTATTATAATGAAGTTGCGGCAGCCTTTACATTTTGTTGCTTATAGCATGCATACTGAGTTTTTTATCTATTTCTTCATGATGTCAATTACGTATCCATTTTATTTTTGCAAATCGTCGTCATAGCTCTTTATAGAATTATTGCCCTTTTAATTCATTAAAATATCAACAATCAATATTTATAATAACCTTTTTATCTTCCTCAATTATTTCCTTCTTTGTTTTAAACAAATCACATTATCCACTTATCCATCCCTATATACCAATCTAACGACAAACTTTATTAATACATACATTTTCTTAAAGAGGCGTTTTTAATCAGCACTTATTTTGAATTTACATGTCTTTCTGTAAATAAATTACTTTATTAAGACTCTCTTTTTTACTGTTATTCTTGTATAATAAACCAAACGGTTACTTTTTCAGGAGAATCCAATGAATTTTATTTATATCAATCAAAACATATTAGATAATCTTTTTTATATCTTGGTAAGTATTTTGATTTATTACATTTTATTAGATCATGGCAAAAGGTTAAGTCAGTATGGCAAGACCCTTATTACGGCATGCATGAGCTTTCCTATTATATTATGTATGAAGTTTCCTATTTATATAGATGAATATTGTGTTCACGATCTCAGGCAAATCCCTTTTATAATAGGAACCCTTTATGGTGGCTGGCCTGTAGGGGGTGCTCTGTTAGTCATCATATTAACTTTTAGGTTTGCTTTTTATGGTTTCAATTTCCTTACGTTAATAGTTTATATCGTTATATTTATTATAACGGCTCTATTTTCTTCCAAATTCAATCATTTCAATCGAAAAAATAAGCTAAATGGCTCCATACTATTAATTTTGTTTCTAGGAATACTGACTAGCTTTATTTCACTCGTTATGTCTGATTATTTTCGAATAACGGAGCCGTATGTATTTTACTTTATTATCCTCCCTCCTTTCATTATTGCTTTAGCTGTATATATCATGGAAATTTTAAAGGATGCCATTTTAATCCGGACTCAAATGATTAGGCTTGAAAAAATGGAGGTAGTCAGCCAGCTTGCAGCTAGCATTTCACATGAGGTTAGAAATCCTTTAACGGTTGTGAAAGGATTTGTTCAACTGCTAAAGACTCCCGAGCTTACTCAGGATGTAAAAGAACAATATATAGAGCATGTTGTCAGGGAGCTTAATAGTGCAGAATCCATTATTAGTGAGTATTTAGCATTCGCAAAACCCGCACTGGAAAAAGTGGATAATATTTCAATTAACCGTGAAATAGGGTATGTAATTGAAATGATCAAACCATTGGCTAGCATGAATTTAGTTACGATATCTGAACAGTTGGCTCCAGGCATTACCCGGGGGAATATTCAACATTTCAAGCAATGCTTCCTAAACCTCATCAAGAATGGTATAGAGGCGATGCCAAACGGCGGGGAACTTAGTATTGTTTCCTATGTAAATAATTTCGACATCATTATTGAAATAAGTGACAATGGAGTAGGAATGAACAAAGAACAAATAAATCGTTTTGGCGAGCCTTATTACAGTTCCAAAGAAAAAGGGACTGGGTTGGGATCAATGGTAGCTGTCAAGACCATCCAAACGATGAATGGTACACTTCATATAACAAGCGCTTTGAATAAGGGAACAACGATTTCAGTAACACTTCCCGTTTATCAAGAAGACTATTAAAAAGGCCCGCCATTATCGGCAGACTTTAAGACTGTAGACAAACTCGAAGAAAAGCGAATTTGCCTGCAGTTTTTTTATTAAAAAAATGTACCGGTGAATTTCAGAAATCCGCTCCCTTTCCGCCGACTGTCTGCCAAGCCTCCTCACTGCAAGCGGCTGTGGGGTCTTGGCTAGCCAGTTATTCGGCAGGAGTGTCGCAAATTTCTTCAATCCAATTAGGATTACAGTAAAAAACGATAAAAACCGGAGCACTTTATTCGGCCAGCTGCACTGTCTTGGGCCATTGACGCAGTTTATCGATCTAAACCACATAGTATTCGGCCGTTCACCCATAGTATTCGACCTTCACTCACTATTCGGACTCCGAACCTCTTTTATATTCAAACAGAAGTCCGCTATTATCGGCGGACTTTTAGTTTGTAGACAAAAGGGGTTCTATCTAAATTTAAAAAACAAAGTTGGTTGGAACGGAGGGTACGAGACTCCTGCGGGAAAAGCGTGTCGAAGGGAGACCCAACAGGCGCAAATGCGCCGAGGAGGCTCCCGGACCGCCCGCGGAAAGCGAGTGCCTGGAGTGGAAATCAACCTTTAAATTATATAAACCCTTATAAAGCTGCAGACAAACTCGATGAAAACTCAGTTTGCCTGCAGTTTTTTATTTAATAAGTTCAGTCGATTTCAGAAATTCGCTCCCTTTCCGCCGACTGTCTGCCAAGCCTCCTCACCGCAAGCGGCTGTGGGGTCTTGGCTAGCCAGTTATTCGGCAGGAGTGTCGCAAATTACTTCAATCCAATTAGGATTACAGTAAAAAACGATAAAAACCGGAGCACTTTATTCGACCAGCTGCACTGTCTTGGGCCATTGACGCAGTTTATCAACCTAAACTACACAATATTCGGCCGTTCCACGCACAGTATTTAACCTAAACTACATACATTCGACCGTTCACGTACAGTATTCGACCTACCTCGCATACTATTCGACCGTTGAGGCACTATATCCGACCCTTCACGTATTTTTTTCGACCTACACCTCACTATTCGGACTCTTTACCCCTTATGCCGCAAAATAAAAGTCCGCCATTATCGGCAGACTTTTTTACTTTATTTTCTCTCGTCAAGGCATTGATAAACCGCCATCATGTCTCGTTTGTTCAATTCACGAATCCGGGCGAAAATGGGGATGTCGGCCACGGCCTCGGTACGTTCACTTTCAGCCACAACATCGCCTACTTTCCCTGTCAGCCAGGTCTGTACGTCGATGCTTTCGACGATTTCTTTACGCCCTTCATCATCGATGCCACTGGCATGACAGCTCACACAAGGGATCGTTAATTTATACACACCGTCATGGATGTTATCTTCTGAAATGACTTTCTTGCCATTACAGAATGGGCATTTATGACTTGCTTTAATTTTATTGATTTGGGTAACGATTTTTTTGTAGCCGAATGCTTCATAGACATAGGTTAGTTTTTTGTATTTGCCATTGGTGAAATATTTGTCAATAATGGTTTCTCTTGTTTCGTTAATATTGGCAAAGTCACAGATGGTGATCTGGTTTTTGCTGCTGATTGCTTCGATATTGCCTTTAATGCTGCCCCAGAATGGCTGAGTATTTTGTAAAACCACTTCATAGCCCACGAAGCTTGCTAGTTCGAGTTCGAGCATTTTCAAAGCTGCTTTTGTTTCCCGAGGCAGAAATGAGACATCATCAGTAAGTGTGATCTTGCCGCCCACGATCGCTTTTAGTTTTTCCAGTTCCGGCAGTTTCCCTACAACTTTGATGACTTGATCAATCGGCTGTTGGATGATCTCACGAATATCCGTATCACCAAATATCAGTTTTTTATGATGGTTCAGGACCGTTCCTTGACAGACAGGACAGGCGATCATCTCTTTCGTTTCTTTCATCCGCTCTTTAATGATTGATTTCGATACGAAGATATAACGCCCAATGATGAAATTGAATCCTTCCCAAATTCGCGATGCCTTGCCCGCTTTATCGTAAAAGGACTTTTCCCAATACCCATATAAGAAGGTATGCTTTTCGGCATCTGTCATCTCATTATAGCTTTTACTAATGTCGTGACCGAGTTCATTCTTGATTTCATCAAAGAGGAATTGCAGCTTCGAATGTTGATAATATTTTAATACTTCCATCACGTCTGGATGTAATAAACCATCCCAGAATGGCACGTTTTTGTCTTGAATAACGACATCAATGTCAAATTTTTCAATGACCCGGCGCCCCGAACAGCTTGGACAATGATTTTCTGCAGAATAGAAATCGAAGCTTCTTGTATCCTTATTGGTCGGATGTGCAGCCACGATATGGTTGATCATTCCGCCCAATTCATAAAGAAACGTATATTGACTGTACAAGTGCCGTTCAAGATCAATGGCGATCACAGGCGCAATCGTGTCTGACTCGTATTCCCCATAAATCACGCGAGCGATTGGTGATAGGCTTTTTAAAATGCCGCCCTTATAGACATTCTCTGCATTTTTGAAATAGTCCAGATGATTTTCCTGTAAATAATGGATTCCCGTTTTTGACCGCAGTGTGGAAGAAATATGCAATGGCTCCACTCGATCGTCACGGTCTTTTTGACGATAATAATCATCATGACTGACAACGTCAAGATGCTGGACAGGTGTTAGCTGTCTTTTACCAAAATCCACGATATAATCCGAGCTTTCCAGCATATAGGCATTATGTTCAATCATGATGATGGAGACGGATTCATCCTCCAGAATGACCCTGACACTATCAATGAATTGGTTTAAAATATTTTGCGATAACCCTTTTGATGGCTCGTCAAAAATGAACAGCGTGTGCGGGTTTCTTGTCTTCGCAAACAGCTCGGAAACTAAGTGGACACATTGGAATTCACCCGTCGATAGTGTTTGCGTTTTTCTTTCTAACGTCAAATAGCCAAGCCCAAGCTTGATCAATAAACTCAAGCGTTTATGTGCGATGTCTTCATTTGGCAATTCTTCAATGATATCTTCGATTGAACGCTGAAAAATATCATCAATTTCATCACTGTATTTGGTGAGTTTCTTTTTGATATCAAGAAACGTCGCAACGGTTGAACGACTGGTAATCGATTTGTTTCGGTCCTGCCCGACCATGACCAGCTTATCCTTTGGGTACCGCTTCTGAAAATCTTTGGAAATGCATTCATTGACTAGTGTAGATTTACCGCAGCCTGACTCACCCGTAAAGGTAACGAGCCTATTCTTTGGAATCCGGATTTCCTCCATTTGAATATTACGGCAGTAAAGATCCTGAAATTGATAGTATTCAGTAGGCGCTGCTTCATTTCGTTCCCAGCTGATTGGTTTGGGACGCGGTGATTCCTCAACGATTTTCCCGCCATATTTTCCGCTGCCGGGTCCAAAGAATAATTGGTCATCAGTGCTATCCAGCACCGTGTCTGAGTGATCAATGAGCCATATTTGATTTTTATAACCTAATTGCTTAATCTGTTCTAAAATTTTCAAAAGAGTTTGATGATCAAGACCGACGGAGATTTCATCGATGATGATCACGGTATTTTCACTTGTTGCCATGAATTCGGCCAAATAAAGCCGGGTTAATTCCCCTCCTGACACTGTCCCCATAATACGGTTCAAGCCTAAATAACCAATATTCATATTGATTATATTTTGGAGGATATGCTGTTTAGCTTCACTAATATGTAATGTCTCTGCGAGTGAAAGGATCGTTTCGATGCTTAAGTTGTTAATATCGGATATAGTATGCGGGCGACCTAATAATTCAATCGTATATTGCTCGACTTCTGGATTGTAGCGCTTCCCCTCACACTTTGGACATTCGACGTTTTTCGTCGTACCGCGTCCTTTACAAGTGGGGCACCAGCCTAAGGCATTATTAAATGAAAAAACTTCCGGAGAAAGATTGAATTTTTCTGCAAGACAAACACGAATCTCTTTAAACACACCAGTATGTGTGCCAATGGTCGAACGGGGATTAGCTGAAATGGATGATTTGCCGAGAAAAAGAACCAGCGGCATTTCCTCCATCTTGATGGCACTGAAGTTGGTTTCCATAATATTAGGGAATAAATACTGATATTCAGACTTCGGCAATAAGGAAACGAGACGCTTCTTGGATTCTTCACCAATGGTTTGACAAAAAGTCGTCTTCCCGGAACCAGATAAACCAGCAATTCCTAATGATTGGTCGTCTGGCAGTGATGAATCTAAATGGCTTATATTGTTCGCTATTAATCGATTTATTTTCATATGTAACTCCTCTCCATTTTTTAAGCTCAGTCTTTCATATTAGCACAGCGGTATATGTATTTGGTATTTTTTTAACGGTAACCCCATCCTACTATTCTTTCACATTTCACTTCCTCAAAAAAACGTATGATTCATCGACAAAAATAGTGAACTGACACGAAATAGGGTTGGATATTCAATCAACTGAAGATGAGCCTTCTTTTAGATTATAAAAGCCCCTCTCCAGTAAGAGAAGGGCATTCTTTATTAAGGATGACCATAATTTTGACCAATACGCTTATTTTGTATTGGACTTTTTCGCCTTGTTTTCAAGCTCGCTTTTTGGCTCTGTGGAGAATTCCACATCTTTCCCATGTCCCTGCGGGTTAACACTTGGTGCGATACGACCTCTTCCTGTCTTTTTACTCATTTCCTTCACCTCCAAGTATATTATGTCCGAACTGTTATAAATTAAAAACGAGGTCGTTTCTTTCTGTGAACCCCTCTCTAAGACCAGGAACTTATATAAAATACCTCAATAAAAAACCTGCATAGAACTATATTCTACACAGGTTTCAAAAAAGCTGTTTTCCATATTTCGACTATGGAATGTGTATATCCATGAACCAATAATCCTATCATGTAATGTCCTTAATCACCTACAATGCGGGACGGAGCTACTTTAAAAGGCGAGTGTAATTAAATGTGTCCTTGTTCTGAGGAATATCAGGATCTTTTTTCCCGGCAGGCTGTACTGCTCTTCCTGTATTTCCACTATAGCCTTCTTCAATGGGCCCTGGATAATGATAATGACCATCATTAACTGGTTCAATTGTTGATGCATCAGTCACATGACTTTCTCCCGTATCCGCCTGATCAAGTCTTACAGATCTGTTTTCTTTCTCGTTAGGCAATTCATCTCCTCCTTTTCTAAAGACTCTCTTATAGTATTTGATAAAAGAACCATAAAATGAAAGGAGAAAAAAGGAAGCACTAATATGTCAGAAGAAGAAAACGCTTCGTTGCACGGTTTTGCAAAAAGGGACTGGGTTCGCCAACCGAATATATCTGCAAGTTATGCATAGCCCTGGTACATGCGGTGTAGAACAATCTTCGCAGGCTCTCATCACCGTATGTTTGCACAGATGCATCATAAATGATGACAGCATCAAATTCAATGCCTTTGGCCAAATAAGCCGGAATAACAACAACACCCTGTTCATATTCATTTGTGCCTTTCTGAACGAGTTTAATTTCACCATGAATACTAAGGGCATCGTATGCTGCGGCACTTTCCGCAGCAGATTTACAGATTATTGCGATTGTATGATACTTACGACTTTGAAAGTCTTTAACTTTAGACATGATTTGACGGTGCAATTCATCACGGCTGGACACTTGAGTCAGTACAGGCTTCTCACCTTCACGTTCGAATGCCTTAATTCGATGGCCTTCAGGAACTAGTTCACGTGTAAATTCTATAATCTGCTTTGTGGACCTGTAGCTTTGATCCAAGGTTATACTTTCGGTTTCACCTATCCCGTATAGACTGGTAAGAGTCTGGAAATCTACCCGTTCGCTGGCATGAGCGAATATTGCTTGGTTAAAGTCACCGAGCACGGTCATCCTTGCAGAAGGAAACAACCGTTTCAAAAATTCGAATTGAAACGGGGAATAATCTTGTGCTTCGTCTACAAGCACGTATTTTATAGCGGTATTCGTCTGAAATCCTAGAATTAGCTCTTTCAGCAGCAAAAATGGAGTCGCGTCTTCGTAATACAGTTTACCTTCGTCCAGCATTTTTTGCGTTGATAAGCAAATTTCCCGTTCTTCAGGTGTTTTCCCCTCATTCCATAGTTCGATCCGTATTTGTTCGTCAAAAAGTTGCTTGTATATTCCCTTAATATTGATAAAATGAAGTGCTTTTATCCGTTTGCGTAACGACTTCAATTTCTTCCGAACAATCATACGCGTAAGCACTTTATGCTCTATCTCGTAATCGTCAAAGGAATCCTCATTAAGACCGCGTTTTTTCTCTAAGTCGGTGAATACCTTTTGATAGTCTTCTTTGCTAAGATACTCGATTTCCTCCTGGACCCACGGTTTTTCCAATTCGGACTTTTCCGTTTCATCAAGCATCTCAGATAACCACTCTTTCAACTTTTCAATCCTATTGTGAAATCTTAATGTGGTGTTTGTGTTATAAAATCTCTCTGAGATTTGTTTGGCGGAGACGAGCGTTTCCCCTCGGAACTTTACCCCTCTAAAGATCATTCCAGATCGTTCCAGTGATTGTCTGTATGTTTTGATTATCTCAAAGAAGCGAATGGATGCCTTAAATTGGATACTCGCTGTCCTAGTGCTATAGGAAGGATCATTCTCTGCAGTCAATAAAAATTCTAATTGCTCATAAGGATCCTCAACTTGAAACGAATCAGTCAGACGATGATCCAGGTATTCCTGGAATGTTACCTGCTGCATATTCTCTTCGCCAAGTTCGGGCAAAACATTGGATACGTAGTTATTAAACATGGAGTTAGGAGAGAATAGAATGATTTGATCTGCTTTCAGCCTTTCTCGGTTCTTGTAGAGCAAGTAAGCAATCCGTTGGAGGGCAGCTGATGTCTTGCCGCTGCCAGCGGCACCTTGAACAATGAGCAGACGTCCGCGATCGTTCCGGATGATCCGATTTTGCTCCCGTTGAATGGTGGCCACAATACTGTGCATATGCTTATCCGTTCCCTTGCCAAGCACCTGCTGCAGTATCTCATCTCCAATGGTGAGACTCGTATCGAACATTGATTCGATAACGCCTCCCTTGATGTTATATTGCCACTTTTTCTCCAACTTCCCAGAAATTATGCCTCCGGGAGTAGAGTATTCCACGGGACCTGGAGGATAGTCATAATAAACACTCGAAATCGGAGCCCTCCAATCGTAGACAATGAAGTTTTCTCCTGTTGTATCAGTAAGAGTGGAGGTCCCAATATAAATATGCTCCGTAAGTGAAGAGCCTTCTTCAGTGATATCGATCCGGCCGAAATAGGGCACTTCCTGCATGCGGCGCAGTGCAGACAGCCTCTTGAAGGAATATCTATGTGCACCTTCACTTTGTGACAAGTCTTGAGCCTGCTGCCTTAAGCCAATGATGGTCTCGAGGTAATCATCGAAAGTATCCATATTGACCTTGAGGTCATCCCAAAAGTGTTTACGGATATTAACAACTTCTTTCCTGCGCTGTGACGTCTCTCCTTCTATTTTGCTGATTTGTTTCGTGATTGTTTCTATCACCTCATCCAAACGTTCTTGCTCCTGCCGAATTTCATCGTTCATATCAGACACTCCTTTAAAAATTGAGAAATTAGGGGTTGACTAGAGGTGAGTTTTACCTTATACTTATAGTAAGGGGTAAACTGTTATAATATATTTATAAATGTGTTTCTATATTAATTTATCACATTTTCAGGACTATATCAATGTATATTGCACAACAGTTGCCATATAAATCGTCATTTTAAACGCTAATTTAACCTTTAATGTCTGTAACCAGTTGAGCCAGTGGCTTGACTGGTTATTTTTATGACTATTTGAAAAAATGCTCCGCTAGTCCTGCCTTACATATCGGCAACACCTACATCAACGGTTGATTCGTCGTTTCGATGATATGTGATTCATATTGTCTTGACTTCATTTTGTTTGTTAGATAATGTTTAGAATAAAACTTTTTACAGGAGAATTTATCATGAAAAAATATAAAACATGTCAGAGCTGTGGAATGCCGCTATCTAAAGATGAATTAGGTGGAGGAACTGAAAAAGGTGGTAGTAAAAGCACTAAATATTGCAGTCATTGTTATATAAATGGTGAATTCACTCATAATATTACTGCGATGGAAATGCAAAAATTTGTTCAAAATCATATGATCGAAAATATGAAAATGCCTAAATTTATTGCTAAGTTCTTTACTATGGGCATCCCGAAGTTAGAGCGATGGAAATAATCAACTACTCGAGAACGAAAAGTACAAAACTCCTGCAGGAATAGCGTATCCAAGGGAAGCGAGTGCCTGGAGCGGAAGTCTATAGTAACAATTTCGTCTACAGCTTGAAGCCCTCCTTTATAGTGAGGGCTTGTTTGTTTTATTGAATAATGCGAAATCAAAAAATGGATAGCCCCAATTAAGGCTATCCAGCTTAATTTATAAATGCTGTCTAAAAAATCACTTTACCTTTACCCCTGCTTTGATCAAGGTAGGCGGAGTTTCTCCCTGTAATCCTGCTACAAGGTTGGTTGCTGCCAGCATCGCCATTTTCTTGCGTGTTTCATATGTTGCGGAACCGATATGAGGCAGAGTGACGACATTCTTCATGGAAAGCAGAGGATTGTCCTCCTTGACGGGCTCTTGTACAAAGACATCCAGTCCTGCCGCGTGAATTTCACCGGTTTTAAGCGCAGTGATCAAGGCTTCTTCATCCACTGTTTTCCCTCTTGAACAATTGATGAAAATGGCGGACTCTTTCATGAGCTTGAATTCTTTTTCCCCCATCATTTTTTCAGTTTGGGGAGTCAGCGGTGTCATCAAGCAGACATAATCAGATTGCTTTAACAGATCTTCCAGAGAACAGTATGTAGCTCCATACTTTTGTTCCGCTTCTTCATTTCTGGATCTGTTGTGATATAGGATGTTCATATCGAATCCAAAACGGGCCCTTTTTGAAACGGCAGAGCCTATTCCGCCCATACCGATAATGCCTAATACTTTATGATGCACGTCCAACCCAAACGATTTTTCTCCGATATTCGATGTCCATTGCCCTGACTTTACCATTTGATCCAACTCTGGCATTCTTCTTGCTGTGGACAGCATCAAGCCCATGATCGTATCTGCGACTGTCTCATTCAATACCCCGGGAGTGTTCGTAGCCATGATTCCTCGATTGGACAACTCGGTTACATCCAAATTGTCGTATCCAACCGATGAATTACAGACGATTTTTAATTGCGGTGCTTGATCCAGTAAAGCTTTATCCACCTTTAATCCTGACCCTAATATACCTTGTGCGTTCTTCAGCTCTTGAAGGAATTCAGGATAATTTCGTGAGTCAAGACCTTCAAAATAAACGACATCACAAGCCTCTTGAATAGATTGCAGCACTTCCTGATCCACTTTCTTATAAATGATTACTTTCGGTTTCATCATTAGTACCCTCACTTCCAATAAAGTAGGACCCCATCGGGATCAAAAGTCGACATAACCTTTATGTTTTGCGCCTCTATCTATAATCTACCATTATTTAAAAAAAGGTAGTAGCTAATTGAACGGCGGACCAAACCGCTAAAACGTAAGCTAAAGATAGAATGATATTTTCAAACCAATTGTTTTTATATTTTCCCATCAAGCTCTTTTTATTTGATAGCACCAGCATGCCAATAGCGATGACAGGAAAACCGATGATGTTTATTGCATTAACGCCAATTGTCAATGCAATGAAACCAGGCATGCCGGGAATGGACCAAATGATTGGCGTAACCAATACAAAAATCATAACCCATTTATACATTGGATCCTTTTCATATTTACCATTGTACTTTTCACGACGATCCTTATTTATTACGTAAAAGGCATCTACGATCAATCTTGGAAAACCAGTTGACTTGCCTACTACACTTGCGAACAATACGCCAAATACACCAAGATAGAAAATGTACCAGCCAAATTTCCCTAACGACATTTGCAATGCCATTGCCAAGTCATCAATCGTTTCCACATGGATTCCATTCGGTTTTAAAATTTCTGCCCCAACAACCCAAATGGCCAAATTAATCACGATGCAAACTCCGATGGCAAACAGCAAATCATTTCTTTGAACCTTTACATGACTCGGTTTCGTCCAGCCCTTTTCCCTCATGAAATATGGATGAACAAAGTTCGAAATCGATCCTGCCACTGCACCGATAATTGAAATCGCCACCAATAATGCTCCATGAACGCCAGTATCACTTGGAATGCTAAAACCAACTGTTCCTTTAATGATTTGCCCCACATCCGGTGTTGCTTGAATGGCCAGGAACAAGAAGGCAATGGTCAATAACGCCAAAAGCACTTTCATGACACTTTCAATTCTATTATAAATATTCCTGCCAATAAGCATAAAAACTAATCCCACAACGACCATTGAAGCTAAGAATGGCTGGTTAACATGGAATAGGGTCGATAATACCTCTCCCGCTCCCTTAATCATATAGGCATTAAAAAGATGACCCATTATTAGTGCATAGCCAAACATGAAGTAACCGAAGAATGGGTGGATACGTCCATATCCTTCAAGTATGGTTAACCCCTCTGTGTTACAGAGCTGGAACCTGGCGATAACATTAACGATAAGAAAACGAAGGATTAATGACAGAGCTAAAATCCACATTAAGCTATATCCATAATCTGCACCGGCAACCGATGAAGTCACCAGATCTCCGGCTCCAAGCCACGTTAACACGGCAAGAATCCCCGGACCATAGGATGTTTTGAACTTCGTGATGAAATTTGGCTTCTTACTTACGACCTCAGGAACAATCACAGTAGATTCAGCAAGGTTTGCTTGATTTTTCAAGTTATTCACTCCATTCCAACGAGTAATGAATTCGCTTTCATTTTTTCTAAGCATTAATACTTTGATAACTCTAGACATATTGATAGTGAAATTATGACAAGACTTTATGAAATTTTCGAATGTCATAAAGTGTACGCTGCAGTATGTTGTCATGCTTCATGTTGAAGTGAATCAGCTCGTTAAAAAAGCTCCCCTTCCATTTAATTGAATGTTTTGACTATTTACATTGAAATTGTAAGACAAATTAAAATGTAAGTCAATCATAATATTTAGAAGTTTTTTTATAGGCATAAAAAAGACCCTTCAAAACTTGTTGACCATTCAAGAGAATTCGCGTTGCTGCGAATTAGTAAAAAGCAGGATTGTTTCAGCGTGCGAATAGATTAATACCATCAGCGGATAATATAAGCGAAGGAGTGAGATATATGCCACAAGATCATAACAATGATTCATTTAATAATGCCGGGAACCTTGATAGAGACCCAACTAATAATCCTGCTACTAATAATGATGACAACGATACAATGGACAGACCTGTAATGATTGATGATAGTTTAAACCCCGGATTTCAAAGGGAAGAACGTCCTGTGCCTAATGGTAATAGCCCAACAAAAGAGGGAGTTGCAAACATTAAAGAACGTTTTCCTTCGGACCATGAGAGACTTATGAGCAGAATCAATCTTGGTGATGAACTTATAAATCGAGAAAATACACACTTTGGACGGTTTGAAAGATAAAAAGTATGTCTTATTGAATTAAATTGGGTTAGTGGAAGATAATTCACCTTAATCCCAGTATTAACTGGCAAATCCGGCATCGCTTGGAAAAAGGACAGTTATCTCTCATACGCAACAAGAACTTGAATCGAGTTCATTAAAACTAAACTAGAAGGCAGCAGAAACGATCAATGATATGTTGGAAATACAAAAGACCGCCAATTCGGGGGTCTGCCTCTTATTGGTTTATTTATCCCTTCCCTTTCACCCTGTAATGGACTCCATTCATCTTAAACCGCCCGGGTGCTTACCATTTATGTAAAGGCTATTTTCGCATACTTTGTTGCTATTTACTGCTATTTACCAAGTAGTGCGGTGTGGTTGATTCCCCCTCCAGATGCTCGCTGTCCGCGGGGCGGGCGGTGAGCATCCTCGGCGTAAACGCCTGTGGGGTCTCACCTGTCCCGCTGCTCCTGCAGGAGTCTCGCACTTCCGCTCCAATCAACCTTAAATCGTTTTGTTTTAAAAACAACAATCTTTACGAAAAGAGCCTATGTAAAACAGCAATCCAAATAAAAAGAGACCTTCTTTTAAAAGGTCTCTTCGAATAATCCTTATTTTTCACAAGCGATCAAGTCTTTGTCACGATCGCTTTTTTTATTGGCATCATATAGCGCCTTTGAAACATGAGGTTTGTATTTCGTTTTTCCTCCTTTATTTTTAACGGAAGATGTACGAGCCACGCCTCCTTTGTAGTCTTTATTCAATGCTGTACAGTTTTTATACGTCTTCACCTTTGTTTTGGCACCGGCAACATCATTCGCGCCAAACGAGAGACCCAAAACTAGTCCAAAAGATAGTAAAATAGCAAATAATCGTTTCAAAATACGAACTCCCTTTCCTAAAAATTAACTTTTCACTAATCATAATGTATCATTTCACTTTTTACAATAACTATATTTCCATATTTATAATTAAACCCGCTCTCACTCTATCTATTCCGAAGAAAAGACCGCCAATTCGGCGATCTTCTTCTCATTGATTTCATTATTCCTTCCCTTTCACCCTGTAATGGACCTCCCCGGGTTCTTTGCAAAAGGTGATTCCGCTTCCCGGTTCGTAATAAAAGGTCTTTTTGCCCAATGAGCGTTCATGGAAGGTCGTTTGCAGATAGGATGCTTGGTCCCTTTTGAAGGCGAGCTGATTTTTACTTAAGTTTACAGGGAGGCAATGTCCGTAGTTTGTGTGGACCAAGGTTTCTTTTTCGTTCATTTCCTCGAGATCACGAATGTGGATGTAGGAAAACCAGATCCCTCCTCTTTTCCGGAAAGAGCGGGAGGAGAACCAGACCATTCCCAGCTGGGCGTTTATACAGACTGGCAGCCTGTATTTTCCGCCAAGCACGGATTTGGCTGCTGCAAGTCCGCCATCCAGATTCAATCCAAAGTAGTTTAACGTGTTATTCAGGATTTCCTGGCGCGGTTGGGCAACATGGAATGTGTTCTCTCCCTCCACTACCGTGGACATCTCCGCACCATTGGAATCGTAATGCTCCATCAATCCCACCGTTTCCTTATTCAATAAATAGTTTTTGCGTATCATCCTTCCATTCACTCCCCATTTCCCTATTCATTTTTTTTGGAGTATACTGGATATAGAGGCAGGTATACTCCTGCTCGCAAGCCCTTAGGTGATGTCTTCCAGGACGTACTCACCTAGGGGTTTTTTGCTTTCCGTCTCTCGCACTTTCCTTTCAGATATGTCACTCACCTCCTTGCGACTATTATCCTATTTTATGTATTTTTTGTAAAATCAATCAGATTTTACCTCTATCAAAATTCTTTCACTTTTGTGGCAGCATTGCCTGTTTAATTGGCTCACTCTATAAAAAATCTCGAATTTCCTTTTAAAATCTGCTGCTCAGGTCGTTATTTCCTTGTTATTTTGTGTCCATTTAGCGAACAAAAAACCAAAATTCATATAAAAGTGAAATGAAATGACATTTTTGTGAAGTTTTAAACCACGTCAAAAAAAGCCTATCGTGATGATAGACTTTTTTTGACGTGGTTATTCTGCCATCTTTTTTTCAATCGCTAAATCCCGTAAATAATCCAATAAGGGCCGCACTTCCTCTGGAGCTGTTATGTCAGTAAATGAGAAAGACTGCTTCTTCTTTTCATCTGCTATATCCAGTTGGTATGAAAACGCGTCGAACCCTTGCGCTTTTACTTTTTTGCTTTCGGCAGCATTAGGAAGATCAGCTGTCATCATTAAGTTCTGCAATTCTTCCTTTTGCTCTTTTGGCAATTTCTCTGTATCTATCTGGAAATTCAAGTCGAGGTTGGCAAATCCCCCTATGCAGCTAAATTTGATATACATGGCAGATAGAGCCTCCTATTCATGGAATATAACTACTCAGGCAGTCCTACCGCTTTAAAGGCATTTTCAATTGTTTTGATGGCTGTTTTCGTAACTTCTCCGCTATCAACAAGTTTTTGCGCTGCCTTGATGACAATTTGCACGAATTGATTGAAATTCGCCGTCGCAAATAAATTCTGCATCGCATGAAACCAGATCAAGGCCGCTTTGTCTGTTCCGATCTCCATCGAAACTAGATAAAAAGCTTTGTTTGGTATGCCGCTATTGATATGGACACCATGATTATCGCGTTCTCCTTTATAGAAGTTCTTCATATGGTCAGGCTGAATATCTTTACCCATTAACTTATTGTCAAATGCCGTACCTGGCGCCTTCATCGAACGGAGCGCCTGCCCTTTCAGTGTTGGTCCCATTATATCAGCACCGATTAGCCAATCGGCATCTCCTGCCGTTTGCTTTAAGTGAAATTGTTTGATGGCAACGCCAAATACATCCGAAAGATGTTCGTTCAATGCCCCGGACTGGCCTTCATACTCCAATCCACTTGTAAATTGCGTAACCCCATGTGTCAGTTCGTGTCCAATTACATCGAGTGAATTGGCAAAATTGCTAAAGATGACCCCATCGCCGTCACCAAATACCATTTCATCTCCGTCCCAATAGGCATTCGTGAATTTATTCCCATAATGAACGTTCAGAATGAGATCAAGGCCTTGGTTATCAATTGAATTACGGTGCAAGACATCCTTGAAATAGTCACGCACAACTCCGCTATAATCATATGCAGCGTTAACAACAGGATCTGCACTTGATCGATCTCCTTCTTTCCTTGCCTCATTCTGCCGGAGTTTCGTTCCCCCCCTGCAATCGTAAACATGTCGGGCAGATTCACCTTGACGTTCAGATCCTGCATCCGATAAAGCGACAACCCCGTCAATATCATATTCTTTAAAAATCCTGCGCCTGCGCATTTGACGGCTTTTCGCTAAACTGACCCGTGCTTCTTCCACATCATTTTGTGCCAAATTCTCAAGAATATAATTAGGTACGATGAAACACTGACACCTTTTGGAACAATCCTTATTATGCATATTCGCCACTCCTTTAAAGTTTTTTTACGATCTTTACCATTTCTTTTTTCAATACTTTTCTTAATGCGTTTGTCTTCAACAACACATTTCTATAGTGTACTTTCGCCGTAAATACCTCATTTCCCTCCATTTCTTTCCTGCCCAACTTTTTAAAACCACTTCACCTTTGTTTATTAAATTATTCTGCTCGTGCTGCATATACTGCTTTAAACAAGGAATCTTCCTGAGAACATAAACAACCTTTAAGGGAGGGCATAGCATTGGTAACTTCACAGGGTACTGCTTCGGTTAGCTTTCCATTCCCATCAGTATGGGGTATCCACTCTTCAATAGCTGGCAGAACGATCATTTGGGGTACACTTGCCATTAACTCTATTACGGATAATAGGGTAATTGGTACGATTAATTTTCAGGGTACACCTATTCCGATTAATGGATTTTGGATTGAAAGCACTAAACAAATCTCATTTGATTCACCTTATGCCACATTCTCTGGCCATTTAACCATGATTGATGATAATCAAATTAGGATTCGGCATTTTATTCTACAAGGACGTTTTCTTATGAAGCCTCCCTCACTGCAAGCAGGTGAATCTGGGTCTTGGATTGCCACCACTGATATAGCTTTGAATCAATTTCCTGCTAGCAGTATCGCCCATACCGAGCAATTACCTCCTGTTGGAGCTTTTTTAACATCGAATATCCTTCATCAGCATCAGAATTTTTGAATAACAATATAGGGTAATCCTTTCTGTGTAGAAAGGGTGTTTAACATAAGGAATCGTCTCTGCACTTCATAGGGGCGTTTTCTTTACTTAGAGGAAATTAACAAAAGTCATATTGAACTGAAAGTTGGCTAAGAATTTAATGTTACATTGATTTAAGTTCGCTATAAGTTGCTCCCTGGCGTTCAGCTGATCGCAATGCTTCCCCAGTTAGGTGCTGTTTTACCTATCTCATTAAGTAGATATATATATGAGATAGGTATTTTGAAAGATGAATTATGAATCCATAAACTTAAATTGAGTACAGATGGAATATAGATTGACAGCATTTTATCTGTACTTCATACTAATGTATTAACAGAAGTGACAGAATATTTGGTTAATTAGGAAGAGTGAAACAATGAAACCAACAATAATGACAATCGATTTACAATTATTAGCAGATGTTCTTAGGAAAAATAATTGTACAAGCTTAATAAATGCAATAGCAGAAAAGGATTTTCAAGTGGCTCAAATGCTTGATGTATTAATATTTTGAGGATAAATGGGAGGATGACATATGACTAAGCTCAGAATCTTTTTAACCATTCCTATTTTGCTATATGGAATTTACGTATTTGTTGCCATTCAAAACGATAAGGATATTCCACTTTATTTGCATCTTCTATTCGCACTCTACTTGATGTTGTTTGTACATTATGAAGAAAAAACGGAGGTGAAACCCTGACAGATTTTTAGTTTAATAAACAAAGCCCCAATTCCTCTAAGGAATTGAGGCTTTCACTATTAATCATCTTTCTTCCGCTTCCAATTAGATAATACGAGTTGTAACGATGCCTTCGATTTGTTTGATTTTTTCTTCCAATCCAGGAATGATATCACCGTTTACTTCACCTTCAATGTCGATGATCGTATAGGCATATCCCCCACGGCTTCTGTTAACCATGTCAGCGATGTTCAGATTAAAGCTTGATACAGCCAACGTGATTTGCCCAACCATGTTCGGAACGTTTTCGTGGAAAGTTGCCACACGACGGTTTCCTGTATAAGGAAGGGAAGTGTTCGGGAAATTCACAGAGTTCTTGATGTTCCCTGTTTCTAAAAAGCTCTTCAACTGACGAGCTGCCATGATCGCACAGTTTTCCTCTGACTCTAGAGTAGAGGCACCTAGATGCGGAATTGGAACGACATTTTTCATTTTCAACACGTTTTCATTCGGGAAGTCTGTAATGAACTTGCCTACTTTTCCGCTTTCAAGGGCAGCTTGCATATCATTTTCATTCACTAGCTCACCGCGAGAGAAATTCAAGATATGTACGCCTGGCTTCATGATGCTGAATGTATCTTGGTTGAACATTCCTTTTGTGTCGTCAGTTAATGGAACGTGTACTGTAATATAATCAGATTCTGCAAACAATTCTTCAATCGTCATGGCGCGCTGTACATTGCGTGACAAATTCCAAGCTGTATCAACAGAGATGAACGGGTCAAACCCAATGACATCCATGTCCAAATCAAGCGCATCATTCGCTACAAGTGCACCGATCGCTCCTAAACCGATTACGCCAAGAGTTTTTCCCTTGATTTCTTTACCAACGAATTGTTTCTTTCCAGCTTCAACAAGCTTTGGAATTTGTTCTCCTTCGCCTTCCAGTGTCTTTGTCCAAGCCACACCTGCAAAAAGGTTACGAGATGAAGCCATTAATGTCGTTAGCACCATTTCTTTTACAGCGTTTGCGTTAGCACCAGGAGTATTGAAAACGACAATTCCTTGCTCGGTACATTTTTCGACCGGAATGTTATTGACTCCAGCCCCTGCCCTTGCGATTGCTTTTAACTGATCGCCGAATTCCATAGTATGCATGTTAAAGCTGCGAAGAACGATTGCATCAGGGTTTTCACTGTCATTATCAACCGTAAAATCCCCTTTATTGAATACATTCAGTCCGCTTTCGGCAATATTATTTAGCGCCTTGATCGTTTTCACTTTTTCTAAAAGAATTGTGCTCATTTTGTTTGCTCCTCTTTTGAATATGATAGTTTTGAAATTTTAAATACTGACTTTAAACCTTCAATATCTGTTAATATACAGAAAGAGGCAAGGGATAAAATCCCTTACCTCTGCCCAGGCGAACGGCTACGACACTATGTGTTCCCTCACGGTTATCCGTGTTTCGCCAGTTGCACATAGTCTTTTTCATTTATTTTATTCTATCAAACTATTCTGCAATCTTCAATATCAAATTATATGTTTATCCCTTTTTTTGCAGAAGCCACAACTCACCAGAAATATCGACGAAATCTATAGTTTTATCTCCGAAAATAGGAATATTTCGATGAAAACCTATATTATCTATGACGGCCCAATCTTTTTATTACAACTGTAAATAGGAATATGAGTAAAAACAGCATGAAAATGATCATGAACGGAACGGTCGTTGTAAAAAGAGTGACCCACCCGCTTGTTGCTTCGGCTTCAGGCGTAACCTCAATTTTTTCTATACCATGTCCCTCTGCAGCATTATTCATTCTTTCTTGCCAAATTTCACTATTTGGTACAGACGCGATAAAGTATTGATCCTTTTCATACCCTGCCAGCTGACCGCTTAATTCAATCACACTTTATTGCGGCTCCACCTTTAAGAATGTCACTTTTCCATCCTCTAAAGTTGTAAAAAATTCATCTTCAGTTAATTCAGTCGGTTCTTTGTCATTATTAAAAACCAGCACAATCCCCAAGGTAACCATGAAGATTAATAAACAAAATATTTTACTACGGAAAATCCGCTCCATCTCATACCTTCTTCCACATTAAACAACCATAGGAAATAGTAACATACAAAGTTAATTATTGGAATATATCGGGCCGATTAGTTGCAAAATGGATAATATTAGTAAAAGATAAGAAATATAGCAAACTTAAAAAGGAGGAACCACTATGCTATTAAGACAGGCAACGGTTGCAGATGCGGAAGGGATAGCGAAAGTCCATGTGGATTGCTGGCGAACCACTTATAAAGATATAGTGCCGAGTGATTTTTTAGATAAACTTTCTTATGAGAAAAGGAAAGACATATGGATAAAGAATATAACTAGTAATGGAAATTATGTTTATGTCGCAGAGAATAATGAAGGAAAAATAGTAGGATTTATATGTGGAGGGAAAAGGGAGACGAATCAAGTTGAGGATTCGGGCGATTTAACTGCGATATATATCCTCCAAAATTCACAAAGATTGGGGATAGGTAAGAAACTCATCAAAGAATTATTTTTTAAATTCGAAGAACGGGGATTCAAGACCATTTTCGTTGAGGTGCTAGAAGATAATAAATCTCGATACTTCTATGAGGCATTGGGTGCTGAATGGTTTAAAACCGAAAAAATCAAAATAGCTGGTGCTGAATTGAATCTATTGGTTTATGAGTGGAAAGACATTAGCCCCGTATTGTTATGAATGAAATTCAGCTAAGATTGCTTAAAAAGGCACAGTCCTTCGTGAAGGATTGTGCCTTGCTTTTTATTCTTGATTAAATCCGCTTTCGTCCATGTAAAATACTTCCCAAGAATGCCCGTCGATATCCAGAAAACTCCAACCGTACATGAAACCATGATCAATGGCTTCATTGAAAGGCTTTCCGCCAACATCCAGTGCCCTATTCACGATCTCATCGACTTTTTCCTTGCTTTTAACGGACAGGGCGACGATGGTTTCCGTACTCGCTGCAGAATCAGGGATTTCCTTCTTGGTAAACGTTTTAAAGTAGTCCTCCACCAACAACATGACATATATGGACTCGCTGATAACCATGCATGTCGCATTTTCATTGGTCATTTGCTCGTTAAACTCAAAACCGACCTTTGTGAAAAATTCTACTGAGGCATCCAAATCTTTAACAGGCAAGTTTACAAAAATCTTTTCTGCTTGAACTCCCATCCAATTCACCCTCGCTTGATTTTATTTGTTCACTCACCTACTATTCGCTGCAATTTTCGATTTTCCTGCTTCATTGTATTCACATTGAACACATACAACCTTAGTCACGGGGAACATTCATCATTCACATACTTAAAGTATTTCAAATATTAAACAGGCTGATTCAATTTTAAAACAACCTGGGAGTTTACGTTAAGAAATTTCAAGAAGTATATGTCCAATCAAAAATTGAAATTCGTATACCAAATGGTTTTAAAAATAAAACACACTGTGTCTTTATTGAAATAAAAACTATATCATTCCATGCTTTACTAAAATTAATTACTTTTAAGGAGGTATGTATATGAAAATTAGTATTAAAACATGAAGTATCCGGAAAATTTTCTTTACTGGTTTTGGTTTTGATTAACCGAGTACTTAAGATCTAGAAATGCTTTATATTATAGCGGTCCAAGCGAAAATATTAACCAGTTAATTAATGATCTTAAAACATTTAATAGTGATGTAGGACATGTGCCATTGGAATAGCTCACTATGGAAGCTGACGTCTTGCAGCTATAGTAAAACAGTCCATGCCGGCATTCGCCAGCAAGGACTGTTTTTCATGTACTAGAAGGCACGAAGTCTAAATGGTACCTTTTCTTTTATTTCAAATAAACACTCATAATTTGTGTTTCGTTAATTTTTGCTTGGGTACTATTTGTTTTTTCCAGTTTTTCAACCAGCTCGCCATTCGTAATAACAATCGGAGTTACGATGCTTGGAGCATTGGCTTTCAAAAATTCGATATCAAATGTAACAAGCTTGTCTCCTGCTTTTACATTTTGCCCTTCTGCGACATGGACTTCAAATCCTTCGCCTTTAAGATTAACTGTTTCCAATCCAATATGAATCAACAATTCTATGCCATTCTTCGTACGGAGGCCTAGAGCATGTTTAGTATGAAAAACCTGGATCACTTCTGCATCGATTGGAGATACGACCAACCCTTCCTCAGGAAGAATCGCTATTCCGTCCCCCATCATTTTACCGGAAAACACCGGATCTGGAACATCTTCAATATTCATGACTTGTCCATTTATAGGAGCAAGCAGTTGTTCCACACTTTCTTTTTTACTGAATAATTTTTTGAACATATTATTTCCACCTTTCTCTTTCGATCTTGAATCCTTGCAGCTCATACTCTCATATATTAAGCATTTTGTGAATTCTGATAATAATCGATGTTATTTTTTCTTTTGAGACTTGCCTTCTGCTTTTTTCTTTTTGTTCGCTTCCACTCTAAATATAACCATCTCGGTTATTAATTCATAAGGAATTGGCTTGTTTAGTGGAAACTGAACGGCCCCTTTTGAACATTTATATTCAGATAAAGCAGATTCAAAAGCAGAGATCGCGCTTGGAGTCGGATAGAATCCTATATGTTTTTTATAGGCAGCGAAATGTACCAAATTGCCATATAAAACAAAGGTAGGCATTTGATAGCTTATCTTCTCTTCTGCATCCGGTGCTGCATCCTTTATGACATTTCTTACCGTTTTTAATATCTCCTGAACTTCTTCGGGAAATTGTATAATGTATTCATCAATTGAATGAAATGTATTGGTTCCTTCCATGGTTTCTCCTTTCATAAATCCAAACTACCATACTCTTATTATAACATTCCCCATCTACTAACCCCTGGATTGAACTCCTTTTGTATTTCGCTAGCCTATCCCTTTAAAAACGCTTCCATTCTATTCATTACACCTTCCAGCATGGTAATCGACCTTGAAGTGTTCAATGGTTCAATATCCAAGGAATGATTGGCATACGGGATTTTATCGATGCTTATTGTCGTTTTATTTTCAATCGCTTGAATTTTATCTGGAATATAATGATGATCTTTTTCTCCGATGACTATATGTGCTGAATGTTTGCTGCTCAATAATCCATCAAAAATCGAATCGAACTTCAATAGGGGCGTAAGCAAAATCATTTTGGCTTTCATAAACCGCTCACTTTTCATAATTCCGTTGATGATGGGGATGGTGCCAAGTGATTTACCTAAAAACACGGTTCCTTGATATTCATGATTTTGAAGCACCTCCGTTATGACGGGATTGATATCATTAACGATCACTTTTGTGATATCTACCAATGGATGCTTGAAAATATCCTGATCGTAAGCGTAATGAATATGCACGACATCATACTGGTTTTGAAGCATCACCATCGTCGAATAATAGAATAACGGCTTCTCATACGTGTACCCCGCACCTGAAAACATAAAACAAACGGCCGGACTTCCGTTTTCAATATGTGTATATGTAATTACTTTTTCATTACTATTTATTTTTCTTTGATTAATCTCCATGATAGATTCCTCCCATTCTATCGCTTGTTCTATATATTCATTAGCTACCCGCTCCATTCCTCCTTGATTGATACGATCTAGATAGAATCCAAGAATAAGGTTTCATTTTTTATTAGGAGTAGGTATACTTTAGCTGTCAACCTATTTTATGGAAATTATTTGATGATCGATCAATCCATGCCTTAAAGGAGAGTGTGTAATGAAAATTAAAACGTTATGTTTCATTCTTGTCCTGTTAGTCACTGGTTCCTTAGGTACGATTCATGCAAGTGCAAACGATCAAAAGGTGAAAGAATTGGATATCGGGGAGTCTTTCGATGGTGCGGAAGGCACGATGGTTCTCCAAAACTTAAAAAATGATAAAATATTTATCTATAATAAACAGAGAAGTAAAGTGCGCTACACTCCAGAGTCGACATTTAAAGTCGCGAATGCATTAATCGGCTTACAGACAAAAGCGGTAAGCGATGAATATGAAGTGAAGCGCTGGGATGGCGTAATCAGGGAATTTGAGGATTGGAACAGAGACCATACGCTGGCTTCAGGCATGAGGCATTCTGTGATCTGGTATTTTCAAGCAATGGCCCGCGATATCGGTGCGGAAGATATGCAGCAATATGTGAATCTGATAGATTATGGAAATCGTGATATCTCCGGCGGGATCGATCAGTTCTGGCTGGATAGCTCTATTAAAATATCTGCACAGGAACAAGTCCAATTCATCGAAAACCTTGTAGAGGAAAAGCTGCCTATCGATAAACAGCATATGAGAACGGTGAAGAGAATCATGATCAATGAAGAAGCAGACTCATATATCCTCCATGGAAAAACCGGGACACGCCTTTCTGATATGGGATTGGGCTGGTATGTGGGGTACATCGAAACGGACAAAGGCAAATGGGCCTTCGCAACGAACATGGACGGCAGCGGAAGCAAAGCCAAAGCGATTACGCTGAATGCTCTGAAAGAGTTGGATATCATAGAAGAATAAAAGTTCACGCATGCTCTTTCTTCTTGGGCATGCGTTTTGCTTTGTCTAAAAAGATATCTTAAACCTTGGCATTGCCTGCTCTGAAGCCTTTTTTTGGTTTGTCCAATCAAAAAAAGAAAATTCTCATCTAATATAGTATTGATAATATAGAAAGGGGGATTAATAGTGAAATTAACCGAAATCAAGAAATCTTATGATGTAATCATTCCTTGTGGCAGTGCTTGCACTCCCACTCTGAACCTAAGAAGACTTGGGTTAAGAAGATTTTCTTTGCCTCTTGACTGGGTCTATACTGAGTCATTTGCAGAAGTGGCCAGGCTCTATAAAAATCAGTTCAAGGAATATATGGAATTAAAGAATTTGACTTTAGTAGATGGTTCCGGTACTTATTTTGATGATGACGTAGAAATAAATGCCGTAAATACCTATTTGGTCAGAGATAACCATTATAAAGTTACTTCCGTTCACGATTTCCCCATCCTGCCTGATAAAGAATGGTTTGAGTCATATCCTGATTTTAAAGAAAATTTAGATAAAAGAATAGCAAGATTCAATGATACGATTAACAAGAGTGATTCAATCCTATTTGTAAGATGGTCAACAAAATATGACCAAGCCTATTTATTTCAACAAACAATGAAGGACATGTTAAAAGAAAAAGAATTTACTGTATTAATATTAATCCCCTCGGTTGATGCTACAAGCATTTCTGAATTAGAATGGAACCTGGAAAATGTTTGTGCTTTAGAAGTTCCTAACCAAATTTGGGATGAGGCCATTTGGGATCATGTTTATAGCGGCATACAATTGAATAGTCAGGTTTAATGACTGAGCTAATAATGCTAATGTGTTAACTATTTCAATTTGGACATTTTAGTTATTGTCTTAAGTTTTTAATCGGGTCATCAACGCTTTTTCGCTTCTTTTTTAGTTCATTCAAGCAAGAATCGTTTTATTTAGGCCATCATAAATCACATTAATCGCCCTGAATTACCTAAAGAAGTTGAAGAGAAAGGCATCCGCCAAAAGCAGATGCCTTTTCTTCTTGACAGGAATCATATTAACCCTATCTCCCGTTTTCTTTTTTGTTTTTATAACGCAGGCTTTGGGACTTGCTTTGATCATGCGGTACATTCAGCAATTGAAAACTGTTTACACCCTTTACAACGGTTCTCATCCAGTTTGGATAAGGCTTTATTGATGGCATCACCCGTATTGGAAAAGAACTGTTCCTCACCAACCAGTTTAATAAATCCAGTTTTTCTCAGCATTTCTTTAGGTTCCTGTTGAATTCCGGAAATCAGAACTTGTAGGTTTTGAACCTTGAATTGCTTCACGATTTCGGTTAGCAGTGCTTCTCCCGATGTATCGATAAATGGCACATTGCTCATCCTTAATAGGAGGACTTTTGGTCTTGATCGCATTATTTCCTCGATTTCTTCTTGCAGCCTTTCGATTGTGCCAAAGAATAAAGGTCCTTCTATCGTATAAATGTTAATCTGCGGGCAGCATGAACCTTTTTGCACCATTTCTGGTTTAACTAGTTTATCAGCTGGATCTGGTAATACCTTTGATAATTTCAATGTACCGCTCATCAGTTTAACGAACGATAGAATGGCTAATAGTAATCCGATCCCTACCCCTGTTGTCAGGTCAATCAATACGGTTAACACGAAAGTAACGATCAATACGACCGAGTCCATGGTTTTTGATGATATATTTCCTTAATTCTTTAGGATATATCCTATACTCAAGTATGTATCCATTCTACCCCTACTTGGTGACTAGCTGTATTGGTAGGCGCTTTATAATTTTTCTCCTTTTATTGCCTTGATATCCTCTATGAGCATATTAACATGTTCTTTTTTCGTAGCCCAACTGGTACAAAATCTCACAGCACTGTGTGTAGCATCGACTTTTTCCCAGAAGGAGAATGAATACTTTTTGCCCAATTCCAAAATTACATCTTCCGGCAAGATGGGAAATTGCTGATTTGATGTGGAATCATATCGTAATGAAATTCCATTTTCAACAAATGCTTCTCGAATCATCATTGACATTTCCACGGCATGATTAGAAATTTCATAGTATAAGCCATCTTCAAATAAGGTTTCAAACTGGATCCCCAATAGTCTCCCTTTAGCCAGCATTCCTCCCTTTTGCTTGATGAAATAGCGGAAATCCTTTTTCAGGGCATCATTCATGATGACTACCGCTTCACCAAACATTGCACCAACTTTCGTTCCCCCTATATAGAACACATCACATAGCCTTGCAACATCTGCCAAGGTTAAATCGCTGTCTTTCGCAGCCAATCCATACCCTAATCTAGCGCCATCCAATACCAATGGCAAACCACATTCCCGGCAAACCTCACTTAATGCTTCCAATTCAGCTTTACTATAAGTCGTTCCATTTTCTGTAGGGTTAGAAATGTAAACCAAGCCTGGCTGTACCATATGCTCATGAGTAACATCATTCCAGTGAGCATCATATAATTCTTTTACCTGTCCAGCTTGAATTTTTCCATCATCACTCGGCAATGTAAGCACTTTATGACCAGTAGCTTCTATCGCCCCTGTTTCATGTACTGCGATATGACCCGTAATTGCAGAAACAGCACCTTGATGCGGCCGCAAAATTGAAGCGATGATCGTTGTATTCGTTTGTGTTCCTCCTACTAAAAAGTGTATATCTGCATTTGCCGCATCACACTCTTTTCGAATGTAGGCACTCGCTTTTTCACAGTGTTCATCCACTCCATATCCAGGTGTTTGCTCTTCATTGGTTTCAATTAATCGTTTCAGAATTCTCTTATGAGCACCTTCTGTATAATCATTTTCAAAACGTATCATCCTATAATCTCCCCAAACTATCCAATTTCTTCTGAATAAACATCATAGAAGCATGGATTTCTTTTATTTCGTCTTGTGATAATTCTTGGAATAACCTCACTAATTGTTCATCAGATCTTTCATTAAGCTGGTCAAAAAGAGTCAACCCTTCAGGAGTCAGCCGAATCAGACTAGTTCTGTTATCCAAGGTCGAGTTTTCCTTCATAACCAGTCCATCTTTCCTTAACTTATTAATTATTCTGCTCATATAGCTGCGATCAATTTCCAGTTTACCAACTAAATTGCTTGCTATACACTGCTCCATCAAACCGATTTCTAAAATTACCCGTGCCTCAGTGAAAGAATATCCGGTATCCAAAATATGCTTATCCAACACACCAAGTATATTCGTATAAAATCTATTGAATTGCCGGATATCTGCAATGGTATCTTTATTCATATTCATTATAGACTTCCTTTTTAGTGGACTTTATCCACTAATACTTTATTGTGATTAGTGGACTTTGTCAACATTTTAAAATAAATCTTTGAAGGAACAATAGATACCACTAGTTTAACCATAATCAAAAAATTCACTTTTAGCTTGAACCTGAATTCTTAGAAGGACATCCACAAAATTAAAGATTATCGAACACGGGATGAGTTAAGATGCATAAAATAGGATTGTGATATTTAACTATATTTTCGAAAGGATGTAATATTGTGTATCCTTCTTACACTAACCCACACCAGCTCAAACAAGAGACATTGTCACAGGTTGGCCCTTGGGTACAGTATGGTTTAAACGAAGCCCAAAAAACATCTGTCCCTCATGCAATGATGGAAATTGCAGCGATTGCTTATCTGATGGGTAAAGGATATGATCCAAGGTTGGCGCATCAAATAGTCGAATCATGGGAAGTTAATGAAATGTTTTAACTGCTGTAGCTTTGAAATAATGATTAATCAAAATGTCCTCTTTAACCCCGATATTAGCGTAAATAAAAAATCCATTTTGAAAAAAGATTGATCAAAATGGATTTTCTTGTGATTTCGTATTCAGTTTGATTATTTTTAGTGAACCTTAATGAACTTCGCAACCGTTCGTTGCATAAGAAAACGAGCTGATTGTGACTGTCACAGCTCATTAAAGCTATAAAACCTTTTAGTTGAATCAATCAAATATGCTTTTTCTTTTCCTTTTCAGCTTAAGCAAAAAAGAAACCCATTCGGCAGCTCTGGATGTTGAAATCTTTTGTTAAAGTACTAAAAAACATATTTTCAAATGAGGAACTCATTACTTTGCACAAACAATGAAACTATTTAATGAATTCTCCTTACCATTCGAAGTGTTCATCAGTTCATAATAACCAGTTATCAACGTTTGTATCTTGTTAGGGACTTTAATAAATTCCGCACGGATACTATTTGCATGATTTTTTTCCCATTGACCGTCCTGTAGTAATGTTGCATCGACTGTAAGTTGTTTTACCACTTCAAAATTTGCTTGCCGGAGTAGCTGGTGAATTTGAGTTTTATGAAATAAGTTTTGGATATTTCCTTCATTCTTTACGAAGTTTGAATACAATGCCAGAATGGAAGCTGCACAAAAGTGGGAACGTTGAGAGATGCAGGTGAAATCGAGGTCCCATTCAGCAAAACATATATGTTTTGCCAATTTACGAATTTTTTTAAAGTAATTCAATAAATCCTCTTGTTGCTTGAAATACCATGAACAATGGGATAATACCGCCACATCAAATGGTATAGGTGATTCAAAATAATCAAAATCCATTTCAAAATGGAAGTCAATACGTTCTCCTAATGAAGATTTCTTAATGCGTTCTGTTGCTTGAGCCAATGTTAACGGTGCTCCGTAATCGGGACTAGCGATATCTATTGCGACAACACATCCGCTTTCCCCTACTGCGTCAGCTATTGCAACGGTTGTATCCCCTTGACCACAACCTATTTCTAATACACGCATTCCTTTTTGAATCCCAAATGCCGCTACTAATTCCAAACGGTGCTGCAGCTGAACCTGTTGTATCCAATCATCTTCAAATAATTGATATTCCGCTAAAAAAGAGCTTGTTTTTTCGTTCAGTTGAAATGACTTCAATTATAATTCACCCCCGCATTTATTATGTATTGGTTCATCAACAATGAAAAAGTCCGCCTAAGCAACCTCCATTATTGAAATTACACTTCAAATTCCCGAGGCTAATTTTAACATCTTACATGCTTGCGTTTAAAACCAAGCTTTCCTTTACCGACTTCTTTTTGAATACTTTCATAAGCATTTAGAAAACTGCTTTTTTTCTTTTCCCGTTTGATTTCTACTATTCCAATTGCTTTTGCGGTCTCGACTGCCTTTTCATGGAGAGGCACATATGAAATCCCCACGGTGTATAGAAAATTATTCATAGCGGATTTCGTTCTTTCTGGCGAATCGTGAATTGTATTTTTCACAAGGTCAAGCATAGTGGAAATCTTGCTTTCTGAAAATTCAACGTCTAGTCGATTCCCTAAAAGCCAACAGTAGCAACTCCAGCCCGCTGACATTCTCAGCTCTTCACCGCTTGCAATCCATTTATCAGAAACTTCTTGTGCAATATCTGACTCTGATAAAGTTACAGCCACTACATAATCGGACAGCATATAAAAATACGCAGCATCCATCCAACGATCATAATCAGACTCAGTCATGGCTTTTGGGTCTGCAATAATGCCTGCAAAGTACATTGCATCATAGTTGCCTGTCGAATAAAGCTCTTCAGCTAAATGCTGATTTATTTTTATTTTCCTTACAATTGGTTTCATGGCGCCTGTAGCCACGCCAAAAAGCGGATCCTGCGCACCATTGGATATGTACATTTTTTTAGTTCGTTCCTTGCCAAGGGCTTCAAGCTCCTGCATCACCATTTCTAAATTCATCATTTAGCACTTCCTTCATCAAGGAGTTTTCCCCTAATATTTGGCCCATCAAATCTATCACCATTATCCTATAACAAACTACCACTTGTCAGCAAAACTGGCGTTTACGCACATGATGTTATGCAGGGACCCACTTCATGCATGTTGGCACTTTGTTACCGAACCGATGGTAAGAAACAATGCCTTTTGTTACTTGTGCTTATAACGCTTAGAACCATGGGATTCCCTCTTTGTTCTTATTTAACTATACTGCCCCTTTAGCTCCATTAAAAAAAGAGCTGCCGAAGCAACTCCATTATTTGAAGGTTCAAAAAGCACTTTTTCCCGTACTGTTTCGGTCAATTGTCTTAATTTTTTTTATGAAATAATAATGTTTGTAGAGGGCGAGCACTACCAATAAGATTTTCACTAATAGGATGTCCACATAAAATACAGAAATTACGATGAAGAAATCGGCAATTAAATTGATTCTGATTTTCTCTTTTCGAGTCATACCTTTTTTTTGCAGGAATGCTTCAACGTATTTTTCATATAATGAAGTGCTTTTGAACCAGTTTTCAATCGACTTGGAACTTTTAGCAAAGCAAAAAGCAGCAAATAAGTAAAACGGACCGCCCGGCAGAACTGGTAACACAGTCCCTGCAATACCAATCAAAAGAGATATGGATCCAAGAAGAAAAAATAGGATACTTTTTACTTTTTTAATTGTAATCACCTTTTTATTTATATTCTATTCTCTTATAACGTAAAGAGGAAGTCTAATTGATTAGTATCTTCCCTTTTTCTTCTTGAACTTAACCTGACCCCGTTAGTTTCATATGAAACAGGATGCCGCAGCAACCTTCCTTAGTGAAGTGAAGCACCTGTTAGTTGAACGATTATCAACCTATTTATTACGACAATTCTTTCGAACTGGACACAATAAGTTTTCGTGTCATTTTCATATAACAAAAGCCTGTATAGATAACAGATCTGATTTACTGCTCTTGCACCTATTACTTCCATATAACATTTAATGGAGTGTAAAAAAATACCCCTAACAATTACATAGGAATGTACCCTCTTGTTAGATATACCAATATCATAACAGGAATAAAACTAAAGACCATAAATAAATTGCTTAAGGCTATTAATCTATTGTTTGAAAAAGAACCTAACATTACTCCAATTGGGTTAAGAACAAATGTTAGCATCCCATAAGATTCTTCCATTTTAAAGATCAAATAAGGAATCCAAGAAATAATTCCACAGAGTAAAAGCGTAACAGATAGCCAAAAGTATATCTTCGTTTTTGGATTGTCTTGACTCATATCCCAACGCCTTCCACATTAATACCCCAATCTTAACATAGTTTCCAAATAAAGTTACCGGATTTCCCTGCCCCTTTAACTCCATAAGAAAAAGAGCTGCAAAAGCAACTCCCTTATTTTTGCGTGGGTGATCGAATCCTTCTTGTTTTAGAGCGAGTAACATTCTACGAATTTATACGTTACCCCATTTAAATTTACTACACAGTATACGAAATACTTATGTTTATACGTTTTGTCTATGCTTGAATTAAAGTGTGACAATAATCGGACCATTTTTAGTAAGGATAATCGTATGTTCCAATTGAGCTACAAAGCTTTTTTCTGTTGCATAGGTCCAACCATCTTCTTTTTGGAATACTTCTTCTTCAAAGGTTGAGATAAATGGCTCGAATGCGATAACCATCCCTTCCTTTAATAGTTCATTATCCCATGGATCATTATAATTACAAATATGGGCAGGTGCTTCGTGTATACCACGTCCAACGCCATGTCCTGTAAGGTTTTTGATAACAGTGAATCCATGCTGTCCCGCTGTTTCGAATACTGCTTTTCCGATTCTGCTTTTTTTGGATCCGGGTTTTGCTTTCTTAAGACCTGCTTCAAATGCCTTTTTAGCAACGTCGCATAATTTCGTTAATACTTCGTCACCCTCCCCTACTACAAATGAGATTCCTGTGTCTGCGAAATAACCGTTCTTTGAAGCAGATACATCTATATTCACTAGGTCCCCTTCATGAATAACCCGAAGACCCGGAATACCATGTGCCACTTCTTCATTCGTGCTAATGCAAGTATAGCCAGGAAAATCATATTCACCTTTTGGAGCCGAAACTGCACCTGCCTCTTCTAAAAGTTCTCCGGCTACATCATCAAGTTCTTTGGTCGTAATCCCCGGAATTGTTCTTTGTACCAATTCATCTCTAATCGAGGCAACAATTTTGCCAATTTCCTTCAAACCATTAAAATCTTCTTCTGTTTTTGCAATCATTTTTTCCTACCTCATTATCGTTTATAGTCTATAATCCATAAGCTAAATAAGCATTCATTGTACCTTTATTTTCTCGCAAAACAAAAGCAATGTAAATGATTTGGAACAATACCTTTTTTTTACAAAGTTACCAACGTTAAAAATATATAGGATCGAGGGTTCCTTCACTAAACAACATGAACAAAGAACAAACAGCACCCTTTAATAAGAAAAAGCTGTCTTGAGGACAGCTCTGAACAATTACTATTAAACTGCTTTAATCTTGTTCATCAAGTTCAATAAAATAATGATCCTTACGGTATGACACTGCCTCCATGGTTGCGATCAGGTTTTCCTCATGAAAGACGTCTATTCGATAAAATCCTGTCCGATAGTTTCGTTTGACTTCCGTTGCAAGGGCTACTATCTTGTCTCCGGGTTTAGCTGATTCAATAAACTGGATGGTTGTGGAGAGGCCTAATGATGTTTTTCCATAGGCATTACAGGCTACGGAAAAAGCATGATCTGCTACAGCATAAATGACTGCCCCGTGAACAGTTCCATACGCATTTACCATAGTGCTTTGCACTTCTAACGTTGCTTCTGCAAAACCTGCCTCGAATTTCGTTAACTGAATGCCTAACGACAGAGCATACGGATCGTTTTTCACCTGTTCATGAATTTGTTCATAGTGTTTTTCATGAATTTTATCTTCATCAATTTTCTTCTTCACTATTACCTGCCCCTTCCAATACCCTTGATATCAGTGATTTGGATGTGCTGATTATTATCCATTTAAAAAACCAATTGAACCAGCATCATGTAGACAATCGTTCCCCCCGCTATGGAGAGGAGCATCATTTTCTTCCAAACGTGAAGCAGGGCAACTACAGCCACCCCAATAAATTCAGGGATGCCGTGACTTCCAGATTGTAAGCTCACATCCTTTAAACAATAAATGACCAAAAGCCCAATTACTGCAGATGGCAGCATTTTACCGAGATACTGTACATACTTCGGTGTGGGTTTACCTGATGGGAAAACGATGAAGGGAAGAAATCTTGTAAGCATCGTACCTAAAACAACCATCGCAATTGTAATGATTTGCTGCGTTAAAGTCATTGTCATATGGTACTCACCTCAACTTTCTCTAACGGCTTTCTAAGTAAGGTGAGTACCCCCAAAATGGCAAACATAGCAGGGATAATGAAATTGCTTCCGCCAAAAATAATAAGACAGACAGCTGACAGCCCAAGCCCAGCGAGAGCACTATGATGTTTTTTCTCTTTCATCCATTGTTCAATGAAAATCACTACAAAGAGAGCCGTCATAACAAAATCGAGTCCTTCTGTGTTGAATTTGACAAAAGAGCCAAAAATACCGCCAATCGCTGATCCTATCACCCAATAGCAATGGTTGAGAAGTGTCACGAAGAACATGAACCAGCCCTTGTCTACATTCTTCGGAACATCAACGGTACAATTGATGGAAAAAGACTCATCGCAAAGCCCAAAAATCAGATACAGCTTTTTCTTACCGGTCCCCCTATATTTATCAAGCATGGATATGCCATAAAACAAATGCCTTGCATTCACCATTAATGTTAGAAAAAGGGCGTTAATCGGATTGAATGCGACAAGCAATAAATTGGCTGCAATAAACTCCATCGATCCTGCAAATATCGTTAGACTCATCAATATCGGGTAAATCGCACTGAACCCTAATGAATTCATAAAGATTCCATAAGCGATGCCTAAAAATAAAAAGCCTGCCAAAATGGGCACTGTGTACGGAAACGCCGCACGAAATGCAGTTATCATTTGAGTTCGTTTTTTCATATAAATCACATCCTGATGGCTAAATTTATTTAAATTTAACATACAAAATCCGTACAAAAAACTAGTTAATTGTATGGATTACAATTTAAAATAAAATTCCCCCATTATATCCAAAATAGGGGGCTTATAGGCTAATCACCTTATATTCTTTTAAAGCCAACCGATTCAATATTAGAATTCCATACAAAAAATGATATGATTGTATGGAATAAGATAGTAGAGGTGAACTATGCCCGTAAATTCATTTGACAATTATCCAATGTCTTGGAAACCTGATAAGAATGCATTAAAGCGTCCCTTTTATAAATCACTTGCCTCATTACTTGAACAAGATATAACAAATGGTTTTTTAGCACCTGGAACCAAGTTGCCCCCGCAACGAGAATTGGCAGATTTTCTTGACTTAAACTTCACCACGATTACCCGTTCCTACAAAATATGCGAGGTAAAGGGATTGATATATGCCGTTACGGGAAGGGGAACCTTTGTGGCTCCTAATGCCACTCGTTCCATAACCATTTCCGCGGATAAAACGGCAAATAGCATTGATCTTGGTTTTGTGGCCTCTTTTGAGCAGACCAATGATATTGTATCAGAAACCATTCAAAAAACTGTGAATAAAAGTTATTTGGAGCAGCTGCTGAATTACAACGATCCGACAGGTATTCCACATCAAAAAACAGCAGCTCTAAACTGGATGGAATCTTTCGGCATTCACGCGGATCAAGAGCATATAGCAATCGTTTCCGGTGCCCAAAATGCATTGGCAATTGCCTTGGCTGCATTGTTTGAGCCTGGTAATAGAATTGCGACCGACTTATACACCTATTCAAACTTCATCGAGCTGGCAAAGATGTTTCATATTAAGTTAGTGCCCATTACCGGAGACCAGTTCGGAATGCTGCCAGATGAACTTGAAAAGCAGTGTTGTCAAACAACTATTGACGGCGTTTTCCTGATGCCCTCTTGCAACAATCCAACCACAATCATGATGTCAGATATCCGAAAGCAAGAATTAGCGACGGTCATCCGTAAGCATCGTTTAATTTTGATCGAGGATGATATCCATGCATTTCTGACGGCAGGCATTATCTCCGATTACCGGCAGCCTATGTACCGCTTACTTCCAGAACAGAGCATTTATATTTGCGGTACCTCTAAGTCAATATGTTCTGGATTGAGAGTCGCCTATATGGTTTATGGGGAGGCCTTTCGCGAGAAAATAGCCCAGGCCATTTTCAACATTAATGTAAAGACCTCTTCTTTTGACGCAGAGATAATCACAGAGCTAATCCTATCTGGAAAGGCTCATGAAATTGTTTCTCAAAAGAAACAGCTTGCACAGACTGCAAATGATATTTATTCGGAATATTTTCCTTTAAGAAAGGAAGTTGGACACCCTCTCAGTCTTTATCGTTGGCTTCCAATTAAAGGACATAACGATGCATTACAGCTGGAAACGGATTTGAAAAGGCGCGGTATTCGTGTTTTTCATTCCAATCGTTTTCAAAGCGGGCAGACCGCCCCTGATATGTATTTGCGTATTGCACTTTCTTCCACAAACTCATTTGATGAGTTAAAAATAGGATTAGACATATTAAAACAGTATCTTAACTGATTCAAAAATCGGAAAACCGAGTCTGTATACAGTTTTTTTTTAAAAACGTTCCAGTTGATTGGAGCGGGTGCACGAGACTCCTGCTTAGAAAAGCGGATCCAAGGGAGACCCACAGGCGCAAAGAACGCTGAGAACGGACCGCCCGCGGAAAGCGAGTGCCTGAAGTGGAAATCAAATTTTATAATCGTCATAAAGTAAATGTTCCACCATGATAACAATAGTAATGTTCAGCTTTAAGATCTTTAATCTTTCTTAAAGACTGTTCTGCCTCCTCGACATTTAAACAAAAGTGTGGATTAGCAATGCCCCATTCATGATTCTCTTTAACAGCTGCATCACCTGATATTACACTATGTAAACTTGGAAAATATAATGAAATATGTCCTGAGGTATGACCTGGTGTTGCTACTACCCTGCATTCGTTATCTAAAATCAAATCACCATCATGTACCTTTTCATCAATTGAAACATGCTTCAATTTCTTTAATTGTTGTATAAACCATTTACCGGATTCGATTTCTTGATTTGACATATTTTCCAGCATACCTTCGGCAGTTCTATGATCTTCATTTTGTTCCTCCTCACCTACTAAAAAGGTAATAGTAGCTCTCGTTTTTAGTCCATAAAGAAACCCAGCATGGATACAAAGAAAAGAAATAATGAGACAACAACGCACCTCAAAAAACCTCCTTTTCTATCTTTTTGAGGTTCCTCTAATCCTGTTATTAACAAAATTAACGCCAGAAACAACATAGAATATGGCATCAACTCAACACTTCCAGTAATTAGCTGATCTGCATATGAAGCAACTACAATTATTGCTAAGATGATTTTAACTATTTTGAATAATTTATTTCCCCTTGAGTATAACTTTTTTAATCATACCATTTGACACCTTTTCATTGCGTAAAAATGGAAATTCCTTCATTCACTAACCCACTTTTCTGCAACAAAAAGCCGACTGTTTTTTAGTAAAACCAGTCGGCTATATGGGCTTTTAATTTATTTGAATGTTACGCATTTACTGCTTTACGTGCCTGACTTGCATGTAATTTTTTCATTACAAATCTTGCTATCGGCTGTGCGATCAAAACTTCAACCCAAAATGCGATGAAAAAGTTACGCGGCCAATCATAAAAGAACGTTTGAATCGGCTCCAAACTAATTTCTCCCATGCCAATCCAAGATCCGATAACCGTCAGCAAAATGGACAGGAGGGTTACGCTGAATAATATCGTGAATAACACTCTTGCATTAAAACCGTCCGTAGGTTCAATAAACTTTTGTACGAGTTTATTAACAATTGGATTTACAACAAGTGTTACTAATAAAACGACACAAACCCAAACAAATAGAATTACATGTAAAGTTTCAAAATACACATCTTTACTGAATCCGAATTTAAATCCCATAAAAAAGAGGTGCGATAATGTTGACTGAAAGTATTGATATAATCGCTAAGAATAATACAAAGTCTTTACCATTTCGCGGTAATCTTGTTTCTTCGTGCATATGATCATCTCCACTAAAAATATTTCAGATGGCAGACGTATCGTGAGACATATATTTTTGGTCAATAAAAACGACCAATATCTCTACACACTGATATAACAATTTTAGCACCTTTTTCCAATGAAATTCAAGGCTTGATTTTACCCATCCCGCCCCGCGTTTTTTCCGAAAAAAAGTTGCCGTAGCAACCTACCTACCAAAAAAAACCGAGAAATCTCATACTCCCGAGTTAATTACAAGAATTCACTGATATTCCTTTAGTTAACAAGCACAAAATAATATCTGAAATTTCACACTTCTTCTAATGATTCCCAAATACAAAACCTGTATACTTTTCTCATGTTAGTTTTTATTACATCATCAGGCATATCATATAACACTACAAATGGGAGTTGAGTGTAAATTGTCTACATATCTAGAAAGTAAAAATTTAGAAGAGACGGAGTTCCACCATGCTGCGGATTTGGATGAATCTCTGAAGCCGAGGTCAAAAGAAGATAGGACGGTTGGCCCTATATCCTATACATTCATGTGGATTGGAGACGGCGTCAATTTAGGGAACATGACACTGGGGGCCAGCTTGGTCGTAGCGGGAACCGCAACGTTGAATATCATTCAGACATTTGCTGCAGCAGCCATTGCCATCGCTATCATTTCCGTGATATTTGCTTTAAATGATCGGATTGGATACAGGACGGGCATTCCCTATGTTGTTCAACTCAGAATGTCCTTCGGGATGAAAGGCTCCATCATATCATCACTTTTGCGCGGAATTCCGGCCATCATCTGGTATGGTTTTCAAAGTTGGATCGGCGGTACCGCTTTAAATGAAATCGCGAAGGTCTTTACGGGTGGTGCTTTTGATAATGCCGTCATTTGCTTTGTCGTGATTCAATTGGTGCAAATTGCACTTTCGCTGTATGGCTTCCATGCCATCAAATGGGTGGAAATGCTTGCATCCATCGTTATCATGCTAGCGCTAGTCTATGTATTTGGCATTCTTCTTACATCACATAGCGAGGTCATCGCGGAAAAATGGGTGCACGCTGAAGGCTCATGGGGCTTGCCGTTCTTTGCTTTCATCATGATGTTTTTAGGAAATTACGCGGCTATCTTTTTAAGCGCAGGGGACTATTCAAGAGAGCTTAAGTCTGGCATAAGTGATGTAAAACGAGGGTTTTTGTACTTTTCACCCATTTCATTGGCATACGGCTTCGTACTGACAATCGGTGTAATGCTCGCTTCCGCTACCGGCATTTCCAATCCAGTTAAGGCGTTTGCCATTGTAGTTGATAACCCTTATATCACAGTAGGCGTTTCAGCATTTATCGTCATAGGTGCAATTGCGGTAAATATGGTTGCCAATATTATTCCGCCAACATATGTCATCACTTTGCTTACAAAGTTGAAATATAAGATTGCCGTTATCATAACCGGAATTCTTGCTTTTTGCTCATTCCCTTGGGTGCTTGTACAGGATTCTTCGGCGAAGGGCCTTGGTTTGTTCATTCTGATTTATTCCGCATTTTTAGGTCCGATCGTTTCGATTTTATTAGTCGAATATTATATATTAAGGAAGCAAAAAATGAATGTTGCCGATTTGTACAGTGAAGACGGGCCATTTGCAGGATATAATCCATGCGCACTGATCGCCATGCTTATCGGCACCGGCGCTGCCTTTATTAAAGTCGAGCTGGCTTGGATCATCGGGGTTGTCGTGGCAGGCATTGCCTATATGATTCTGATGAAGTTTGCCTTCAAGGGTTCAAGATTCAAAAAGGGGACGATCTTCGAGAATGAGCTTTAACATATTGAAGGGGATACTAGGTAGTATCCCTTGTTTTAGTTTGGCTGGTTTCATGAAATATACGTCTGGCCATTTTTGTAAGTGAATGCATGGTTTCCTTCTTCTTTTAATAATACCGGCAAATACTGTGCGACCATCTCAGCAATTCCGAGATTAAGCGGATGAAGTATCCAATCAATGGATTTCCAATCAAGAATGCCTTCCCGCGTTTTTTTCGGTGTTTCATATATTAAATCCTCATCCGTCATATACAAATATACATATATTCCATCCAATTCACCTTCTGGAGTTACCCAGGTTACCATTCCTTTAGAAAAAAAGGTTCCTACCACTATGCCCGTTTCCTCAAATACCTCACGCTGTGCACCTATATCAGGAGTTTCACCTTTCTCGATTTTGCCCCCCACCCCGTTCCAAACACCCATAATAGGAGCTTTCTCCCGGTTAAGCATGAGAAGTTCATTATTCTTCTTTACAAAACAGACTGTATACTTAAACATTTATTAAGAACCCCTTTATCGTTAATTAATCACATCGCCATATGCTGTTTTACCCGTGAGTTTTCCACTATACTTCGGTATATATAATAGGAAAGATCTTAACTAAACATTCTAATATAATTTGTCCACTAATAAAAACAGTAGTTTTTCTCAATATTAACAATGAATAAAGTATCCGTAAACGCTCTCCGCCAATGTATGAATATACTTCCCATTAATTCCAATTCTTCTATTTTCAGCGCATTTACTCGTGAATTCACACTGTTTACTCGTGAATTCGTATTTTCATAAAGAAAGCAGCGATTCCATTACAGAATCGCCGCTCCTCCTATTTATGCTCCTGCCCAAACATCTTTCGCATATCTGCCATTTTCCTCTAATAGTTGCAGCCATACTGTGGCTTCTTCTTTCGATGTTTGATAGATATGCATATAGCTTTCGATTAGTGTTCGTTCAACATCGGGTGCCATTTTGCTTCCGTCTCCGCAGATGTATAGGTGTCCTCCTTCTTTTAATAAAGGAAGGATGTCATGGGCGTTTTCCGCTAATCTGTTCTGGACATATGTTTTTTCTTGACCGGGACATCTTGAGTAAGCGGTGTGCAGTGTTACAAGGCCCTCTTGTTCGGCTTGCACGAGTTCTTCTTGATAGAGGAAATCGTGTTCCGGATTACGGCATCCAAAGTAAAGGTGAGCAGTCCCTAAAGTTTCACCTTTTTCTTTCAAAGCGCGACGTGCCTGTATGAATCCCCTGAATGGTGCAATTCCTGTTCCAGGGCCAATCATGATGATTGGTTTTCCTGTTTTTTCTGGAAGTTGGAAATTGGATTGCGGCGTATTGATAAAGCAGGCTATTTTGTCTCCTTGGAAGCGTTCTGCCAAATAATTCGATGCAATTCCTTTGTATTCCCCGTTTCCGCTCAAGGCTTCTCCACGGACGACGCTGACGGTGATGCTTGCTTCCCCTTCTTTGTGGAGTGGTGAGCTTGAGATAGAATAGTATCTTGCTTTTAATGGGGGCAGTAAAGCCAGGAAACGTTCAAATGGGATTTCACATGCAGGATACCTTTCTATAAGGTCAAGCATGGTTATGCGCTTGTTCAGGATTTCTTGTTTATAGGTAATGTCCAAAAGAAGATCTTCGAGTTCTTTTACATGTGGAGGACATACCGTATGAGTGGCAAGCGCCCGAATTTGAGACCGGGTGGCGGGTTCTTGGAACTCCACATAGTTTGATAGTAATTCTTCTAGTTTTACCGGTTTTCCTGTAGGAAGGTGGCCAGCATTTCCGGAATCCCCAGTTAAATTGACGTAATCTTGGCCATTTAGGTTAAATCGACTGAGCACTCGCTCGACAAGTTCCGATGGATTTTGCGGAAGTACCCCGAGATGATCGCCTTCCTGATAATGTATTCCCTCTGGCAGAGTTAATTCTATATGCCGTGTACTTCTTCCACTATCGACATGTTGTAATTCAAAATTCCTTTTTACAAGGGATGTAAAAGCATGATGGGTGCGGGCAAGCGGTGTGCCGCTCACATCACTTACGAAGTTCATCGTAATCGAGCTGACTGCCTGATCATTCCTATTCACTTCAATGTTCAGGGTTTCGGCAAGATTCGGCCAAAGGGCTTCTGTCCATTTCTCGTAATTCCCTTCAAAGTCATCGCTTGCATCTCCATAGCCTGTTTCTGACAGCCGCACTGCTCCTTTTTGTTCCAGCCGCTCATCAATGAGGAATGGAATGCGTTGATACGTATTGGCCCAATTGCGGTCCCCGCAGCCGAAGATCGCATAGTGAACACCATCCAATGTGTCACCCTTGCTTTCCTTCAGCCATGAAACGAAGTCACCTGCATTATCCGGGGGATTTCCATTATAAGATGCCGAGACTATCAGAACAGCTCCTTCTTTGGGAAGCCGATCGGTGTAATCATTTAAAGGGGCAACCACGGCATTGAAGCCTTGTCGCTTCCCTGTTTCGGCAAGATCACGAGCAATCCCTTCCGCTGTTCCCATATTTGATCCAAACAGGACAAGTAATGGTGTGCCATGTGCGGATTCGATTGGAGATGCCGTGGCTCCTTTGTCCGCTGACTTTGTTTCTGGCGAAGCAGCGGTAAATGACATCGCCGGCTTCCTCAGTGTAACACGCATGGTCAATCCGTCCGGTTTGAGTGTCAAAGTTTCTTTAACATCCAATTGATATTCTTCATGATAAATCAAGTCAAAGTGCTGTAAAACCATGCCGAGCACCAGTGTCGCTTCATGAAGGGCAAACTGCTGTCCGATACAGGCGCGCTGCCCGTTTCCAAACGGTTTATAAGCATGATAAGGGATGGAATCCAAATCTTCGAACCGCTCAGGAATGAACGATTCAACGTCATCACCCCAAACAGATGGATCACGGTGAAGCTCGGGAATAAGCAGCGAGAACACATCCCCTTTCTTCACATGATATGTTCCATCCAGCATGGTATCTTTTTTTGCATAAACGGAAAACGCCGGAGCTGTCGGCCACAAACGAAGCGTTTCATTCAGCACCATCCGGACATATTTCAGCTTTTTCACTTGTTTGTAATCAGGAACATCAGCACCCAGCACTTCATCGACTTCCTGCTGCGCTTTTCTTAACTTGTCTCTGTTATTCATGAGGAAATAGATGGCGAACGATAGGAGACCGCTCGTCGTTTCATGCCCAGCTATTAAAAAGGTAATGATTTGAAAACGAATATTTTCATCATCCAGTGATACACCCGTTTCAGGATCGACTCCTTTCAACATATGGGAAAGAAGGTCATCTTCTCCCTGATCTCCATTTTGTTTTCGGTCAGCAATCAATTCATCCACTAGAGAGAACATATATTGAATGTCTTCCCTGAATTGTTTTTTAGATTTGATCATCAGTTTATCTTGGATGCCAAGCCGCTGCGTTTGGCTCATCGCTTCATCCAACGCACGCACCATACTGGTGACAAAAGGATGGGTGGTGTCCCGATAAAAACTGTTAAAACGGTAATTGAACCCGCAGAGTCCAATCGTATCCAAGGTCAATCGTGTCATATCTTCAGGAACATCTATCTCATCAGCCGGATTCAGGCGGGCCCATTTTTGAATGAGTTGGGTAGCAAGATCCACCATTTTGGCATGATATCCCTTCATTGCTTGCTGGCTAAAGCTGGGCAGCAGGATGTTATGGGCCTTTTTCCAATTCGGCTCCGCCGTTTCACTTGTGAAAAGGCCATCGCCGCCAAATGCTCTCACTTTTTGTAGGGCTGGACCGACTTTCTTATCAAACCTTGTTTCATCACAAATTTCTTTTGCGAGGGCAGCACTTGATACGAATGTAGTGATTCGACCCGGAAATTGAAACTGAAAAACCGGCCCTAGTTCTCGTGCCAGCTTCATGAAAGATTGAAGCGGCTTATCCTTATCAATGATAGGCAGGCTGCCTAGGGGGCCATATGTCTTTGGCTGTGGAAACTGAGTTGTGTTTTCCATTTTATTAGCACCTCTTTCAATAATGTAGCACGGCGGAATGAACGTTCATTCCGTTTTATATTAAATGTCTCAAGCATGCAATCGGACTGCATCCCAAAAGCTTTCTTCCACATCTGCCAAAAGTTTCGGTTCAGGTTCTAACTCCCCGATGCGTACAAGTCGCTCAAGCTCAAGAAAGGCTCCGTAAATGATGGCAATCAAGGCTGAAGAAGGAAGCTCTTTAATTTCTCTTTTCTCTTTTCCTGACTCAAAGAAATTTTTAAATATATCCAATAGCCCTTGAAAGCTAGCATGACTATCTTCATTTAAAAAATGGGCTCCACTATGGATTTTAATAAAATAAAGTGCTTGGTCCTGCTCGGTTGTAAAGTGAACCATTGATTTAAAAATATGGTGAAACTGATTGCGAATTGAATCATCATGAGGAAATCCATTCTTGACCGTTTCAGTGAAAATATCCAAGTACTCTTGAAAAATCTTGTTGCCCAGCACTTCTTTATTCTCGAAATAACGATAAATGGTACCTGCTCCAACTCCTGCCGATGTGGCAATCATCGGGATCGTCGTCGCATCATATCCCCGTTCTGCGAATAGAACTAAAGCGCTGGATACTATACTGTCTCGTTTATTTACTGCCGTGATCATAATGATTCACCTCTTTTTCACTTGATTCGGAATGAATGTTCATTCCGTTTAATGTAAGTGTAAACCCAATAAAACCCAATCTCAATCGCGCATACTACCCATATTTTGTGAATTATTTGTTAATGGCGGGGGATAAAAGGCTGAAATGATTTCTTTTTAAGGGATTAAATGGAACTAATAACTATCGTTTGCCTCATGAGAAAAAGAGCTGATTGTCACAGCTCTTCAAGTGTAAACCAGGATGATTTCATGTTCACTTAATAAATCAAAAGAACTTATGCATGATTATAGCAAACAGGAGTTAACCGAAGAATGGGGAGATGTGCTAGGAAACTTGATTGTTATTGCGAACAAATACAATATCCCCTTGGAAGAAGTGTTTAATGCCCATAAAAAGAAACGATCTGAAGTTTTCTTCATACGAACCAATAACCTCATCAGGTCTATTCCTTCCAATTTCAAGGGAGCGAATGGCTCGTGCCACCTCGCCAGTTTCTTCTGCCAAAAAGCCGATGCGAATGAAAATGTCCAATTCTGACCAACCTTGTGCTTCATAATAATCTTTTACCCATTGTTGAAATTCAGTGACGTTCATATTCATCCACCGTTCATTCAGATAATTCAAGTTTAACAAATCCCCTTTAATTTTGTATGATAAGAAAGGAAGATTACTAAATGGGAGATGTGATATTTTGAAAAGTCTAGCTGTATTTTGTGGATCAAGCAAAGGTGCATCTGCTATCTATGTAGAAGGGGCTAAAGAACTGGGTGTGGAACTGGCAAAACGTAAGATTACACTTGTCTATGGAGGCTCAAGTGTAGGAATCATGGGTGCAGTTGCAGATTCCGTTTTGGAAGCAGGCGGAAATGTAATTGGCGTGTTGCCAGATTTTCTAGAAAAAAAAGAAATAGCACATAAGAACTTAACCGAACTGATCGTCGTGGAATCCATGCATGAAAGAAAAGCAAAAATGGCTGAGCTTGCAGATGGGTTCATGGTCTTGCCAGGCGGGCCAGGAACATTGGAAGAATTCTTTGAGGTTTTCACTTGGGCTCAACTTGGTCTTCATCAAAAACCTTGCGGACTCTTAAATATCAATCACTATTATGATCCTTTGGTCGCTTTATTCAATCATATGTCCGACGAACAGTTCCTGCATGAAAAATTCCGTTCCATGGCGCTGGTGGATGTTGAACCAAATGGACTTCTTGATCAATTCATTACATATGAACCGCCAACCGTAAAAACTTTCATTACCGAAAAACAAACCTGATCATAAAAAACAACCGGCCAAGATCAATAATGACCTTGGCCGATTGTGATAAACTGCAGGTTAGGTAAATATCTGGTTTAAATAATCTTCATGCCCTTTGATAAGCTGCACTTCATGTTCGGATGAGATCCAGAAGAAATGAAATGTCAGCCCCTCTTCATCTCCTCCACCCGTTGGCTGATGATTCCATTCATCAGGAACATGATATACACGTATTTGATAAAAATATCTATTATGTATGGCACCATCAACGTTCTCCCAAAAATCTTCCGCAATCAATTTCTCCACATGAAAATTTTCCAGACCTGTTTCTTCTTTCATTTCCCTAATCACTGCTTGGTAAGGATCTTCTTGAGGCTTCACTGTTCCCTTGGGTATCTGTATACCAGCTTCCCTAATGGGGTGTTGAAAAACCAATACCTGTGTTTCTCCATTATGGATTCTTGTCACATACCCGTAAGCTTTTTTTATCGGTATCACCATCATTCCCCCGTTAATCACCAAAGGCAAAAATGAGCTCTGCCTCGCATACAGTTTCTCCCTTGACGGTAGCCCTTGCTTTTCCTTTACCGATAGGACCTTTCAAGCGAGTAATCTCCACTTCTAAACGTAATTGGTCCCCTGGTCTTACTTGCCTTTTAAAACGACATCCATCGATCCCGGCCAAAAGCCCGATCCTCCCTTTATTTTCTTCTTTTGTAAGCATGACAACAGCACATACCTGTGCTAATGCCTCTACGATCAAAACACCTGGCATCACTGGGTAATCGGGAAAGTGACCAGTAAAAAACTCTTCATTTGCCGTGACATTTTTGATGGCCACCGCTCTCTTTCCTTCTTCCAATTCCAGTACTTTATCAACTAAAAGAAATGGATAGCGATGCCTGATAATGTCCTTGATTTCTTGGATATCAATCAATATTAAGTCCCTCCATTGCGATGGAATGCTTTACTTTATTTTACCACCAGCATCAACATATGGATATTTTTGTATTTATAAAAAAAGGCTGACTAAGCAACCCTGTTTTTTGATTCCGCTTACAAATCCTTTGATTTTTTTTCCTTCGATTTAGTTATCGGGGATAGAACCATTTGCTCATACCTTTCATATCCCTCTAATAATTTATGAATCAAGCTTATTTTAGGAACCACAAAGTAAACCGCCAATCCTGAAATGGTGCTCAGTATAGCTCCTGCCAGCACATCCGCCGGAAAGTGGACACCTACCCAAATACGGGAAATGCCAACAAGGAAAGCCACCATGATCCATAACAACCACCATCCTCTTTTGAAAAGCCAAAAAGATACACAAAACGAGAAAAACAAGATGGTATGGTCGCTTGGAAATGAATTATCCACTGCTTTTTCAATTAACTGATTAACATTGTTCAATTCGGCAAATGGCTGATTATTCGAATGCAATCGCCCTGCCATTTTTCCCATCATTTCAGCTATTACAAACGTAATCATCCCACAAACAACCATCACCCTGCTCTGTTCATTTCGAGTGAACCATATTAAGATGACTGCCAAAGCTAAAAAAAATACCATGTACTCGGCAATGAAAATGGCAGAAGGGTTTACATAATCGTACTGTTTCCCTAAGTCATTGATCATTCTGAATACATTGATATTCAACTCAAAAAAGTCCATTTCATATCCGCCTTCCTCTTTTTCTTACATATTAAAGAGAAAGGAAGTAAATCTCCATCGTTCTTCCTAACAAATTAACCCATTATCTTACAATTTCGTCACTTGGTTGTTATGCTACTTAGCTTCACGGAGTGAGTGCTGAAGCACCACACAATCAGATAAGAATGTGAAAACGTGATATCTTGCAGATACTATTAATTCGGCATGGTGAGTCAGAAGACGATTTTCTAGAAGAAAATTACGAAGGAACTACTGATTTACCCTTAACTATTAAGGGAGTTGAACAAGTAGAAAAAATGTGCAGACGTGTATCCGAAGAGTTTCCACCAGAATTCATTTGGTCAAGTACCTTACTTCGAGCTAGTAAAACTGCCGAAACTTTATCGAATACTATCAAATGTCCAGTAACCTTCCTGGAAGATTTACGAGAGATGCAGGATAGGGAAAATCATTTAGATTTTAGATTACGAGCTCAAAATGTACTTTCTCATATTAGAGAGAACAGTGCAAATCATAAACGAATTGCTCTTATATCCCATGGAGGAATGATTACTAAAATTATTGAAAGCTTTCTTCAATTACCACCCGCAATTAATGATGTGTGGTTCAATTCTCATAATACTGGAATACATCTTCTTGAGTATACCAATCATCCATACAAACTTATAAGGTTTTTAAATAGTACTACGCATCTGGAATATAGCTGACGTTCATAAAAAAATGAGCATTTCTGTGCAGCTGTTGAATATGCAATTCTACTCAATGATTAAAAAAGGTTTTTATGGAGATTCGTTGAATTCTTAGGTAAGGTTCAACGAAAGGTGGTAACGTATGAAATCAATAAATTCTCCTATTCACCCTAAAGTTAACAATGTTTTTATTCATGTTAAAGATTTAAAGAAATCGGCTGGATGGTATTGTAATCTCCTTGGCATTCCTCATAATAGTGATTCTGTAGAATCGCCGGTTTACAATATTCCTATACAATATGAAACAGGATTAACGTTAGATGACCATACATTTGATCCTGATTTTAGATTCGAGCCATCCAGCCATGTATTGTTTAATTTCTATGCAAAGGATATTGACGAAGCTTATCAATTCATTAAGGGTAATAACATTTCTATTGTTAAAGAAATAGAGCGTATAGGAGATTTTGCTTATTTTAACTTTCAAGATCCTGATGGTAATATACTTATGATTTGTACTTGTTAAGGATGAAAGAAACTGGTTGGCTTTTATATCTAGTTTTAAGTTTAGGGAGGTTAAACATGCTGCACATACAGAAAAAATCCGATACTGTCATCATTGTCATTCACGAAATATATGGTCTGAACCAACATATACAGGGTTATGGTGAATTATTATCAAAACAGGGTTTTGATGTGATTTGTCCGGATTTGTTAGAACGTGAGACGCCTTTTGATTATTCCCAAGAGGATGCTGCTTATCGACATTTTATGGAGAACGTAGGTTTCACGGGTGCTTTAGGTAAGATAAAGGATATATTATCGGATATAAAAGATGAATACCAAAAGATTTTCATCCTTGGTTTCAGTGCAGGGGCAACTGTAGCTTGGCTGTGCAGTGAGGAAGAATGTGTCGATGGAATAGTTGGTTACTATGGTTCGCGTCTTAGGAATTATGCAGAATTAGTGCCACAATGCCCTGCACTGCTATTTTTCCCGCTAGAAGAGCCATCATTTAATGTCGACGAGTTAATTTCAGCTTTAGAAAGAAAGGATGTCGAAGTTCATAAATTCAGCGGAAAACATGGATTCAGTGACCCTTACAATTCAAACTATCATGTAGAATCAGCACAAGCAGCCGTTAGCAAAATGATGAATTTTTTTATGGTCCATGAACATTCAGCCTAATGCCGCTTTGCATGGATCCAATGTATCGAACCCGCATTACTATGGGGGTGACAGTCATTTTGAACCTTTTTATATTCTGTTTCCAATTCTTTTAAGGTTAACTTCATAAGCTGTTCCACCGTTTTATTTACAGTATGGATCATAAGCTTATAGATTAATTCCTTCCGCCTTTCTTCCACGCCCTTCCTCATTTCACCCTCTCCTTTTATTCTGACATTATATGAACTGTATCCTTAGACAGGGGGAATGATCGTCGGATTCCTTCTCCTCGATTTTACTTATTTTCATATACTCATTCTCTAAATCGGTTAAGGTTAATTCAAAAAGATGGATGTCATTCTTTTTATAAACTCCCTTGTTAATCAACTTGTTGATTAGGAAGTTTCTTTTTTTCTCCATGGCTCTACGTAATAATATCCCCATGATAAATCCCCCTTTATAGGATGTATTGAAAGAGAATCTTTCGACTTGCCCATTCACAAAAAAACGGAGACGCCTCTTTACATGAAAGAAAAGTCTCCGGTTTTCCGGTCAATTAACCTATAATTCCTATTAAATTACTTGGTATTGTTATTTTTATAATACTAACTCTATGCTCCGTAGTCAACAATTTTTTTCCTGCATCCCATTTATTTTTGCTTCGCTTCATGAAATGCTGCTTTCACTTTATCCAACAGGTCTTGATCTGAAATCAATTTATACCCTGTAAGTGCAAGGGCTTTTGCTCCAGTCAGGATGGCTTTGTCTCCAGCAGGAGATTTGGCACAGTCGCGGAATTCATTCGTATGGGCAATCAGCTCATCATCGCCAATTTTTATATAAGGATGTGCTGTTGGCACTACATGGCTTACATTACCAGCATCCGTCGAGCCAAAGCCACTCTCTTTTCGGGGACCCACCGCTTCCCCCAATTGAGCCAGTTCTTCTTTTAAAAGTTCATCCAGAACTGGATTAATGACAAAATCGAGTACTTCATTTTGGAAACGTTCAACTTTAACCGTACTTCCTGTGGCAAGTGCTGCCCCTTCGGCAACAGCGCGGATTTTATTGGATACTTCTTGGCAGAGTTTCCATGTTGTTGCTCTAATGTAAAACCTGGCGGAAGCATATTCAGGAATGATGTTAGGCGCTTCCCCGCCATTGGTGATGATTCCGTGGATTTTGACCTCGGCTGGGAGCTGCTGGCGCAAAGCATTAATGCCATTGAACAGCTGAATCACGGCGTCAAGTGCATTCACGCCTTCTTCAGGTGCAGCTGCTGCATGTGCTGACTTCCCGTAAAAATGAAAATCAAGGGGGTCGACTGCCAAAAATGGACTTGTGACACGCGTTTGCCCGTCAGGATGGATAAGGATGGCCGCATCCACCCCATCAAATAGACCGTGCTTCACAAAGCTGCCTTTTGCGCTTCCATTCGGCCCGCCCTCTTCAGCCGGTGTTCCGAAAACAATCACCTCTCCGCCCGTTTCCTCCAGCACTTGCGCCAAGGAAATGCCTGCTGCAACACTCGTTGTGCCAATGATATTATGGCCGCAAGCATGACCTAAACCCGGCAATGCATCATACTCGGCTAAAAAGGCAATGGTGGGCCCTTTCTTTGAAGAGGCTTTTTTGGCGATGAATCCTGTTTCATGCCCGGCAATATTGCGTGTCACTTCAAATCCTTCATTTCGAAGTATTCCGGTTAATGTATCCGAAGCGAAGAATTCTTGATTCCCAATTTCCGGTTTGGCATGAATGGCTTGGCTCGTTTCGATATATAATTTGGAATGAAGGTCGATGTGATCTTCAATGATCTGCTGATGCTGCTTCTGCACTAATTCTCTCGCCATATTCGTATCTCCCCTTTTTCTTGAATCGATCCTTTACTTTTCATTAGCTGGTTGTGTCCAAGCATCCTGGTAATTCACTAATTCATCTACAGAAACATAGGCAGGAATGGTGTTTCCTTTAAACGTTTTTTCAATGAACGCTTCCACTTTTTTCGATTGATAAAGCTCCACTAATTTTTGCAGCTCAGGACGATCGGCATTCCCCTTTTTAACTGCAATGATATTAATATATGGTTTCGCCGTTTTACTTTCATGGAATAAAGAATCTTTTAAAGTAAGGCCTGCTTCGACAGCAAAGTTATTATTGATGGCTGAAGCATCGGCATCATCCAATAGACGCGGTGTATTGCCGGCAGCAACAGGTTGGATTTTCAAGTCTTTCGGATTTTCCTTAATGATTTCCAATGATCCCGATCCATTGAATTCCTTTTTCAAAGTAATCAATCCAGCTTCCTGAAGAAGGAGCAGTGCACGCCCAAAGTTTGTTGCTTCATTCGGAACGGCAATCGTAGCGCCATTTGGAAGACTTTTAAGATCTTTATGTTTTTTTGAATAAAGGCCCATAGGCGCAATGACAGTCGACCCGATGGCCTCTAATTTAAGATTTTGGTCTTGAACGAATTCATCGAAGTAAGCGACTGTTTGGAATGAATTTGCATCAATTTCACCTTCACTTAACGCAAGGTTTGGTTGGATATAATCATTGAAGGTGACCAGTTCGATATTAAGCCCTTCCTCTTTCGCTATGTCGACAATGTATTCCCATGTTCTCGTATCCCCGCTACTGACACCGACTTTCACTGTTTTCACATCATCCGAACTGCCTGATGCACCTTCTTCTTTCCCGCATGCTGCAGCCACGATGGCCAATGCCAATACTATGATCGTTAATAAGATTTTTTTCATTTTTCCTACCTCCTGTTATTTTTATCTTCTTCTGATTTTTCTTGAAATAAAATTCCCCGTGGATTGCAATAATTGAACGATGATCACGAGCGCCGCCACTGTGACGATCATCGTCATCGTATCAAACCTTTGATAACCGTAGGCCAAAGCCAGATCTCCAACCCCGCCTGCACCGACGGCACCTGCCATGGCCGTAGAACCAACAAGCCCGATTGTCGCTGTTGTAAATGTAAGGATCAACGAACTAAGTCCCTCGGGAATCAAAAAGCGGTAAATGATTTGCCATGTCGTCGCCCCCATCGCCTGAGCTGCCTCGATGATCCCTTTGTCCACTTCCAACAGGGAGTTCTCCACAAGCCGGGCAATATAAGGAGCCGCGTAAAAGATTAACGGAACAATCGCCGCATTCGTTCCGATTGCACTGCCTACAATCATTCTGGTAAACGGAATAAGTGCTACAAGCAAGATGATGAAAGGAACCGACCGCAATATATTGATGATCGGGTTCAATACATTAAAGACCCATTTATTCTCCAGGATGTGACCCTTTCTTGTAATGACAAGCAGGATACCGAGCGGAAGCCCAATCAATCCGGAAAATACCAATGAGATGGCTACCATATAAAGTGTGTCACCGAAAGCTGTCGACAGCTGATCTGCCGTTATTTCCATTCCCCAAAGCGTATTACCCATTAAATCTGCACCTCCTGGACGAGAATCCCCTCATCTTTAATATATTGATAAGCTTTGTCCACCTCATTTTTGTTCCCGGTCACTTCGATGATCAAATTCCCGAAAGGCGTTTCCTGAATTTCAGAAATATTGGCTGATAAAACACTTAAATGAACATCATATTTCTTCGAGATCGTTGAAAGTAAAGGAGTACCCGAAGTAGTCCCAATAAAATTAATTTTCCAAATAATCGGGATATGAGACCCTATGCTTTTTAGGAAACTTTGTGGGATTTCGTCATGTATGACTGTTCTCACGAAGTTTTTTGCAATATCCGTTTGCGGCTTCGCAAAAACTTCGAAAACCGAACCTTGTTCAACGACGCATCCGCCTTCCATGACTGCTACCTTATTGCAAATTTCCCTAATGACAGACATCTCATGAGTGATTAGCAGAATGGTAATATTGTATTCTTTATTGATTTTCTTTAAGAGCTGCAGAACGGCACTCGTTGTTTGTGGATCCAATGCCGAGGTAGCTTCATCACACAATAAGATCGATGGATTGGTAGCCAATGCTCTCGCAATGCCGATCCGCTGCTTTTGACCGCCGGATAATTGTTCCGGATAACTCTTTGCTTTGCTCGATAATCCAACGAACTCCAATAGCTCGCCCACCCGCTTTTTGATTTCTTTACCGGGGATTCCCGATAAAATCAACGGCATGGCGATATTATCAAAAACGGTCTTTGAGTTCAGCAAATTGAAATGCTGAAAGATCATCCCGATTTTTTTCTTTTCTGCCCGCAATTCCTTCGGGTTCAATTTGGTTAAATCCTTGCCCCCAACAATCACTGAACCACCTGAAGGATCTTCAAGCAAATTGACCAACCTGATCAACGTACTCTTCCCGGCCCCGCTATAACCGACTACACCGAATATATCCCCCTTTTCCACTGTCAAATTGATGCCCTTCAAAGCCTCGACAGTCTGTTTCTTTGTTTGATAAACCTTTTTGACATGTTGAAACTCAATCATCCAATCTCCCCCCATGCTGTTTATTTGTACGAATTCATTATCCAGAGAAGAGCTTTGCCAAGTTTCATAATGATAGGGTTAAATTTTTGGAATTCACGAGTAAATGTGTGAAACTCACGAGTAAATCTGCCAAATTCACGAGTAAATACGTGAAACTCACGAGTAAATCTGCCAAACTTACGAGTAATTGCACCAATGCTCCAAATAACCATATACATTTTGAATAAACAAAAGAGGCCTCTTCCGTCATCAGACAGAAGAGGCCTCTTTTAGACATAAAAAAGAGTAAACTCTTAAATTAATTATCTAAGAAAAGCTCCTTCTTATCTTTCAAACTTTCGTCCGTTGGAATTAGCACAGTATTTTTACAAAAGTAAAAACCCGCTGCCGAGGTATCATAGGGCCAAGTCCCTCCACATCTCTTGATAAGAATTAACGTTTTATTTAATTATGTCCTTCACTATATATTCTATTTTCTCTAAAGTCAACCATATTTCCCATCGCTATAAATAGTTTCATAGTATAGCGAATCGATACTTTTTAATTATATTAATATAATGATTTACTCATTCTCCATACAAGGTATTTTTCATTTTCTTCCCTTATCTTCACCATGCCTGAATTCGTATATAAAGAAATCGCCCTTTGATTATCCGGAGAAACCCTTAAATGATATTCGGATACATTAAATTGCCTGAAAAAGTCTTCTGCGTAGCGAACCAATTCCTTGCCAAGGCCTTTACTGCGGTATTCGGGAATAAGATAAAATAGATTCACATAGCCAATCTCGTTTCCTTCATACTCCCGAATTTGAAGTTCCATTTGACCAATCGGTTCTTGGTCCTTTTCAATGATCACTTGTCCATCCGGAAATTTGCGGACCATTTCTTCCATTCGTTTCAAATAGGCATTTTCATCTCCGAAACCAGCTTCAGTTCCAAAACTTACAACAAAGGAATCTTTCCGGAATTTAATGATCGTATCTTTATCTTTGTCCGTATCAATGGTTCGAAAGATCAACTTCACCACCCCTATCATTTTAGTGAAATAGTTTTCAAGCAAACAAACTTATTTTACTTACACTTTTTATGATATTTCATTATTTACTTTTACAAGCTTGTTATTTCATTTTTTCTGAAAAGAACTTTGCCTGTATCCCTTTATGAATGGCCCTAATATTAAAAATGCAATATTGTTTGGAGAGGTCTAGTAATGGGGATTGGGTTGGAACAAACAAATTTATCGATTCTAACTTTGCAGAATAACTTTAAGTGAGGAATTTGTTTATTCAGCTCTAACTCAATCCCAAGCATCCTTTTTCCCTTTCATTTATATTCCAATTATAATGGATAAGTGGAACACATTTACATTTATAAAAATCATTGGAGGTATGGAAGATGAAAATTGTTGCAATAGTAGGAAGTATCCGTAAAGAGTCTTACAACCTTAAGCTTGCCAAATATATTCAATCCAAATATCAAGATCGGTTCGATCTCGAGATCTTGAACATTCGGGATTTACCTTTTTATGATCAAGATATTGAAAATGACCCTCCATCAGTTGTAAAGGAATTTAAAAGCAAAGTGGCCGAAGCAGATGCAGTCTTGTGGGTCACACCTGAATACAACGGTACGATTCCAGGAGTATTGGGCAATGCAATCGATTGGTTATCACGTGTCGATAAAGTCTTGAACGGCAAACCATCATGGATCATGGGTGCGTCAATGGGGCAATTAGGAACGGTTAAAGCTCAATTGCATTTGCGTGAAATCTTATTCGCAATAGGCATCGCCTCCCCACTCCTTCCCGGGAATGAAGTATATGTTGGTGCAGTGCATGACAAAATCGATAACGAAGGCAGACTTACACATGAGTCGACTGTCCAGTTTATCGATACGGTCGTCGATAATTTCATTAGCTGGTATAATCATCATACTCGTTAATGCTTTTAAAAAAAGAATCCCAGCAGGTTTAATCCTGCTGGGATTCTTTTATCATTAAACATCATTCATCCTCTTCCAGCTTGGAATGCGGGGTATTTTGTCATTCCTCCGTCAGCGAATAGAGTGATGCCCGTTACATAACTGGATTCTGAAGATGCCAGCCATGCAGCAACCGCAGCAACCTCTTCAGGCTTTCCGATATACCCCATCGGAATCATGCTTTCAAGATCCTTCTTCTTTTCGGGATCTTCAAGCTTGTCTGCATTTATTGGTGTGGCGATGGCTCCAGGTCCAATGCTGTTCACACGGATCCCTTTTGGTGCATATTCAAGAGCCAGGGTTTCCGTAAGCAGCTTCACCCCGCCCTTGCTTGCCGCATAGTGAACGAATAAAGGCCAGGGTATCATCTCATGTACACTGGACATATTTATAACATTCCCTTTAATGTCGTTCTCGACAAAATACTTGATAGCTTCACGGCAGCCTAAGAAATTCCCCGTTAAGTTGGTATTGATTACCCGATTCCAGTCGCTTAACGGCATCTCGTGAGACGGTACAGGATTTTCAATTCCTGCATTATTGATGAATATATCAAGTTTCCCGAAATTCTTTATCGCTGATTGAACAAGGTTAATCATATCTTCTTCAACGGTGACATCGCCTTTTACGGCAATAGCTTCCCCGCCATTTGTTTTGATTTCCTCCATTACACTTTCCGCTTCCTCTGATTTAGTGCGATAATTAACCACGACCTTTGACTTTTCCCTAGCAAAGCGAATGGCCATCGCTTTTCCTAAACCAGTGGATGAACCGGTTATAACAACGACCTTACCTTCTAAATCTGTATACATATAATCACCCTCCAATTAACTTTTTGCCATTCCGAGCATAATCCCAGCAATGATGATCAAAATAATTCCGATTATGATTCCAATTAGTTGGCGCTTCGTTTTCTTTTCACGTAAAATGATGATCCCGCCAAGAGTTGAGATGACAATGCCCATTTGCGAAAGGGAAAAACTAGTGGCTACTCCCACACGAGGCTGGGATATGAATAAAAACATGTTCCCTGCAGCCCATATCAATCCTGGAATGATATTGCGAATCGTATATTTGTTAAACGGTTTATGTTTAAAAGTCAATAACAGACCGCCAATCACCATCCCTATCGCTTGAGGGAACAACGCTGACCACCCATCAACATCAAAAAGACGGGCCACGACCACATAAACCAAATAACCGAATGTCGAGATAAGCAGAATAACAATTCCTTTCTTCAAGTTTCCCGATTTGCCCTCTTTTGATTCTTTATCCTCCAAGGAGGTCAAGACAATTCCTATAATAATGAAGACTAATGCCAAGACGCCTAAAATGATTGCTTTCATTGTAGACCATTCTTTAAAAACAATGACCCCGAATAAAGTCGTTGAAATGAGCTGCATTCCAGTGGATATCGGCATTGTTTTGGATACTCCCATTAAATCAATGCTCTTAAGCTGATTAGCTTGTCCAACGGCCCAAAACAACCCAGAAACAACTCCGACTCCAAACACCAGCAGTGACAACTTAATATCGGCAAAAATATAAACACCTATTGAAAAAATCAAGGCGCCAATCGTTGTACCTAGTGTTTGACTATATGGCCCACCCCCTAGTTTCACATTAAATAAAACGATGCTTCCCCAAAATATTGCCGGCAAGAGAGCTAATAAAATATCCATTTTCAACCCCCATATATGTAAGTTCAAAACTAAGCTAAAATTCCTTATGTCTTCTTTTTAATATGTTCGCATTATTTGAAATGACCCTTGGTAATTTTATGAAGTGTTTTTTGCAAACATAGTGTTCAACATAAAAAGGGCTTCCGATGCTGATTCATATCGGGAGCGTTAGTTGGAGTAAATACAGCAGTACTGCTGTCTAGGTCATAAAAAAAGCAAACCTTATGTAGGTTTGCTCAGTTTGCAGACAAAAGAAGTTCGATCTAAAATAAAAAGAAAGCGAGTGCCTGAAGTGAAAACTACGTCCAAATTTGTAGAAGCAAAGAAACTGTAGACAAACCTTATGCAGGTTTATCTACAGTTTTAGATATGGAACTTATTTCTTCAAATGATATGGCACTGTCGTAACAACCACATTTCTTTTATAAAGTAAGTAAGCGCGGATCAGTAAACTTGATTGGTTATGAAGTATATTGTGCCAGCCCTTCTTCGGAATGAATTGGGGAATGACCACCGTAACTTTATAATTGGATTCACTAGCCTTATGTTCAACAGTGTCCACAAATTTAGTTAGTGGCTGAATGATACTTCTGTAATAAGAATTCAGTGTAACGAGTCTGACATCTGGCTGCCATTTTTCCCACTTTTCTTCGAATTTTTTTTCGTCTTCTCTTTCAAAAGCGACATAAACGGCAATGACCTGTTGTGCAGATAGAGATTTTGCATAATTTAAAGAGTTCTCAACCACATGGGTTATACCTGCCACAGGTACAATAATGATATTTCCTTCAATCGGTAAGATCGGCTCACATGTTGTAATCCTTAGTTGGTCACCAACTGCTTCATAATGCTTTTTAATTCGATGAAAAATTAAAATGATGATAGGTAAAAAAATCAAAACAGGCCAAACCTGTGTAAATTTGGTTAAAAAGAATATCATCGTGACGGTAAAGCTAATTATGGCACCAATTGAATTAATGGTTAATTTCATCATCCAGCCTTTTGGCTTTTCGCGGACCCATTTAACAATCATGCCAGTCTGGGACAACGTAAATGGAATGAATACCCCTACCGCATAAAGCGGAATGAGATTTTCTGTATGTCCTTCAAATGCGACTATCAAGATGATGGATGCAAGTCCCAGTATGATGATTCCATTGGAATACCCTAATCGGTCCCCTCTGATCGTAAACGCCCTTGGTATGAATTTATCCTTCGCCAGATTTACTGCAAGCAGAGGGAAAGCCGAATAGCCAGTATTGGCCGCAAGTATCAAGATCAATGCAGTCGTACCTTGAATGAAGAAATACATGAAATTCCGTCCAAAGATTTCTTCAGCGATCTGGGAGACGACCGTTACCTCTGCGCTTGGAACGATGCTTAAATAATAGGCTAAGAATACGATTCCCGAAAATAATACAGCTAGCAATGAACCCATCGCTATTAACGTTTTCGCAGCATTATTCGGGGCTGGATCTTTAAAGTTCGGGATTGCATTGGAAATTGCTTCTACGCCTGTCAATGCGGAGCTTCCTGATGCAAATGCTCTTAGCAGGATGAATAAACTGATGCCCGCTACCGGAGTCCCGAGTGACGTGTGCAATTCCGGTGAAACTCCCCCCGTCAAAATCTTGTAAATTCCAACACCAATCAAGATGAACAAAGCTAAAACGAATAGGTACACGGGATAAGCCAAAACAGAGGCCGACTCCGTAACCCCCCGAAGATTCAGGATTGTAAGTAGAATGACGAAAATGATGGCTATGACGACATTATATGAATGCAGGCCGGGAAAAGCGGACGTGATGGCATCCGTACCTGCAGAAACACTTACAGCTACCGTTAATATATAATCCACCAATAAGGATCCTCCAGCTATCAACCCTGGATTGACTCCTAAATTGTTTTTTGAAACCACATAGGCCCCCCCGCCATGCGGATAAGCGAAAATGATTTGTCTATAGGACAAAATCAATGCCGCTAACAGGATCAATACTCCGATCGCGATAGGGATGGAATACCAAAATGCTGCAGCACCGACCGTGATCAGGACAATCAATATTTGCTCCGGTCCATATGCAACCGAAGACAAAGCATCAGAAGATAATATCGCCAAAGCCTTTGTTTTGTTAAGCTTTTGTTCACCAAGTGCATTGGATTTTAAAGGTCTCCCAATCAAGAACCTCTTTATAGAAGATAACATCAAGCATTCACCACCATAGTTAATTTATAAGTTTATGTTGCCCAGCTGCAGCAAAAAAACGAAACGAAACACAAAAATGCCTACAAGTCATAGCTAAATAGACCTGTAGACATCAATTTTTTTGTCTAACAAGCTCCACCTTCCTTCTCATATAACGCTTACGAGGTTAGCTGTCGGATTCGGACCTAAGAGTAGCCCTACCTTTTAAAGGATTCACCCCTTGGATTGTAAACAACCCCAATAACGGGTCCCCCGCACCATAAGGTTTAAGCGATTTAGAAATATGAAACTGTTGATTATCATACTCCCGTGAAATGGAAAAGTAAATGAAAATTTTGCTCAAAAATAGAAAAATTCTTTGTTCGTGAGGTTTTGTTTTTGACGTATATAACATAAGTCCTGCAATGACATGATTCGAAGGTCGGAAAGGAGGTAAGTAAACGTCTAATAAAGAAATAATGCAGGAGTCTGAACATCCGAAAAGGTAAAAAAATCAGCCTCATGGAGAAGGCGAAGGCGATGAAAGAAATTAACCAGATCTGCCCCAGCTCGGATCGTCATAAAAAGGGGAAACTTATTAAATATCAAGTTCCGCCTTACTATCCTTCCGATAGGGGCACTCTTCCACTGATTCACCTAATTAGTTCCTTCCTTCTTGAATTGGTCTCAAATTGCCTTTTTTAAAGACAAAATATTTCTGGCCAATATAGTTAAGCAAGGTATAAAAGATTGTTCCTATGAGAACAGCCAAATTTTGTTGTATGGATAAATGAACGGATCCTTCCAGAGATTCTGCAATAGCTTGGCCTATAGAATACGCTGCGGAATAACAAATCAGGATGACGCAAAAGAAACGGGCAACTCCTCGCCCCCATTCTATATCGCTTTTAAAGGTAAAAGTCCTGTTCAAAAGAAAACTCGTTATAGCACCCGTACCATTGCCGAAAAAGGTGGAGACCCAGTAAGATAATTCAAGGACATTCATAAGAAAAAGCATGATGGAAAGTCCAACCGCTGTATTGACTATTCCAACCAATAAAAAGCGGATGAAGGAGTTAGTGTGTTTTAGATAGTTTTTCAATACTGTTCCGTTCATTGTCCAGTTGCTCCCGTTTTTTTAAATCGAGCGGATTAAATAGATCAAGATCAACAATATATTTAGGCCGGCGTTTGGATTCATTATAGATTTTACCGATATATTCCCCAATCAAGCCGACAGCAATCAGCTGCAGTCCGCCAATCAACCAAATGGAGGTGATTAATGAGGTCCAACCAGTTTCAGTCTGTCCATAAAACTTTAACCATAAAAAGTAAGACCCAAAAAGTAAGCTAATGAAAAAGGAAAGACATCCTAGCCATAAGACAATCCGGATCGGTGTAACTGAAAAGGAAGTAATGCCATCAAGCGCAAAAGCAACCATCTTCTTAAATGGATATTTCGTTTCCCCGGCCAATCTTTCTTTTCGGTCATAATAAACAGAGTCCGTCTTAAATCCAATGAGCGGGACAATCCCCCGTAAAAAAAGATTGGTTTCATCAAATCGTTCCAGCTCCGCGATCGCCCTTTTGCTCATTAGCCGGAAATCGGCATGATTATAGACAAGGTTAACCCCCATTTTGTTCATCAATTTATAAAAACCAGTTGCAGATGTCCGTTTAAAAAATGAATCAAGGTCCCTTTTCTGGCGGACACCATATACGATTTCACATCCTTCATTGAATTTCCGAATGAATTCAGGGATGACTTGAATATCATCCTGTAAATCTGCATCAATGGAAATCACACAATCCGAGGCTTCCTTGGCTGTAAACAATCCTGCCAGAAGTGCATTTTGATGTCCTGCATTCCTGGAAAGCTTTAGCCCGCGAACCAATTCATTATGGATCGTTTCCTTATAAATGATCTTCCAGGTTTGATCTTTGCTTCCATCATCAACAAGCAGAATTTTACTCTGACCAGAAACAACGTTTTCTTCGACTAATCCCTTCATCAATCCACAAAGCTGTGAAATGGTATCCTGCAAAACGCTTTCTTCGTTATAACAAGGTACAACAATCGTCAATATCGGTGAATTCATTCTATTCCCCCCTTTCATATGACTCTGTATACATATATTTTCCATATGCTGCCTTTCTTTGTGAAAACCCTATCTATTACCAATCCGTTTTCCTTCGCGTTGTTGATTGGGATGGCAGAAAATATATACTTCCCGCCTAATCCTTTAAACGCATCCATATTAAGGTCCAAATTTTCCAGCTCTTTCTTTGAGCCTTTCTTGAACATATAATGCTTCCCAAGCTCATCGGTATATAGGTAACAACGTCCTCCCCATTCATCAAAGTAGATTCTGATGTTTTTATTCTTAGCCAATTCGTTTTCAATTATTTGACGAAATTGATGTTTGTAAGAAAGCGGATAGAAATTGTTATAGCTATCGAGGGTGTAAAATCCATTAAATTGTGCGATTGCAGGATGCAGTCCAATGCTAGCAACACGATACTCTTCCTGTGGAAGGTCAATATGATCTTTTATTTCCTGAAAAAGGCTTTCTGAATAGAACTCTTTAAAGGAAGGTTTTTTATTGTAAGTGATTTCTTCATTGAAGCCTATTAAGATCAAAATTTGAACGGCGATGAAAATAGAAAGGGTTTTCTTAGCATAATCGCTTTGTTCCCAAATGATTTTTATCGCGAGGGCAAAGCCCAAGTAAATCACCATCGGCCTTAAAAAGTGAAATCTGGCAAAATTAAAGGTATCCAAAGTGTGAAACCTTTCCGTTAAAGGAAGCCAGCCTTTATAAAACCAAAATGCGTACCATGCTGAGAGTATAAAATTCAAGCCGAATAAAAATACATATACCTTTTCCTGTCTCCACAGTTTTTTGGTCAGAATGATATAAAGGGCAAAGACGGTAATCGGCAGAATGATAAGCGCATGTACAGTCATGACATGCGTATGCCCAAGAACGAAATTTTTGAAAGTAAGCTTGATGACCCGATCGAGCGGCAGCCTGGCGTGAAAATATTCATCTCTGCTGTTTGGCTCCGAATCAAAAATGAAGGAAGACACCAAACGATACTCCACCAAACCAAAAATGAAGGTCATATACACGATCGAAAGAAGGAATGGTATATTCCACCCTTTTCTCCGGATCACATCCGTTAACCAATGAAAGCCCATTGCAACTAGGAAAAAGAAAAAACCAAGCACAATGCTTGAATAAAGCGGTAAAAGTGTAAGGACCAAATAATTCTTCCACGAATGGTCCTTGCTGCGAATATTCAAAAAAGCCCAAAGTGCCAGCGGCATCCCAAGTGTACTGAGCATGCCCGATGGCCAAAATGGGGTAAGGGCAAAGGCCAAGGATGTTCCAACCCTGATCCAACCTGATTGACTTCCTGTAACCAAATGTTTCTTTAATAAGATATACATACCCAAGAATGCAATGAATCTTGTTAATGCCTGGCTTATTGCATATGCAACCATTGTCGGAAAAAGTGCATAAAGCCACACGATAATACTGAACTCACTGCCAAAGGCATTTCGGGGCAGCCCATTCATGATCTGGGGAATTTTGGCGTCTATCGAACCGAATAACTCACCGCTTTCTGAAAGGACTTTATACCAGGCAAGGTTGGAATCCAAATTATCATGTACGCGAATATGAGCATTTTCTCCAAGGATGAATAAAGGAGAAAGATATAAAACAATGACGATTAAGGCAAAAAGGATTTGTGTTCTCTCTTGTTTTTCAATTGGCAAAATATACACCTCTTGACTCAATTCATATATCCATAATATTTGCTTCAAAGGTAAATCTATTCTTTTTCAGGGATTTATTTTCACCTTTTTTGATATAGGTCAACCAATTGCCACATAAAATGAAGGGTAGAACAAAAAGCATATAAAAGAACCTTAAAAAGGGGCTGGGCTATGATAAAGAAAGCGGTGATTCCAGCAGCCGGTTTAGGAACACGATTTTTACCTGCTACGAAAGCTCAACCAAAGGAAATGCTGCCGATAGTCGATAAGCCAACCATTCAATATATTATCGAGGAAGCGGTTCAATCAGGGATTACAGATATTATCATCGTTACGGGTAAAAACAAACGTGCCATTGAAGATCATTTCGATAAATCCATTGAACTAGAAATGCTCCTGCAAATGAAAGGTCAAAATGAGCTACTTAAGATCGTGGAGAACATTTCCAACATGGTGGATATCCACTATGTAAGACAAAAGGAACCATTAGGTCTGGGGCATGCAGTTTTGTGTGCCAAAACTTTTATCGGAGACGAACCTTTTGCCGTCCTGTTAGGGGATGATATCGTGGATAGCCAGGTTCCAGCTTTGAAGCAGTTAATAGAACGGTATAACAAGGTTCAAGCGAGCATTATCGGATGTAAGGAAGTGTCACCTGCCGATGTCTCCAAGTATGGGATCGTAAATTTCCAAGAACGATATGAGGATTTATTTCTGGTAAGAAACCTAGTGGAAAAGCCAAAAGTGGAGGATGCACCTTCAACACAGGCGATTATTGGCCGATATATTTTATCACCTGAGATTTTTGAAATCCTTGAAACCGTACAGCCCGATCGGAAGGGGGAGATCCAGCTTACCGAGGCTTTAGACCTTTTGTTAGAAAAGGAACCATTATACTCGTATATCATCGAAGGAAATCGATATGACGTCGGCGATAAATTCGGCTTCCTTCAAGCTTCAATAGATTTCGCCATGAAACGACCTGAACTTCGTGATCAGCTAATAACCTATTTAAGGCAGCTGTTCCCTTAATCAAGTATATAACCCAAGCTCAATTGCCTAGAGGTGATTGGGCTATTTTCACATTGGATTCAACCCTTTAATGGTAAGATTTCGACGTACCATAATCTCTAAGCTAAATATACCTGTCTTCTATAAATGCTTCCGTGAAATGTAAATGCAAGTGAAAATGTTGGACAAAGAAAGAATAATTTATTAAAAGTGAGGTTATGTTGATAACGTATCTTAATAAATGATCCAAACAACGATATCCAGAAAGGATTGTACATGCATAAAAAAACTAATAATCCGATAATATCAGATGAATTCTTAGATCAAGTGGTTAAGGAAATCAATGCAGAATTTGGCGGTCCCATTAATGAAAAAACTGATCGTTTCCAACATGGAGACGATGAAGAAAGAAGTTAAATCCCACATCATTAAATCTAAGCTTTCATGAAAACCTCTGGCTCTATTCAGCCAGAGGTTTTTTATGGCTAACTTAAGTAGCTTTTTTTCTTCATAGAATTATCCGCCCTTTCTTTAACGACTTGTCCAAACCAATTTAGCTTATCCTCATAGAATGATTACATGTAATTATTTTATAGAAAGGGGAAAAACTACATTGAGCCACGCTGATGATGTCTACCGCACTCCTCCAAAGGTTCCAAAAGGAAGGCTGATTTCCGGACATACAAAGGAGTTTCAAACTGATCCCATTGGCTTTCTGACCCGCCTGGCCAAGGAATATGGGGAAGTCGCTAAATTCCGTTTTGGACCATTCCATAATGTTTATCACATTTCAAATCCTGATTTAATAAAACAAATACTCGTAACAAAACAAAAATCCTTCGTCAAATCCAAGGACTTCAATGTTTTAAAACCGCTTGTCGGTGAAGGTCTACTTACAAGCGAAAAAGACTATCATATGCGACAGAGAAGGCTTATCCAACCCTCTTTCAAAATGACTCATATTAGCCAATACGCCAAGGATATGATCGATACCACAATGGATTATATATCAACTTGGCAACATGAAGATGAACGGATCATAACGAAGGATATGATGAACATCACTCTCGGGATAGTCAGCAAGACCATGTTCAGCATGGAATTCAAAGGTGGGTATGAAATTGTTGGAAAACCGCTGGAAACCGCATTAAGAATAACAGTCAAAAGGATGAGAAAGATTTTTCGTATGCCATTATGGGTACCGACTAAAATCAACCGTAAATATAAAAAGGCGATACAAAGGCTTGATAAAGTGATTTACGCCATAATTGAAAAACGGAAGAACGACATAGTAAAACATGAAGACATGCTTGGGATCCTGATGGACGCCCGTGATGACAAAGACGGATTGGGTATGACAAGCCTTCAGGTCCGTGATGAATTAATGACTATTTTTCTTGCCGGTCATGAAACGACAGCAAATGCTCTTTCCTGGGCACTGTATGAAATTTCGAAACACCAAGAAATTCAATCCAAGCTTTTCAGTGAAGTGAATAGCATTATCGGTCACCGGACACCCAAGGCTGAAGATTTCATGAAATTACCATACACTCAAAATATCATTCATGAAACACTTCGCGTTTATCCGCCATCGTATATTTTATCCCGTGATGTGGCGGAGGATGTCGTAATAGGAGGATATCGCTTCAAAAAAGGCGATATGATTCTAATAAGTTCTTACGTGATGCAGCATAATCCAGAGTATTTTGATCAACCTGAATCATTTATTCCAGAGCGATTTGAAAATAACTTTTTGAAAAGCCTGCCTGCGTTCGCTTACTTTCCATTTGGCGGAGGACCTCGGGTTTGTATCGGCAATCATTTTGCCATGATGGAAGCAGTGCTTGTCCTGGCCTGCATTACAAAGCGGTATAGGATAAAGCTTGCTCCTGACCATCATGAAGTAACCCCTCTTCCATCCCTTACACTCAGACCCAAGAATGGACTGCGCATGGTGATAGAAGAAAGAGATGCAGAAGCCTTCGGATCTGGCACATCCAATTTTTGAAGTAAAAACAACGAACTCATGGTTCGATTAACGCCTAAGACTGACTGGCCTATTCTTTTAGAAAGGAGGGATGAAAAAATGTATATGCTCCATTCACCACGGAAGGGAATCATCCACACTGAATTGCACTATTTAGGGATGGCCTCACAGGTATATACCGGTTATTTGGAATTTCTAAGCGAAATTGAACCGATACAAGAAACCGAATACCTACAGCCGCCCCCTCTCCCCTTTTTATATGAAAACGGATAGTCCCGTTAGCTTCTCCCGTTTCGTACCTTATATTAAAAGAAAAACCGACCTTGAATGGTCGGTTTTTTGTTATTCAGCAGTATGTTCCGCTAGTGCTGGCTCCAGCAATTACTAAAAGGATAAACAGAACGATTATAAAGGCGAAACCTCCGCCAAATCCAAACCGCCATCACTCCTTATTCATTTTTATGGAAGGACTTGAACTGATTACATCATCTTATTCTCTACCAAACAAAATCTCAGAAATATTACGATTATACAGAATTATTTTTCTCTCTTTTCAATATGTATTTCATTCAATAGAGAGCCTTGCGCCGATTTGTTCATTTTTCCTATGATTCATTTCATAAAATCCAAATACTTTCAGATAATAAGAACAATTCCTTCCTTACCGATTAGGAATCTATTCCAGTTCACCTGACTAAATTGACATTTTTCCGATTCATGATATATTAATATAATACTTTAACACGTGAAAGCGTTCAACAAAAGAAGAAATTCCTAGTTTTACTGATAGACTATTTTATTAAAAGGAAAGGCATGAATAAAATGGAGAAGACTCATCAAGATTTAAAAAAGGGCCTATTGCCGAGGCATGTCCAGTTCATTGCTTTAGCAGGAATGATAGGAACAGGGATTTTTAAGGGGAGTTCCGATACATTAAATATGGCAGGTCCAAGTGTTGTAATAGCCTATTTAATAGGGGGGCTATTGTTATTTATTGTAATGACCGCATTAGGGGAGATGGCAACCGCTTTTCCTAATTTGAACGTACAGCATCTCATTAATAAAGCTTTTGGGTTTCAACTATCCTTCATTGTCGGATGGCTCTATTGGTTTAACTGGATTATCGTGATCATTGTGGAAATAGTCGCAGCCGGAAGCTTTCTACAATATTGGTTTCCTGCAGTACCATTATGGCAGTTAAGTATCCTTTGCGCTTCAGTAATTATAGGGATAAATTTGTTTCAAGTTAAATACTATGGAGAACTCGAATTTTGGTTCGCAGGAATTAAAATTATAACCTTGATTGCCTTTATTATTTTAGGGGCTTTGATCATGCTAGGACTTTTTCCTAGTTCTGCTTCATTTTCTAATTACACGGAACATGGTGGTTTTTTCCCCAAAGGAATTGACGGAATGTTAAGTGCACTTTTAGTCGTAATGTTTTCATATGGTGGTGCAGAATTAATTGGGGTAGCCGTTACGGAAACAAAAGATAGTCAGCGAGTCATACCAAAAATCATTAAAGGAACAGTATGGCGGGTGATTCTTTTTTATGTCTTGCCGATATTTATTATTTGCGGGGTAATACCTTGGAACCAAGTAAGCACTGAAGTAAGTCCTTTCGTTCAGGTTTTCAGCTTATCGGGTCTTCCCGGAGCCGCGGATATCATGAATTTCGTTCTGTTAACCGCTGTCTTATCAGCTGCAAATTCAGGTATATACGCTACTTCAAGGACACTGTTCACTCTTTCCCAAAATGGGGAAGCGCCTAAGGCATTTTTAAAAACAACGAAAAAGGGTATCCCGCTTAATGGTATATTTTTAACTACATTATGCATATTGGCTGGTGTGTTTTTATCCTATTTGTATCCAGAACTGATTTTAAGCTACCTTATGGCCATTCCTGGATTCACAGTTTTATTATTATGGATCAGTATTTGTTCCGCGCAATTGAAGCTGCGTAAGCAATACATTGGCAAACCAGGTTTCAAGGTAAAATGGTACCCATATACAACTATATTAGCCATCACGGCATTAAGCATTATCTTTTTGGCATTTATCTTTAATAAGCAAAACATCATTGGAACTACAGTATGTCTTGTCACGTTAATGATATTTATCCTTCTTTCCTTTATTGTGAAACAAAAAAAATAGAAATATAATTCCCCCTGCCTTTAATGGGGACTTCAGACTGTAGGCAAACTCGATGAAAATCGAGTTTGCCTACAGTTTTTTTAGTGCTAGTACGGTTTGAACGTCGATTGGAACGCAGGGCACTCGCTTTTCTTTAAATTTGTCTCTAGTTTGACGGTTCCATCAATAGAAATGTTCTCACCCCTAACCATGATTTTAACAAACTTGGTTACGCCTTTTGGGATGTAATCCTGCGACATCCCTGCCGAATAACTGGCTAGTCGAGCCCCAGCTAGATGCTTGCTTTGATGAGCCCTTGGCAGCAAGTCGGCGGAAAGAGAGCGGATTTCTGAATTTTTTTTCTGAAGAATTAAAGTGAAACAAATTTGGATTTAAAATAATCGTTTGCTCCATTTTCAACAAACATATGTTAAAATAACCAATGAACCAATCATCCTACAAATTCGAGGTGTATATTTTGACCATATCTAAAACAAATCGCTTATCACTTGTAGAACAAGTGGTTTCCCAAATCGAATCGTTAATCGAATCAGGTAAATGGAAGATTGGAAATCAAATCCCCCCTGAAATGGAATTGATCCAACAGTTCGATGTAAGCAGAAATACATTAAGGGAAGCTGTACGATCACTTGTTTATGCAGGACTTTTAGTAACGAAACAAGGAAAGGGGACATTCGTAAGGTCATCAAGTGCCTTGGGGGCTGCTTTTGAAAGAAGGATCCAGCAGTCAAGTTTATTAGAAACGTTAGAGGTCCGTCATGCCCTTGAAAGAGAGGGAGCTCAGTTAGCGGCATTAAGACGTAATCAAGAAGATATAGAACAATTGCGGTTTCATATAACAGCATGCAGCAAAGCTGCCGAAGCAAAGGATATCAAAGCTTACGAAGAAGCCGATATAAAGTTGCATAAATCGATTATGGGTTCCTCACATAATGATTTATTGATTGATTTGTACGAACATATGGAACACCCCCTGCATGAATCCATCCATCAGATAGTGGAGATGAGTTCTGATGTGAACTTTCATTTGGACATTCATTGCAAACTTGTAGATGCCATCATCGAACAAGATGTGAACCGGGCAATCGAAACAGTGAATGAATACATTGCACAATTCAAAAAATCTATAGAGTAAGTAAGGAGGAGATTATGGGCATTCATCAAGCGGCAAATCAACTAGAACAAACAAAAATGGATATTAAACCCAGAGTTGGACTACTCATCATGGGAATCATGCTTCTTGGGGCAAATCTGAGAGCCCCCCTAACATCGGTTGGCCCCCTTGTCACTTCGATCCGTGATAACTTGGGGATATCTAATACACTATCAGGTTCATTAACGACATTGCCTTTGCTTTCCTTTGCTTTATTATCACCGTTTGCACCTAGGATAGCACGGCGTTTTGGAATGGAGCTTACGCTTTTCCTTTCCTTGATATTACTAACAATCGGAATAGGAATACGCTCAGTTGGCGGAGTGCCGACATTGTTCATTGGGACTATTTTTATCGGGTTAGCCATTGCAATCGGCAATGTATTGTTACCAAGTCTGATTAAACATAACTTTGCCAGGAACATCGGTTTGATGACAGGAACTTATGCTGTTTCCATGAATTTATTCGGCGCAATAGGTTCCGGGATCAGCACTCCCCTTGCTTCTTCTTCGGGATTGGGATGGGCTGGTGCCCTTGGATGTTGGGGAATTTTATCGCTTATTACAGTTTTCTTATGGATGCCGCAATTAAGACAGCCATCCAAGTCAGGGAAGGATATACAAACGGCACAAAAGGATAAAAAGATTAACTTATGGCGTTCTGGTTTAGCCTGGCAGATAACATTCTTCATGGGTTTGCAATCGTTTATTTTCTATACAGTAATTACCTGGATGCCGGAAATCCTGGAGCAAAAAGGCCTGGACGCTGATGAAGCTGGTTGGATGCTATCCCTCATGCAGCTTGCAGTCATCCCACTAACATTCCTTGTGCCAATTTTAGCGGGCCGCTTACAAAGTCAGCGTCAGTTAGTGGTCCCGCCTGTCGTCTTCCTTATTGCAGGGATATTCGGCATATTATATGGAAGCACTCCCTTCATACCAGTATGCATGATATTGATTGGGATTGGAGTTGGAACCATATTCAGTTTATCGATGATGTTCTTTAGTCTTCGAACACAAAGCACCCATGAGGCGACGGAATTATCAGGAATGGCTCAATCATTCGGGTACCTCTTAGCTGCCATTGGACCAGTATTATTCGGCTTGCTTCATGACATTACACACAGCTGGACAGTTCCCTTATTGATGTTGGCCGCAATATCGGCACTTATTTTCATTGTTGGAATGCGCGCAGGAAATAATGAATATGTAACTACTCATTAAAGCCAGTAAAGGTAAAAAAGTTTCTAAACTTCCATGGCCCCGGTATTGTACCGGGGCCAATTACATACCAGCCACTGATAGCAGTACGACAGGTTCCTATTTCGTGACTTTCATTTCGAATAAAGAGAATGGTCTGTGGTTTAAATTGGGAAGGAATGTATGGCGTTCTCGCTTCGGTCATTTCGTGGCTCCCTTATCTTTAGTAAATTATCAGCCTTAAACTCTGTCAGATAAGTAAGTTTCACCTTCTCCTTTTGAAGAAAAAAGAAATGACCTAGGCTTAGACGAGGTAAATTTATTTGCTGCATATTACTGTTCATTATCAGTGGGGTAAAGTACAAAGTGAAAAATGCCTTAATTCTGATCTCAATCCATGTCTTCTTCAAATGGATATAAAATATTAGGATTTAAACCATACCGATCAATGAAATTCTTTCGAGTGAACATCTTAATTTCTTTTAATTCAGAGGGAGTTGGAAATGAAGAAACTTTATATACAGGAATGTGTTCAATATTAATTAACTGCCCTAAATCTGTGGTTAAGATATCAAACCCATTTTTTCTGAAAAGTGAGTCTATATCGGAAAAATCCATTACATAAATATTGAGTTTGTTTCCGAAATGATATTTTAATACTTCACGAATATAATCTTTCTCTATATATGATCGGCAAATTAATGCAGTCTCTATAACCATTTGGTTTTGTTTTCTTAAAATCGAAGCTTGGACCAACATGAATATCTCTAATATTTCTATATTTTCAAAAGAAATAGCAAATTCATCCGATATGTATTGTGCTATTTCTTCAATGATCACAAATAACTCATTATTCTCAAAATAAGGAACGAATTGTAAAATATTATTTATTCTCGTATCCGTTTTTAACTGTAAGTCAAACGATATCCCACGAAGAGTTTGTGCAAATTCGTACATGAAAATATCATCCTGAGAAACATCCAGCCCAATTTTCTTTGATAGATTACTTACAAATTGACCTAAAGGCTTACCGCTATCCGAATGAAGTTTGGAACGAATGTACCGAAGTTCCTGGGTACGATTTAAAGACATTTCTTCGCTCATAAAATATAAAGAAAAAAATAAAATTTCAGAAATCTGTTTCTCCCTATTTGGACATTTCACCATGAATTTAAATAGTTTCTTTGATATTTCAAATGCTGTGGATGTTTCATTTTCATCTATAACCACTTTTGGAAATGTCACAAAACAATTATGGGTTATGCGAATGTTGGAGATATGAAGGATTATCGCTAGTCTTTGTATGGCACCCATGTGTAAAGAAGTTGTATGTTCCTTTAATAGCTCCAATAAAGTGTCTTGAAACTCCTTAAGATTAAAGGAAGTAATAAAATCATTTAAATTGCCGGACATATACTCTACATACTGCATGATGAATCTTCTGATCTTTATTTCATCCCCAACAATTTTAAACGGACTATTTGATAATTGAACTTCGGCATTTTTTAATACTTCTTCTATTTTTTCTAACTGTCTGTATACTGTGGAGCGACTAATATGTACTTTTTGAGTAATGTATTTTATCGTTACTCCATTGTTAAAAAGAATTAATTCCAAGGTTTGAAAATAGGTGTTTTCACTTTTAAGATGAAACCAAAGTTCTTCTAAGGTGCCGTTTTTAGGTTTCATTAACCTTACGCCCTGCACTTCATTCTTATCAATTTTCCATTCAGGTGGAAGATTTGAACCCATATGCAATATATCACGCCATAATGTACTTTTCGAATAACCTGTTTTTTTTGATAGCTCTGATAAACTACACCAGTTATCCTCATAAAATAAATGATACAGCAGTTTTGAATAGCGGTCAGTAAATCGATTCATACAATCACCTTTAACTTTATTGATTTTCATATCTTTTCTTATTAAAAATAAGAATATATAAAAGTTGAGCATTAATACCTAAAATTTTAATTACCCCACGTTTTTTTAAAAGCAACAGAAAATAAACACTACTTACTACCCAAATTTACCATAATTTTATTCCTGCGTCGTTTCATATGTGGTATGGGGAAATCAATTATTGAAACTTATCTTTGATGTAACAAGCATGACCCGTCGATTACTATCAACAAGCTATGTATAGTTGTAAGGTATAAAATATAAATGCGGTTAGTAATATAACCCAAATTAACAATGAAGCATTTCATTTTAGAGACAATTTCTTTTGCATTATCAATCGTTAAGCAATGATGTTTTCTTTACAGCATTCATTTGTTCTGGACAAAAAAACACCTCATTCTTTTATAGAGGATTTAAGAGAATACACCTTAAAAGAATGCAGTGCTTACTATTTAAATAGCAACGCCTCAAAAGCAATGCTCCATGTAAAAAAATCGGTAAAGAGGTTAATGAAAATGAAAAGTTAAATTGATAGAAGGCATCCATATTGAGAAGAAGAACAAGTTATTCATAGGTTTAATACATTCCCCAACAAGGTTCAATAGAATATTGAAGATACATCGTCTTTATATGTTGATGTGATAAGTCAAGAAAATGACTGTGTAGAATCGCTTGACAGCCTGGTGTGTCATCTGCCATTCTATTCAACAACCGCTACTCAACAATTTTCATAAGGGGACCCCTTTTGTAGATTCTCTACATAAGCCGGGTTAGTCTTTATCAAATGGGATATATGCGCTAATTCGAACTTTTCATGCTTAGCATCAAAGGAAAGAAGCTCTGCTTTTAAATCATTTCTATAGATGTAAATAATTTTATATTCCCTTGATTTATAAATAACTTTATCACCAATCTTCATAAGCACGCTCATTTCTATTGTAGATTTAAAAAGGCTCCCAAAAATGAATTCATTTTCAAAAGATAGGATGATATGGGGATATTCATCCAGGATCTTTCTTTTTTAAAATGATGGTATGCAGTTCTATCGCTTTTATATTTTCAACCAGTCTTTTTCTTGTAAGCTCAATCTCTCTGAAATTCAAACCATTTCGGTTATTGGATAAACTTACTAAATTGTCGATATCTTGATAAATCTGTTTAAATGTTATTCTCATATTTTGGTTTGCCTCCTTTTCATTGTAAGGAAGGTAATGATTAAACGGGCTTTGGTATATCTGCTAAATTTGTCTGCATGCAGCAGTTCTCTTTAATGAATTAACTCGTATCACACGACGAAAGAATCATTGGGCTAATTTGGACGGTTCAAGTACTTCCTTTACAATTTCCACGACCCGCTCTTGATCTTCAAATGTCATACCCGAACCGGACGGCAAACATAAACCTTGTTCAAATAACATACTTGAAATGCTTTTATCGCCGCTTTCTGTAAAAAATGCTGCATTTTTAAAGACAGGCTGTAAATGTAATGGTTTCCATACTGGTCTGGACTCAATATTTTCTGCTTCTAACGCATTAATCACGTCAATGGATCGTACTCCATTGATTTTGTCGTCTATTGTTAATGCGGTAAGCCAGCGATTCCCCATCGTATCTTTTAATTCAGGCATGAAGGTAATGCCGGGTATGTTCCTTAACGATTTTTTATACCGATCAAAAATTTCTCTCCGAACTTTTACACGGTCATCCAATACTTCTAATTGAGCACGGCCGATTCCAGCTAGAATATTGCTTAGGCGATAGTTATATCCAATCGAGCTATGCTGATAATGAAGCGCTTGATCACGTGCTTGTGTAGATAGGAAGAGAGCCTTATGTATGTATTCCTCGTTATTTGAAACCAGCATGCCCCCTCCAGAAGCTGTTATGATTTTATTTCCATTAAACGAATAAATCCCTATATCACCAAACGCTCCTGTTTGCTTCCCCTTGTATGTGCCACCAAGGGATTCGGCCGCATCCTCTATTAAAGCAACCTTATATTTCCCGCAAATGCTCTTGATCTCATCTACCTTTGCACTTTGTCCAAATAGATGGACCAAAATTACAGCTTTTGGAATTTCCCGATTTTTCCTCGCATATTCCAAAGCCAGTTCCAATGCCTTAGGTGACATATTCCATGTATCAGATTCGGAATCAATAAAAACAGGCTTCGCACCTTGATAGATGATAGGATTGGCACTGGCTATAAAAGTTAATGAAGAACAGAATACAGTATCACCAGTGGTGACTCCCAATACTTGCAATGCCAAATGAATGGCCGCAGTTCCTGAACTTACTGCCAACGCCCCCTTAATGCCTGCATATTTGGCAAATTCTTCTTCCAAAGCTTTTACGTTCGGTCCTAGCGGCGCTATCCAATTTGTCTCGAACGCTTGGCTAATGTACATTTGTTCATTCCCACTCATATGAGGAGGCGAAAGATACAATCTTTTATTCTCCATCCCACACACTCCTTATTCTATTATCCTGGCTGGGGACCCCACAGCCGTAGATGCATCAGAAATGTCTTTAATAACTGTTGCACCGGCACCAACCGTACACCATTCCCCGATAGTTATCCCTGGTATGACCGTAGAACCAGCTCCTATCAAGGTACCAGTTCCTACCTTGACAGCTCCTGTCAGGGTAGCACTTGGTGCTATATGGATAAAGTCATCAAGATGGGTATCATGCTCAATGACTGAAGACGTATTAACAATGACGTGACTCCCCACTTTAGCGCCAGCGTTTAAGACGGCATTAGGCATAATGACCGTTCCTTTACCTATGGAGACATTTTTACCCACTATAGCAGTTGGATGAATGACTGTCTCATAATCCATTACATCTAAATTCAGTTCGTTTACGATTTTTAATCTTAAATCGTTCCTGCCTATCGCAATAATTACCTTAAATTCAAAATGAATAAACAAGCTTTTATAGCTTAAGATGGGTCCAAAATATACATTTCCCTTTCTTTTCAGCACTTCGTATCGATCATCTAAAATGGCCATGAGCCGATATTCACCCATTGCTTCAACAATATCTTGAACAACTTTTGAGTGCCCGCCCGCACCGATTATTATGATTTTCTTCAATTCAAACCACTTCTCACATCATCAAATTTGGAGTTTCTTGTTTCCTCGTTGTACAGTTGAGTATTGGTAAACCTTAAATCCATTTCATTCATCCTATTATCCAACAAATTTTCGGGTTGTGACATGGCCTTCCTGGGTAATGGCTTCTTGTTTACATACCTTAATCAAGGTAAGGTATATGATCTTCATATCCAGTAAAAAGGAGTGATTTTCAACGTACCAGACATCAAGCTCAAACTTTTTCTCCCATGAGATTGCATTTCGTCCATTCACTTGGGCCCACCCCGTCATTCCAGGCCGGACATCATGCCTCCTTGCTTGTTCGGAAGTATATAACGGGAGATATTCCATTAATAATGGCCGTGGGCCTACAAAACTCACATCCCCTTTCATGATATTGAATAATTGAGGTAATTCATCTAAACTTAATTTTCTAAGTAATTTCCCGAAATCGGTTAATCTCTTCTCATCAGGAACCAAATCCCCTTTTTCATCTTTTTCATCTGTCATCGTTCTGAACTTATATAAATAAAATGGTTTGCCATTAAGGCCTGGCCGCTTCTGCTTAAAAATGACAGGTGAACCTAATTTCAAACGGATGAGGATGACGATTAACAGCATAAGAAGTGAACAGGATATAAGCGCCAGACAAGATATCAATAATTCAAAAACCCGTTTCATTTTTCCCTCCCAAATTACGATTGTGTACCGCTATCAAGTAAACGAAGGAATACTTCAGATAAGCTATACAGAATTCTAGTCATTAATTCCAAATTTCATCGCATCTATTATTCTTACTTCTCTTTAACACTTTTAATAAGGTGAATATATTGTCCAATTTCATTCATTGAAAAACGGAAATTATCAAATTTGCTTGAATGTGTAAACACTTGCGTCACCTTTTCTGGTAATGGCAAACATCACCTGGATATGGGCCATTGTCACGGTATGGGAACTTTACTGTTTTTCCTATAATTTGCTAAATTCAACATTCTATCTTTTAACGTTTCTTCGCTCATGACATCATATGTTGTGATAATCTCTTTTATCGCTTTCCAATTTACCCCTCTTGGTTTTCCAATATGAATTTTCGGATAAATCTGATTTAAGTAAACTTCATCTTCCCCAAGCAATTCTTCGTATAATTTTTCTCCTGGCCGAATTCCAGTATAAGTTATCCCAATTTCTTCAACGTTGTAACCTGACAGTTGGATAAGCTTTTTAGCGAAATCGACAATTTTGACAGGTTCGCCCATATCAAGTACGAATACCTCTCCTCCTTTGGCCAGAACTCCTGCCTGAATGACTAATCTCGAAGCTTCCGGAATCGTCATGAAATAGCGAATCATATCCGGATGAGTGACTGTCAAAGGTCCTCCTTTTTTTATTTGTTTTTTAAAGAGTGGGATGACGCTGCCATTGCTGCCAAGGACATTTCCAAATCGAACCGTTACAAATTTAGTATGACTCGACAAACTCTTATACTGGATCATCATCTCTGCCAAACATTTAGAAGCACCCATTATACTTGTCGGATTGACGGCTTTATCTGAAGAAACCATGACAAAAATATCGACCATGCCGGCCTCCGATGCCTCCGCAACGTTCATCGTGCCTATCATGTTATTTTTCACCGCTTCTTTAGGGTTGGACTCCATAAGCGGTACATGCTTATGAGCGGCTGCATGATAGACGATATTAGGCCGATGATGGTCGATTACCTGAAACATCCTCCTCCGGTCCTGAATGTCCGCGATTTCGGTAACGATTTCAATTGTATCTGCATAAGCCTCCCGCAACTCCAACTCGATCGCATATATGCTGTTTTCACCATGCCCGAGCAATACAATTTTAGCTGGATTATACTTCATGATCTGACGACAGATTTCCGATCCAATTGAACCGCCGGCACCGGTTACTAAAATTGTGCTATCAACAATCTTTTCTGAAATCCCTTTATCATCAAGTTGAACGGGTAAGCGGCCCAATAAGTCTTCCATCCGGATATCCTGCAATTCATTAATCGGAACCTTACCTTGAACAATCGCTTCCAGGCTAGGGACAATTTGAGTCTTTTTGCAAGCTTTGGTGCATTCCGAAAGAATCGCATTTATTTCCTCTCTTTTCAAAGAAGGGATCGCAATCACGATATGTTCGATCTTGTATTGCTCGACCACTTGAGAAATATCTTTTGTTGCTGCTACAACTGGTATATTGAAGATTTCTAAACCAAGCTTCGCTTTATCATCATCAACGAATGCAACCGGGACTAAGTCTATATTACTGGATTTTAACAACCGACTCGTTATCATCGTCCCGGCAGATCCGGCTCCAACGATCAATGTTCTTTTTTTATCGGGTGATTGCTTCATGTATCGTTCAAAATAGATCCTCCATGCCAAACGTGAACACCCAATCATGGCCATATATAGAATACAAGTAATGAAAAGTTCTCTACTATATAGAAAATGGGTAAAGTATAGCTGAAAGGCGGCAGTAATCGTAATGGAAAAGGCCGTTACTTTGAATATATTGAACATTTCCTTGATACTGGCGTATTCCCACGCCTTTTTATAGAGTTTTAAATAAGCAGTAAAGAAATAATGACATAAGAGCAAAATAAGCGTAATTGTCATTGTAAATGACGATATTTCATTATACGGATGTAATAACCAATAACTTAAAAATACAGCCGTCACAACAATCACAGCGTCAAGTAAGACTAATGTGAAAAGGCGGTTATAATATGTCAAATCTACTTCTCCCCATATTAATATTTTTAGTCAAACAAGCATTCTTTAACTTTCATCCCGTACAAAACATTCTCGGCATTTTCATTAAAGGCGTCGACTATTCCTTGTCCAAAATTCTTCTCAATCAACTTATGTGCTTCCCTGAGTTGAAAACCTCTGTTTCCAACATTATGAGCATCTGATGCAATAAAATGAGTAAGACCTGACTGAACCAAATATTTGGAAAACCTTTTTGTTCTCCATCCGAATTTACCTGTGATGCTCCCTGCTGTTATTTGTGAATATGCACCCTTCCAGATTAATTCTTTTAAAATTTGCGGATTTTTCATTATTTCCATATTCCGCTCTGGATGTGCGATGATTGGTGTCATCCTTTTCATTTGCAGATCATAAATTAATCGTTCCGTATACCTTGGCACATGGTTTGAAGGCAATTCGAGAAGGATGTACTGCGAACCATTCAAGCCCATGATTTCATTATTATCATAATCATCTGAGAGTTCATCGGATATCCTTATTTCCTGCCCAGGCCATACTTTTAGCGGGATTTCCAGGTCATCTAGGAATAGGTTTAATTTTGCCGTTTCATTCATGACTAATCCCTTATCATTATCATATATTCCCTTATTATAATGAGGGGTTGCTATGATATTGGAAATTCCTTGTTCTACAGCTTTTCTAGCCATTTCTATACTTTCATGGATATCTCGGGCACCATCATCGACCTTCGGTAAAATATGACAATGGATATCAATCATCGTTATCCCTCTTTTGCCTAACCGCGAATGCTAAACTTATACAACTTTCTTTTAAACTACTTATTTTATTTACCATAGTAGTAGTATTCGTCAGGATATTTTTGTTTTTTCTTATTTAGGATTGCTCCCAAAAGCTTTGCATTTGCATTCTCGAGCAATTCCTTCGCTTTTTGTGCTTGCTGTATTTCAGTGCTTCCGCTGCTCACCACCAAAACAACGCCGTCCGTCATGCTTGCTAGTACTTGAGCATCTGTGACTGCATTGACAGGCGGTGTGTCCAATATGACTAAATCATAATTAAGCTTTGCTTCATCCAACACTGTCACCATTCCGTTAGACCCAAGTAACTCCGATGGGTTTGGGGGGATTGGGCCACTTGTCAGCACATCTAAATTAGGGTAGATGGTGGGTTGTACAGCATCAAGTAATTGATTTTGCTTTGATATGATATTCGTTAACCCCAAGTAGTTCTCCATATTAAAATTAGTATGAACACTCGGCTTTCTCAAATCTGCATCTATGATGAGAATGCGTTTCCCTTGCTGAGAAAAAACTGCTGCGACATTGATTGAAGTCGTCGATTTTCCTTCACCTGCATTTGCAGAGGTGAAAATCATGGACCTTATGTCTTTTTCCACAGCGGAAAATTGGAGGTTCGTTCGAATTGTCCTATATTGCTCCACAACCGGTGACTTCGATTTCAACATGGAAATACTGCTTCTTTTTTTAATCTCCGTCATTTTATGCCGTTTATTGCGTGTCAAGCTTTTCACCTCTTGAGGTTGTAATTACAGATTTATAACTTCCGTTTTTTTTTATTTTCCATTAAATTCACGATACCTAACATCGGAATCTTTAAATGTTCTTCGATATCAGACTCAACCTTGATTGTTTTGTCGAAAAATTCGATCATGAATGTAAGAATTAAACTTATGATTGCCCCCGCAACACATGCAACGATTGTATTCATGATCGGGTTCGGTTTTATAGGTGAGGAATTATCTCCTATAGTTGCTTTGGATAAGACATTCACATTGTCCACATTCATAAGCGTTTTTATTTCATCTTGGAATATATCCGTAATCGCACTGGCGACACTAACGGCAATTTCAGGGTTAGCACCCTCAACTTTAATGGTAAATATTTGTGAATTACCATTACTGACAATTTTGATTTGATTCGATAATGCTGTATTTGATATATCAAGATTCAGTCGTTTTTTTACTTTTTCTAACATCATTGGACTTTTTATGATTTCGCTGTACGTTTCAATCAATTGAATATTGGTTTGAATTTCACCTACATTGTATAGCTCTGACTTTTGTTTAGATTGATTGACCAAGATTTGTGTAGAAGCTTGGTAAACAGGTGAGAGTATGAAAAAGCTAACGATTCCCGTCATTGCCGTGAATAAGGTTGTAATGATAATAATGAGCACGATGTGTTTCTTGATCATTTGAAAAAGATCCTTTATATTGAGTGCCCCCGGCATTCAATCAACTCCATTCCATCTTTAACCTTTTCGTTTGTCACTTTTTTTGTTCTCGGCCTATAATTTTATGACCTTATCAGACAGAAATCCATTTTCCTCCATCACATTTTTTGAATCGAATATTAATGAAGCATGATCATGGACACTTTTCCAGTCAAAACAATTGTGTGGTGTTCCTATGACAACTAAATCTGCTTTTTGAAGAATGACAGCATCGTATTTTTCCACCTGTAGAACTTGTTCATTGATTCGGATTTCTTTTGCATAGGGTTCGATGACGGTTAGATTCTGGACCTTGTTTTGTATTCGTTCAAGTAAGCGGACGACCGGACTTTCCCTTAAATCACCAATATCACTTTTGTAAGTTGCACCTAAAACCACAATATGTGAGTGTTTCATGAGCTTGTCATTGTCTGCAAGCAATTCAAGTATGCGATTATATGAATAGTGAACCATTCCGTCATTGATATCCCCTGCCAGCTCAATCATTTTTGTCCGATGACCATGTTGTTTTGCTTTATAGAGCAAGTAGTATGGATCGACCGGTATGCAATGTCCCCCGACACCAATGCCTGGGGTGAATTTCATGAACCCGTATGGTTTTGAGGATGCTGCATTGATCGTTTCCCATATATCAATTTCCAATTCATTGCATAGTTCCGTCAGTTCATTGACCAAAGCCATGTTAATCCATCGGAAAGTGTTCTCAAAGATTTTGCTTAATTCTGCAACACGGATCCCCTTAACACGTTGTGCTGTCGGACCGATGAACATGCACGCTAGGTCTGTACAGGTTTCCGTCATCCCCCCGATAACTTTTGGCGTGTTGCTTAAATTGAAACTTTTATTTCCTGGATCTATTCTTTCCGGGGAATAAGCTACAAAAAGGTTCTCACCAATCACATATCCCCTATCTGTCAATGGTGTACAGATATACTCTTCTGTCGTTCCTGGATATGTTGTACTTTCCAAAATGACCATTGTTCCTTCGTTCACATGTTCAGCGACAATTTCCCCTACATCCCTCACATATGAGATATCGGGTTCCTTTAACTTATTAACTGGGGTCGGGACACAAATCAATAGGACATTCATGTCTCCAAGCTGCTTCATATCCGCCGTCGCTGTAAAGCGCTTTTGGTTTATCAATTCTCTAAGCACGTCATCATCTACATCATTGATATAATTGATTCCGCTATTTAAACTTTCCACTTTTGCCGTAGAGACATCGAATCCTGTCACCGTATAACCTTTAGATGCATAATGGCAAGCAGTAGGGAGACCAACATACCCCAATCCAATCACTCCGACTTTAGCTGTCTTATTCTTTAATTCACTTTGCAGAGCAGATTTTTGCGAGTAGTGTGCAGTATTTTTTTGTTGTTGTCTTTCTTGCGTTGTCGCTGTTATCATGATTCAACTCCTCCATTTCCCTTATCAGAACATAACGGACAGATAAATTATTAGGCCACAATGAAAATTCACTGCAAAAAACTAGCAAATTCCTAACGCTATCTTTCTTAATCTGCAAAGTTGACCAGATATATCAATTTTTATGATTGAAGTACATACCTAGAGTTCCGCCTTGAAAATTCGCCTTGTAAGTTTCCCATTAATTTTTATCGTCAGCATTAATAAATTATCATATTTATTTTTGTTGCTGGTTCCAGATTTCGAATGAAGCGTTCTGATTTTGAATCATCTACCCTATTTAACCGAATCACCTATTCTTTTGACTTGAGGTACAAGCCATACCCATAAAGCCCCGTACAAGTACATGGTTAGGGTTAAACTAAATCTGTTTTTAGCAAAAACACCTATGAAAATTGGCAAACAGCTGATAAAAACGAACATAGTCTTTTTCTATCCATCTCCATTCTTCTTATCGTTCAGGAAATACAAATCCCCCGATTGTATGACCTTTAACCAAGGGCCATTCATCGGGGGAACTCCAATGTTCAGTCAAAACGTAAATTACATACTACTTTTCAGATGCGTCCTCTGTCATGTCCTTCACTTTGTTAAGAGTCCATTCCTGCTTATCTTTCGTTTCAGTATTTTCATAACGCACCTTGTAAGGTCCCTTTCCTTCAATCACATAGTACCCATTTCCTTTTACACTTTTTCCAGGAGCCAGTTTCGCGCCCAGATTATCTCCTGGATAGATACGTAGTTTTTTATCCTCTTGATTCCATACCGACATTTCAAAAACGTCTACAAATTTTTCTTCTGCCGTTTTATTCGTTGCCTTCAGCTGTAACTGTAAAACTTTTTTCCCTTTTTGATCTGGATGCTCAAGCTGCAATGCTTCCTTAATCCCTATACTTACGCCAGATATGTCTTTCTCCTGTCCTGCATCACCTTTAGTGGCGGAATCTGTTTGTTTTGGCACTGCTGCAGATCCATCCTTAGTATCCTTTTCTCCTGACAGGCAGCCTGTCAAAAATATACTTAATGTAAATAAACAGATTCCAATCATTCTGAACCTTCTCTTCAATAGCATGTTTCCACTCCTTTTAAAATATAAATCCTTAAAGAGAGATTCTTCAGTACCTTTTATCTCATTTATAAATTGGATGTCATTTTCCTTGAAACGAAAACATATTCGACCACTTTAAAACACCTGCTATCCAACATGTAAGAAGGGCCCACTTCCTATAGGAGAGGCCTTCATACATGATTATCACTTTGATTATTCGACTATAGTTTTTGCGACTTCCCGTCCAACTACAAGAGGTCCATTGTCAACTTCAATGACATCTCCTGCTTGCAATCTTCGAGTAACCCCATTTTCATCCACAATAAACCGGCTGTAAATTTGGTAACTTCCATCTGGATTAATGAATCCTGCCCCAGTCTGAGTAAGGGACACTGTTCTCTGAGCTATTCCATTCACTATAAAACGGAGACTCTTGGTTCCCTCCGGTGCCTTGCCCGTAACATAATCGGCATTAGGAGCCACAGGATTCACCTGCAGTTTCACCGCTTCCTTGACTACCGTAATATGAGCTTGTAAGTTCGACGGAGTCCGTAGACCGTAATCAACCGTTACGATATCGCCAGCTTGTAAGGTTATATTATTTCCGTTCTCGTCCACCCCAATATACCTGCTATATATACTGAATGTTCCATCTTCATTGACAGGTGCCGTAAGAAGTGCAGCACCATTTACCAGTAAACGTACGATCGTTGCCCCTTCAGGTGCAGTTCCAGTTATAACCTCTGCATTTTGATACACAGGATTGATTTTGACTGGTTCGCTCGGCATAAACTGCACTACTCTAACAGATGAGCTGTTGCTGACATTCCCTGCCGCGTCTGTCAGAGTGACCGATATTATCGTATTGACAGGTTGATTGGGAATCGCAATCTTGAATTTTCCGTCTGGACCAACTACCCCAGTATATTTATTGGAATTAACGGTGACCGTGACATTTGCTTCAGGCTCACCGCTTCCTGTCACTTCCTTACTGTTTGTTGTAACTTCATTCAGCCTCGGTGGATTAGGAGCCATTATATCCTTATCCAATAAATCTTCCGCTTTGTTCAGTAACTCCTGCAGGCGGTCTTTTTCTGCACCTTCTGGAAGTTTATTGACCGCTTCTTGGGCTTCATCAATCGCCCCTTGATCCGTCGTTCCTTCCAATGTATCGAACTTATCGTCCGTGAACAGATCTTCCACTTTGTTCTTCGCATCGGTTAGGTCTTTTTC
>NZ_JBHVSL010000001.1:115291-120623 GCF_042885195.1 Peribacillus sp. NPDC058075 | reverse complement strand
CGTCAATCGCCCCTTGATCCGTCGTTCCTTCCAATGTATCGAACTTATCGTCCGTGAACAGATCTTCCACTTTGTTCTTCGCATCGGTTAGGTCTTTTTCTTCTTGTTCTTTTTTGTTCAATAAATCTTGCGCTTTGTTCAATAAGTCTTGCAGACGGTCTTTTTCTGCACCTTCAGGAAGGTTATTGACCGCTTCTTGGGCTTCGTCTATCGGTCCTTGATCGGTACTTCCTTTCAATGTGTCGAACTTATCATCCGTGAACAGATCTTCCACTTTGTTCTTCGCATCGTTCAATTCTTTTTCGGCTTGTTTGTTCTTGTTCAATAAATCTTGGGCGTTATTCAGGAGCTCTTCTAGTCGCTCTTTTTCCGGTCCCGCTGGTAATTTGCTGACTGCTTCTTTCGCTTCGTCTATCGCCCCTTGATCCGCGGTCTCTTTCAATGTGTCGAACTTATCATCCGTGAACAGATCTTCTACTTTGTTTTTCGCATCGTTCAAGTCTTTTTCGGCTTGTTCTTTTTTATTCATTAAATCTTTCGCTTTGTTCACTAAATCTTGTAATCGATTTTTTTCAGGACCGGCTGGTAATTTATTGACTGCATTTTGGGCTTCGTCAATCGCTGCTTGATTCGTCGAACCTTTCAATGTGTCGAACTTGTTATCCGTGAACAGATTTTCTACTTTGTTCTTCGCATCAGCCAATTCTCTTTCTTCTTGTGTATCTCTTAACTCAATCTGTTTGGTTTTAAACATGTACATATCTACTTTAGGAGTTTCTGACCAGAGGTACCCATTTGGGCGATAATTAGCTACCCATTTAAAAGGGTCACCACCCCAGCCTTTATACATTTTGGTAGGGGTATTGGACGTTTCCTCCCAAATTCTAAACTCATCCGTTTCCACATGAAAACTCAAGCTTTGTCCATTATCAAAGGCTGTCTTATTACGCGAGGATATTAAAACATGCTTTGGTTTGGTAAAATACATATTGGCTGCATATGGTGCATACATTGCAACTCCATTTTCTGTACGCACATTAAGTTTTGCCTTTTCATTAATCCTTACATTATTATAAAACGAGAGCATAGCTGATGTATCTGTACCTTCTCTAGTCATATTCAATTCTGCCTCTGAATCCATTTTGAAATCTCGCAATGCCCCATCGTACGTAAAACTTTTTTGCCCAATAATATTCACTTTTGCATTTTTACCAATTACTAATCTGCCATAATCATTTGTCGCATAAAATATTGCTTGCCCACTTTTTTTAGTATAAATATCCAGTATCGCATTAGGTGCGACTACAAAATTAGGTAGTTTTGCAACAGTCCAAATAACGGAATAGGCACTATCATGAACTATGGAAGTGTCACCTTGAAATTCCACATCTCCTATTTCAGCCATTTCTTGACCCGTAATGTTTATGGTGTTTAATCCTTTAAAAGTTGCTTTTCCACCTTTGTTGTAAATCATTTGCGGTCCACTATATGTTACATTCTCAAATGTTTGTTCTACACCATTTAATCCATTCCCTATTGCAATTACACCATAAGGGTTGTTACCTATAATATTTATATTCTTTATAGTGGTACTTTGTAATTCGTATGCATACCCATAATATATGCTATCCAAATTCCCTGTTCTTCCAGTTTGCGTTAACGTATAGTTATTTCCATCAATCACTATATTTGTTTTTTTTGCCTGAATTCTAATTGTGCCACTTACATCAATATTTCTTCCAAATTTGACTGTCGTTATTCCGTTATCTCCTTCTAACGCAGCCTTTAACTCCGCATAATTGTTGACGAACGCTTCGTTGCCCATCAAAGCTCTTGCCGCTTTACTCTGTGATTGGGTTTCCTTTGTTTGTGTACGCGATTCCTGACCTTTGGCCTCAGACTCTTGCGCATTCGTAACTTCCTTATTTGGTGTTGAGGATTCCTCCGCAAATCCTGCACTTGGGATTAATAGAGAACTTGCTAAAAGAAATGATGTTGTCATAACGTTGATAGGTTTTAACATTTTACTTTTCTTCATAAATGAAACGCTCCTCATAACTTAATTTTACTTACAAGATTAATATACTTTTTTTCGACAAGTACCTCGTTCCAAAAATGACTCATAAAAAATCATTTTAGGAACAACATTAGGGCATTAAACATCAATTTTCATGTGATTATTTTCATTTATGGCGATGTGTTTAATCGGGAGAAATGATCCTGCAATTTATAAAAGCCTATCTCCTTATCAAATCCACCATAAAATTCAAACTTTCTGTCTGGGGTTACAATCATTATGGTTACATAACTAAAAAAGTGATAAGAGAAACCATTGGTCACTCTTATCACTTTTATGCTTGAAAGGATTTATTCTTTTCATTCCTAAAGAGTTTCTTCTATTATTCTTGCAGCTCATTACGTCGAATTACTTGAACATATATATCATCCAGTGCATAAGTGGCTACTCCGGTACGCATCCATTCACCTTTCCTCCGTAACTTCTTACATATCACTTTTACATTTATTCACCCTTTTTTTCCTTGGGCACTTTTAAGAAAGGATAGTGACGTTAGTAAAATGAGGGTGATTTTCAGCGTATTTATTTCTTGTTCATTTAATAAAAGATACATCAAAAATAAGACTAAAAAGGCTTGAATAAAATAGATCCTGTATTTCAAAAGGATGGACCAAATTTGTGACATCCATAGTAAAAAAAAGTTAAATGGCTTCGACATCATCTTTCTCCTTAATCATGATGTTGATATTATCTAGATTTATATTCTCGCATCATTATATACAAATAGGTGAATAGCGTTATTTCATATTGTAAAAACATTCGTTCAGAAAAAAATGCCGTTCATTTTTCATAAATGGAACTTTGCTCTGTTTTTTCATTAGATTTTGAACATGTTTGTGCTAATCAGAGTGAGCGGATGATTTTTCTTCAGAGGAACTAAGTTTGAATGAAATCGTGTAGAAAAAAAAGAGTGGAAATCGCAAATATTTTATTTCTTAAAAGATCAAAAAAATCATTCTTAATTCAGGGAAATTAAAACAACCTGCCCCCTAGGAGCATAGGGAACAGGCAGCCTGAGTGTTTATCCAAGGCACAATGTTTTGGAGCCGCTCAGAGAATAGGGTCTTCTTTTACAATGGGGTTTAGGGGAAAGAAGGGACCTCTCTGCTACTTTATTTTATAACATATACAAAATCAGATCGTTCCAAAAATGAAATGACATAAACCATTTTTTATATTTCACTTACTGTAAGAGGTTTTTATAGGATTGGAAAGGAGTGCCATGAACGAAATCTTAACTTTATATCTTGGATTTATGGACAAATGGCATTCATCTGCATCATAAGGAGATTTGTTCAGATTCGATGGATTAGTCACCAACTGGAACTGAATTTTTTTAAATCAGATTGATTAATCGACAAATAAAAAAAGATTGTAGAGAGAATGACGCTTTCCCTACAATCCAGAACAAGCTAACTTATTTCTTTTAAGCATACTTCTTACTTTCCTCGTCTTTAAAAAAGCTCTTCATTGCATGGAAAACGTCAGCCTTTTGTTTAAGAATAAAGTACCTGAATTTTTCATTATCGATGTTCTTATAAGCTGTCATCAATGTCGAATGACGATTGTATTGATTGACTTCCCCGTAGCCGAACATATTGGAGACCTTCATGAGTTCTTCAACAAGCTTAACGCAGCGGACGTTATCGGATGTTAGGTTATCACCATCGGAAAAGTGAAACGGATAGATATTAAATTTCGCGGGGTCATATTTATGATCAATAAGTTCTAATGCTTTTCGGTATACGGACGAACAAATCGTACCGCCGCTTTCCCCTTTTGAAAAGAAATCCTCTTCCGGAACAACTTTCGCTTCTGTATGATGGGCAATGAACTCGATTTCCACCGTTTCATATTTTGTCCGCAAGAAACGGTTCATCCAAAAGAAAAAGCTTCGAGCCATATATTTTTCCCATAACCCCATACTTCCGGAAGTATCCATCATTGCCAGTACAACTGCTTTGGAATCAGGTTTCTGAATCTCATTCCAGGTTTTGAATTTAAAGTCTTCCTTATAAATAGGATGAAAACCTGGGTCCCCTCTTAAGGCGTTCCGTTTGAAAGCCGATATCATCGTTTTCTTTTTATCGATATTACCCATTAGGCCTGTCTTGCGGATGTCGTTGAATTCGATGTGTTCAAGCGTGTGCTCCGCGTGTTCTTTCTTCTGAAGATTAGGGAGTTCCAATTGACTGAACAGCGCTTCCTCCAATTCCATCATCGACACTTCGGCTTCATAATAATCCTCGCCTGCCTTATCACCTGCACCTTGGCCCTTACCGGCCCCGGCATCGGACGGTGAGCCATCCCTTGCGACCACATCCCCCACTTTACTGTCTCCATCGCCTTGCCCTACATGTTTGTTTTTATCATAGTTATAACGAATTTTGTATTCATCCAAGGAGCGAATGGGAATCTTGATAACATCCCGGCCATTGGACATCACGATGCTTTCTTCTGAAATTAGATCAGGCAAATTATTCTTGATCGCTTCCTGCACCTTTTCCTGATGACGTTGTTGATCATCATAGCCTTTCCGATGGAGGGACCAATTTTCCTGTGAGATAACATACTGTTGATTACTCTCTTCCGACATTCTCTTCCCCCCTTAAAAATGTTTGCACGCTTTTCATCATTCCTTCATATAATAAATTAGTGTGGGAAAGCCCACATCATTCCGGTTTTCCAATCAAAAATACAGTGCGAAAAAACGGATTAAAAGAAAAGTATTACTCTATCTTATGCAGCGATGCTGGATAATTTACAACAAAATTCAATAATGGACGTTTGCCTACGAACTAGACAAGTCCTGACATGGGCATTAGAAGCCTTTTAAAGTTCTTTCAAAAAAATGTTAATGAAAATAAATATTTCAAAAAAACGAACAGACCTGATGATCATCAGGTCTGTTCGTTTTTTTAGCGGGTGTCATTTTTCGGGTTATAGGATTATTTACATGCCAGTATAATTAATGAAATACAACAAAAAGGGTGTCCCAGCAGTTTTTCTGGACACCCCTTTTATACAGATAGAATGGTTCTGGTTGTTAAATTCGTCAATCTTTATCTTCCTCTATTTCATGTTGAACTGTACCTGGGCGTTTATCCCACTCTTTCAATTCTTCATTCGTCCTTTGATTTTCCATCTGCTTTCCAAGTTCTTTCATCTCTTCATAATCCTTAGCCATGGAGCTATTTTCCGGAACATGTTCTTTTTTCAATTCTTCTTTACTCATTTGCCATCACCTCTACTTAT
>NZ_JBHVSL010000001.1:98019-115193 GCF_042885195.1 Peribacillus sp. NPDC058075 | reverse complement strand
TCTTTCATCTCTTCATAATCCTTAGCCATGGAGCTATTTTCCGGAACATGTTCTTTTTTCAATTCTTCTTTACTCATTTGCCATCACCTCTACTTATTGATACCCAATATTTCCAAATCTAAAACGTAACATATCTCATGGAAATATGGGGTATAGATAAGACATTATGAGCAAATGTAAGGAGGTGCAAGAATATGCAAACAACTACCCTTTATGTAAAGGAAGCAACGTCAGAAGGCCCGATTTTAAATCTTGAGTCCATACTTTTGAAAACGGAAGGTGTGGAACGTGCAATCATCGATGTTGATGATGGGGAAATTAAAATCGATCATAGCGAAGAAAAACTATCACCGAATCAACTTATTACACTTATTGAACAGTATGGTTTACATGTAACTAAATAGAAATCAAAGCCCTGGACTACCTTCATTTAGAAGGGCCCGGTGCTTTAATCTCTTGCATAATCACGCTTAATTAAGATGCATGATTTCAAGGGAATTCATTTTACATTCGTAAAAGCCCTAAACCCCTGCCCAATTAGGGGCAGGGGCAAAAAAGTATGGATTACCGATTTAACAAGCTGCCAACATAACGCAGCAAATCATTGGCTGATGTGGAATTATAACCGTGCTCGTCGATAAGTCTTGTGATGACCTCGTTCACTTTTTTCAGTTGCCTTTCGTCTGGTGTCTTCGTTGAAGTAGTGATCTTAACAACATCCTTCAAATCCGCGAATAGTTTTTTCTGAATCGCTTCCCGTAAACGATCATGGGAATTATAATCGAATCTCTTACCTTTACGCGCATATGCAGAAATGCGAATCAATATTTCTTCGCGGAATGCTTTTTTTGCATTCTCGGAAATTCCAATTTGCTCTTCTATCGAGCGCATCAATTTTTCATCTGGATTGATTTCTTCCCCAGTCAATGGATCACGCAGCCTTGATTTGTTGCAGTATGCTTCGACATTATCCAGATAATTATCCATGAGGATCTTCGCCGACTCTTCATATGAATAGACAAATGCCTTTTGCACTTCATTTTTTGCAATGGCATCGTATTCTTTACGTGCCAGTGAAATGAAATTCAAATACCTCTCCCGAAGTTCGTTCGTAATGGACGGATGCTGGTCAAGACCTGCTTTTAATGACATAAGTACATCCAATGCATTAATGGACGGATTTTCCTTACGAATGATCGTAGAGGAAATTCGGTTAATCACGTAACGCGGATCGATTCCGCTCATGCCTTCGTCCTGATATTCTTTTTTCAATTCATTGATGTCTGCGGAATTAAATCCTTCGACATTTTCCCCATCATAAAGCCTCATCTTTTTCACTAAATCGATATCGCCCTTTTTTGGATCCTTCAGGCGTGTCATGATGCTGAAGATTGCCGCCACCCTTAATGTATGCGGAGCTATATGAACATCCGATACATCACTTTCACGGATCATTTTTTCATAAATCTTTTCTTCCTCGGTAACCTTCAGATTATATGGAATCGGCATGACAATGATACGGGAATGCAATGCTTCATTTTTCTTATTGGAAATGAACGATTTATACTCCGTTTCATTCGTATGAGCCACAATGAGTTCATCTGCACTGATCAATGCAAAACGGCCAGCTTTAAAATTCCCCTCTTGAGTCAATGAAAGCAAATGCCATAAGAACTTTTCATCACATTTCAGCATCTCCTGGAACTCCATCATCCCGCGGTTCGCCTTGTTCAGCTCGCCATCAAAACGATAGGCCCGCGGATCTGATTCAGATCCGTATTCGGCAATGGTCGAAAAATCGATGCTGCCCGTTAAATCAGCGATATCCTGTGACTTAGGGTCAGAAGGACTGAATGTTCCAATTCCTACACGCTTATCTTCCGAAAGGAAAATACGCTCGACCATCACATCTTCTATCCTGCTTCCATACTCCTGTTCTAACCTCATTACATTCAGCGGCGATAGGTTTCCTTCAATCCTAATGCCATATTCTTCAAAAAAATCATCCCGTAAATACTGCGGAATGAGATGCAGTGGATCTTCATGCATCGGGCATCCTTTTATTGCATAAATGGCACCAGTGTCTTTTAATGAATAATTTTCAAGTCCACGCTTCAGTAAGGAAACGAGTGTGGACTTCCCGCCTGATACCGGACCCATGAGAAGCAATATCCGCTTACGGACATCAAGCCGCTTTGCCGCCGGATGGAAATATTCCTCGATGAGCCTTTCCAATGAATCTTCAAGGCCGAACAGCTGACCGCTGAAAAAGTTGTATTTCTTTGTCCCATTTACTTCCTCTATCCCTGCATCTCTGATCATGTTGTATACACGTGAATGAGCAGATTGAGCAACTAAAGGCGTTTCTTTCAATATTTCTAAGTACTCTGCGAAGGTGCCTTCCCACTTCAGCTTCTGTTCATCTTCTCTAAATTTTTCGATTTTCTTTAAAATATCCATTTAAGGAACCTCCCCCTGTCACTTTCAGAGAATACTTAAATCTATGCTCCAAGTCTGACAAACATGTCAGACTTTAAAAAGTCGCCGGCCATTGTTTCGAATTGCGCTTGTGTCTCCATATATCGAAAAAGGCTTAATCATTGAAGAATTGAAGACAATTATGCTGACAAGAAAAATTGTGTGCACTCCTGCTAAAAATTAGGGTATACTAAGCCTATACTTAAGTGGGACATTATGGGTAAAGGGAGGTCACAGCATGGGCACAGTTATTATCGTTGGGGTTACTATTACATTTTTAGCCGCTATCTTCACTGCCGGGTATAATGATAAACCAGGTGTGAAATAAAAAAATAACAGCCTTTCTTAAATTCCAAAAAGGGGACAGCAAATTAAATTTGCCGTCCCCTTTTTTTCACCCTTCATCGATATTAATAGTTAGCGCATGCCAATCAATGAAGTGGCTACACCATTTATACAGCGTCCTTTTTATCTGTGAGGGCTGCAATGTTATTCTCCATCGATTTCAAGTCTTCATTTACTTTTTGTCCTTGTTCCAAATATTCTGTTTGGAAACCACTCTTTATTGCCCAACTATAAAACCCTAGCGATAAGCATGCTATGATGACCATATCCCAACCAAATGGGATTATGTTCAGTCCACCAAACTTTTCACTGCCTAAGTATGAAATGGTCATCATACAGAGTAAGTAGACAACCATCCAAAGCCCTGCCAAGAAGTTTTGACGGAATCCCTTCCAATTGATTTTTGCTTGATAATAGAAATAAACGGGAAGACCAATCATAATGATAAATAATACTTGTCCCGTCAGTGGCCATCTTGCCCAATATAAAACCAAAGAAGCGAAAACAAAACCAAGCGGTGCAATGATGCTTAATCCTTTTAGACGTAATGGTCTGTATAAATCCCGACCTGTGCGCCTTAATGTCATAACAGTAACTGGACCTGTAATATAAGAGACTAATGTCGCAACCGAAATAACCTCTGCCAATACGCCCCAGCCTCTAAACATGAATAAAAATAAGAAAGATACACCTAGATTAAAAAACATGGCTTGACGAGGGATACCATAAAGTGGATGAAGTTTTCCAAACACGCTTGGCAAATATTTATTCTTTTCCATTCCATAAAGCATTCGTGACGTTGTCGCCGTGTATGTTATTCCCGTCCCGGAAGGAGAAATAAATGCGTCAACGTATAGTAAGATAACCAACCAGTTTATGCCTAGAACAATTGCTAAGTCTGCAAACGGTGAATTGAAATTCAAATGTTGCCATCCGTTCACAATCATCGACGGATCAACGGCTCCAATAAATGCAACCTGTAATAAAACGTAGATAACCGTTGCAATTAAGATGGAGCCTATTACTGCAAATGGAATCGAACGTCCAGGATTCTTTGCCTCACCTGCCATGTTAATCGGACTTTGAAAACCGTTAAAAGCAAAGATGATACCAGAGGTTGCTACAGCAGTAAGTACACTTGCCCAACCATTGGGAGCGATACTTCCTGCAGAAGTAAAATTGGAACCATGAAAACCGGCAAATAAAAGTGAGCCAATCGTAAGTCCAGGTATAATAACCTTAAAGACTGTAATAAATGAATTTGCTTTTGAAAACAAACTAACTGTCCAGTAATTCAATAAAAAGTAAACGACCAATAATGCAGAGGCAATTGCCAAGCCTCCCCCAGTAAGACTCCCATTTTCCACTAAACCATGTGTCCACTCCGCCCATTTCCATGGCCACGAACTCATATATTGAACAGAAGCAATCGCTTCGACTGGAATTACAGAAACAATTGCAATCCAGTTTGCCCAACCTGCAAGAAACCCTAAAAACGAGCCATGTGAGTACTGCGTGTATTTTACCATTCCCCCAGCTTCAGGAAACATAGCTCCTAATTCACTGTAAGAAAGTGCGATAAATAAAATAACAACCATCCCGATAATCCAAGAGATAATGGCAGCCGGTCCTGCAATCTGTGCCGCTCTCCAAGCTCCGAATAACCAACCTGAACCAATAATTGACCCGAGTCCTACCATCGTTAACGAAAACGTACCCATCTTTCGCTGCAAATTATTCATATGTTCATCACCATGCTTTCCAAATTTCATTCTTTTATAATGACGTTCTTAACTGATTTATGAATGGTCTCAAGTTCGTCCAATAGATTCTTAAAGTGATTGCTGCATTGCATCACCTCTTGCTAAAGTTTAGTCAATGGATAAGGCGAAAATTTGGATGTCCCCTAGATTGCTTTTCTCTGCTTTTAGAAAATACTAAGATCCCATTCCTGTGCCATTTGTTTCAATAACATACCACCTGTTATGCTATTCCCATATTCATCAATGGCAGGTCCGTATATACCAATGCCACATCCATCTTGAAAAGGAAGCCCGCTTCTGGAACTTGGAGGAACAAGTGCCATGATCCCGCCAGATACTCCACTTTTGGCAGGCACTCCCACGAAAGCCGCAAATTTACCCGAAGCATTGTACATACCACAAGTAAGCATTAATGCTTTAGCCAGCTTAGCCACTTTTTTGGGGAGTACTTGTTCTTTACGGATGGGATGGTATCCATCTTGTGCAAGAATCAGCCCAAGCAGGGCTATGTCTTCTGTGGTTACTTCTATGGAACATTGTTTGAGGTAAACCTCTAAAGCTTCCTCTACATCCGATTCTAAATAATTCGTCTCTTTTAAATAGTGAGCCAAGGCTCTATTTCTATGAGAGGTTTGCCACTCAGATAGATACACTGCCTCATTGATGACCGGGCGCTTTCCTAATAATTTTTCGAATAATGTATAGAGAAATTCTAATTTCTTTTGTGAAGAATCACCTGGGAGAAGCGAAGCTATAGTAATCGCCCCAGCATTTATCATCGGATTAAACGGCTTTCCCGGCTTATGCATTTCTAAACGAATAATTGAATTGAAAGCATCTCCAGTTGGTTCCACATCGACCCTCTCTAACACATAAGAAATGCCGCAACCCAAGCATGCGGCTATAAAGCTGAGCACTTTTGAAATACTTTGCAGCGTGAAGGGGACTTCCCAATCCCCTGACTTGATCATTGTTCCACCAGGCTCCAGTATGCAAATACCTAATTGCGATAAGTGTGCATTCCTCAATGCCGGTATATAATTGGCGGTTTGCCCTTCACTAGCATAGGGTCTGTAATGTGCCACCCAATCATCTAATTCGGCTTGCTTTTGACCATTAACGTGAATGTCATACTCTTTTGACAATTCTTCAATCACATTTTTCCACCTCTTCAGTTGTTGTATCATTATTCAAAATGAGCGTTTTACCGAATGCCATCATGCTGTAATAGATTAGATGAAAACATAATGAATATTCTAATAATTGTTAAGCGCTTTCAAAAATCTCTATCTACCGTTCATTTTAAATTGGGAACTACAGAATCATACGAAAACCTACAATATCTAAAAAATAAAAATCCACTAAAAAAAACGGAATCATCTCATATGTTCCGTTTCCGTTACCATTTTTTGTGGATAGAAAATAAGATTGGTTTTGCGATAATTGGTTTTAAGCCGTTCCTTTCAGGAACAAAGTAAGCGTTGTATTGAAGCCGATGAAACTGTATACTGATTTTTTAAACAAATTGGGAGGTGACGACTTGAATCTCAGTACGTTAATGAAAAAAGAGGTCAATATTCTTGCTTTGATGCTGTTAACAGTGCCATTAGCAGGCGAATTGAGTTTTTATCCTTTAAATGAAACGTTTCGGGTAAGCTTTGGTCCGCCTGTACTTTTCTTTTTTTTACTATTATTACAGAAAACACCTGCCATTCTTTCGGGCTTTCTGACAGGAACAATGGTTGTGGCATTTCGTATTCTTATAGATTTTTTCATGCATGATAGTTTTTCCTGGGCTTCCGCATTCCATGTTCATTATCCAAGTTTTTTCTTTTATTTCACCTACTGCTTTCTTTTTTATTTAGTGAAAATCAATCGCTTTCAAAACCGATCTTTAATTATTGGATTTATTGGTCTCATTATCGAAATATTTTCCGACTCTGTAGAATTGATCTTTCAATATATTGTATTGGAAACAACCATTACGCTAGGTTCACTGAACGAGATGATCATGATCGCATTCGCCCACAGTTTTATCGTTTTAAGTTTTTTTAATATGTTGAAACTTTATGAAGCACAATCAAAGGAAAGACAAATCAGAAAACAAAATGAACATATGCTGATGCTCATTTCCAACTTATATGAGGAAACGATTCATTTAAAAAAAACATTAAATAATGCTGAGAATATTACAAAGAAATCGTATGATTTGTATCGAGATTTAAAAGCTCTGGAAAAAAAGGAAAAGCAGCCTCATGTTTATACAGAGCCATATAGTCAAAAAGCATTGCGCATCGCGGGTGAAATGCATGAAGTCAAGAAAGATAATCAACGGATTTTTGCTGGTCTCTCCAAATTGATTTCCAATGAGAGTTTTAAAGATTATATGGATGCTGCTGAACTTTTTCATTTAATTATCCGAATTAATGAAAAATATGCCTTATCACTAGGAAAGGATATACAATTTGAATATTCATTGGATGGAAATGATTCACATTATCATGTGTATACCGTGTTATCTCTTTTCAATAATTTAGTCGCAAATGCAGTTGAAGCAATTAAAGAAAAGGGAATCGTCCGTTTAAGTTTGTGTGAAGTTCATGACAATGTAGAATTTAAAGTTGCTGACACTGGACCTGGAATTCCTCAAAAATATCAGACTGTCATATTCAAACCTGGGTTCACTTCAAAATATGATCATTTCGGGACACCTTCAACAGGGATTGGTCTCTCATATGTTAAAGAGGTCGTAAAAGAACTGGGAGGGGATATCCTGTTTGAGAATAGTTTTAACGGCGCCGTTTTTTCAATAAAATTACCCATTCAAAAGTTGATCCAGAGAGGATGATTCCATGCGTTTTTTTATAACAGATGATGATTGTGCCATACGGTCAAACTTAAGCCAAATTATAGAGAACGAAGATTTAGGAGAAGTGGTGGAGGAAGCCGAAGATGGAAGCCTATTAGAAGGACATATTTTGAATTTGAAACAAATTGATATTTTATTTATTGACTTATTAATGCCCATCCGGGATGGCATTGAGACACTTCGTCATATAAAAAATACATTTAACGGGAAAATAATAATGATTTCGCAGGTTGAATCAAAGGAGCTGATTGGTGAGGCATACTCACTTGGAATTGATTATTATATTACTAAACCAATTAATCGTATTGAGATAGTAACAGTTATCCGAAAAGTTATGGAACGAATTCATTTAGAAAGATCGATCACAACTATTCAAGCCTCTTTGAATAGTGTATTGAATTTTGAACAGCCAAAAGTTGATAAATCCATTAATTTTAATGAAAAAAGTATAAGTGAGGTAGGTGAATTCCTACTATCGGAATTAGGGATCGTTGGAGAAAATGGCGCAAAAGATTTAATGGAGATGCTTCAATATTTATTTATGTATGAAAGGACTTTTACTTTTGGAAAGCAATTCCCCACCCTTAAAGATATCTTTGTAGAAATCACCAAAAAAAAGCTCGGCACAGCCGCTTTGCAGGCTGATATCAATCGGGAAATAAAAGCTTCCGAACAGCGGATACGCAGAACGATTAACCATTCGTTAAATCATTTTGCTTCGCTCGGTTTAACGGATTTTTCAAATCCGAAGTTTGAAAATTACGCTTCCAAATTTTTCGATTTCACAGTCGTTCGCCAAAAGATGAAAGAACTGCAAAATGATTCAACATTAGTTCTTACACCTACCCGGGTAAATACAAAAAAGTTTATTCAAGTATTTTATTTCGAAGCGAAACGATTGAATCCTGATGAAATAAATAGATATAGATAACTCTATTAAAACAAAAAACTGCGGTAGCACTCAAAAACATAAAATCCCCTGAAATCATTCAGGGGATTTTTTAGCAAATTGTTATTTTTTCAACAATAAATACATGAAATAAGGAGCACCGATCAATGCGACCATGATACCTGCAGGAATCCCCTCGGGTTCAATTATATTACGGCCTATCGTATCGGCAAGCAGCAATAGCCATCCACCGATTAAAATGGCAACCGGAATGAATAGTTGATTTCGAGGTCCTACCAAGGATTTTGCTATGTGCGGGGACATAAGTCCAATGAATGCAATTCCGCCTGTAACAGAAACGGCTGCCGCTGCCAGTGCTACAGCCGTGATCAGCAGTACGATCCGCTCCTTTTCAATCGATACACCGACCCCAATTGCGACCGGTTCACTTAAACCCAGCAAATTCAAACGATTTGCTTTATATAAAGTGAATGGAATGAGGATGATTAACCATGGAATGATTGCCCAAATGAAAGGCCAATCCGTGCCCCATATATTTCCCGCCAACCATTTTGCGATGAAATCGACCTTCGCTCGTTCCGCTGACGAAATGAGGACAATCATCAGGCCTGAAAGCGCCATTGAAAAACCTACGCCGATCAACACTAACCGAACGGGTTCAAGGCCACTCTTTCTCTTGTATGAGAGGATATATATTAAACAGGCCGTCAGTAACGCTCCGATAAAACCGACAAGCGGAACCATATAAACAAACGAACCAGCGTCAAGCGGGAAAAACAGAAAGAAAGCGGCAATGGCAACACCTGCTCCTGAGTTGATCCCGATGATTCCTGGATCGGCTAAATCATTACGTGTGATCCCTTGCAGAATGGCTCCCGACAGTGCAAGGGCCATGCCTGCTAAAAGGGTGATGATGATTCGCGGCAAGCGGACGGAAAATAATATGAATTCCTCTTTAAACGTCCCTTGCCCGAAGAGCGTTGGTAACAGTCGCCCTAAAGAAAGATTGGAATATCCCGAACACGTCCCTATAATGATCGTAATGATGATGAGTGCAGTTAATGCACCTATTATCCAACGCTGTTTTTTGACTAAAGCTGAGTGGATCATGAAAATGCTTTACCTCCTTTACGCACGATTAGGAGGAAGAAAGGTAAACCTATCATCGCAACAACCGCTACCACAGGTGTTTCATATGGAGAATTGATGGTACGGCCGATCGTATCGGCAAGCAGCATGAAAGTGGCTCCCAAAATCGCAGACATAGGAAGGATGAATCGATAGTCCGTACCCACGATAGCCCGAACAATATGGGGGACCATTAACCCGATGAACACCATATTTCCAACAAGCGCAACGGCAGCTCCTGCCAGGAGAATGATGACTACGAAAAGGACCGCCTTTATTTGTGTTGTCTTTTGCCCTAAGCCTACCGCCACTTCTTCACTTAAGCTAAGTATGGTGAGCTGTCTGGAAAAGATAAGGGAAATCAGGATGCCTATTAAAATGAACGGCACGATTACGCGAAGCTGCTCCCACGAAGTTCCGATATTCCCGCCAGCTGTCCACATCGAAACATCTTTTGATACCTTGAAATAAATGCCCACCCCTTGCGAAACGGCAAATAGGAATGCAGAGACTGCAGCACCAGCCAATACGATCCTTAATGGTGAAAATCCTCCCTTTTTGATCGCCCCGATTCCGAAAACCATGGTTGCCCCGACAGCGGAACCTATAAAACACGCAATCATGATCCCTAAATTATTAGCATTTGGAATAAATGCCAAAGTAATGGCGAGACCTGCATTGGCTCCTGCCGTCAATCCAAGCAACCCCGGATCGGCAAGTGGATTCCTGGTCATCCCCTGCATGATGGCACCAGAAACGGCAAGCGCTGCACCCACGAAGATTGCTCCCACTTCACGAGGGAAACGGATTTCCCGGATGATTGAAAGCTTTTCACCGACAGCATTTGATGTCAGTGCTTGCCAAACGTCTTTAACGGTAACATCAGCCGCACCAAATGCCATTGAAATAATGAACATGCCTATAAAGGCGACGATCGCTATGATCAGTTTACTTATAAATGGGATGAAACGTTGATTTTCATTAGTCATCTGTCTCTCTCATCTCTTTTTTTATAGAATAAAAGGAGAGGAATTGGAATCCCTCTCCCTCGCTGTATTATTTTCCAAGAAAACTTTTGGAAAAGAAGTCTAATTGGTAATCTAATGTTATTGGATCATTGAAGTAGAATTTTTTTGCATCAGCTTCATATAGTTTATTGTTTTTAACGGCAGGTATGTTTTTAAACGTGTCAGTTTGTTGGAATGAATTGTCCTGATCTTTGTTATTGCTCAAAATCACATAATCACCGGCATAGTCTTTAAGGACTTCTAATGATAAGGCAAAGTAACCATCTTTCAGCGCCACTTCTTTTACCTTTTCAGGCATACCCAATTTCATTTCTTGATAAAGGATTTCCGTTCCACGTCCCCAATTATCACCGTATACATAGAACTGTTTGTCAAACTTTTCGAAAACGGAAACGGTAGCATCTTCTCCAATTTTGGCTTTAATTTCATCACCAGTTGTTTTTGCCCTTTTTTTGAAATCATCCACCCATGCTTGAGCTTCTTTTTCTTTATTCAAAAGTTTACCGATTTCTACATGTTGTGTTAAATAGTCAACTTTTCCGTATGTATATGTTACGGTTGGAGCAATTTCCTTTAATTTATCGACATTTTTAATCGTGGATAAACCAATGATTAAATCCGGATTCAACTCGATGATCTTTTCCAGGTTTTCGTCCGTCACTTCTTCAACATCTTTTAACTCTTTAAAATTCGGATTCATTTTAGACCAGGAATCAACCCCTACAAGGTTAACATCCAAAGCCATTACGTTACCTGCGAAAGATGATAGTACTAAAACACGCTGAGGATCTGCCGGAACTTCAACAGGACCATTTTCAGATTGATAGGTGATGGTACCTGATTCTTCCTTTTTGGAAGCCGGGCTTTTTTCTTTTTTGGCTGACTCGTTACCACAAGCGCTAATAATTAACACTAACAGCAGTATAAACGGGATCATTATCTTTTTCATTTGTTGTCAAATCTCCTTTTAGTAAATTGTATGTGCTGCACATTGGTTTGTTCGTTCGTTGATCTCGTCCAATTACCGCATCAATATGGAATACTTCCTTAAGCACTTCATGAGTGATGACTTCTTCACAATCTCCTGCTTTGACTATTTCCCCGTCCTTTAAGGCAATGATATAGTCGGCAAAGCGTGCAGCTTGGTTTAAATCATGAAGAACCATGACAATTGTACGTCCCTGTTCTACATTCAGCCTTTGTAATAATTCTAAAACCTCCAGCTGATGCGCCATATCCAAATAGGTGGTCGGCTCATCAAGGAAGATGATTTCCGTTTCCTGGGCAAGGGCCATGGCAATCCAAACACGCTGGCGCTGACCTCCTGATAGAGCATCCACCGGACGGAACTTGAAGTCTTTCGTACCGGTCACTTCAAGTGCCCAATCAATTACATCATAGTCTTTTTGGGTCAGGCGCCCAAAACCTTTTTGATAGGGAAAGCGCCCATATGATACGAGCTCCCCAACCGTCAATCCGCTTGCACTCTCGGGTGTCTGCGGAAGTATGGCCATTTTTCTTGCAAGGATCTTAGTGCTTTCTTTTGAAATATTCACCCCATCTAAAACAACCGTACCTGATTGATTTGGTATGATCCTGGTGATCGCTTTCAAAAGTGTCGATTTCCCACATCCATTTGAACCGATGATCGTCGTGATTTTTTTATCTGGAATTTCCACACTGAGATCTTTTACAATTAAACGTTCACCATAACTAATATTCAAATCCTCTGTATATAGGCGAACCATTTTTCAACCTCCATTTACGGAAAAATAGGTAAGTAAAAACTCAAATGAAAATGATTATCATTATCCACTACTTAATTACTATAATTCTATCTAAATATATTGTCAATGGTAATTTCATGGCATATAAGATGAAATCCTGACAGTTTTTTGGGCCGGTCCGTATTACCGACTGACAAATGAACACAGGAAAGATCCCGGAAATGTTTCCGGGATCTTTACTGCTAGGTCGATACTCAGGACTTTGGAAGATGTCCCTTATGGGAAGGGCACAATCAATGTTTCTTAAATCCTTGCTTCTCAACATAATCTTTCATGTACAACCTGCTTTTCTTTCCAAGCATTCCAACCATTTGCCCGGTCCAGGTGTCTTTTCGTTTACCTTTAGTCCGTTGCTCGTAATAGCTGGAAATCGTTTCATTATACTCTTCAAGTTGTCCGATGAACTCTTGCCTATCCTCCTGATATCCATTTTCATGATAGATATTGGCAAGCGGCAAACGCGGCTTTTTATCCGAACGGTTTTTCGGATATCCGACCACTAGACCGAATAATGGCATAACGCGATGCGGTATATTCAAAATCGCTGACACTTCCGGGAGATTATTGCGGATCCCGCCTATATAGCAAATGCCAAGATCCATCGATTCTGCTGCCAAAGCCGCATTTTGAGCCGCAAGAGCAGCGTCAATACAGGCAACCATGAACTTCTCGGTACTTTCAATTGATTCGGACAAGTCAGTGTTTTCCATTTCGGAAACCATATCCTGACGATATAAATCGGCACAAAAGACGAATAGATGTCCATTCTTCTCTACATATGCTTGTGGTCCGGCAAGTTCAGCAAGCTTGGCTTTCTTTTCCGGATCGGTTACCCCGATGATTGAATACGCTTGAATATAACTTGAAGTCGATGCAGCTTGGGCACATTCAACAATCGTATGAATTTGCTCATCAGACAACAACTTGTCCTCAAAAGAACGTATGGAACGGTGATCTAAAATCTTCTCAATAAAGTTATTCAATGCTCCCACCCCTAAAGAATATGTATCCATCATCGGGGCTGATATGCGCCCGATGATAGTATTGATGAAATTCAACCTTTTGTTTTCAAATCCAAATCACGGTAATTTTGCTGTCTAAGTGCTTCATATACCAAGATGGCTGCCGTGTTCGACAGATTAAGGGAACGTACTTTATCCGTCATTGGAATCCGCAGGCACCGATCCATATTTTCTTGGATCAGATCTTTCGGGAGACCCGTCGTTTCACGGCCAAAAATGAAGAATATCTCACTGTCTTGATCACTGTAATCGAAGCTGGAATGGGGCTGCTCTCCAAATTTCGTCAAGTAATAAAATTCGCCGCCGGCATTTCTTTCATAAAACTCTTCTAACGAATCATAATAATGGATCTTTACATTCTCCCAGTAATCGAGCCCAGCCCGTTTGAGCTGTTTGTCATCCGTCGAGAAACCGAGCGGGCGAATGAGATGTAAAGACGTATCCGTCCCTGCACACGTTCTTGCGATATTTCCTGTATTTGCTGGAATCTGTGGTTGATATAAAACTACATGTATTGACACTTCATTTTCACCTCTAGTTTGAACTTCACCTTAATTATAGCATTAAACAAAAAGACTAAAAACCAATCACCCTCCATCCAAAATCACAAAGAATTTATAAACGATGTTCGGTGTGTATCTGGTTGAATCCTCATATGTCCAATACCGGTGACGGCTGTTCATCGTATGTGCATTCACAAGCGGCATCCCGTCCTGATCCTTCGCCGTTACGATCAAGTTATGATCAAACCGTCCGTCCCCTTCGAAATCTATGCAGAGGATATCACCCAAATTCAATTCCTTGGCCGACTCGACCTGCTTTGTCCTGATGGCATTCCCGGCTTTAAGCAGATGATATAAAGAATGGGCCGTCGTCCATGTATAACTCCAGCTTTTCCCTCTTATCCACCAGCCCTTACTTTTGTTTGGCGCCCCCCACATCGGAATTCCTCCCGCATGTAAACATTGAGAAATGTAATTCGTACAATCATCAGTGAATTTATGATAAGCGGGATTGAATTCGTTCCACCAACGCTCGGCATATTGGACGGCCTTCATTCGATCATACTTATATGCGAGACGATCTGCGCCTGGATCACATTTTGGCGGTGCCTCTTCGGTTTCAAAGCTGGGAAACAGCTCATGTTCATCCACTATATACCCATTTCGAAACCGGGCCTCCCTTTCTTCCATTTCTTCTTCTATATAAAATGAATCCTCCTGTTTCAATAAATATTGCAGGTGCACATGATATGTCAGAACTGTATCATTGTCTTCCTTTCTTTTCGAATGTACCTTACCTGCCGCATTCACCCGAACAATTTCCGCAGCACGGTTCCTCATCACTTCCTTCTTCAAATGTAACTTCCTTTCACCCCGTTCTAGATCATCGGAAGTATAAAACTCCACTCTTTCTTGTAAAAGGCGTTGCAATTGTTCCCTCAAGTTCATGCCCTCCTTCTTACCATCTATGCTAATGTGTATGTATGAAGGCATGGACAAAAACACAATTTCATAAAATGTGGGAGTTTCAACTTTTAAAAAGGCTTCCTCGAAGGTAACGATATATTTTAAGCCAAATAAAGCCGCCCCGTTACTATTTACCGGGCGGCTGCATTTTAGATATCATTTTGTTTCCAAGGTAAACTGCAGTCCTTTCTCAATTTCCGCCAGTACCTCTTCATCCGTTTCCTTCATTCGTGCTTCTTCCAATGCGGAAACAGCCTGCTCCCGGCCAATTTTCCCAACTGCCCAGGCCGCCGTCCCCCTGATGACAGGCCGCGGATCATCTTTCATGACCTGTATCAATTGAGGCAATGCCGTTTCATCTTTGAAATGGGCCAATGCTAAAATGGCATTTCGTTGGATTGGTTTTTTACCGCGCCACGAGCCAGATACATGGCCGTATGTCTCTTTGAAGTCCCGATTTGAAATCGTAAGCAATGGTTTTAACAACGGTTTCGCCAGCTCCGGGTCGGGTTCCATCTCTTCATGAAAATGAAAATCCATTCCTTTATTTTTCGGACAAACGGTCTGGCATGTATCACACCCATACAAACGATTGCCTATTTTCGTCCTGAACTCATCCGGAAGGAAACCTTTTGTCTGCGTTAAGAATGCAATACAACGCTTGGAATTTAGTTGCCCGCCCTGAACGAGCGCACCAGTCGGACAAACATCGACACATTTATTGCAAGTCCCGCACTGATTTTCCATCGGTTGATCCGGTTCAAATGGCAGGTTGGTTATCATGTCCCCCAAGTACACATAAGACCCGAATTCCGGTGTGATGATCATACTGTTTTTTGCACTCCAGCCAATACCTGCACGCTCAGCCACTGCCCTATCTGATAATTCTCCCGTATCGACCATGGACTTCATCATTGCCCCTGGCACTTTATCTTTAATGAAATCCTCAAGTAACTGCAATTTATTACGAAGAACGGTATGATAATCCGTTCCCCAAGACGCCCGGCAAAAGATCCCCCGGCGCTCACTTTTTGTACTTTGCGGAGCATCCTTCAATTTCGAAGGATAAGCAAGCGCAATCGAAATGATGGATTGCGGTTTATCGAATATCAATTCTGGCCTTACCCTTTTTTCTATATCGGCTTCTTCAAAACCTGACTGATAATCCAGCTCCTGTTGACGTATCAACCGACCTTTCAATTCGGTAAAGGCCGTGGCCGATGTAAAGCCGATTTTATCGATGCCGATTTCCTTACTATATAAAATCACTTCTTGCTTGAATGTGTTCATATCCATATTAATCACCTACGTTCATTCAGTATTCCCATTGAAAGCTTGAATCTTTTTCAAACCATTGCTATCTATGATAAACTAATTGCAATCATTTTTGGAGGTGAAACGGTTGGAAATTACCGTATCAGCTAATCTTAGCAGTAAAATCCCTCAATTCAAAGTGGGGATCATTACATATGACAACATCGAAGTAGGTCCCTCCCCGCAAATGGTGAAAGGAAGACTTCAACTATTTCAGGAAGCTCTTTTCTTTGACCTTGAAGAAAAGGAATTGACCGACTTTTCCGGCATTAAAGTGTGGCGGGAGATTTTCAAGGCTACAGGAACAAATCCGTCACGGTACCGCCCCTCCGTGGAAGCCCTTTACCGACGCATAAAAAAACAGAATTACTTGACACCCATCCATTCAGCCATCGATTTAAATAACTTCTTCTCGCTGTTATATGAAGTTCCGATCGGCATTTATGATGCGGAAAAATTATCAGGGAACATCTCGATTAAGATCGGCGAGGCATCAGATGGTTATGAAGGTTTGAACGGCCGCTTGAATTCCATGGAAAATATGATAACATCAGCCGATCATGTGGGTGCATTCGGAAGTCCTTACGTTGATTCAGAACGCACGAAAGTCACTGAGGAATCGAAAAAGGCCATCCAAATCATTTATTTACAGCCCAATACTCCAATCATGGAAGCAGATCAGCTAACGAAATCCCTGATGGACATGTTCCTTGAAATCCATGGTGGTGAAGGGACTTACTCGATTGTAGAAGGATAATTAAAAATTGAACGAAAATAAACCCTTTCCAGAATCGGAAGGGGTCTTTTTATGATTTTTCCAATAAATAAAACCAGTGCCATAATATCCTTTTATTCAACCGATCGATCCATCCCCTGAATAAAGGCGATAAAAGGATTACCTAGTCTTAAACTTGGATCGGATGAGTCCAGCCTACATTTTTTTCTTAATAATATTTCAGTTGATTCCAGAAATCTGTTCCCTTTCCGCCGACTGTCTGCCAAGCCTCCTCGGCGCAAGCGCCTGTGGGGTCTCGACTAGCCAGTTATTCGGCAGGAGTGTC
>NZ_JBHVSL010000001.1:0-97919 GCF_042885195.1 Peribacillus sp. NPDC058075 | reverse complement strand
GCAAATTTCTTCTATCTATTAAGGATTACAGTAAAAAACATGAAAGATCACCTAGTCTTAAACTTGGTTCGGATGAGTCCAGCCTACAGTTTTTTCTCAATAATATTCCAGTTGATTCCAGAAATCTGCTCCCTTTCCGTCGACTGTCTGCCAAGCCTCCTCAGCGCAAGCGCCTTCGGGGTCTCGACTAGCCAGTTATTCGGCAGGAGTGTCGCAAATTTCTTCTATCTATTAAGGATTACAGTAAAAAACATGAAAGATCACCTAGTCTTAAACTTGGTTCGGATGAGTCCAGCCTACAGTTTTTTTCTTTTAATTACAATCCAGTGAAGCTATTCGGACTCCCAATCCTTTTTTGTCGCCAAACTGCAACCATAACTATGGTTACTTTCTGACTTTAGAATAGATAATCACCCTAATAATATTGGCGGGTTTAATAATCTATGGTTACATAGCCTGGCACGTCTTTCTCTTCCCCATTACCCGTCGCTAATCAGACTTCGACTTCACAACTTGCCAGTTTGGGCAAAAAAACTCCGTATGACATACAGGAACACTGCTTTCATAAAATGCAGGTCATTTGGACAATAAAAAAAATCCCACTGTAAACAGTAGAATTCTTGTAATAATATTTAAACGCAAAGCTTCGTTCTCCAGGTAACGAAACCCTACGTTATGAGTATGTATTGGAGCGGGTGAAGGGAATCGAACCCTCATCATCAGCTTGGAAGGCTGAGGTTTTACCACTAAACTACACCCGCAGATTCTTGTAGAAGTTTGTCGAATTACCAATCAACAAAATTAATTATATAGTTTAATGTGAAAAAATGCAATAGTTCTTTTAAAAAAAATTAATAATTAGCGTATTGTAACGTTAATATATTCATTCACTCTAGTAAAAATGTTAAAAAGTCCCCTGATTCAGAGAACTTTTTCATCCTATATATGATGATTTAAGACCAAATGACTTCCATTAACCGCGGATAAACCTGCTGTGCCGTTTCAAGCAGCATGATTAACTTCCTGAACGCCAGATCCGGTACGATATCCCCTTCAATGGAGTATGAATACCGAATGGAAATGGTCCCATTTTCCTCATACAGCTTAGAATACCTAAAATTAGCATTATATTCATTCAAAAGTGTATGTACGTCCTGTTTCTTTTCAGGATTCTTCAATTCTGCGACATTAAAGCAAAATAAGTCCGCCACATTTTCATCTTGATTGAAAGCAAATACTAAAAGGACCTTCCACCCGTCCTTTAACTTTTGCTCAGCCCTAAAAAAGGTGGTGCCATCTTCATTCAACTCATTCATATAGATTTTCTCACTAGTTAAAAAATCACGAAATTTAGCAACGTTTGACATGGTTCATCACCTTTCTCTTTATCATTACATTTTATAATGAAATTTGTCATTTTTACAGACTTTTCTATAACTCTTCCAATTTCATCCTATTAATAGGGGCGAAGAATCACTCATTTAAAGAAATGGATTCAAATATGAACTCCCATACGAGGATCAATAGATTGATTAGCCAGTTGCTTCCCCGCAAAACCGAAGCGCATCTTGCAGGTCCAAAATTCACTGGCGGATTTTTGAGTATCCTTCTATTACTGGCACTTCTTTATTCGTATGTGATCGACTTCCTCATTTTAAATGTATCCTTTCATTAAAGATTCCATTACCTCTGTAGTGAAAGCTATGTCTGATGAAGTGACTTTTAATAATTAATATCCTTCATATGGATCAAAAGATACACTAAAGGTAATGAAAGATCATATTTTAACTTGAAAGGAAAACGGCCTTTCCCCGATTGAAAATCGAAAAAAGGCCGCTTTTGTCATAAGCTGCTTAAAAATCACAAAAAAGGACCTTTCTCAGCTTTATTTCCAGAAAACTTATAGTTGAGCGAATTCAGGTTCCGCAACTTTTACAAGCTGTTTACCAAGGTTCGTTCCTTTAAACAAACCTAAAAATGCATCAGGCGTGTTTTCGAACCCTTCAATAATCGTTTCTTCATACTTCAGCTTTCCTTCTTGAAGCCACTTACCTAAATCCGTAGCACCTTCTTGGAATCTAGCTGCATAATTTCCAACTGTGAAACCTTTCATTAGTGCACTTGTTTTGATCATCGCCGATTGCAGACGCGGTCCTAGATCTTTTCCTTCTGCGTTATACGAGGAAATCGCTCCGCATAATGGTATTCGGGCATTTGCATTCAAAAGCGTGAAAACAGCATCGGACACCTCGCCGCCCACATTATCGAAATAAATATCGACCCCATCAGGAACAGCATTAGCTAAATCTGTCGCAAAACTATCACTTTTATAGTTTACGGCTCCATCAAATCCTAGCTCTTTCGTTAAATACTCAAGTTTTTCATCTGAACCAGCGATGCCCACAACCTTCGCACCTTTAATCTTAGCAATTTGTCCGACTGCTGAACCAACTGCTCCAGCGGCTCCTGAAACGACTACCGTTTCACCTTCTTGAGGTTTACCAATATCAAGCAAACCAAAGTATGCAGTTAAACCGGTCATTCCAAGAATCCCTAAATGAGTTGTGACCGGGGCCACCTTGGGATCAATCACGCGGATTTCCTTTTCGGTGACAACTGTGTATTCTGCCCAGTCGATATTTCCAACAACGACATCCCCTTGTTTGAAGGAATTCGATTTGGATTCAACAACTTCAGCAACAACGCCGCCCGTAATGACCTTATTCAGTTCAAATGGAGCAATATATGATTTGGTATCTTGCATTCTGCCACGCATGTATGGATCGACAGATAAATATAGTGTACGTACTAAAATCTCATTATCCTTTGGTGTGGGAACTTCACTCTCAACAAAGTTGAAATCCCCTTTCGAAGGCATACCTTTTGGACGATTTGCCAGGGTGATTACTTGTTGTTTAGTTTGTGTCATCATTGTTCCTCCTTGGTTTGAATACGTAATTTCGAAAAGAAGCGTATCACTGATGAAGTTCATAGGTCAAAGAATATGATTGGCTATTGCTTCCATAACACTCTTTATGTAACCTTTCCTGAAAACCCCAAACTTGCTACAAACTATTATGTCCCATGTTTTTCATTTCAATATACGGTTCACTCCCAAGAAAAATTTAACGGCCTTTCCCCGATTGGTTACCGAGAAAAGGCCGCAGTTTAAAACTCTATTTTTATTGTTTGCTTGGCAGATGTTCAAACTCCGCAATTTCCCGATTTAAAACATCAGCCTGGACAATTTGTACTGCAATCATTAAGAACATGTTCGCCCTTGAAAAAACTTAATGGATAGTCTACATCAATTTTGAAATAAACATCGTGGCAATTCCAAAGTAAATAAGTAACGAGAGTATATCATTTAGTGTTGTAATTAGCGGACCGGAAGCAACTGCAGGATCGATGTTGAATTTATATAATACTAAAGGAATAATGGTCCCAGCTAAAGTCCCGATAATCAGGGTCATCACTAACGAACTTCCAACCACTAATCCCAGAACGGGATTTCCCTGCCAAACATAAGCTATGATGGAAATCAATATTCCGCAGGTAATGCCTATTATCAATCCCACTTTCAATTCCCGAATAATAAGTCTCGTCACGACTCCTTCATCCGTATCACTAGTGATTAGGCCCCTTACAACAACAGCTAAAGATTGAGTACCTGTATTTCCAGTCATCCCTGCGATCATCGGCATAAAGAAGGCCAGAGCAACAACTTTGGACAATGTTTCTTCAAAACCGCTTATAATGGTTCCAGACACTAATCCGATAAACAAAAGTAAAATAAGCCAGGGAAGCCGGCGATATGCGGCCACATGCGCCTTCGTGTCAAAGTCTATAGCTTTACCGGATGCCGATAATTTTTCAATATCTTCATTCGCTTCCTTAATGACCACATCAATAATATCATCGACGGTTACAATTCCTAATAACTCATTATTTTTTTCAACTACAGGAATTGCTAAAAAATCATATCGCTCAATAACACGAGCTACCTCTTCTTGGTCTTCATAAGCAAAAACGGAGATAACCCGGCTATACATAATATCTTGAATTTTTTCAGATTCATCATTTATTATTAAATCCCGATATGAGACAACACCTACTAATTTTTTATCATGATCTATTACATAAAGATAATTGATCGTTTCCGAAAACTCCGCAAAGATTTTCAGTTTTTCAACTGATTCACGAACCGTATAATGTTGGGGGATCCAGACAAAACGGTTTGTCATTATTCGCCCTGCCGTTTCAGGGGGATAATTCATGATATTTTGAACGATTTTTGATTCTTCTTGTTTCATGCCTGAAAGAAGTTCTTCAATTTTTCCAGGGGATAGGTCCTCTAACAATGAAGCTAAATCATCATTATCCATCAAATCCATTACATGGCCGGATTTCTCTATTCCTAATTTACTAAGGATTTTTAATTGATGCACTTTCTCAACTTCTTGAATCAGTTCAGCGATTTGTTCTGAATCAAGTAATAACAAGAAGCGTGTATGGTGTTTTTCTGGGAGCCCCTCAAAAGTTCGCGCAATGTCATATGGTTGGAGTTCTTCTAATATTGCTTGAAATTCTTTCTTTTTTCCTTCTTTTAAAACCTTTATGATTTGTAAAGTCATTTGATCTTCCGTCAGGACTTTTATCATTTCGTCACTCACTCCTTTTTAGGGGAGCCCAAAAATATTCCCCTTAAATATTAAGAGTAAAAAAATATTTATTCCCCTTCCAAAATCTTGTTTTCATTCTCGGGTATGTCGTCGTGAATAGTCATCCCCACCCCCAGGAAAAAAATAAAAACACCTCCATGACAAATGAAGGTGTGAAATACGGTTTAGATGCGTACATTGTCTGAATGACAAATACAAACAGTCGTATATGACTGAATGACAAATACAAGCATAAATCCAGTTCCTCCATTCGTAGAGCTTTAGCACTGTGTGGCATAGGACAAAGCCAGCTACATTAAAAACCACCTTATGTCGATGGTTTCTGTTGACCCATTGGCGTCTTTCGACATTTTTGGGCAGTAGCGTATCTCCTACACAGGAGCCTCACCTAACGAGGATATTTAATTTACACATCCACTCTAAAAGAGTTTCTTTTAGATGTCAATGTTTGATTCAAATAATGCTAATTTTGACCTGACATCCCTCCCCCAAAAAAGTTACTGTGTAAACAAAATCCCGATCAAGATGGTCTGATTGAATGTCTCTTCGATACTTTTTTAAAACGTCCCTCTTCACAGCCACAATCGCCACCCTATTTAAAAAGATACAACGGAGAAATAAATGCAACCACAAGGGAAAATATTGGAATTATATATTGAATCTTACTTATAATGAAGACAGATATCCAATGACTGATACAACAATACACATAAAAAATATCTTTTTATCTCTAATTATTCTAAGAAAGGAACTTGATAAAATGAAAAGAACTTTGTCGATTATATGCATGATCGTAAGTGCTGCTGTATTAATGGTAGGTTGCAGAACGAAGGACGAGGTACAGGTGGAAGAAAAACCGAAGGAAGTGAGCTCATTGAATGCTATTGAAGGCAGATGGGAAGGAGATATTAAGATCCCAAATCAACCGCTTCCAATCATTGTTCATTTTACGAAGAAAGATGGAACGATAAGTATTCCTGTACAAGGGTTGAGCGAATTCCCCTTAACAAGGGTAAGGTTAAGTGAATCAGACTTGTTTTTTGATATGAAAATCCAAAATCAGCAAATTACTTTTGATGGGAAAGTAGATCAGGAAAAGATTTCAGGAACATTTGTTCAAAAAGGGCAAGCCTTCCCCTTTGAATTGCTCAAGAAATCCGATCAGGCAGTTAAAGTAAAAGAATCCGGTGAAATCGTGCAGGCCGACTTAAAGAACGGAACCATTAAAGGCCTTTTAGAAACACCAAAAAATGAAGGGCCTTTTCCTGTGATGATTATAATTGCGGGTTCCGGGCCGACCGATAAAGATGGTAACACCATCGCAAATCCCGGAAAAAATAATAGTTTGAAAATGTTATCCAAGAGTCTTGCAGAACAAGGGATTGCAAGCATTAGGTATGATAAGCGCGGAATTGGCGAAAATATGAAATTGGCAGGAAAAGAAGAGGACCTGAGATTTGAGCAGTATATTGATGATGCAGCTGCTTGGGTCCAATTTGCCAAAAAGGATGGCCGTTTTTCCAAAGTTGGCATCATCGGCCATAGCGAAGGCTCTTTAATTGGAATGGCAGCGGCAAAGAAAACAGAAACAGACATATTCATTTCATTGGCCGGTGCAGGCGAACCTATTGACCAAGTACTCATCAAACAGCTTGAAGAGCAGCTTACACCGCCGTTATTAACGGAATCCAAAGATATCCTGGCAAAGCTAAAACAAGGAAAACAGGTCGAGACTGTCAGTGCTGATCTGCAAAGTGTATTCCGCCCCTCTGTTCAACCTTACATGATTTCTTGGATTGGATATAACCCGCTAGAATCAGTAAAAGAACTGAATATCCCTGTTCTAATCGTAAATGGCAATAGAGACATTCAAGTGCCGGCCACTAACGCAAAAGCGTTACACAAGGAAAAAAGCGATTCTGAATTACTATTACTCGAAAAGATGAATCATGTATTGAAAGAAGCCCCGGCAGATCGAGCGGGAAATCTAGCAACCTATACAGATCCTGAACTACCATTATCCCCTGGATTGGTGAGTGGCATCATTGAATTTTTAAACAAAAATGACATAAATACCAATTGAGAATTGTGTCTTCCCCGGGTTTGAAAAGATCACTCAAATGATTCTCGTGCCTATAATACTAAGGTATATAAGGAGATCAAAATTGAAGATTACACCCTTCGAGAATATAAATTGCATAGTTAATTAAATGAGTTAAATCTCTTTTAATAATTCTATATTTCCTGAAACAAAAGACAGAATCATTCTGCCTTTTGTTTTTTATATTTTCTACGGGATACTCTGTCACTTTTAAATATTTTAAGCTAATAATCTTTTTTGAAAGAACATAAGAATAAAAAATACGTTTATTATGGAAGAAAAATGGCAGGTAATCTAATAAAGAGGAAGATTTTGTATAAATCCATGCCACATGTACCCTTGAAATCATTTATCTGTATATGCTGTTCTTTTTTCAGAGCTTCAAACTACTACTGCAAGCCTTTTAAAAATAAGGTAATTATGTACTTCTAACCTCTTGAACGAACTATGTTAAAGGATCCTCTAGTTTCCGAACTTTCCCTAACGATTATTTTCTCTTCATAATTAGAACTTTCAACAGTCATAACAGCCGTTTTGCACGTCTTGTCTTTGCAAGATTCTCAAAGTGACATGACATTTCCCCTTACTGTTTCCAGATTGATAAACAGGGAGGCCCGACAACAAGCGTTTTAAGACTTTAACTCAGTCCTCTGTAACTCCATAGGGCAGAGCTTTCTTCAACAGGTAATGATATTCTACCTATCCTTCTACCGAGCTACCTTACTAGCGTGAATGAAAAATATGACAAAGTTGTTCCTTACAAGTGAAAAACATAAGTTCACCAAAAAGGGACAAACTGTATTTGAAAAAAGAAAGGAGATGTGAGACATGACAAAAAAATTCAATAAAGGCAGCCGAAACCAAAATTCACCGCAATTACACGGACAAGCCCCTGTTAGCGGGGACAACAGCAAAGGAAATAAAAGAAATAAAGATCAGAGCTCTAAATCAGAGTAACTAAATGAAACAACCGGTCATATTCAGACCGGTTGTTTTTTTGCAGATATCTTCTTAGTTATTTGGCAGAGATTAAAAAGGGCAAAAGTTCGCCTTCCCCCTTAATCCAAAAATGAATACTCGTTAAACCTCATGTGCAAATCTCATACTATCCTTTGGTACTGGAGAAGTGCTTCCGCAATTAAATGGGGCAATTTACTTGATGTTCTCATTAGGATTATTGGCTATCCTCACCGGAAACTTTTTATTGACCACCCTTATGACTGAAATTAGCGGTTTATTAGCATTTTTTAGAAGCCTCATGCACAAAACTATCATCGGAACTTGAATTTCATTTACGTGTTTACCAAGAACGTCGAGGTGTTACTTCTTTAACATATAAATTTTACGAGGTCTTCCTCGAGGAGATTGAAGTTCTTCTCCTTTGTACTCCACTAAACCGCTTTCACTCAAACCACTCATGATTCTCTGGGCATTTCGAACGGTCATGGATAAATGGGAAGCTAAATCCGAGGAAGTGAAGCCATCCCAGCCCATACGATCAATCAATGCTTCAATCTTTTTATACGTTTTCACACTAATGTTAGCCTGATTCAATTTATCCAGCAGTTCTTTATCATTGGAACGGAAGGTGTATGCCAATTGTTCTTCTTGACCTACGGATTCGATCATTACACCATCTTCCTGGATGACAACAATTCCAGAACTTTCTTTCTTTTTTGAATGACGGATTGCCTTGCGGGCATTGATTTCTGCCGATGCAGCCGTTTCACCAAAACCAATGCCGACTGCAACAGAAGCATCCATCTCAAGAGCCAGTTGTTGAACAGTACTTCGCAAGCTGCCAATTTCCCGTTCAATGGCCTTTCGTGAACTAAATATTTGATAGCGTCCGTTTCCATTTTCGATGAGGGATCCATCTAATTTTTCGCAAAATGTAAGCAATGTTTGTTTAATCTTAAGCTCCAAATGCTGTAGATGGTAACGAATATTGACCTCGTCCACAAATTGATCAAACTGATCAATTTCTATGATCTCCACACCTATCTGGCTATCCTTGAAATAAGTACTTTTTGCTTTTTCAATTAAAATCTTGACCGCTTGCCGAATTTCCATTTTTGTCATATTAATTTTGTAGACAGGAACATTTTCCTTTTTCAAGGCCTCATATACAGATTGCAAAACGGTAAGGACCCCATGTACCTCCCCTTCCCTCCACAACTGAAGATGAAATTGGACAATTTCTTGATAATCATATTGTTCATCAAATGTTTTTACATAAATATGTTCAGTGGAAATCCCCAGCTCTTGCAGCGACTCATGAAGAAAAAAGTCTTCCAATCGAATCATATCGATGGACAACTTATCGAAAAAATGTTTTTGATCTGCAGACATTTGTAATAAACATCTATATAAACTAGATCCTACAGGGGGACAATATGTAAAATTGGCCTCTGAATCCAACATTCCTTTTGCTATTCTATAAGGAACCGGACCAGAGAAAAACCAACCATTTACTGTACTTTGATGTTTTTTTATAATGTCCGTTACCTCACGTGCATCTTCATATGGAAAATCAATAAAATCTATTTCATGCTCAAATTCATTAGTAACATCCCGAATTTTCTTTAAAGATGAAAGTGGACCAACAACCCCAATTTTATACAAGTTTATTTCACCCCTACATCATACTATTCGTTTTATTATATCAAAATAACCAACCCTAACAGGGAATAAAAATGGCATCCAAAAATACAAGCATGTTAAAGCACCTTTTGACATGAATAAACGGTGCTGCTTAATATAGTTTACTTATCTATCGTAAGTTCAAGAATGGCATATCATTCAATGGTTTCGCATCCCATTGCTTACTTCACAACAATTACCAGAAAATAATTTCCCTTTATTCAGAAAATTTTATTGAAATAGATTATTCTTAATTATATAATACATTTAACGAAAATAGCGCTAAGTATTCGTTAAATAAAATCAGTATATTGGGAAGGAATTAATGAAGTTCACAAAGGATCAAAGACGGTAATTTGAGTGTAGGGCAGGCTTAGAGAAAAAGTTTTATAAATGGAATGCTGCAAAAACGCAAAACTAAAAATGGAAGAAGGTTTAGGAGGAGAATGTAATGGAACAAAAAGTAATCAAAGATACAATTAATCTTCAAAATCAGAAAACGGGTGGTTTTTTCAATCGAATAGAGCGAATAGGAAACAAAATCCCCCACCCCTTTATCTTATTTATTTATATGATTGCCTTTTTATTTGTTGTAACCGCTCTCTTATCAATTTTCCATGTTTCGGCATCGGACCCCATTAGTGGAGAGAAAGTAGAAGTGCAAAACCTTTTAAGCCGTGAAGGCATCCAATGGATTTTGCCGAATATGATTAAAAACTTTTCAGGGTTTTTACCATTGGGATCTATTTTAGCCCTAATGCTGGGAGTGGGACTTGCTGAAAAGGTCGGATTGTTAGAAGTTTTGATTCGGAAAATGTCGTTAAAGGTCTCAGGGAAATACGCAAGTTATTTAGTTGTATTTGTTGCCTTCTTCAGTCATGTTTCTTCTGATGCTGCACTTGTCATCATGCCTCCCCTTGGAGCTTTGATTTTCCTTGCTGTGGGACGGCACCCTGTTGCAGGGTTGCTCGCTGCCATCGCTGGGGTTGGTTCAGGTTTCACTGCCAACTTATTAATCGTCACAACAGACGTCTTGCTTTCAGGAATCAGTTCGGAAGTAGCGAAAGGCATGAATGCAAATTTGACCGTTAATGTTACGGATAACTGGTTCTTTATGGCGACTTCCGTTCTCGTACTCACAGTAGTTATATCCTTGATAACAGATAAATTTGTTGAGCCGCGTTTAGGGAAGTATGAAGGTGGCGGTCAGCATAAAAAATTGGAGCAATTAACGAAACAACAAAACAAAGCACTCCTGGCTACAGGTATTTCAGCATTGATTTTTATAGCTGTTATGGCCGTTCTAGTCGTTCCAGAAGGAGCCCTATTACGAAATCCAGAAACTGGAGCCATCCTCCCTTCTCCATTCATGTCTGGAATTGTCGCAATCATCTTACTCTTCTTTTTTACAGTTTCCATTACTTATGGAGTTAAGGTGGGGGCAATCAAGAAACAAAATGACATTCCGGAATTATTGGTAGACCCAATCAAAGGAATGGCCGGATTCATTATTATGGTTTTCCCGCTTTCCCAGTTTGTCGCTTGCTTTAACTGGAGCAATATGGGTAAATTTTTGGCTTTATCCATTACAGATCTCCTGGAACAGCTAAACATAGAAGGTGCACCTGTCCTAATAGGGCTAATGTTCTTATCTGGACTTCTTTCCATGTTCATTGCCAGCGGATCGGCAATATGGTCTATATTAGCACCCGTTTTTGTCCCAATGTTCATGGTATTAGGCTATCATCCTGCCTTCGCCCAAATGTTGTTCAGGGTAGCGGATTCATCTGTATTGCCATTGGCACCTGTATCTCCATTTGTCCCACTATTCTTAAGTTTCTTACAAGAGTATCGAAAAGATGCAAAACTAGGAACTTATTATTCTCTTATTTTGCCTTATCCGATTATCATCTTCATCATTTGGACATTATTGGTTGTGGTTTGGTATTTCCTCGGCCTCCCAATTGGTCCCGGGGTATCTCCGAAATTACCGTAATTTGAAAAATCCCAAGCGCCTCGCATGCCCCTTAAGCGACTTGAGGGGCTGGGCCGCTTGGTCTAGACAACAAACGTATTATATGAATTATCATCAAATAAATTAGGAGTGAAACGAATTGGATATTATTTCTTTAAGACGTGATCTTCATCAACACCCGGAAGTTGGCTTTACGGAATTTCGAACTGCTTCAAAGGTAGTGGAAGCATTAACTTCACTGAAATATAATGTGATATTTGGCAAAGATGCTCTAGATGGTGATTCTCGCCGTGGAGTCCCCTCTATCGAAGTATTAGAGGAAACATTTAATAGAGCCTTACAAGATGGCGCCAATCCAAAAATCCTCCAAGAAATGGAGGGCGGATATACTGCCGTCATCGGTGTATTAAAAGGAAAAATGGATGGCCCAACCGTAGCTTTCCGCTTTGATATGGATGCATTGCCTGTTACGGAAAGTATTGATTCTGACCACTTCCCGCAAATAAACGGTTTTCGTTCCAAATATGAAGGAAATATGCATGCCTGTGCACACGATGGCCATACGGCAATTGGCTTAGGACTTGCTGAAAAATTAGCGGATAGGAATTTTTCAGGAACGGTAAAGCTTATTTTTCAACCTGCTGAAGAGGGAGTGCGCGGTGCCTATTCAATTGTACAAAAAGGAATTTTGGATGATGTGGATCATATATATTGTCTGCACCTTGGCACAGATGTCCCTCTGGGAGAATTTCACGGTGGGTCTTCCGGCTTTTTAGCAAGTACGAAAATGACTGCCCATTTTCATGGGGTATCTTCTCATGCAGGTGCTTCTCCTGAAAAAGGTAAAAATGCATTATTAGGAGCAGCCACCGCATTGTTAAATATTCATGCCATTCCTAGATTCAGTTCAGGCTCAACCCGTGTGAACGTAGGTGTTCTTAATGGAGGAACAGCCGCTAATATTATTCCAGCGCATGCAAAAATGATCATTGAAACCCGTTCTGTATCCGAAGAAACAAATGCTGAAGTGGAGCAACGTGTTCGAAATATCGTGGCTCATAGTGCAGGTATGCATGAGCTTGAACATGAAATTGAAATTATAGGTCAAGCAATTACGATTCGTTGTGATCAAGAACTTGTCGAACTGGCCATGGAAGAAGCCAGGAATGTAGATGGTTTTTCAACAATCAAAGCTTGCAGGGAATCCGGCTCTGCAGGTAGCGAAGATGCAAGTTTCATGATTCGAAGAGTACAGGATAATGGCGGGAAAGGGACATATATGATTATCGGGACTGATATTCCTGCACCACATCACCACCCTAAATTTGATATTCAAGAAGAAGTTTTACCAAGGTGTGCCAAACTTTTGAATCTAATTGCAAGACGCCTATTAAAATAATTCTTCAGAATATATATAGGAAGGAAAGAGTGAAAAATGACATATGTAAATAGATTATCGGAAATCATTGAACAAAAAAAAGATAAATTCATTGAAGTTAGTGATCGTATATGGAATTTTGCAGAAACACGTTTTGAAGAATATCAATCTGCTGAATTGCTATGCAAAACATTGGAAAGCGAAGGATTTTCTGTTGAAAAAGGTGTTGGAAACATAGAAACGGCATTTATTGGCAGCTTTGGAACCGGTAAACCTATTGTGGCAATCATGGGAGAATTCGATGCATTGTCAGGTATGAGTCAAAAAGCGGCTACAGCTAAACAGGAGCCAATAGTACAAGGTGCAAATGGCCATGGCTGCGGTCACAATTTACTTGGTACGGGATCTTTAGCTGCAGCTGTTGCAGTGAAGGATTATATGAAAGAGAATCATATAAATGGGACAGTTCGTTATTATGGATGTCCTGGAGAAGAAGGAGGATCAGGCAAAACCTTCATGGTCAGAGAAGGTTTGTTCGATGACGTTGATTTTGCATTTTGTTGGCATCCACTGGATGTTAACGGCGTCATGTCGATGGATTCACTTTCCAATTTCCAAGTGTATTATAAGTTTAAAGGAAAAAGCTCCCATGCAGCAGCATCACCACATTTGGGACGGAGTGCTTTAGATGCCGTCGAACTTATGAATGTTGGTGTGAACTATTTAAGAGAGCATATCATCCAAGAAGCAAGAGTCCATTATGCAATAACGAATTCAGGTGGATTATCTCCTAATGTTGTCCAACAAGATGCCGAAGTTCTTTATTTATTACGCGCTCCAGAAGTTTCACAAGTTCAAGATATTTATTTGAGAGTTTGTAATATTGCTAAAGGCGCTGCCCTGATGACAGGAACTGAATTGGAAATCGTTTTCGACAAAGCCTGTTCCAATGTTATCCAAAACACTGTGTTAGATTCCGTCATGTACAAGAATTTTCAAGAATTAGGCATTCCACAACACGATGATAGGGAAAAACAGCTTGCCAAAGAAGTCCGCTCCACCTTAACCGAACAAGAAAGGAACAGTACAATCTTCCCTTTTAAAGATAATCAAGGTGATGCATTGGCAAATTGGTTAGAACCCATTGAGGGCCTCCAAGCGCCATTAACAGGTTCCTCGGATGTGGGAGATGTTAGCTGGATTGTTCCTACTGCCCAATGCACAACGGCTTGTTTTGTTCTTGGGTCACCTTTGCATAGCTGGCAGTGGGTTACACTGGGATCAACAACCATTGCCCATAAAGGAATGCTTCATGCTGGGAAGGTTATTGCGGCAACTGCAGTAGAAGTACTTCAAAATCCGGAATTAATTGAAAAGGCAAAAACAGAGCTAAAAGAACGATTACAAGGAAAAGGCTATATCACCCCTATCCCGCATGATGTAAAGCCTTCAGTAAAAAGATGAAGAGTCTGAGGGATCTTCGATTGGAAGATCCCTTTTCCATTTGTGCTTATTAGCTAGATGTTAAGAGCAGGAAAGCCCCAGATTTGAAAATCTCTAAGTATCATAAAAATTAATAGGAAGAAGCTTATCCCTTCACATTCAACACATATCCTTCAATTTCTTTCTTACTTTTTAATATAACTATCACCTTTTCAGGGTCTCTCTTTTGAATATCTGCCAATTTGATTTTCATTTCTTTCCTGCGAGAAAAGTAGGTGGTCATGATAAATTTAACAAACTGCCAGTCTAATTTTTCATTGCAGCCTTTGCCCATATCCGGCCTTGTTTTACCTAGGTAAGACAACCATCGTTTTATAACACGGTAAAGACAAACACGGAGAGGAAGTTCTAAATAAATAATCGTATCGGCAAGCTCCGAACGTAACTTAATAGAATTACTATAATTGCCCTCCATGATCCACTTGTCATGTCTCAATATTTCCTTCTGAGCAGAAATAAAATCCTCTAACGGAGCCTCCACCCAGCCAGGCCTCCAGTAGTATGTATCCAAATGGTGTACCTCGATATTCAAAGTATCTCCAAGTCTTCTTGCAAAAGTAGATTTCCCGACACCCGCGGACACTCCGACAACCATGATACGTTCCATTGATATACCATCCACTCTCCCTTTTATGTTCATAAGAAAAGGCGACCCTTCTTGAAGAAGAATCGCATCGGTTATAGAAAAGGAAGTATGGCTCTCTGCAGTGTCCTGTCATGAACAAGCCCTTCCTTATATCTTATCTTTATTAAATCAGTTGCCCTAAATGTTTCTTCGCCTCATAATCAACAGTTTTTCATCCTGCTTGATTCGTGCCAGATAATCCGGGTTGGCTAAAAGCGGACGTCCAATCGCAGCAACGTCGATGATGCCTTTTTCCAGTGCAGCTTCTGCTGTTTCAGGATCAAGCCCTCCCACACCGACTATCATTCCCTCCCAATGACTGCGTACCAATTCATGCATGGTCAATCCTCTTGCAATCGGTTTGGTAAATTCCATCGTGGATGGGTGAATCATTTTGACTCCTGCTTCATTGAACGCTTCAATAAATGTTTGGATCGCTTTTTCAGGGTCTTCCCACATGTAAGATGGCTGGTCAATTTTCAAAGCCGAGAAACGAATAAGGGTACGTTCCACTCCAACCGCATCAATAACTGCTTTTAGCACTTCCTTCATAAAAGTCAGGCGCTGTTTTAAATCACCACCGTACCGATCGGTCCTTTTATTGGAGGTGTCAGAATTGAACTGGTCTATTAAGTAGCCGTGTGCACCATGAATTTCAACGCCGTCAAAGCCAGCATCCATTGCATTTTTTGCAGCTTGTTTATATTGATTCACCACTTCTGCAATATCCGTCTCTGTCATTTCTTCAGGAGTGTCAAAAGGTTTGCCGAATCGTGAAACCTTTCCTTCTGCAGCGATAGGTGACGGAGCCTGTGGAGGAAGTCCTCCTGCAATTTCATGGTGACTTGCACGGCCCACATGCCAGATTTGCGCAATAATCGTTCCGCCTTCAGCGTGTACTGCTTCCGTTACTTTTTTCCACCCGTTGATTTGCTCTTGAGTATATATACCGGGAACTCCAGGATTGCCCTTTGCTCTTGGTGAAATCACTACACCTTCAGTAATGATAAGTCCGATTCCATCTTGAGCCCGTTTTCGGTAATATTCTACGGTCAGGTCATTCACAACACCAGTTTCGTTATCGGCAAACGCCCGTGTCATAGGAGCCATAGCCGTTCTTGTTTTTAAATTCCATGCGCCTATTGTTACAGGTTCAAACATTTTGGTTTTTATTGTTTTCATTTAAGTTCCTCCTGTTAACCGCTTTACCTGAGCTAAATTTAGTAACTATCATTGTGTAAGATTATCCGATAAGTGGTTAATTTTCAAATAATTAACTCTAATTTTAGAGCTTTTGATAAAATCTGGTAATAAAGACCAATGAAAAAGCCAGACAGAGAAACTCTTTCCCCTGCTGGCTAATTTATTTTAATATCTTATTGGTCTCGCGCTGTTCTGATAAAAAAGGACACGATCAAACCAATGATTGCAAGGACAAGACCGAAAATAAAGGCATCTTGAACGCCTGCAGTCAATGAACCGCTAATGGCAGATGGATCGAATTGATCTTCTGCATTTTCCATATAACTTTTTTGGGATGCTGACATGATAGTAATGGCAACGGTTGTACCGATGGCCCCTGATACTTGTTGCAATGTATTCATTAGAGCCGTTCCATCCGGATAAAGTTTTTTCGGCAGTTGATTCAGCCCATTTGTCTGGGCCGGCATCATGACCATCGAAACACCAATCATAAGGAGGGAATGCATGACGACTACCATAATGATCGTCGTTTCAGTCGTTACGTTCGTCAAGGTCCATAACATGACAATCATGATAATGAAGCCAGGGATCACTAACCCTCTTGGCCCGAACTTATCAAAAATGCGCCCCGTAACCGGAGACATGATACCATTAAGCACTCCACCCGGTAATAGTACAAGCCCAGCAGAAAACGCAGCTAATGCAAGCCCTGTTTGCAGGTATAGTGGTAAGAGAATCATGGATGACATGATGACCATGAAGGTGATGAAGACGGTTATTAAACCTAATGTGAACATCGGGTATTTAAATACGCGCAAGTCAATCATCGGTTTATCCATGTTGAATTGTCTTACAGCAAACAGGAATAGCGCTATAAGTCCAACAATGATCGAAGAAAGAACCATCGCATTGCTCCATCCTTGTTCTCCGACAATACTAAAGCCATAAACAATTCCGCCAAAACCAATGGTCGATAAAATAATAGATGGTCCATCAATTTTTGGTTTGGTGATTATTGAAACGTTTTGCATATATTTGACGCCGAATAGTAAAGCGATCACAAAGAACGGCAAAGACACCCAGAAAATGTAATTCCACTTCAGGTTTTCAATAATCAAACCTGAAACTGTCGGCCCGATTGCTGGGGCAAACATGATCACCAGCCCCATCAATCCCATCGTCGCTCCCCTTTTATGAATAGGGAAAATCAATAGTATTGTATTAAACATGAGAGGCAATAAAAGACCCGTTCCGATTGCCTGGATGACACGGGCTAGCATCAAGATGCCAAACCCAGGTGCAATGGCTGCAATGAGCGTCCCAATGATGGAGAACACCATTGATGCAATGAATAATTGACGAGTATTGAACCACTGAATCAAGAGTCCCGAAACGGGAACCAGTATCCCCAATGTTAATAGGTAACCCGTTGTCAGCCATTGCACGGTGGAAGGACTGACATTGAACTCTTGTATTAGATCGCCCAGCGCCATGTTTAATGCCGTCTCACTGAACAACCCAATGAACCCTGCAATTAAAAATGCTATTAAAATGGGGGTCGTTCTGATGACTGTTTTTTGTTGCTGTGTTGCATCTGTAGACATACAATATTTCCTCCAATTACTAACTGTTCGACCTAAGCTTAAGATAATTTTTCCGTATGACTTATTTATTTATCAGCAATAATGGTATCTGTTCGGCAATGGCATGGAGAGGTTCCCCGCTTTTCGCCGTTAAGGATAAAAGGATACCGCCTTCAATTAAAGCATTAATTACGATACTCAATTCTTTTGCCCGTTTCTCACTGAATTCCGCTTCAAGTAATTTCTTCACATATATAGATTGCCAATGTTCTATCGCTTCTTGGCAGGCCGTTCTTATCTGCTCACTCGTCGTATATGTTTCTGCTGCAATCGTTCCGATTGGCAGTCCTAATAGATTTTCACTATCACCAAATACCTCGGATAATTGAAAAATATGAGCCTGAATGGCTTTTATGGGGTCATCGATTTCATCAAAACCCCGTTGAATTTCATCTATCACGAATTCTTTTGTATGAATAATCGCCTCTATCGCCAATTCTTCTTTGCCTTTCGGAAAATAATGATACAGTGAACCTTTTGGGATTCCGCTTTCCTCAATAATGTCCTTAAGCCCTACACCATAATATCCACGTATTCGAAAAAGTCGGGAAGCAGCTTCAATAAGAATGTCTTTAGAGTTTCGTTTCTCTGCCATAGCTGGATCACCCCTTAAAATTATATCAACCGGTCTATTAGAGACTATACTTGTCTATCATTGTTTTGTCAATGTAGATAGCAGCATGTGAAATGGATAGGGTCTCCTTATAGGCAGAAAAAACGAACTGACCAAGCGATTTTATTCAGGAATAACTATATAAAAACATAAAAGAACACCACGGATTGGTGTTCTTTTTGCTGAAAAACACAAGACAAAAGCCTACTTAAAACAATTAAATTTTTCATTTACTTAGGCCCTGGCATTTTATCCGGAACAGGAAGTCGACTTCAATCAACTAAATTCCTTTTTGACTAGAACCTCTTGATTTTCCGCCTCTGCTATCGCAGTGTTTTTTTAAGCCTCTTCACTTAATACTGTACATTCTGCTCCCTTTATAGAAAAGAGCGTTATTATTTTAGTACAAAGGTTTAGTCACTACTTATCTTTTAATCTGACTAACCAAGATTTCCATCCTTTTCGATCTTTCTGCTCGCGCTTGGATGGCCTGGTCAATGGTAACTGTCATGAAGTGACATTTCGATAAAGGTCTAGATTGAGAAATTAAATCTAAATCTTGGCTTATGACGGTGCCTATTGTGACAAAACCACCTCCTGTCATTGCATCATTATGTAAAACAATCAGTTCTTCCTCATTTGTAAACATAATAGATCCTATAGGATATGCAAAATCAACAACATTCGAAAAACTAGTTCCTGCACCGAATGGTGGATATTGCTCAGTGAATGATACTCTTGGGCCAGTATATCGGTAAGCAACCCGGTTGGATTCATGCGAAACGATCCATTCCGAATTGAGGAAAGTTTTTAACCCTTGATCGCTCAATAAGTAACCCGATAACCCCATTGTGACACGTAATTCTTGAAAATCATTAAAGGTTGGGACGAATTCTAGTGGAGCAGATTTACCAATCTGTTTTGAAGCCCCTGGCAATGGTTCATTAATCTGTATTCTATCGCCTGAAGCTAACTTTCTGCCATCAAAGCCCCCAATCTGGCTTAGTTCGTAGGTTGATTTACTACCTAAAACATCTTGAACCTTTATGCCACCAGAGATACTTAAATAACTTTTCACCCCTTGTTGGCAAGCTTTTATCGTTAAAATGTCTCCTTCTTTTACTTGGTGGGTTTCCCAGAATGATAATCGTTGGTGATTTAAGTAAGCTTCCATTGGAGCACCTGTAAGGGCAATAATTAAATTTTTATGAAATTCAAACTTTCCCCCTAATAATGTCATCTCAAGTGATGCAAATTCAGCTGGATTTCCTACAAGAAGGTTCCCAATCATAAATGAATATTTATCAGCTGCTCCTGATGGCGGTACGCCCAGATGATACTTCCCGATGCGTCCCATGTCCTGTACCGTTGTCCATAACCCAGGCTCCTTAATTTCTATCATTTAAAAATCCTCCATGAGCTCATCGATATACTTTTTTCCTTTTTGTACATATTCAAGTGGAGAAAGATCAATTTCTTTTACTTTATTAAGATATGTTCCAGTATGTACACTACTTTCTATCCGGTTATATTCAGATTCCTTAACAGGACGATATTTCCATATATCACCAGGTCTCGCCAAAAAAGAAGTCTCTTCTAATGGGTTTGCTTTATCTACTAAAGGGATAGCTGATCGTCCTATCAATTGATAACTACCTGGTCCATTGACTGGATAAACCACATTGAATGCTCCACCTATACCAATGCCTCTTTCCGGCGTTTCTGTACGGGGACTATTATATTTTGGTGCTTGAATGATCTCATTTGGCTGCAATCCAAGCGGGAAATGCCAACCCGTTCCTGGCAGGAATCCAACCATCGTAATTAAATAGGGTGTCTCTGAATGAGATTTTATAAATGATTCTTTGTCTGTAAACCCATTTACTTTCATCACATATTCAAAGTCTGTTAAGTCAGGGTCAGGGTGTCTGCTCTTAAAACGCTGGGAATATTCTCGTGAGATTGGATCATCGTACCATGCTGGAATTTCTACTATTCGTACAGATAAATTTAACTTTTCAGGATTGCTTTTCGTTAAATCTATTTCTTTTAAATAGTCCAGTAAATCTCTTGCTGAGACGATGTCCGGGTTATAACGAACTAAATAGGAGGAATTGGATGAAACAATATCAATAATGCCTGGAATCTCTCTTTTTCTTAGCTCCTCCGTCACCGCAATTGCTTTAAAGTTACTCTCAATCCTCATATCACGAGAAATTTCAGCATAAATGTATTCGTCTCCACCAAAATTAAAATGAGTTTCCGGCAAATTAAACAATAATTGTCGCCCCCTTTATTATTTCAGCTTTTTCATCCGCCTGCTTATTGTCGCAGGACTAACACCTAGCACCTTAGATAATTTATCGGCAGTTCCGTATTTTTGCATCCCTCTTTGAATAAGTTGAGTTTCCAGTTCTTCTACCGCTTCTTTAAGTGGCATTAATTCTAAAACCATTAGTTGTGTTTTCTTTTTTTGAACTTCCCCGTACAGAAATTTCAATGCATGCTCCCGTTTTATCCATTCTCCATCTCCCAATAACGTTAAGCGCTCCACTATATTTTGAAGTTCCCTTACATTTCCCGGCCATGAATATGTCTCTAAAACTTCAATGGCTTCTGGGGTGAAATTTTTATTGATATCATACATTTTTTTAAATTGTTCCAAAAAATAAATGGCGAGGGGAAAGATATCTTCTTTTCGTTCTCGTAATGGCGGAATACTAAATGGAATAACATATAATCGGTAGTATAAATCCTCCCTGAATTCACCTTGGTTCACCAACTCTCGTAAATCCTTATTCGTTGCCGTTATTATTCGAACATTTACAGGTTTCGGTTGGGTTCCGCCAATTCTAGTCACTTCTCGTTCCTGAAACACACGTAATAGCTTCACTTGCATATTTAAAGGGAGGTCACCAATTTCATCGAGAAAAAGCGTGCCGTTATTAGCAATCTCAAACAAGCCTGCTTTCCCGTTTTTATCTGCACCGGTAAATGCCCCTTTCTCATAACCGAACAATTCACTTTCTATGAGATTTTCTGGAATAGCACCGCAGTTAATCCGAACTAGATGCTGGTTACTCCGGGGACTGGCTGAATGAATTTGCTGGACGAATACTTCTTTCCCAACACCGGATTCACCTTCGAGTAGAATAGTCGAATTAAATTGTGCTACTCGCTTTATCTCTACCATTAAGCGCTCAATTATTTTCGAACGATAAACTAGTTGTTTTTCGTTATTTTTTAAATCATCATAATCATGTTGCGTTTGAGAACCTACTTCCGACTGATCTAGAATAGAGGAATTTTCATGTGTTATGTCCCTTGAAAGTACAACTACTTTTTCTAAAATCCCTTCATGGTATACCGGGGTTGCGACAGACCAGACTCTACTTCTTCCCATGGAGTCCTGAATCGATGTAACCTTTTTCTTTTGTTTCTTGCATAGTTCAAAAACATTTGGCTGAAAAATGTTTTTTTCCGCAAACTCACTTATATGCTTACCAATTATGTTTTCTGGATTATCCACTTTCCAAAAATCATGAAGAAACATTCCCGCCACTCGGATGATTTTACCACTTTCGTCAATGACAAGTATTTGTTCCTGGGATGAAGAATATACCGTTTGTAAATCAGAATTCAGACTTCGAACAAAGTCTAATTCTTTAACAGAATCCTCGAAAACTTCACGCGAGAAAAAAATATGTATAAGTCCTTTTATTTTATCTTCCATTTTTAAGGGGTAAAAATTCCCTACTGTATGTTTAAAGTTAATAGAAGCGTTCACACTTATAAGAGTTTCCCCAGTCCTGACTTTATCAAGATTTTTATCTATAGTTAAAAGCATTTTATAGTCTCGAAACTGTAGAAATGAACGGTGGAGACCTAAAATACTTTCTGCTGTTTCATTAATGTATTCTATTTGGTAATCGATATTCGTTCGGACAATTCCTACTCCAGCTCCATGTAAAAGGAGATTTAAATCCTTCAAATTCAACTCACTGATTTTATTCCGTGCTTGTTCAATTGTAGTGTAGCCAACAATTTCTCCATTAGCATCTTCCCCTATAATGAGAGTAACGTTATGGAAGAATTTAACAGGGAGAAACTGCGGAACTTTTAAAATATCATTTTTATAGCTAATCGGCTGTGATAAGTCTTCCTTTTGAGCAATTTGGTGCATTAGAATCTCTATTGTGCTATAGCCTACTAAAGACCCCTCATCCTTTACAAACACAATATTCGCTTTATGATCTGATAATTTTCGAATGACAGCTCCAATAGTGCTCTGATTATCAACATATACTGAAATCGGTTTAAGAATATCGTTCCAAATAATCAACTTACTCACCCCTCCCGATAACTAAATCTTTATCTTATTATACTTTTTATTGATACGGATATGAATCCAGATTTATTTTAATATATATAATTTTTTGATTATTATGTTAATTATATCTTTTAATAAGTATTTGTAATTTCAACGACAAGTGAAAGAACTAGGGCTTAGTTTGAGAAGTTTACAATTTAATTGAAGAGTGTCTAGAGGCATACAATTACAATACAATTCGTTTTATTGGGGGCTAAACAGAATGACTCCGGCATTCAATACCGGAGTCTAGTCATTTACTGGGTTGACTAATCTATTAATCCTTTTTAATGAGCATTGTTCAATAATTAGAGGCCAACTACTATACCAATATACATTTTAGGACCAGTACCTTACTAGATAATCTTTTTAATAGGGACAATCTCTACGCCGCCCTCTTTTAAAGCTTCTACAACTTTTTTAGCCAGAGTCGGCGCTCCTGGTGTATCTCCATGAATACAAATGGTCTCTGCTTTAATAGAAACATCTTTTCCATCATGTGTGATAACTCTTCCTTCTTTGACCATACGGACAACTCGCTGCGCCATTCCTTCATAATCATTGATTTGTGCGCCTGTTCTCGTTAACAAAATGGACCCGCTTTCAGTATGTTCCCGGTCAGCATAAGCTTCTTTCGCAACAGGGACACCCATTTTTATCGCTTCCTCCATCACTTCAGATTGGCTAAGCGCAAATATGACCATATTTGGATCGATAGCATGAATTGCTTCTATTATTGCTCGTGCTATAGTCTTATCTTCCATTGCTTTCATAAATAAAGCTCCGTGTGGTTTACAATGCTGGATTTTGACATCTGCTGCAGCGCTGAATTCTCTTAAAGCACCTACTTGATACATCACATAGTCTTTAATTTCTAAGGGTGTACAGTTCATGAAGCGACGACCAAAACCCAATAAATCAGGAAACCCTGGATGTGCACCAATTCCCACATCATATTTTTTTGCGAGTTCCACTGTTTTTCTCATAACATGGGGATCTCCGGCATGAAAACCACAAGCAATATTTGCTGAGGAAATGGACTGCATTAATTCTTCATCATTACCTAATTCATAAAGACCGAAGCTTTCACCCATATCACAGTTCAAATCTACCTTAAACATTGTTTTCACCCCTCAAGCACGAGAATTTTATTTTCTGATAAAAATTGAGTCGTATAACTACCACTTATAAACTGGTTATTTTTCATGATTTGTTTTAAAAGCTGGAGGTTTGTTTTAACTCCCTGTACGTCAATCTCATCAAGCACTCGCTGCATTTTTTCTATTGCTTGATCACGTGTTATGCCGTGTACAATAATTTTTCCGATCATCGGATCATAAAAAGGGGTCACCGCACTGCCTTCAATGATGCCAAAATCAAACCTTACATCGTTTTCAGGTAATTTCAACCTAGAAATTACACCGGGACTAGGAAAGAAAGTAATAGGATCTTCTGCATAAAGTCTGCATTCAATCGCATGTCCTGTTTTGTTTATCTCTTCCTGTGTGATTGTCAGTTTTTCCTTGGCAGCAATTTTTAACTGTAATTCAACTAAATCCAGTCCTGTTATTTCTTCAGTTACTGGGTGTTCTACTTGCAAACGAGTATTCATTTCAAGAAAATAGAAATTTTGATTTTCATCAAAAATGAATTCCATAGTGCCTACATTTGTATAGTCTATTTGTTTTACACCTCTAATGGCTGCATCCAACAATTCTTTTCTAAGGGTATCATTTAGAAATGGTGAAGGGCTTTCTTCTATCACCTTTTGATTTCGGCGCTGGACCGAACATTCCCGTTCAAATAAATGTAAGACATTCCCGAATGTATCAGCGACAATTTGCACTTCAATATGTCGGGGTTTTGAAATCCATTTTTCTAAAAAGACTGTTCCATCCTTAAAAAATGAAGTAGCTTGCTGTTTTGTCGCATCAAACACTTTTATTAGCTCTGCATCATCTTGAACAAGTTGCATCCCGATACCACCACCACCGGCGCTAGCTTTTAACATGAGCGGGTAGCCAAGATCGTTCGCAATCAGCAATGCTTCATCCACTGACTCAATGCTTTTATCCGTACCTGGTACAACCCTAACGCCCGCCTTTTGCATTTGGGTACGAGCTTCAAGCTTACTACCCATAATATTTATTGTTTCCGCAGAGGGACCGATAAAGACAATGTTTTCTTCCTCACATCTGCGTACAAATTCCGGATTTTCAGATAAGAAACCATACCCAGGATGAATAGCATCGACATGAGTTTCTTTTGCTACCTGAATCAATTTTTCAATATCAAGATAACTCTTTTTCGCTTGAGCCGGACCTATGCATACAGCTTCAGTCGCCTCACTGACATAAGGAGCCTCTGCATCGGCTTCGGAATAGACAGCGACTGTTTGAATGCCTCCCTTATTACAAGTACGAATAATTCTCCTAGCAATTTCCCCTCTGTTTGCAATCAGCACTTTTTTAAAATAGCCCATATACTTTTCCTCCTTCCTTCCCCAAGAATGATTACTGTTCAATGATTACCGCTATTTCCTGTCCAGCGTCAAGAAGGTCCTCGTCCTCAACAAAGAATTGAGCAAGTACCCCATCTGTTTCTGCTTTAATTTCATAGAAGTTTTTCATAACTTCCACCATAGCAAGAACATCACCTCTCTTAACGGCATTTCCTTCTTTTACGTACACGTCTTTACCAGGAGCGGGTTTGCGATAAAATACTCCTGGGATTGGTGATAGAACTTTTTTTTGTTCAGCCATGATTTATTCCCCCTATTTGTCCTAATACATGTTTTTTTATTTGATTGATTTTATCTTTGTATTGTTTTCTTGCCTCAAGGGCTTCATTAATATCAACAGCCACAAACCGAACCTTCTCATTTGTTTTAATTTGAGCCATTTTATCTAAATCCGTACTAATAATTGTACAAATCGTCGCATATCCTCCACCAGTCACAGCATCGTTTAACAAAGCGATCGGTTCGACACCATCCGGTACTTGAATGGACCCAATTGGATACCCTAGATCAACCACATTTGAAGGATTGCTACCAGCACCAAATGGTTGTTCACGCTCTACGAAATTCAAACGCTCCCCTTTAAAACGGTAGCCAACACGGTTTGCTTCCGTTGTAACCGTCCAATCGATGGAGAAAAAGCGTTTTTTACTTTCTTCAGTCAGGCGATAACTGCACAATCCTACAACAACACGAATCACATTCGTTTTAGAGAAGACCGGAATTAATTCATCACTTATCCGTGTTCCAATCGCCACCTCTGATTGCTTATCATTACCAATTTTTAAATAGTCCCCAGCCTGGAGCTGCCTTCCTTCGAAACCTCCAATTCCGCACAAAGTATATGTGGATCGTGATTCCATAATAAGCGGCACTTCAATTCCGCCAGCTACCGCTAAATACACCCGGGCTCCTTGTTTAACGAAATCAAATGACAGTACATCCCCAGCCATAACTTCTAATGTTTCCCACATAGGAACATACTGATCATTAATTTTTGGCGGTATTTCCCCCCCTGTAATAGCAACAGTTACATCTTGTTGGAATTCTAAGACTGGCCCCATATAAGTAATCTCGAGAACAGCTGCATTTTCATCATTCCCAACAAGTATGTTGCTTGCTCTGTATGAGTATTTATCCATTGCCCCCGATGGCGGCATCCCCACTTCATAAAAGCCGATCCTTCCATAATCTTGAACAGTCGTTTGAAGTCCAGGATTAATAACTTTAATCATGCATATAACCTCCTTATCACAGATTCTGAAAACGCATTTGGATTTTCAAGAACATCTTTCGGTTTAAACGTGATATCCTTCGTCAAATATCTGAATCCCCCATTTTCAACTTGTTTTCGAATATCTTCATATTCCTCCATCGAAATGCTTCGATATCTAAAAACATCCCCTTGTCTAGGGAAGGTCATTGACTCTTTAAAATCATGCAAACGCTGCTCTTTTTCAAAAATCGGTGCTGCAGCAGTTCCAAACAATTGATAACCTCCAGCACCTTGAACCGGATAAATAACAGCAAATGAACCACCGAATCCGAATGCTCTCTCTGGCGTATATGTTCGAGGACGGACATATTTAGGTGCTTCGATTTGCTTCTCGTTTGGAACCATTTGATAGCACCATGGCAACCCCGGTACAAAGCCTATCATCGACACAAGATAAGGGGCATCTGTAATTGATTTAATTAAATCTTCTTTTGATTGAAAGCCATTTGTATGTGCCACATATTCAATATCTGTTGATGTTGGATCCTGATGTCGATCTCTAAAACGCATTAATGCCTCATGTGTCCAAGGGTCTTCAAATAAAATGGGTACATCAACTGCGCGAGCAGTTATTTCAAAGTTCTCCAAGGTAACATCTTCTTCAAGTTCTTTCAATTTTGAAATTAAATCATCTGGATGCATGAGATCTGGATTAAACCGAATCATATAAGAAGCATTGGAAGGACAAATATCCAGTATTCCTGATACCTTTTCTTCTCGTAACGCCTTGGTAATTGCCATTGCTTTAAAATTCGTTTCAAGACTCATTGCCTCAGCTAATTCAACAAAAATAAACTCATCACCGCCATATTCGTAACGGGTCAATGGACTTCACCTCATTTATTGGATTTATCCTAAAACGTTGCAATATTCATGCCAAAACTGATATTCATATTATTTATCGATTTTTCAGACTATTAAACTGATAAAACGTCTAAATACCTCTAGTATTATTTCAATATTGAAATACATTCTTTCATAAATGAAATATATTAATAATTCACAGATCATAAGGTCTATTAAAGCGTTCTAGGCTTGGCAGTCTCTCACATTTATATCATCAGTTTCACATGTAAAATTTGAATTTTCCATATTCCCAAACCCAGGTTTCTTTTATTAATGGCTTAAGCTTTATATCAGACTATCCTCGGTGAATTAACTTACTTTTTTAAACTGCCATAGCAGAATCACTTCTCAAAATTATACCAACCGGTCAGAGACTATACTTGTCTATCATTGTTTTGTCAAGGATGATACTTATGAATGGATTGAAAACCACCTCATAGAAAGGTGAAGGCCGAAAAAAACTTGTGAACGGTCGAATACCTTGCGGGGTAGGTCGAATTTAGTGCCCCAACGGTCGAATACTTTGCGGGGTAGGTCGAATACTGTGTGTGAATGACTGAATAAAGTGTGGTTTAGATCGAAAAACTGCGTCAACGGCCCAAGATAGTGCAGCGATTCGGATACTGTGCTCCGGTCTTTATGTTTTTTTACTGCAAGCCTCATCGGATTGAAGAAATTTGCGACACTCCTGCCGAAAAACTGGCTAGACGAGACACCCCAGGCGCTTCCGCCGAGGAGGCTTGGCAGACAGTCGGCGGAAAGGGAGCGGATTTCTGAAATCAACTGAACTTTTTAAATAAAAAACTGCAGGCAAACTGAGTTTTCATCGAGTTTGTCTACAGTCTGATGAACACCTCATAATGGTGCTCTTGCAAGTTTAAAAAATCGAGGAATCTTACAGCTCACTAAAACGCTTCCATTAATAATCAAAATAATCGGCCGGCCATCTTTATCTTCAAGGATTCTTGTCATGATTTTTGAAATCAAGAATAGCAATTACAAACATGCCAAAGCTTAGCATCAGGGAAATAACTTCGAAAGTACCCATTCATACATCGCCTCCTTATATCCAGCTTTTCCTGATCAGAGATTGTCCTATACAAGAAAAAGATGAAGCAGTGGCTTTTAAACAAAAAATAAGCAAACCCAATCAGGGTCTGCCCTTGTACTCCATTCGAATTTCTTTTCAAAAGACCGATTACTGTTAATAACCAAGTTTTTTTTCTACAACGTTCATTAGGGGTTTACCTTCCGAATAAAGCTTTAAATTTTTCAGGAATACTTCCATTACCCGATCTAGGTGTTTGGAAGAGTTGTAAGCATTATGTGGGGAAACCATGACATTTTCCAGCTGCCAGAAAGGGTGGTCCTTAGGTAAAGGTTCTACTTCAAACACATCTAGAGCCGCTCCTGCTATGTGCCCATTGCTCAAGGAATGAATTAAATCTTCATCAACAATCGTATTACCTCGGCCGACATTAATTACATAGCTGCCTTTTTTCATTTTATTTAAGCGTTCTTTATTAAAAAAGTATGATGTATCTTTTGTAAACGGAAGGGCCAAGACGACAAAGTCGGACCTGGAAAGAGCCTCATCCACTTGATCCATTCCCATTATCAAATCAGCAGGTTCATATTCTGTGTTCCTCTTGGAGGGATTCCGGCGGCACCCAATAACGGTCATCCCCAGTGCTTTACATCTCTTTGCTATCTCATAGCCAATATCACCATACCCAATTATCCCCACAGTCGCATTCTCGAGATCTTTCACAGGAATCTCAACCCAGGTTTTGTTTATTTGATTTCTGATCATTGTCGGTACACCTCTTGCTAATGAAGACAGCATCGCTATTGTATGCTCCGCTATCGGGACAGATGTGCAGCCTTTGACATTGGTGATGATGACATCGCTGTTTTGTATATCTTCATTCAGCATGGCCTCCACTCCAGCAGTGTCTGAATGGACCCATTTAATCTTTGGAGCTTTTTTTATAATGTTAAGATTATCATGAAGCCCCAGCGTATAAATGACATCAAACTTTGATAGATCAACTGTTGGCTGTGGTTCAGGTTCTCCGAATTCCCATGGCTCGACAACAACTTCTGAACAAATCTCCTTAAACTGATTGATGTATTTTTCCGGTATATCGACCCTGATATAAAGTGAAGGTGCTGTTTTCTTAGGACCGGACATTATAAAAACCTCCTCAAGACCCTCTTTTATGGGAAAGCAATCCGTTCCGTATTAGACCATGCCTTGCTTTATGGTCACTTCAAGAAATCTGGCTGCTCTTTTCTGATTCTGTCCCAAAGAGGCTGAAAACTCAGCCATCCCTCATATTCCGTTCCCGTTTGTTCTGCCGTTAACTTTGCATACTCTTCTTCTATAAAAATAGGCTTACCTACAGACTCAGCCATTATCTGTGCTTGACATGACCGTTCCATCGTTATGAACCACCACGCAGCTGAATCTACAGACTGGCCTACAGTTAACAATCCATGGTTGCGGAGAATGACAGCTTTGTATTGACCTAAAGCCTTAGCAATGCGTTTCCCTTCTTCGGATGCATAAACCACACCAGTAAAATCATCAAATAATGCATGATCATTGTAAAATTGGCAGGCATCTTGCGTAATCGGATCTAACAGTCTCCCTAAGGAAGACCATGTCTTTCCAAAGACTGAATGAGCATGTGCCGCTGCAATGGCGTCCGGTCGCGCTTTATGAATTTCAGAATGAATGGCAAAGGCAGCACCATTCACGGAATGTTCACCCTCTACAATATCACCTTTATGATTGACCAATATTAGATCCGAAACGGAAATTTGACTAAAATGCATCCCAAACGGATTAACCCAGAAATGGTCTGTATATTTAGGATCACGGACCGTAATATGGCCAGCTATCCCTTCATCGAAACCAAACTTTGAAAAAAGACGGAATGAAGCTGCCAACCGTTGCTTCCTGTGAATGCGCTCTTCTTCCAATGTATTGAATGTTGCCGGTTGCAGGGAAATTGTCTTTGTCATTTTTACCTTCCTCCTCCATTTTTCCGTTTTTTTGCCGAACCATCAATTAGCCATTGTGTCCATGTCGGCTTTACCCTTTTGCTTTACTTCACTTTTGTTCTTTTGATCATTATTCGGACTTAGGAGAGTGATCGTAGTAATGACGACAAAACTAGTAGCGAGCCCGTACAGGATTGGTTGAGTGGAGGAAGGTCCATTAATCACCAATCCGACAATGATAACGATCATGCTGGCCAGAATCGAGTAAAATGCCGCTGTAGCCGTGACCCTTTTCCAAAAGAAACCAAGGATGATCGGAAAGAACACAGCACCGGATAATATTGCGTAAGCTACATCCAATGCAACTAAAATATCTTGAATCCATATCGAAACGATTATGGTCAATACACCAATCGTTAAAGTTGTAATTCGCGATGTTTTTAAAAATTGTCGTTCACTCATTTTTGGACCAAAATATTTTTTAATGATGTCATTAACAACTAAAGTGGACGAAGCAAGCAAAGTTCCTGAAGCAGTGGACATTAGGGCCGATACCACACTCGCAATCACAACCCCCAATAGACCGGCAGGTAAAGTTTCCATCGCTATACTTGTAAATGCATTTTGGGGATCACCTAAATCAGGAAGAATAATAAAAGCGCACATTCCAATGATACTGATTGCAATCGCATAAAAAACACTATAAAGTCCCGCTCCAACCGTTCCGCCACGAGAAACAGCTTTGGTTCGTGCGGTAAAAAGACGCTGCCAAATATCTTGGCCAACAACTACCCCTAGAGTAAATAGTAGGAAATATTGAAAAATTGTCTCTCCGCCAATGTTGCCTAGCTCGAAATGTGAGGCAGGGAGATTTTCTTTAAGCGAGCCCCACCCTCCTGCCTTAGAGATGCTCATCGGAAGCATGATAAAGAAAATGCCGATTGTCATGATGACGAATTGCACGACATCTGTCATGGTGACTGACCACATACCGCCTAATATTGTATAAAATAAGACGATCCCACCCCCGACAATCATGGAAACCGTTAAATTCCAGCCAGCCAAAACATGTAAAATTGTTCCCATCCCAATCACTTGCGTTACAGTCAGCATGAATGTATAGATAACAGAGACAAGTGCACTGATCAATCTTGTCTGAGAGTTGTATCGCTTCTCAAGCATTTCACTGATCGTCAATACTTTTAAATTAAATATCTTATTTGTTAAAAACAACCCGATAGCGATTATGCCGAGCCCGATCATCACCACTAGCCAAATACCGGATATCCCAAACTGATAACCTAACTTTGCTGTTCCTAGAGTAGAAGCACCCCCTAATATCACAGCAGCTAAACAAGATAAATACATAAAATGACCAAGATTACGTCCTGCTACAATGAAATCATCTGCTGTTTTTGCCCGTCTGGATCCGATTACTCCCACAATGATTAAAACAGAAAAATATAGAATCATGATCGATATATCCAAAATATGCATGTACACATCTCCTTTTGGGCTTGTATTGTTCTTCTTATCGCTTTGTAAAGAGGGAAGAAAGGATTTCACCTGATTTCCTTCCTTCTTTACAGTTAAATGGGGAAACTAGTTGTTAAGCTGGGTTTCCAAATCTCCGACTCTCTCTTTTTTCTCCAGTTTCCCTTTTTTTGCGAGAGCGATGAGTGTGATGAATTCATAGACAATATTAGCGGCTGCGGCAGCCGTGATTTGTCCGTGATCGTATGATGGTAAAACCTCAACAAGATCGAATCCAACAAAATCTATATTCGTCAAGCCTCTCACTAAGGCTAAAGCATCATCAATGCTGGCACCCGAAACTTCAGGGGTACCCGTTCCCGGAGCATAGACCGGATCTAAAAAATCAATATCAAAAGATAAAAACACCGGACCATTCGCAACACGCTCATGAATGACCCCAAGCATCTTTTCGACCCCGAGACGTTTATAGTCGTTTGTCGTATAAACGCCCAAACCTAAATCCCGGGCATCCTGAAGATCTTCCGGTCCGTACAGACCGCCCCTCATACCAATTTGAAGAGATCGTGATACATCGATGAGACCCTCTTCTATTGCACGGCGAAAAACGGTTCCGTGATTATACTTTTGGTCAAAATAACTATCCCAAGTATCAGAGTGAGCATCGAATTGAAGCAGGGCAACAGGTCCATGTTTTTTTACGATCGCACGTAACTCCCCTAGCGTAATGGAATGATCGCCTCCCAATGAAATGGGAATGATCCCTTTTTCAATGACGGGGGTAAGCTCTTCTTCAATCTTCTTATATGTTTCAGAAATATAACCCGGAATGATCGGAATATCCCCATAATCTATTCCTGATATATAGTCAAAAATATTAATATCTTGTTCTGGATTATAAGGACGTAAAAGGATTGAAAAATCGCGAATGGCTTCTGGTCCGAATCTCGCACCCGTTCTAAATGATTGCCCGGAATCAAAAGGAATTCCGGTAATGACAAAATCCATATGTTCATCTACCCGTTCAACAAATGGGAGCCGCATAAACGTACGCACTCCACAAAAACGGGGTGATTTGAATGAGTCTTTCGGTTGATACTTCATCATGTAACATCCTCCTAAATTCTAATTCTGCCATATTTTTTTGACTCCACTGCCATTGCAGCTGTCCTACAAACTTCCATCTTTTCTAATAGAATGGCCATGGAAATTCTCTTCTTATGTATTATAAGCAAGATTCAGGCCAACTATTTCGCTGTGGTATATGGGGCTTTTCGTTATTTTTTTCATTCAATTGATCAAAAACTTAATCATTTTCTTGTTTTTTAATTTAATTTTTGATTATTTCGACTTTTTGATTTATATTTTAATTAAACAGCATCCCAAAACCTAAAGGAGCGGAACTTATGTACGATGATATGCTGGAGGAAGAACTAAATAAGATTATTGAAACATCGAATAATAACATTCTCATTACCGATCAAGATGGGATCATTTTATATTCCAACCCAAAGCTTTGGGAGATTTATGGTATGAAAAGTGACTCTTATATCGGTACCTCCGTCTATCAATTAGAAAGTGAAGGCCTTCTTACACCTTCCATCAATGCGATTGTTTTAAAAGAAAAGAAAGCGAAGCGCATTATGCAAGAAACGAAAACGGGTCATGTCGTCATGTCGACTGGCTATCCCATTTTTAATAAGGAAGGACTGCTCGTTAGGGTAATCAGCTATGGTCAGGATCAAACCGAGATTTTGCAATTGCAGGATCAATTTGAGCAATTACAACGAAAAATAAAAGGCTATCAAACGGAAGTCGAGGATTTAAGAGAAAAGGAACTGGATAACCATTATTTGATTGCCAGAAGCAATGAAACGAAGCATATTTTAAAAACGATCCATAATGTTTCAAAAACCGATGCCACGATTCTCTTATTAGGACCTTCCGGTGTAGGGAAAAGCACTGTTGCCCGTGCTGTTCATGACCAAAGCAACCGAAAAAAAGAACCTTTTATCGAAGTGAATTGCAGCACGATACCTGAAAGTTTGTTTGAATCAGAAATATTCGGCTATGAGGCGGGATCATTTACAGGGGCAAATAAACAAGGGAGGCAAGGCCTGATTGAGCAGGCTGACAGCGGGACTCTTTTCTTAGATGAAATCGGGGAACTCCCACTTGCCATGCAAGCTAAATTACTGAAAGTATTACAGGAAAAAAAGATAAAGCGCATCGGCGGAAAAAAAGAAAACCATATTAACTTCCGCCTGGTTGCCGCAACTAATCAAGATTTGAAGGAGATGGTAAGTCAAGGCAAGTTCAGATTGGACTTATTTTATCGTTTGAATGTGATTCCCATCCAAATACCGGCATTACATGAACGTAAAGAAGATATCCCTCTCTTAATTCAGCATTACTTACAGAAAACCAGTGATAAATATCAGAAATTCAAAAAAATCCATCCATCGGCTTATGAAGTTTTGACTCATTATCATTGGCCCGGAAATATACGGGAATTAGAAAACTTAATTGAACGGTTGATCCTGACCATCGAAGAACCCATTATATTTCCCGAACACCTTCCCCAATCCATCACAGGGCAAATAGAACAGCCTGAAGATTCCACCTTCCTGGCAATCGAACAGGAAGGTGAAGAAAATTTCGATTTAAAGAAGACACTGGAAAAGGTTGAAAGGCAACTGATTGCAAAAGCATGGAAACAATGTAAAACCACATACGAAATGGCAGAACATTTAGGCATCAGCCAGCCAACAGTCATCTATAAATTAAAGAAATACAAAGAGTATTTGTGAATGCTTCTGACTAAAATCCCTGCAAACCATGAATGGTCCTTAGCTAATTAAAGCTAAGGGCACATTTTGAAGCCTTATATGACAGCAATTCGAAGTGAAACTATGAAGATTACCGCCATAATTCCAATATAGGCACATTCAAGTTGAATGGAATTCAAGATATCACGTTTCCTAATTATGAATGTTACAGCTCACATTCATTCAAACAGATGATCGTCAGTGAAGCCCCTGCAGATCTCCCACCTGTTAAGACAACGGTAGCCAATAAACCAAATAGCAGAAGCGAGATTGTATCCCCTGCTGATTATTATAATTAGAATTCGCGACTGATGGTGATATTATGGAGCTGGGAATGGGTGTAGCACCATTTAGAAGCAATCTCGAACCAGCAAGAAGTCCAGCAGTTGTATTTAATTGATCCGTCAAGTAATAACGACCAGTTGCAGGAATTGTAAGCGTATACCGATTTCCCCCACTTCTCCTGTTGTACCGGTTGATCCAGTAGCTCATTATTCCCTTTGCTCCAATTGCACCTGTTACTCCTGCTCCCCTTCTCTTCACATTTCCATGATTGTCTCCATTCTAATGAATATAAAAGATATTTTACTATATCAACAGAATAGGAATTACATAACCTATCCCGGGATTATTTCATCAACAAAAAGAGGCACCCATAATGGGGGCCTGAACTTTTAGTGAAGGTAAGCTATTATATGTAAACGGTAACCATTCCGCATCCTTATGCTAATACGATGATTGAGAAATGGGATATTCCACCCAGTAACTTAGGAATTATCTTTTCTATTGTAGAGAATGTAAAACAGGCTAGCTTATCGTCGGTTATGTCACTGCCTTTTTTATAGCTTTCACTTCATATAATGCTCCTTCCGAACTGACGATATATTCAGGCTTTGGTTTCTCAAGGTTCGCTTTATGGCCTGCGATATGAGCTTCACTCTTTTCCCACTGCTTCCAATGCGCCTCCGACTACCAATTGATCATAATGATGGCCTCTTCATCCCCGCGTCGCACTTTTTTCACCATCACACTTAAATCGATGAACCCTTCCTGCTTTTCTATGATCCCTTCCCCACTGAACCGTTTTACTACTAGTTCTGCGTTCCCCTCTTTTACCACCATTTTTCTCATCTGAACGAACAATCTGAACAACTCCAATCGATATACGTATAATGAATCATTTTAATCGATAACGATTCTCATTGTAAATTATTGAGACTTCGACTTAAGTGCCCTACTTAAAACTCTAAAGCCAAAAAACAAAAAAATGGATCAGGAAGTTATGGCATATCTTCCTGATCCATTTTTTTATTGTCATTCACCTTTTATCTTTAAGACTTTTGGGAACATAGTCATTCAGTTTATTAAATAAAGAAGTAATGTAGGAGCTGAGTTCGAATCGATCCTCCTGAACAAATTCAACTAACGACACTCCATTCTTTTTCATAACTTTTCCCCCTTTAGTTTTTATCCCGGTGCATAAACCTTTTCAGCCACTAATACCTGTGAATTCCGACATTAGCGGACTTACATGACTTCTCTCCATTGTTTTCTTTATTTGATTATACAAGAAAGCGCTTACAATGTAAAATATTATAATACTTAAGATTGCTATTTAATTAGAATGTTCCAGTTATATAAAGCTACAATTATTATTAAGCTGTGCTGGCTTTTAAGTGCACTTCCTTAATCAATTACTACTTGTCTTGTTCACAGTGTATTAAATTTCATGAAATGCCCTTCAATATTTCAGTTAATCGCAGGAACTCTTCCTTATCACGATTTCTTAATGAGTGATCGATTTCTTTTTCGATTTGTGCTTTCCGATAATCACTAAGGGCCTTTTTCAAAACCATTTCAGCCATCTCTTCAGGTTCAAGCGATGTTCCCGGCAATTGCTTCTCCATACGAAACCAACTCCTTAACCTTTTTTCTATTATACTAAATATCTTGGAGATTATTATTATTTATTAACTTCTCCTTTCCTCTTTTTTATTTCCTTATCCACATGATTTCCACTTTGCCACTCTTCCATACATAAAAAATACTAAATGGTTTGAATTTAAAATTTTTCATTTTATCCAGGAATATCGAAGCATGTATTTCCATTACTTTAGAATGAATTATATTCCATTACAGGTGATTGGAGCTAAGTTATTCGCTTCATTTTTTCAGAAAAGTCAGAAAAATATTGACCGGTATGGATAAGCCCTCTAAAATAATCTAAATAATCCATTTTTTTACTTATATTCATTGACCATCATTTTTGTTCTTTTCGGCTTTATTATTGTTGAAAACAATTTTGATGAAAAACTTAGCATTAAAGGAGCATGTATCATGAAAAAAAGTCGAGTTCTTTTCGCAAGTTTAGCTGGTTCCGTTATTGAGTGGTATGATTTCTATTTATACGGGACAGCAACAGGCCTGGTTTTTACAACTCTTTTCTTTCCCAATCACGATCCTGCCATTTCACTTCTTCTCGCCTTTGTCACTTTCGGGGCTGGTTACGCAGCCCGTCCAATCGGAAGTATCCTATTCGGTCATATGGGTGATCGCATTGGACGGAAGGCTGCACTCATGTTCACCCTTATTGGTATGGGAGGGAGTTCGATGCTTATCGGTGTTCTTCCCACTTATGCCCAGGTTGGGTTGGCCGCCCCCGTCATCTTGGTGGTGCTGAGGTTGATTCAAGGGATTTCCTTGGGAGGTGAATGGGGCGGAGCCATCCTATTGGCAACGGAATCTGCTCCAAAGGGTGTCCGTGGGTTATATGGATCCATTCCCCAACTAGGGGTCCCCATCGGTTTGGTTGCCGGTTCGTTCAGCCTGACCCTTATCAGTTCCTTGACAACCGATGCCCAATTTTTATCTTGGGGTTGGCGGATTCCATTCCTTTTAAGCGGTGTATTGATTGCCTTGGCAATCTGGGTAAGGAGTGGCATTGAAGAAACGCCGGAGTTCCAGCAGCAGAAAGATAGCGGCGATCTTGCAAAAGTTCCCATTATTGAAACGTTGAAACACGATTGGAAAAGTGTGCTGCAAGTGATCGGACTAAAAATCGGGGACGGGTTCTTCAATGTATTCATCATGTCCTATGTTCTCGTCTTTACTACAATGTATTTTGGTTATTCCCAAGATTCAGCCCTTACCGGTTTAACGATTGGCTGCGCTACAATGCTAATTACCATTCCTGTCATTGGGTACATTTCAGATTTCATCAATCGAAAAATCATCTATTTTGGAGGCCTGATTCTCCTTTTCATCTTGGCCATCCCCTATTTCACAATGATTGGGCAAGGGGTCGGCTGGTTCTATTTGATGCAGGCAGTTGTACTCGGCGTCATCTGGGGAGCCATTTTTTCTACACAAGGGACGTTATTCTCGGAACTCTTTCCAGCCAAGGTCCGTTATACTGGATTATCTGTCGGTTATCAGGTCGCGGCAGCCATTGCAGGTTTCGGTCCGCTCATCTGGACAGCCATGGCGGAATCATATGGCCCATCTCCTTTGGTATTTGGAGGATTCATGATGGCAGGTCTCGCGATTTCCCTGACACTTTGTATATTATCACCGCATTCCAGCAGAAAGATTAAAAAGGATCAAACACTCAAACCACATGAGCTGGATTTGAACTGATTATAAAATCCCTGGCAGAAGTAATAACAGAGGCTGCACGTCCTATCACTCGGACAAGCTGCCTCTGTTTTTTTTAGAATGCATATACCTCTCTATACTTGTTTACTTCCTACAATCTCCAAAAGATCAGTCAGCGTCCGGATTTCATAGGTCGGCTTGATTCCCAGATTATTATCCTTTTGATGGGGATTGTACCAGCATGTATCCATTCCATAATTAAAGCCGCCCTGTATATCTGATGTCAAGGAGTCACCCACTATCAACGCTTTCGATTTATCCGTGATCTTTAACTTGGAAAATGCATAATCAAAAATCCCTTTATCAGGCTTCTGGAACCCAGCCTCTTGGGAAACTATCAAAGTCTCAAAGGTATTGCAAAGGGGTGACCCCCCGATTCTTGCTGTCTGCACTGTCGTGAAGCCATTTGTTATAATAGCCAGCCGGCATCCTCTAAGCTTCCCGCAAACCTCTAAAGCCCCGGGCAGAAGATGTATTTCCTTTCCTAAATGTCCAAGATACGCACGGCTGAACGCATCCGCATCGATATCTAGCCCACGCTTCAGGAACAACCGCCTGAACCTTTCCACTCCCAGGTTTGTTAAATCAATAAGGCCCTGTTCCAATTCCCTCCACAGTACCTCACTGATTTCTTGATAGCAACTTGCATGTTCCTCCGCCCCTGTAGGCAAGCCGAACTCTAAGAAAGCTTCATGCAGTGCCCTTTTTTCCGATATTCCAAAGTCTAGCAATGTATCATCAACATCAAATAAAATAATCTCGTATTTCATCGCTGCCTCCATAATCATTTTAGTCCAACTTAACACATTTCCCTTAATTACGTATTACTTATTCAGATACATGGTAAATTAATACTGCAAGCTTGGAAAACTACAAAAAGGACAGCTTCAAAGGCTGTCCTTTTTGTATGGTCTTTATAGAGGATGACTCCTCGGTAAACGGTTATCATATTTAGTCTTTCATAACCATGAGGCTTATTCTATCAGCACAGCTATCATTTAATACCACATAAAAATAAGAGACTTCCCTTTTCGGGCAAGTCTCTTATTTTTAAGAAGATCCTACTATTTTTTCGCCTCTCGGCTTTGTACTATTTGCATCTTGTTCTCTTGTGATGCCAATATGATTGAATTTATCTTTAATGGACAGTTTGTATGTCAACGATCCTGTGCCGGCTTCATCAGGCTTGAAAGTTCCTGCGTTTGTCCGTTTTCCATCTTTCAGTAACCACACCTGATACACCTCTGATTCTTGAAGGCTAGGCAAATTCTGAATCTGAACGATTAACCTTCTTTCTTCACCTTGCTGCAAAATGTATGCAGCACCGTCCGTATTCATTTTTACAGCGGTCATATCGGCTGGCTTCAAGGATAGCGACGTTTTAACCTCCATTGGCAGATCGACAGCCGCAAGTTCTTTTTTCAGTTGAATATTGGAATATAACAGCACAAACGCCAAAGCCAGTGCGGCCAGTACGAGACCTGAAGTGACTGGTGTAAACTGCTTAAAGAAAGAACGACTCCAATTCTTTTCCCTTCTCACCGGAGCTTCATCATCAGTCTCAAAGACAAAATTCATAACCTCTGATTTCAGGGAAGAAGAAGGTTCTATTTCTTCGAAATCCCATTTCAATGAATTCCAGGCTTCCGTCATTTGTTCATACTCCCTAGTGCATTCAGAGCATTGCATTAAGTGTTCCGTGAATGCTTTTTTTTCTTTTTCTCCCAGTTCACCCGATAAAAATGAAAGCAGGTTAGTGCACTCTGTATCCATTTACAAACCACCTACTTCCAAATACTTTTTCAACAATTTAAGCGACTGATGAAGTCTGCTCTTGATGGTACCAACCGGTTCATTTTCAATTTTGGCAATTTCCGTTAACGAGTACCCTTTCCAATACAGTAAATCAATCAGCCTTTTTTGCGGCTTGCTTAACTTACTCTTTGCATTGGCAATTTCACTGTATAATAGCCCATTTTCTATATCATTATTCGGATCTTCTATGTCTATTGGATGACTCATGTCCATTTGTTTGTTATTCCGGATATGAACGCTGTCTTTACGGACATAATCCACACACACATTTCGTGTAACGGTCAAAAGCCAGCTTACAAAGTGCCCCTTTTCGGAATTGTAACTGCTTTTTGTGGTCCAGAGCTTTAAAAAGACCAACTGCACTATCTCCTTCGTTTTATCCGCATTTCCATTTGTGAACTTAAAAATAAAACCATAGATTAATTTAATATGCCGGTCATAAAGTTCTTCCAGAGCAGGACGATGCTTTTTCATTACTAATGCCATCAATTCCTTATCAAGTTTTTCTTTCAATCGCACCTGCAACTCCTCACAAGTAAATTTTTGAAAAAAACGTATAACAGGAACGACCATCAATGATCGTCCCTTTTTTCTTATTTTGGAAAAATCGTCTTGTTATTTACAATATACCAAACATTTTTCACACCTTCTCCATTGACATCTCCTGCTGCCTTATCATTCACAAAATAGTAGAGCGGAAATCCTTTGTAGGTTACCTGCTCTTCCCCCGTATCTTCCCTTTTAATGGTTCCAAAGTCTTTTTCCTCGAATCCTCTAGGGACAGCAAAATCCTTTTCCATGAATGGCGGCCATTTTTTCAGACAATCACCGATGCAATTGCTTTTTCCTGATTTATCATTCTTGAAAAAGTAAAGTGTCATTCCCTTGGAATCAGCCAGGTATTCGTCTGTTGTTTCACTTTCCAACAATTTTAGGGTTACCGCTTTTTCATCGGCAGTTCCACTAACCACTTGATCATTTTTTGGTGAATCATCAGCTTCATTTCCACATGCCGCCAAAACTAGGACCATCATAAAAACTGAAAATACCATCCACTTTTTCATATACTCTCACTCCTCATAATATTTACTTCCATCCCCATTTTTGAAATACTTGATGGGATTCTTCCGTTTGAAGATAATCAATGAATCGTTTTGCTTTTTTCTTGTTTTCACTCTTACTTGTTATGCTTACCGGGGTCCCTCTATAGAGCTTGTCTTCTTCAGGGAGCTGAACCAGATCAGTCACTTCCGCCAGACGGTAATGCCAGGATTCATAAGTAATCCATGCGTCCAATTTAGAATTTGCCTTCCATAGATCGATAGCTTCTGCACTGGACTTCACTGAAATGTCAATATTCCTGCTAATTCCAGAGATCAATCCCTTTCTTCCGGCCAAATCTTCCCATAGCCCCAGTTGCCCGGCTCCATTAACATCTACAATCTTTACGCCCTTCTTCGTTAAATCCTCCAATGACTGTATATTCTTTGGGTTTCCTTTTCTAACCAGAATGCCAACTGACCGTGCATACAATTCTGTACGCTTTTTTTCATCAAGGACCTCCGGATGATCATGCATGAATTCAGTCAGCATATACTCGGACCCTCCATAAATGATATCCGCATCCTGTTTGGCTTGATCAATCCATTTTTCTTCGGGCCCCGCTGTAACTTCAACTTTTATCCCCGTTTCTTTGGTGAATCGTTGCGCAATTTCCTTGATAGGTCCAAGAGGGCCACCTGGACCGTATACTTTTACGACATCGTTGACAGCTTGCCCCCGTTTCGTACCCATTTCCGGTGAAAATCCTAACAAGACTGTCATCAATGCTATCCAACCGACAAAAATGACCTTTTTCAAGTCTTTTATCTCTCCCTTCTAAAAAGCCTTTGTACTATAGATAACGGGACAAACTTCCAAACGGTTTGAAAAAATTGTTAATTATTTTTAACCAGCTGCAAAATACATCTGATGATATTAAGCTATTCTTCTTTTTTCTCATAAAAAAACCATTCGAAAAGTGTCTTTTTTCGAATGGGCATGACTTTAATTACATACTCTTTCAAGTCTCATAAATCAGGTTAGCTTGAATGGCTTTCTTTTTTTCTCTTTCTATTTCTTTTAACAACAGCTATCACCAACAATAACAGAGGAATCAACGTTTGCATCAAAATTCCATGAAAAGGGAAGGCGATGATATCGTATCGACTGACAGCCATAGAGCTAGGATACGACCAAAAGCTGAATTCCACAATCAAAATCCCTATCGGCCATACAACAGAACGATAGTCGGAGAGATTCATCCACTGCGCAGTACCCAAAGCAGCTGCATAATAAAACACAGAAATTTTGACAAACGCTCCTACTATCCATACGGCCATGATGGCGGACTCCAAATGTTCAAAAAAGTCGGCTAAACTGATGTACCGAGTTACATTCATCAGGGGATAATTCTTTGTGGATGTTGTCGATCCGAGTACAAAAAGAACGATAAGATTCACCACAACTAACGTCATCATCACAGCAAACACAGTCATCATCCCATATTTCATTCCTTTTTTCATATCCGCTAAAAAAGGGAGGAGAAAAATGATCAGGAAAAACTCGCTGAACCATCCTCCCGGTATAATTGAACCTTTAATTGGAGGCATAATTCCATTCCCCAATATCGGGAATATATTCTTAAATTCAAAATCAGGGCCGAGTAAGATGATTAAGAGGAGGATCGGAAGGATAAAAACAGGAACAAACAATTGGGCAGCTCTCCCCAACACCTCTATCCCTCCACGGACGATAAAGGCACAGAGGAGTAGCATCGATGCCATGATCACGCTAATCGGAGTTTTGACCAGAAAAGAGTCGACAATGAATTCCCCATAACTTCTTAGGATTTGCCCCGTGATCGGGATATAAAAAAACAAGAATAAAAAACCGAGAATTTTCCCCGGAATCCGACCGATGATCTGTTCACTGAATTGGATAACCGTTTGTTTCGGATAAAGTTTGTGCAGTTTATAAGCAATATACACCGTCGCATACCCGATGAGAGACGCCAAAATGGGGGAAAGCCATAAATCAGCTTTGGCATATTTGGCTGTGATGCTTGGGACACCAAGAATGGCCGTTGCCACGATTGTTGGATATATCATGAATGCCATCTGTAAAGCTGAAATTCTTCCTTTCTCCATCGTCTTCCTCCTTTCTGTGGTAGTACGTAAATCTGAAATCACACAACCCACTGGATAGATTCATTTTTTTGTAAACTCATCAAACGGCTAAAAAAAGATGCAATCCAATCAGTTGGTTCTGCCCCCGTTGCGCGAGAATGAACATAGATAGCACCACCTTATCGATAGGATATTTAGCATAAAAACGCCCATTCAGCTTGTTTCGGTTCCTTTACGTTTTCTTTTCCTTAAAACCGCAATCACCAACAATATCAGAGGAATAATCGTTTGCATCAAGATTCCTTGTAAAGGGAAGGCGTTGATATCATTACGATTAACATCTATTGAGCTAGGCAACGACCAAAAACTGAAAATGACAATCAAGATCCCCATCGGCCATACAACGGGCCGATAGTCGGAAAGATTCAGCCACTGCGCCGTACCTAAAGCAGATACATAATAAAATACGGAAATTTTTATAAACGCCCCTACTATCCATACCGCCATGACCGCGGACTCCACATGTTCAAAAAAGTCGGCGATACTAATGTATCGAGATGTATTCATCAAGGGGTAATTCTTTGAGGGTGTTGTTCCCCCTAGTACAAATAGAACCAAAAGATTCACCACGATTAATGTCATCATCACGGCGAATACAGTCATCATCCCGGATTTCATCCCTTTTTTCATATCCGCCAAAAAAGGAAGAAGAAAAATGATCAGAAAAAACTCGCTGAACCATCCTCCCGGTACAATCGCACCCTTGATTGGGGGCATTAAGCCATTACCCAATACCGGAAATATATTCATAAAATCGAAGTCAGGAATCAGCAAGAGAATTACGATACAGATTGGGAAAATAAAAACCGGTACAAACAACTCAGCAGCTCGCCCCAACACCTCTATTCCCCCGCGTACGATGAAAGCACACAAAAGCACCATCGATGCCATGATCACACTAATGGGGGTATTTACCAGAAAAGAGCTAACAACAAATTCCGCGTAGTCTCTAACGATTATCCCCGTGTTCTGGATATAAAAAAACAAAAGTAAGAAACCGAGAATTTTCCCCGGAATCAGACCAATGATCTTTTCAGTGAATTGGAAAACCGTTTGTTTTGGAAAAATTTTATGCAGTTTATATGCAATATACACCGTCAGATACCCTATTAACGCAGCAAAAATGGGGGAAAGCCATAGATCAGTTTTGGCATATTTGGCAGTGATGCTGGGAACTCCGAGCATAGCCGTTGCCACAATCGTCGGATACATCATGAATGCCATCTGCAGAGATGAAATTTTCCCTTTCTCCATCTGCTCCCTCCTTTCTTTAATGGAATGAATTTAATCCTGCAACAGATTCACTTTTCCATAAACTCTCCAAATGGCCTGAAAAGAGTTTCCATCCATTGAGTGGGTCCTGACATCTGCGGGAGATTGAACATGGACAGAACCAAGCCAGTGAGGAGCAGTGTAAGAAATGCCACTTTATCTTTTTTTGGATTTTTTTTCATTTTTGGCCATTCAAACAAAATGATTAAAGCTACGATCACGGTTGTACACAAAAAAGCCCCCCATCTCACTTGTCCTTCACCTCATTTTCAGACAAGCCTGCCGGTTTGTTTATATAGCCCTGTCTTCGAATATGGGCCGCAACATCGATTTCCACTTCCATCTCAGCGAATATATCCTCCCAGTGGTTTTCGACCTTATTAAACTGTTTAGGGTATTTCCTATAGAAATCTTTACCCACCCCTAAAATGTCCGCTTTCTTATCCTGAGTATGCAGAAAAGCCATCTCGATGCGGTCTTCTATATCTTTTTGGTATGCTCGTTCTGCAGCTTTTAGCATTTTTGGACTTGAAAGGTTTAAATTCGTTCCATTTTGTATAACAGCTCCTTCTGTATTTACCTTCACTAACAATTTCCATTTGTTATTTCGAAATTGCGGAATCTTCTTGATTTGAGCCGTCACTGGATTCAAAGAAATCTCCCCTTTCACACCTTCGGGCTGAAAGGTCACAGTGTATGATTCCATTTCATCCCTTAACCACAACAGCCCTCTTGTTTCTTTTTCCGTCATCGTCCCGGTCATCTTATCTTTTTTAAAAACGGCTGTTCCGACAATGTAAGGAATCCCCTGTAATTTTGTTTGCCCTTTCCCCGGCGGCAATATTTTAACGACTGGAAGTACGGCAGCTTGAGGTTTACCTGTTAACATTTCATCTAAATCCTGTAGTGTGACCAGCATCCCAATATGTAAGTCAGATAGTTCTCTAAGCACTTCCCCTGAATAGTTTTCCAGGGGTGGCAAAGATTCAATGATAGGCTTTGCTATCCCTTTACTGACATACACATTTGCTTTCTCTCTTGGCTGAGGATGGCGCAGCAAAAAATCCAGCTGCTCTTGAATTCCTTCCATCGCTAACTTTTCACCGAATACAAATACTTTACAATGTCCCCAAAATATTTTTCGCGGAAGCTTGCTTTGAAGCTTAGACAATGCATCTGAAATATTGGAGCCTTTTGCAAATCTCACCATTGTCGTAACCCCACTCCCCCCTTGACTGCTCCCTCCTTGACCGCCTCCACTGCTAATTGAACTTGGAATAAAGACTTGGACGGATAGTTCGATTTGATTATTACCCTTCTTATCGATGGTGGCTGCTGTGACAATCGCCAAATCAGTGATTTCTATTCGATCCCAACAACCGCTTAGAAAAGGGGGCGTTCCACAAATAACGAGCAAAAGAAGGACGCTTTTCATGAAGTCTCGCCTCTTTCCTTTCTCCGAGATCCTTTTTCGCTTCCAGCAATTATTCACTCCGTTTCACTCCCCCTTTTTGGATTTGGTTTCTGTTCCTGGGCTTGACGGTATACATTTGAATCCCCTGTGAGACGCGGACGTGTATCCATCATCCACCAAGGGGCTCTCCACAGAACATCTTTCAGCTCTTTACCTTTTAACGTCGCAAGTGGCGCTAAGTATGGTACGCCAAAGGAACGTAAGCTGCATAAGTGAATGACTATGGCGATGATTCCCATCATTATGCCAAGCAGCCCTAAGGTACCGGCAAGCAGCATCATTGGGAATCGCAGCATCCGGAAAGCAATTCCGGCAATATAGCGAGGTATCATAAAAGAAGCGATTCCCGTAATCGCAACCACAATGACCATTGGCGCTGAAACTAACCCCGCTTGTACGGAAGCTTGACCAATCACTAGCGCTCCAACAATGCTGACGGCAGAACCTACCTGCTTCGGCAATCGAACCCCTGCCTCCCTTAGTGCTTCAAACGTAATTTCCATAGCCAATGCCTCTACTATTGCAGGAAAAGGGACCGATTCCCGGGATGCTGCTATGCTTAGCAGGAGTGCGGTTGGGACCGCCTCATGATGGAACGTTAAAATAGCAACATAAAGTGAAGGAAGCAAAAGAGATAATCCCATAAAAAAATATCGTAACCAACGGATAAATGTGCCTGCCATAAAACGTTGCGCATAATCCTCTTGTGATTGAATCAAAGAAAAGAAGGATATTGGTGCAATTAACGTAAAAGGAGTTCCTTCTACAAGAATGACAGCTCGTCCCTCCAGCAAGCTGGCACAGGCTACATCCGGCCGTTCTGTTGACATGATCTGAGGGAAAGGTGAAAACGGATTGTCCTCGATCATTTCCTCGATGTACTCGCTTTCTAAAATACCGTCTATTTTAATTCGTTCCAACCGTGTTGAAATCTCTTCAATCAGTGTTTTATCCGCAAGTCCATCTATATAAGCAATGGAAACATTCGTCCTGGTAAGAGTTCCAATCTTCATAGATTGTATTTTAAGGGCAGGACTTTTGATAATACGTCGCAATTGGGAAGTATTTACCTCTAGAGATTCAATAAATCCCTCTCTTGACCCCCTAACTCCCCCCTCTGCCACAGGTTCTTCAATCGCCCGCTTTTCCCATTTGGACAATCCTAAAGAAAATCCATCTCTTCCCCCTTCATATAGAAGGATCGGGTTTCCAGAGGAAATCGATTCAATGCAATCCGCCAACAAATTCACTTTTACCACTTTAGGAACGGGCATTTTATGTTCAATAAAGTCATTTAATGGTTGTGGTTCTTTGGATGACTCTTGCATGAGTGGAGATAGCACATATTGCTCGATCGCCTCGATGTCTGAGAGTCCCGCAATGTAAATGAGCATCGCGCGTGTTTTTCCGAAAATGGAGAACGAGCGGAACATGACATCCGAGCAGTTATCATAAACAGAACGAAGTGTTTCTACATTTCGGATGAAATTCGCATCAAGTGCATCTGCAGGCTTGGAATCTTGGTAATTATTTTGTACACTGGATTTTTTTTCTTTCGTTTTCCTTAACAATCTACCCACATTACGAATCAAGCTGGTTACCCCCATTTTTTTTGCAGGTCGCTCTAACTCCATTTTTCTATGTTTCTTCATTAAGGGTATTTTATACAGAAAAAACTGCACCAGGCATGAACTTAATTGCCATTAGCAGAATTGAAAAGCTATGTGATTAGTTGATTTTGAATAAAACGTAAACCCTTGTGATATCCTGTTTGTAATTGCTAACTAAGGGGTATATCTAAAACCGAGGCTACATATCAATCGAAAATACTGTCTGTGGCTAGGTATTGTTTTTGAACAAGATACGCAAGACCATAAAATGAGGGGTATTTTTAAAGGATCAATATTGCTTTAAGATACCTCTGTTTTTATATAAGTTTCATGGGCAATCAGACTAAAACATTAGAAGATAAGGGAGATTCTATGTCATTCTTAATCACATTGCTCGGATTATTGGTGTCCACGATAATCGCTACTATATTAAATGCCATATGGCCTCGTATTCCACTACCGATATATCAGATATCCATGGGCGCAGTGCTTTCATTATTGCCATTTCAGTTATCGTTGGATTTTCATTCAGAATTATTTATGATCTGTGTTATTGCTCCGTTACTCTTTATAGAAGGAAAAAATACGTCCCGTAAAGAAATGCTTGAATTGCGTAAGCCTATTCTGTTATTGGCCTTTGGTTTAGTATTTGTGACTGTTTTTGCAGGAGGGTTTTTCATCCACTGGTTAATACCCGATATGCCGATGGCTGTCGCTTTTGCTTTAGCAGCTACAATTACCCCTACGGATGCTGTAGCGGTACAATCGATAACAAAAGGGTTGAAATTACCCGGAAATATGATGCCCATCCTTGAAGGTGAATCACTTTTCAATGATGCTGCTGGAATCGTGGCTTTTAAAGTTGCCCTGGCAGCTGCCTTAACTGGAGTATTTTCTATAAAAGATGCTTCGCTTAATTTTATATTTGTAGCTTTAGGGGGTATCTTTATCGGTATCCTATTGGGCTATTTAATTGTTAAATTACGATTATTTTTACGGGTTCGTGGACTTGAAGAAATCTCCATGTCTATAGTTATTGAACTAATTACGCCTTTTGCCATCTATATGGTAGCTGAAGAACTCCATGTATCCGGAATCTTGGCAGTGGTTGCTGCAGGTGTAATTCATGGCATCGAGCGGGATCGCCTTCAGAATTCCACAACTAAATTGCAAATTGTATCAACTAATACATGGTCTGTATTAGGTTATGTTTTGAATGGACTTGTATTTGCTTTGTTAGGATTTATGTTGCCGAGTATTTATCAGGAAATTGAGTCCAGCTTAAATAGGGGTAATCTTTTTGGGATAAGTGTCTTGATTGTTCTTTTATTATTGGTGATCCGTTTTATTTGGGTATACATTCTGCATGATACTTTTACGAAAAACAGAGTGAATCCATTAGAGCAATTCATTATGTCCAGGGTTCACCCAGAAGATAATACTGACACCGATGAGGAGAATGTTTCAAGATCACGATTTGCATTTCTTACATCCGTTAGCGGCATTCATGGAACCATTACATTAGCTACAGCTTTATCCATACCATATTTTATGCCAGATGACACTTTATTCCCGATGCGTAATACAGTCTTGTTCATCGCAGCTTGCGTTATATTGTTAAGCGTCACATTGGCTACGGTTCTCTTGCCATTACTGGTAAAGACACCGATTGAATTCAAAGATGAACGCCTAACCTCTGAAGAGGCTTATAAAATTGTTTTAAATAAAACGATCGATCAGCTAAGCAAAGAAGCAACGATCGATAATCAGAAAGCGGTCAATCAAGTAATGGAAGATTTGAATGAACAACTGATTGATTTGGAACGGGGAATTACGAACAAACCGGATAATCAGACAATACGCGATTTAGTGGAGCAAGGGGCCCATAGGGAATTGGAAGTCGTTTCTCGATTAGTCAAAAAAGGAACTATATCTGAAACAGTCTTAGAACTTTATAAAGTGTATCTTTCAAGAACCTTAAATTATATGCAAAAATCTTCGCTGAAGAGGGCATGGATCAATTTGCAGGCGATTCTTTTCAAGAAAAAGATCAATGTCAAATGGGATAAGAAATGGGAAGCGAAATTGGAGGACTCCATCCTTAAAAATGCGGACCTGATCCGGGACTTTCGTAAAGCCCAAAAAGAGGCTTCAAAGGAAGCTATTTCAATGCTCAAACAACAAACTACACCTGAAAACCGTCATGAAGTGATGCTTGTCATTCAAAGATATAATCGTCATTTGAATCCATTCGGAACATTAAGTGAAAAAGAAGCAAATCGCTTTAAAGAGATGGTGAGTCATTTTCAGTTGATTGCCATGCAAATCGAACGTGATATCATTCAGCAAATGGTTGAAGATGAGCAAATATCCATGCAAACAGCAACAGAGCTTAGACAAAACTTAATCTATGATGAAATGATAATGATACAAAATTAAGACATGAATTAGAGACACCGTTATGACAGGGAGCGGTGTCTCTTTATTTATATCCACATCCACTCTCAATTTCTTCTTTTATCAAGTCCATCATTCAATATTTTCACTTGGAAGCGAAAGTAGAGATAGAAAATGATCCAAATGATCATATAGAATGGTATGAAAATCCCAATTCCTATAGCTAATCCTTTTAAGCTGAATGGAATCCACCCAACAAAGAAGGATAATAGGAAGTAAAGGATGCTGACAGTCAGGAAGTGCAGAATGGTTTGAGATAATAAACTCCATTTTTCATTTTCAAAGATGATTGTTGCCGTACTGGCTGCTCTGCTCTACCTCTCTCTTATTCGTCTTAATTTGTCCGGTCAGGAACCGTGGTCATAAACCATCTAATGAGTTCTTGAGTTTAATACTTGATTCATTTTTACAGGATCAGTTAAGTTTTCAGGATTAAGCAACTCAGACGCTTCCTCCTCTTTTAATAAACCTTTTGCTATCGCTACTTCTTTTACTGTTAGATTTTTTTCGTAAGCTTCCAAGGCTATATTATTGGCTGCTTTATACCCGAATCTAGAAGAAATAACGACAGACAAAGATAACGAATTCTCTGCGTTCTGCAAACAAACCGCCTTATTCGCTTCAATACCGTTTAGGCACTTTTCAGTAAACAGAGTAATACAATTTGTCAAAATAGAAAAAGAGTCAAAAATATTTTTCAAAATAATCGGTTCCCAGATGTTCAAATCCAGTTCACCTCGATCTACAGCGAAAGTAATCGCTTGATCATTTCCATATACATCAAAACAAACCTGGATCATCATTTCGGGTATACATGGATTGATTTTACCTGGCATAATGGAGGAACCCGGCTGTACCGCTGGCAAATTGATTTCAGCAAATCCTGCCCTTGGCCCTGACGAAAGTAATCTTAAATCGCTGGCCATTTTCGATAATCCACTCGATAATCCTTTTAAGCAAGAGGATATTTTTAAATAAAAATCTGCATTTTGCAGTGCATCAAAGAAATTATCCTCTTTGATAACAGCTAAATCTGATACCTCTGGCAAATATTCATACATTTTCTCTGTGTAACCAGGAGCAGCTCCGATACCAGTGCCCACTGCCGTTGCACCAATTACGATAGACAAGCATTCTTTTTGTAGTTTTTTCATTTCTTCTATCTGCCTCTTGATAAAAGTATGATACCCGCTAAATTGTTGACCTAGAGTAATGGGTACAGCATCTTGAAGACATGTTCTTGCCATTTTTACAACGCTCGAAAATTCATTCGTTTTATTTGCCAATGAGCATTCGATTTTATTCAAACTGATTAATAAATCATCTATATATGAAAAGCAAGCCATCTTCATAGCGCTTGGAAGCACATCGTTCGTGGATTGAGACATGTTAACATGTTCATTCGGATGGATGAAATTATACCCTTTATGTCCAGTCAGTAATTCATTTGCCCGGTTAGCAATGACTTCGTTGACGTTCATATTTATGGAGACTCCGCCACCAGCTTGATAAATATCGACAGGAAATTGATTTTTCATTTCCCCATTTACTATTTCATCTACAGTTTTGCAAATTACGTCTTTCTTTTCTTGATCAAGAACCCCTACACTGTGATTAGAAATCGCTGCCGCTTTTTTTATATATGCCATACTTCTAATTAAGTGGGGATATGATTCAATCGTTCTACCTGAAATTGAGAAGTTTTGGCAGGCACGAACCGTTTGTATTCCATAATAAACATCCTCATCAATTTCCAATTCTCCCATTAAATCTTTTTCAACACGCATTTTTCAACATCCCTTCATTTTCTTTTAGAAAAAAAGAAGGTTGTTTAAATTGATTCATGACAGCAATTTAAACACCCTTCACTTTTATGGAATTAATTAAGGAGTTAAGTATTAAAATTAATCGTTAAACTCGATCACTGCTCTTCCCACATTGACACAACTGCAGTCATGGAAAGAGTCAAAAGCTTGATTGATATACTCTAATTCAATACGATCTAACACAAGCTCATCCAATTTAAATTTCCCATCCAAATACATTTGTGCAATCATCGGGAAATCACGGAATGGCTGTGTGTCTCCATAAAAACTTCCTTTTAATATCTTCCCAACTCTATGAAAACCTCCCGCTGGAAGATTCAAAGTTTTTTCAGGATTAAATGCGCCAACGACAACGACAGTACCGCCTTTTCTCGTACTCTTCCAAGCACTTTCGGTCGCAGCAGTATGCCCCGAACAATCAATAGCATAATGAACGCCTAAACCTTTTGTCAGTTCTTTTAGCGCTGCTTCTACATCCACTTCAGCTGAATTGATCGTATGCGTAGCACCAAACTGTTTAGCAATTTCCAAATTGGCAGGTTTTACATCACAGGCTATAATCTTAGAGGCACCAGCTATATGCGCTCCTTGAATCGCATTTACCCCTACTCCGCCAATACCGAAGATGGCGACTGTAGAACCTGGTGTTACACTGGCTGCATTCACAGCGGCTCCATAACCTGTCGCCACTCCGCATCCGATTAAGGAGGCTTGTGCCAAAGGCATCTCATCCGGTAGCTTTACACATGCCATTTCGGGGACAACTGCATATTCTGCAAACGTTGACAATAAAGAGTTGTGGTATACTTGCTCACCATCTTTACTAAGCCTTGAAGTACCGTCAAGCAGCGTTCCTTCGAACATTGGGCCAAATGCCGACTCACATAAATGCACATCTCCTGTTACACAAAACTCACATTTCCCGCAATATGGAACCCAGCTCAAGGCTACTTTATCACCTGCTTTGACACTTGTAACATTTAAACCAACCGCTTCAACAATTCCTGAACCTTCATGCCCAAGTATAGTCGGTGTTGGGGTCGTTTGATCATTTAGAGCATTTAAATCACTATGGCAAACCCCTGTTGCTTTTATTTTCACCAGAACTTCATTCGCTTTTGGTTCACTTAGATCTACTTGTTGAATCGATAATGGTTTGCCCACTTCAGTCATGATAGCTGCTTTCATTTTCATTGTCGTATCCCTCTTTTTGTGTATTTTTTAATATGCGAACCAAATAGCTTTTGTTTTTGTAAATGCTTGTAATGAATGAATGGCATATTCCTTGCCCCATCCACTTTGCTTCAACCCGCCAAATGGACTTGCAAAGTCATAGCATCCATATTTATTAACAAACACCATACCTGCTTCAAGCTGATTAGCTACACGATGCGCACGGGAAGCATCACCTGTCCAGAGTCCTGCACCAAGACCATAAATCGTATCATTTGCTTTCTTGACAACTTCTTCTTCTGTTTCAAATGGGATGATGCAAAGGACAGGTCCAAAAATCTCTTCCTGTGCAATTTTCATTTTATTATCAACATCAGCGAAAATGGTTGGTTTAATAAAATAGCCCTTCGCATTTAATCCGGTTGTATCCCTTTCTCCTCCAGCTACAATTCGTGCTCCTTGCTCCCTGCCGTTTTCAATGTAATTTAATATTGACTCCATATGCTGTTCGGACACTTGTGCACCTTGATCACTTGCTGGATCGAAAGGATCGCCACACTTATAATTTTTAGCGTATTCAGCAATTTTCCCCACAACTTCATCATAGATTTCACGTTGGGCAAATAACCGGGTTGGTGCTGAGCATTTCTCCCCTTTATGTGTAAATAGCCCATAAAAAGAACGCTCAATCGCTGCATCTAAATCTTGGAAATCACTAAAAATGATGTTTGGTGACTTACCGCCAAGTTCTAATGTCACTGGTTTTAAATTGCTATCCGCAGAGTCGTGGATTAACTTTTTCCCGATATTTGTACTGCCGGTGAATGAAAGTTTATCAATATCCATATGACGGCTAATATAAGAACCAACCTCACCATCTCCAAGGACTAGATTAATAACTCCTTTTGGCAATACGCCTGCTTCATCAATAATCTCAAACAAACGAATAGCAGAATAGGAGGTTTTATCGGCTGGTTTTAAAATAACCGTATTCCCCATCGATAAGGCAGGTGATAGTTTTAAGACAGCCATTTGGATTGGAAAGTTGAATGGTACAATTTGTCCGCAGACACCGATTGGATCTCTCGTAGTGACGCTTAGGAAATTACCTTCTACTGGATTATTTTCACCATAATACTTATCAGTCCATCCTGCATAATATTCAAATAAATCCGCTGCTTCTTGCACATCATCGTTATAAGCTTCTGTATATAATTTTCCGTTATCAAGTGCCTCCAGTGTTGCAAGCTCTGCATGGTGCTCATGAATAAGCTTTGAGATTTTCAGTAAGGCCCTTCCTCTTTCCTTACGGCTCATTTCTTTCCATGAACCTTGTTCTAACGCTGCTTTAGCCGCTTGTATAGCTGCATCTACATCCTGTACTTCTGCTTGTTGAAAATCACCTAAAATTTCTCCATTAGCCGGGTTGATCGATTCAATCACTTTATTGCCTGAGCTATCCATCCATTTTCCATTGATATAAAGTTTTTTCGTTGTTTTAAGCCACTCATATGCCCACTCTAGTTTAGGCTGTTCAATTCCTTCAAACTGTTTATTTTCTTGTATCATGTGTCTAGACCTCCATTTTTTTTAGTAAGTTTTTAATAGATTCCCGATCATGCTCTAACATTAATTTAGAAACTGCCGAATATCCCAATCTCTCCTTCAATTCCGTGATGACTGGAATAAATGTATTGGAAAGCTCTGTACACCTTTCTTCATTGGATGCTATGTCCTTAAGGCATCGCTCCGTAAAGGAATGAGCAGAGTTCGTCAGCATTTGTAACCCATTCAATATATTGGCACCGGCCATTCCTTCAAAAACATTCAAATCAAGCTCACCATGTTCCAATGCTGCTTGAACGACCCGGTCGCACCCTAGGACTTGAAAACAGCTTTGAATCATCGTTTCAGGGATGACTGGATTCACTTTTCCTGGAAAAAAGGAAGAACCAGCCTGAACAGATGGTAAGGTAATTTCTGAAAATCCTGTTTCCGGCCCTGATGAAAGTAATCTTAAATCTTTGGCAACTTTAATTAGAGATGTTGCTAATAAACTTAATTGTTTCGACATGTGAGCCAAGTCATCGATGTTTTGCGCTGCATCAAATAAATTGTCACGCAGTTTTACATTCATAGTTGTGACTTCATGCAATTTCCGGATTACCACTTCTTTATATTTCCCCGACGCCCCTACACCATTTCCAATAACCGTCGCTCCAAGGTTAACAGTGAGTAATGATAGGACGGATTCTTTCAAAGAATGGTGACGTCTTTTGAGGACAGATGCAAAACCACTGAAAATCTCGCCCAGCTGAACACGCATCGCATCCTGTAGACAAGTTCTCGAAATAGTGGTAACCCCCATAAACTCTTGTGATTTTTTATCCATCGTATCGTGCATTTTTATTAATTCTTGATCCAACCGTTGAAATCCGCGTACGATTGCCAGCCGGATAGATGTATGGCATACATCAGATGTAGACTGGGAAGCGTTTACATGTTCTATAGGGTGAACTGGCGTATATATACCTAAAGATCCTTCTAAAGATTGATTTGCTAGATTAGCTAACACTTCATTAACATTCATATTCGTACCAATCCCACCTCCTCCATGTAAAATATCTACAATAAAGTGGTCATGATAATTCCCTTGAATTAACTGATTACAAGCGTTTACAATTGCGCTTCCAATAGATGGAGCTAAAATGCCAGCCTCCAGATTAGCTATTGTTGCCGCTTTCTTTACCATGGCTAGTGACACAATATATTCAGGATAATTCTTTAATAATTGACCCGAGAAAGACAAGTTCTTTACTGTTCTCATTGTTTGGATGCCATATAAAGCATTTTTTGGAATATCTACCTTGCCGAAGGTATCTCTTTCTGTCCGTTTTTCAAACGTTTCACTCTGACTGATTGAAATCCCTCCTACAAAACTTCTTTTATTCTATAAGCGATGTCATCGATGCAGCCTCTATTCTACAAGATGACCTACCATAATCGTTCTTTTGTTCATATAACGAACATAAAGTTCATATTAAGAACTTATTGTTATTATATGACCAGGTAATTTATCAGTCAATGACAATTAATGAATTTTTCTAAATATTTTTGATTAGGGTGAATTAAATGCCCCCTTTTTTCAAATTGAAATGATTGACATTCCTTTGTTCTCTTACGCTATAATAAAAAGATGGAAAATAAAAATCAGACCACAACTAAACAAACCAATAATAAAGAAAGTTCTTCTGTACAGGCCGTTGAACGTGCTTTATCGCTTTTGAAGTTTATCGGAGAAAGCCCCTCACCAATTTCAGTCGGTGATTTGGCAAAAAAAGCTGATTTGAATCGTACAACGGCCTGGCGTTTGATTGGCACACTCGAAAATCAGGGCTTTGTAGAAAAGGATCCTGTCTCAAAAGGGTACCAGCTCGGATATGCCCTTTATCGTTTAACTTCACAACATGATCCATATGGTTCACTTATACGAAGAGCTAGAAGAACGCTGGAAGATTTGAAAAAAGAAGTGGGGGAAACGGTTTTACTCAGTGTCCCTAAGCATGATGGGACTCTTACCATTGATCAAATAGATACCGACCATAGTGTTAGATTAGTCGACTATACCCATACCATGTCACCTTTACACTGCACATCCAACGGAAAAATTTTATTAAGTTTGCTACCCAAGAAGGAGTTGAATATTTTTTTAAAGCAGACTCTTACACCATTTTCCAAATATACAATTACTGATCCAGAAGAACTGCGCAAAGAACTTGATAAAATTTCCGTTCAAAAGGTTGGAACATCGATTGGTGAACTAGATGAGAATGAAAATGCCATTTCAGCTCCTATTTTTGACAGGAAAAAGAATCTAGTCGCTTTCATCACGCTAGGTGGTCCGAGTTTTCGCCTAACAGAAAAAGATCTCTTACTTTTAAGTGAGCGAATGCTAGAAGCCGCTAAAAAAATTGAAGAGCAGTTAGATTGAACTAAAAAAGGTTAAACAATCGCATTTAAAACAAAATAAACGATACAGCCAATTACTGATAATAAATGGCTGCATCGTTTTCTTTTTGTATGGTTTTCTCATTTCAATCCTTTAAACTGAAGATTTTTAATTTATTATAAAAGTTTGACAAAAGCTCAAATACGCAATTATAATTCATATATTCATATAACGCACTTAGAGTTCATATTATGAACATCGTTTATTCTCCACAATGAAAACGCTTCCCTCTATAAGCGGCTTCATATACACCTTTTTTCATCTATAAGTAACCGTCGAGGTCTAGCAGCATCACTCAGGAGGAGATTCAATGGAAAATAAGAATGTAGAACGTAATGATAATGTCGGTAGCCATACAATTAAATTAGATGATGCACCATTAAATAAATTCCATATTAAAATTGCAGGACTTACGTTCGGCGCACATTTCACTGACGGGTATATTTTAGGGATTATTGCATTTGCGCTATCCCTCCTGACACCGCAAATGGATTTGACTCCGTTTTGGATTGGATTAATCGGAAGTTCTGCTTTAATAGGGCTTTTTCTAGGCAGTTTGGTATTAGGATGGGTATCCGATTATGTTGGAAGGCAAAAAATATTTGTCTTAAGTTTCATCGTCATTACCACAGCATCCATTTTACAGTTTTTCGCAGACAGCCCCACAGAGCTTGTATTATACAGAATTTTGCTTGGAATTGGGCTTGGAGGCGACTATAGCGTAGGACACACGATGTTAGCTGAATTTTCACCGCGTAAACATCGGGGTGTTTTATTAGGATCATTCAGTGTGGTCTGGACGTTTGGCTACGTAGTGGCAAACTTGATCGGTATTCTAGCGGTTGACTCCGCTCCGGACGCTTGGCGGTGGATGCTTGCTTCATCTGCGATTCCAGCTGTCATCATTTTGGTTTTGCGAATGGGTACACCTGAGTCACCTAGATGGCTGATTAGTAAAGGCAGGGTTAAAGAAGCCAGGGAAATTGTCAAGAAACATGTCGGTCCCAATATAGTGCTTGATGATGAAAAACCTGTACAAACGAATAGCAGTTTTGCCACTTTATTCCGTAAAGATATAAGAAAACGAACGGCTTTCAATTGTATATTTTTCGTTTGTCTCGTTATTCCTTACTTCGCCATTTACACCTTTTTGCCAAGCATTCTAGATGCAATTGGACTGAGTGAAGGTTATGGAACCGATTTTCTATTAAATGGGCTGCTCATTATTGGTGCCCTTTTAGGTATTTGGTTTACGGTTAAATTTACTCGTCGAGGATTTTTGATCAGCTCATTCATGATATTGATCGTCACTCTTACTCTTTTAAGTGTTTTACCTAGCAGTGCAACAGTATTAATGATTCTTTCCTTTGCCATCTTCACCTTGATTATGTCTGCTGTCAGCAACTTGGTCGGCGTATTTCCAGCCGAAAGCTTTCCAACAGAGATTCGCTCTTCCGGCGTTGGACTTGCGACAGCCATAAGCAGATTAGGATCAGCAATCGGTACGTTCCTACTTCCAATTGGTATTGCAAGTATTGGAATTCAATTTACCATGCTTTGTCTCACAGGTGTACTTATTATTGGAGCAATTGTATCAGTGGCTTGGGCTCCTGAAACTAAATCACTATCGCTTAGTGAAGCAAGTAATAGTGGAAAGACCAATTCATAAGTATATAAACACCCTTTCCAACCAGGCATCAGGTGATTTTTTCGCTGGGCCTGGTTTTATTTCTTCTATTAAAGCAACTGCACCTTTCCTTCATTCTCTATTTGGGCATTTCGTTGATCATATTTTCTATGCATTTGCTATCTGAAACGCTCTACCTCTCTTACCTAAAAATTTACTGGCCATTCTCCCTCAATTCTCTCTTTTATCAAGTCCATCATTCAATATCTTCACTTGATGGCGGAAATATAGATAGAAAATGATCCAAATGATCAAATAGAATGGTATGAAAATCCCAATTCCAATAGCTAATCCTTTTAAGCTGAATGGAATCCACCCGACAAAGAAAGATAATAGGAAGTAAAGAATGCTGACAGTCAGGAAGTGCAGAATGGTTTGAGATAATAAACTCCATTTTTCATTTTCAAAGATGATTGTTGCCGTGCTGAAGAACCAGCCACAGCATAAGCAGCCTATCGCGTTTTTTACAAATATTTCACTGTCTAATGCTGTGACCTCCCCAAAAGCGATCACTCCAAAACACGTCAGCACCATCACGAGTGCCCCAAGGCAAATCCCAGCAAAGCTACGGAATAATAGTGTTTTCATCATAATCCCTTCCTTTTCCATTGAAATGCTTTCTTGATCCCTTGAACATAGTGGCGAGAAACATATTCTTTTTCTCCTGATCGGAAATACACACATAAGGTACCGTTGAAAGATGCCTCGAATCTGTTTAACTCATCCAAATTGGCAATCACTGACTTGGACAAACGCACGAATTGATTACCAGGAAGGTCCTTTTCCAGTTCATATAACCTTTCTTTCATTTCGAAAGTACCCTGTTTCGTCCGCACCATTATGGAATCTTGCTCTGTGAACAAACAGATAATTTCTTCTGCCCGGAAGACATGCTGCATTCCTTCTTTTCTACCAACAAAATACGGTCTTTTCCTCTCCTTCAAGCGCTCCATCAGCTCCTGCACTTCCTCATTCCATTCATGATTTCGGATAAGCACCTCTATCGCCTTGATCTCCTCATCTATCTCCACGTTTATTTTCATCTCTGCGACCTCCCTTTGCTTATAACGTAAGTATATTAATATCTAGATATTTCGCTTGTGATTTCCAGCTACATGCAACTAAATAGCGATAACATGCTTGAAATGGATACTCAGATACAATAAATAACCGTCCAATATTTGGACGGCCCCTTAATACAAAAAATCTTGTTCTGATTTTGAATCCTTTTTTATCATTCAGCTTACCATGGACCTGATCCAAGGGTCCGGATCACCCTTTACTTGTAAAAGTGCTTGGCATCACGACAGCGATTACCTCTCCACGGGCGCAAAGTTTATCGATGGCAAATACCTCTGTTTCGATTCTCCATTTCTTAGGATGAATCTCATGAATTTTCCCAACGGCCATTAATGGCACACCATTTGGAGTTGGCTTTACGAACTCCACTTTCAGTGAAGCTGTCACGAACCTGGGAGGCTCCACTCCATCTCCAACTTCATGCCCATTTTTACGATGCATTGCCAGTGCAGCTGAACCTGTTCCATGACAATCAATTAAAGAAGCAATCAAGCCACCATAAACAAATCCTGGAATTGCGATATGCTCTGGACGTGGTGTATAAATTGTCCTTGTTTGTTCGCCTTGCCAACCCGTTCGAAAATGATGACCCTCTTCGTTTAAACGACCGCATCCATAACACCATGCAAATTCATCTGGATAATCATCTTGAATCGCTTTTAGCACATTCTCCTCCATCAACTCTCCTCCTTTTTTCAGAATATTATAACATTAATGAGAGGGATTCCCAGATCGTTCATTGAGCTTTCAGCTTTATACTAACTGCAGAAATCGATAACATACATAAAAAGTTTGCAAGGATCCTTACTCCTTTTCTCGTTAAATGACAAAAGCCCCTGTAAGCAAAACAGCATTCAGGGGCTTTCATTTGAAAATATATAATTGTGAAGTATGTCCTCCATTGCATGATCTATTATTTTGTGGCAGGTTTACCTTCTTAAAAGTTAAGCCTTTTTCTTAAATCCCAATACTTGAATGTCATTTTACCCATTTTCGACTTCGAAAGTGAATCATATTTACGTCCAAGTGCCAGGTTTTGTTTTTCTAGCTTAGTAATTTGTTTCTGTTGGACTGTGTTCCGTTTTTTTAACTGCTTTACTTCTTTAACCAATTCTTTATTTTTCACTTTAATTTCATTGTTTTTATTATCGACAATTGCCCGTTCTTTCATTGAAATTTCCACATCTTTTGGTTTTAATTTAGGATTGCCATAGGTTTCAAATCCTATGGTTTTTACATATGGCATGTTTTTTTGAAAATTTTGTTCAAAGTTTCCATACCTTTTATCGATGTGGAAAAATGTATAACATCCAGCTTTTTCCGCTGAAATGATTTGACCATACCCAGACAGTTTAAACAGTTTTTCAACTCGTTTTATTTCATCAGGTATGTTTTTGACAATATAGGTGAAAACTTCGTCAACATTAAACGCTGCAGGCAATTTTTTCACTTTAGTTGATGGTGTATGCTTATTCAGTTCATCAAAGTCATCTTCATCAATATAAAACATATCTGCACTTTCATTTACATAATCTGTAATACGTTTGCTCCACAATAGTCCTTGCAGTTTTTTTATGGCTTCTGAAAATAAAAACTGCCTGCTGACCTGATACATTCGTTGTGCCGCAAACTCATATATATCCTTATTACATAGTGCTAATTTGACAGCGTCACGAAATTCCTTCTCTGTAACAGCATATAACGGGTAATCTTCGCCAAAAAGCTTTATATGCATTTTGGTTGGATTCATTATTACAGCCTTCCTTAATATCCCATACTCCAATAGCTTTGTAGACAGTTCCAGACTGCTGTCCATTTCCTCACTTCTCCAGGTTATTCCAATATCACTGTTCACGATTAATTGCTGGGCCTTCTCCCTTGTCAATGCACCGTACCATGTAAGACCTTCTGTATTTTTAAGAAGGTATGCAGCTTCTTCCTTAAACTGAGAATCATCCTTAACCCATTTGAATTTATCCCCCGCAACATCAAGTGAAAGATTCGGAATCTCGCGCTTTAATTCTTTAAAAGCAGTAATGATCGGAATGGTTTTCCAATCCGGGTCGAACTTTCCTGTATATACAAGTTTGTTTTTTAACAAGGTCTGCCCTTCTGCTGATTCAATGTTTGGTATCATCGGGGTAAGCAGGGAAACTTTGTTTTTTTCTTTATTCAAATTAAGAATATCAATGACAAATTCGCACATCTCTTCTGTTTGACATAAGAAATACGCACACTGATCATATATATTTTTGATGCTCTCAAATTTTTCTTCAGCAACATCCTGACCTATGTGAGTCAATCCTGTAGCATAAACTAACGTATTCTTTATGATATGCTTATGCTTAGCTATTTTTTCAACAGTCTCAATGCTTCTAACAAATAGCCAATCATATCCCTTTTGACTCCAATAATGAGTTATAAGCATTTCAGCTATATCAAAATCAATGACACCTTTTTTTACCCATTCATCATCGGTGGCACTGAAAAAAGGATCAACAAATGGATTGAGAATGGTTATATTATCAAATTTCTCAAGAGGCTGAATTAAGATATCACGTTTGACCGGGCTAGCTAGAAGTAAGTCAACTTCGATGTTGGGATCTAGGGCAATGGTCGATGCTAAGGAAGATAAAAATACTGCAGATCCATCCATTGAATTCATGTCAATAAAGCCAAATAGAAGTACCTTCATTTTTCTGTTTTCAACTAGTTCATGTGAATTCAAAGTTTTCACTCCAATGACTGAAATCTGATATGAATCTTCATTTTTTTATTTGTTCTTTAATAGATGATTTAAGCGCAAGATATTTTAACGTGAATTTCCCTGCATATGTAACGTTGAATTTGTGTTCTAATAACTTAAGTCTTCGTAATTCTTTGTTAAGCTTTTTATTTTCTTTTTGGGCCATCTTACTTTTTTCTAATTCATCTCGCAGCATATTGTTTTCTTTTGTAATGTTCTCAATGATTTTTTGTTTTTCCATGCCATTGCTCTCTATGAGCTCCAATGTCATGGACATCATGTCTTTCATTTGTAATTCGAGTTCCTCATACATAGTTTTCCAATATTCGTTTCGTTCGTCCATATTGAAAAAACTCCCTTCCATTAACCTTGGATAATCTCCAATTCTCTTTTAATAACAACATCTACCGCGCATTTTTCTCTAATCGACTGAGAAGTTTGTTTTGACACTCTTAAAAATACGTCCGGGTTGTAATATAAGCGCTCTATTGCATCAGCAATTTCGATAGGAGACTCAGGTTTTGTTAGAAGGCCAGTAACGTCATGTTTTACGAATTCCGGGATTGCCGTAATATCTGTTGAAATCGGCACTAGCCCGCTCGACATTGCCTCACACATTGAAACCCCTTGAGAATCCAAACGGGTCGGGCAAAGGAAAATTCCATACTCCTTATGTAATGCAGCGATTTGATCCTGAGATAGGAAACCTTTATGAATCGTTACATTCCCAAAATCGCTGATTGGCTCAACGGTTTGATCGAATAATTTTCCATCACCATAAAATGCAAATTCCAACTTATCGAAGTATGGTCTCTTCGATAGTTCAAGAACTGCTTTCACCGATAAATCATTGGCGTATTTTCGCGAAGCGTATGGCCTGATTGAAAGGACTTTTGTCCGCATTTCAACTGGCTTTTCAACAAAAGTAAAGAGATTGTCATCTATTACATTAGGAATGATTACTGAATTTTTCGATTCTGCTCTTGCATCACATTCCGCTATATGTTCCTTGAACCATTTGGAAATATGAACAAAGGTTGTATTCAACTCATTCGTTTGATAAAACCAATTCATGAAAGAAAGCTGTGCTACATAATAGTCGTCTGACATTTCAAGTATCTTCCGCAAGCTTTCAGGGCTTTCAAGAAAATTAAACCACCTTCTATGCCATGCCTCCGTTTCAAATCCATGTATCCAGGTAATAATCGGTAGATCTGTGTTCGTTTCTTTTATCGCTTGTACCATTTTGGGATTAACAAAATGAATGAGAGCTTTTTTATGAACTTTATGATTTAAGAAAATGCGCAGATGCTGTTCAGTTCCACGATAAACAGGCACATCTTCATACGTATACTTTTCAGCCTTTTTATAGGCAGGATGCAAAACAAAGACATCAACCTTCAAACCCTCATCCAGATAAGCCTTGACTCTTCGGTGGATAAACCCATTCCGATATAACTGATCTTCATGTGGATAAGCATTCGTAATGATTACATATCTATCTTTTTCACTAAATGTAAGCTCATATAGATTTATAGATTCCTCCATTTTGGTTCACTCCTACTATTCAGTCATCTTCGATCGGCCTGCTACTTATCTGTAAATGAAGGATTTTTAAGCTACTCTTTTCCAATCACCTTTAAAACCGTCAACCGATTATAACAAACATGTATTACTGAATATTGACATCAATATGAGAATTCTGTAAATAAAAGTAAAGTTTACATGAACTTTTATAGGCTTTTGTAAAGTTTCATTCATGCATGACTGGGTGCATCAGTAATAGCATGAAGGTGTTATAAACAGCAACATAAAGAAGGAGGGCGTTCCATTTAGCGGAAACGCCCTCCTTCATATACACGAGTGTATGTTAAGTCTAATGAAAGTTTAGGGCATAAAGCCCATTTCAAGAAGTTTTAATCAGTTAAAAAAGTCCACTATCCCCCCATAACTTGTCTACACCATTACAATAAATATTCATACTATATTAGAAAATGAATTGTCTAAAAAAAATGAGGTGCGATCTTACATGATACCCATAGATGATGGTAAATTATTAATTTCATGCTGCAATCATAAAGGCGGTCTATATGTAGTCCAATTTAAACAACAACAATATGAAATAAAACAGATTTTAAATGTTGGATGCACAGGCATTACAAAATACGGCAGCTCTTTTGTTGTAATTTCCAATTCTCATGGAATCTTCATTTTGGATGAAAACTTAAAGATTATTAAGAATAAGGCTTTATCTACAGAATTAGATTTACATGGTGCAGCAATAGATAATGATAAAGCTTATATTGTTGAAACTAAAACTAACTCAATTGGTGTTTATGATTTGGAAAACGATTTGGAAAGAGTGGATGAAATTAGATTTTCACCTGAAAATGACGATGTTTGCCACGTCAACGATTTGTATATAGCAAATGAAAAGCTATACGTATCGATGTTTTCATATCCTCAAAGGAAAAATTTTTTTTCCTTTGCAAGTTATTTCCCTAATAAAACAAACCACCAAGGTGTGATTCTTGAATATTCTTTACAAGAAAGAAAAGTGGTTAAGATTTGTCATGATAAATTACTTAAACCTCACAGCGTATTTCATTATGATAATAAGCTGTATTATTGTGTTTCAGGTGAATTCCTAGTAAAAAGAAATGAGGAAGATATTTTTAAATGCCTTGGATATACTCGCGGTTTAGCAGTTAGAAATCAAACGATGTTCATTGGGCAAAGTGAGAGTAGGCACATACCGGTTTTATTAAAAAAACACACGAACATATTACTGGATTGCGGGATTTATGTTCATGACCTCTCTACGAAACTTTCATCTTTTATCCATATACCTTCTGAAGAAATTTATGGAATATTGGTTATTTAAAAACAGTGAAATCATATTTATCTCATAAGGAACTCTTTCTTTATTCACTTGAACAGTCAGTGAACTTTTTTCTACCTTCAAGAATTATTCAAGCATGTTTTTGAAGAAATAGAATAGAATCGAAAAAAGACCAATTTGCTGAAGAGAGTGATATAGATGGAACCAATTACCTTTAAAGCATTTGCAATCACTAATGAAATCGATTTGAACAAAATCGCCATTCATTGCGGCATACCAAAAAAATTCACCTGGGAAGAGCCTTTAATCCTTAAAGGCGATATTCTAAGTTCCATCCTTAATAAACATGTGGACGAATCACAGCAGGTGCTGGTTTTTTCCTTTGGCAGCATTGTCTTCATCAATTACTCACACGCGAATGAGATTAAGGAATTTTCATCCTTTATCCATTCTTTCGAGCCGGTTATTGATCTCGACAATTTAGATAGATATACAGACGATTACAGCCTTCACTTCAGTGAAACTGAAAGCATCAATTTTACAGACGAATATGTAGTTGTGCCTAAATATGAATTTTTTTACCCTGAATTAATTTCCACCATTCTCGCCAAATCGGTGGCACTTGAAAAAACTGAGGAACAACTCGGAAAAATTCACGACAAGCTCGAAGCCATGATAGACCGACTGGAAAAAGGCAAGCTGAGAATCGGTAATAAGGAACTAGCGAGGACGACTGCCAAAATCGTACGTCACGAGTATAATACCCTAGCGTACATCATGATTCTGGACAAACCTGATATTACATGGACAAGCAGCATTGCCGGCGAATTTTATGACAGCATGCTAGATTTTTTTGAATTGAATGATCGGTATAAAATCCTGAAAAGTAAAACCGAAATTTTATATAACATTATGGATGGGTTTTCTAACATCAGCCATTCGATCAGGGGACTATTCGTTGAATGGATCATTGTAATCCTCATTGTCTTTGAGATCGTTCTGACGATATCAGAAATTGCAGGATGGATTCCATGAATTCTGAATCATATCGTTTGGAATACATTCTAAATAAGCATCGTTTAAGTGCTTCAGACTGTAGACAAATCCAAAAAACGGGTTTGCCTACAGTTTTTTTCTTTGAAAAACGTTCCCATTGATTTCAGAAATCCGTTCCCTTTCCGTGGACTGTCCAATTCCTATGTTTTCTGATAATCATCTCATGGGAGTCTGTTTTTCTTTTATCTTACTCTCCCGAAGAATTTCATTAGTTTAACCCAGAGCAAAGTGGAAAATAAATTCCTCCCCTTCTTCCCCATTGAATCTGTATCCTTTATCAATGAATCCAGCTTTTTTATATAAATTTATCGCTGGATCATTCGAATGATGCACGGTTAGAATAATCTCATCTTTATCTGGATGGCTTCGTTTGATCATCTCAGGCAACACTTTTAAAGTCTTAAAAGCTAGCCCCTTTTTTTGATGGCGCAAATCCAAGGAGAATGATTTTAGAAGAATCGCATTCTCATTACTTGTATATTGATTTCCCGCTTTATCCGTATATAAGGCAAAACAACCAATCAAATCCTCATCTAAATAAATGACCATGGGGAGGTTATATTTATCCTTCCTGAAGTCTTCGATAACTTTCAAAGGTAAAGAAGTATAGATTTCTTGTTCTATAGGTAAACAATAATTGCTCAGCGCCTCATAGTCATTTTCCATAAAAGGTCTAATAGTTAATCCACTCATCATCGCACCTCATTTTTACATATCTCATAAAGCCATATTAACAGAGACTAAAGTTTTAAAACCCACTGCAAACAATAATTTCTTAGAAAATTCATTCAAAAAAAGGAATGGCTTTGTTTACCATTCCTTAGACTGTAGAAAAACGAGTTGTTTACACATTTAAAAAACGATCCAGCTGGTTTCATAACCATTAAGGATAAACTTGTCTTATTTTTTGAAAATCATGATGTTAAATCATTCAGACGCTGATAATTCACTTTCCGTTACCCATTTATGATTCTTCACTTTTTCTCCTCCCGCAGTCGGTGTGAAATCGACCATATAAACAGTCGTTTTTTCAGCAGATTCAACTTCAGCGACAGCCCCGTTCATTCCTTCCATATGAGAAGCATCTACTGTAATCTCCGCTCCTGGTTCATATGTTTTCTCACCTGCATCTTTGATTTCTTCGTGAATGATCCATTTATGATTTTCAACTTTTTCTCCGCCAGTTGCAGGCGTATACGAAATTGCATAAGCAGTCGTATCAAAGGCACCCACTATTGTTGCTTCCGCGCCCTTCATGCTTTCCATATGACCTGATTCGATAATCGCTTGACTTCCAACTTCATAGGTTGGATTTTCTGCAGCTTTTAATCCTTCTGGAACATCACCCGTGCTAGAATGGTTCATGCCCATTTCACTATGTTCCTTTTCTTTTTTTTCTTCTTTGTTTTTATCATCGCTGTTGGAACATGCGCCAAGGACTAAAAACAGGGCTGCTACTAATGATAAGATGATAGGCAATTTTGTTCTTTTTTTCATATTGAATAAAACCTCCCTTATGATTACATCCATCTTACCAATTAAATATGCAGAAAATATGGAGTACACTCGTGGCAAAAGAAAGGAAGCCTCCTACTTTTTTTATGGGTAGTCCTGCTTCCATTTAAGCGTTCATTAGCCACCACAATCGCCATTTTTATCGCTATTCGACTTTTCTTGAAGAATTTTTTTGAATTGCTCTTTCGTAACATCCGATTTCATTGCCAATCGTACTAGTTCTAGCCATTCGTCAGGAAGGTTTTCATCAAAACCCTTCATATCATCATCTCTTTCTTTTTAGCTTTAGTTGATTTATCTGTTTGGGGCAAGGTTCAATATTGAGTGTATTTTTCCACGTGAAACTATATTCCGAATATCATTATAAAATATCTCAAGCGTCCATACGGATTTTAGGTGTTAAATTTAATAAGTCTTTACATTTACATATAAGGCCTCAATGTTTGTTATCTAATCAGGGGAACTCCCCATTCTTCTATATATATATCTTTAATAATAAAAGTGAACAGCATGCTATCGGGAGTGGTTTAACAGAAGTAAAAAGAGATGGTTTATTGATAGAGGTTATTTGAGGTATTCAATACTATCGGATCTTGCTTGGAAACCAAGCAAGAAGGACTTTGCTAAAAGTCCTTCTTATGTTCAGTCTCCAAAGCTGATTGTTCGATTTTTTGCATGATATGTGATAGGTTCCTGGAGGCATGTTTTGTATAATCCCTGCCTATGGATTTGAATAATCCTTTCGCTATTCCTATTAATATGATTTTGGTATGACCATCCGAAATCATGGACTTATTAGGGAAACTTGATTCAGCTTGTGCACCGCCAATCTTATTAGCCGTTTCCTTAATAAAATCAATGATTTTAATTTCCTGTATTTTTCCTTCGATATCGGTTTTATAGATAATTTGATTTCTCCAAAGCTTAAGCTCAATCCTCTGTTTTGTATAATCGAAGATGTCTTCCGTAATATGAACGTTGCTCATTTGAATGGAGTCTTTAATAGGATACAATCTTGGATTAGGATTGATTTTCTTTATTAAGGATTGATCAATCGTGACCTTTTCCCGCTTTATGCGCGTATTTTTCGTTTCACCTAAAATCAGCCTTAACTGTCCGGCAATTATATTATTGAATTCTTCTAATCCAAAGAGCTCAACAAGCATTACGCTATATTCCAAAATGGTGATCGCTTCATCGAATTTTCGTTTAGCAGCAGCATTCGATCTAGTAAAAACCAATCGATTCTTCCTCTCCATATCCTTCTCACCCCACTGAATTCAAATCTATTTAGTGAATAGTAAAAACATCCAGTTGATTTCATCCGGAGCCTTTTTTGGCCGTTCTCGATTTTTTTCGTCCTTAACAGCACTTTATCCGGCCATTCTCGGACTTATTCGACCTTCAATGCACTTTATTCGACCGTTCTCGGACTTATTCGACCTTCAACGCACTTTATTCGACCGTTCTCGGACTTATTCAACCTTCAACGCACTTTATTCGACCGTTCTCAATTGTTTCTTCCTTATACCTGCGCGGTCTCGACAATCATTTTATTCATAAAAAGACTGTCGAGAATGGACAGTCTTTCGGTATGGACGCCTTTGATATTCATTCCCTTTCCACTATCTATCGAAGTGCTGTTTCATTAACTCTTTAAATCGTGTTCCATCTATTTCTTCTTTCGTCACTTTCCCATCATCCCACCGTGTAAAGGATGTATCAGTTAAAGTGATGTTCCCGTTGTTTGTCAAACGGGTGATTAACGGATGCTTATTGAATGGCGATTGAGGATTTTCCCTGATGATCGTCTGGACCTCATTAAGTTCCGCTATATTTCCGACGGGTTTTGAAGAATCGAAAGCATACCCTATTCTCCAATCGCAATCTTTATGTTTCAGTTTTAATTCAAGGATATGATCTCCATGGTCCGTACTTTCTTTTTTTATTCGGAATTCACCATTTTGGGAAACGACCGTTTCTCCGTTCAACGGAACTGGTTTTAAAGGCAGATTCCCGCCAAAACCCGTATCGATCAGATAGGTTTGGCCCTCATGGTTCAATAGAATGGTAACATGGGTCCTTCCTATGGTCATCCACCCCTGATTATAGATGACACCTCGAACCAAGAATACATCAAAGTCATTTTCCTTCAGGAAAAAATAAAGGGCTGCATTCAATTCATAGCATAATCCCCCCTCATTCCTCACGAGGACTTTGTCCATGATATTGGCTTTATTGATATCACTTAGATGGGATGCCATGATCGATAAGTTTTCAAACGGAATGGTTTTCGCGGTTTTATCCAGAATTTCATCTATTGTCCCAAAAGTCAGTTTCACATCTTCCTGGAGCCCTATTCTTTTCCTGAATAATGCATTCAGTTCATTCATTATGATTCCCCCATTTTAACAGATACCAATGAAGAGCATCTTGACTTTGTATATATTCATTATACTTTGCACATATTTCATTCTTCAACGATATGCCATTAACAAAACCCACATTCCACCTTTTCCTTATGAAGCTCCATGATATGAGTCCGCCAATGTCGCAATTCTGGGCAACCTTCTCCATACATGCTTCGAAGCTGTTTTCTATAATTATTCATTTACCTGTAAGATGATTTTACCCAAATTCTTATTTGCTTCCATATGTTCATGCGCCCTTTGTACCTCTTCAAAAGGGAAGACATGATCCACGATTGCCTTGATTTCATGTTGGAGGAACAACGGCATGGCCTTTGTAACGAATTCTTCCGTTAACTCTTTTTTATATTCATCACTCCGAGGAGTTAATAGAGTGCCTTTTAATTGAACTCTTTTTAAGAGAAGTTCCATCAAGTTCACCTTCTCGACTACAGTTCCTCCTAGAATCCCTATCAGTACCCATCGTCCATCAGTTTTTATGCTTTTAAGGTTTTTCTCCCAGTAAGAAGCACCGATGAAATCCAGGATAACATCCACTCCTTGATTATTTGTAGCTTTCATTACTTCCTCATCAAAAGATTGTTCTTTATAATTGATACAGATATCCGCTCCTAATGAGTGACAGAAATCCAATTTTTCCTTTGAACCGGCTGTAGTGATGATCTTCGCTTTTGTCAGTTTTTTTGCCAGTTGGATAGCTGCTGTGCCTACACCGCTTCCGCCAGCATGAATCAATACCGTATCTTGATCCGTCAATTCACCTAACCAAAACAAGGTTTGGTACGCTGTCAAGAATACTTCAGGAATCGCTGCCGCTTCTTCAAATGACAAGTCATCCGGGATCTTCATCGCTCTATCAGCCGGCATCAAGGCATATTGAGCATAACCGCCGCCATTTACAAGGCCCATCACCCTTGTCCCTATTTGTATAGTTGCACCTTCCCCTGTTTCCACCACTTCCCCAGAAACTTCAATCCCCAATATTGGATTGGCCATATAACCGGATTTCCCTTCTCGTGAAACAATATCCGTTCTATTTATAGCAGAGGCCTTCACCTTAATTAATATTTCCCCTTTTCCGGGCATGGGCTTGGAAAAATCTTTAAATAGTAATTGTTCTGCTCCACCCGGTTCTTTAACTACCACTGCTTTCATTTGTCCCACTCCTTACTATTAAATTAGTGACCACACTTTTAAAATGGTTTGTCTTGAAGTTGGAAACTATGCTACTCCAAAAAATATCCACAAGCAAATAATTAGGTTTTGTAAACATGTTGATAGAATAAAAAAAGCCGATGACCCTTTCGGGGCCATCGAGCTTTTTTGAAAAGTTTCTATTACCTTTTATTAAGTGATTGACTTCTATCCAGGTCATGATGCAATTGTGGTGCCGGAACCTTAGGGGTAGGAATCTGCCCTTTTGCAACTGGTTCAGCTACATAAACAAAATCTCCTGTACCATCTGGGGCGCTACCTGTTGCCCACAGTCCGTCTGCTGATTCATTACCTTCTGACAAGTTCCAGAATTCGTACGCTTCAGGTTGAGATTCCATTTCCGCTTCCGGTGGGAATGACGAGGGAACGACAACACCATTTTTTTCTTCAAGTTCTGCAATTGCCGCCATCCATTGATATTGGTGGTAACGATCACGGGCTAACATTTTACGGAAGGTGGCACGTACCGCCTCATCTTTGGTCATATGATATAAACGGGCCACTTGAAGGCGTCCTTGGCTTTCAGCATGAAGATTCGAACGCATGTCCGCTAATAGATTTCCGCTGGCTACAATATAAGATCCGTTCCAAGGCACCCCATTCGAGTTGGTTGGCAGTCCCCCAAGACCGCTTACGAGCAAATGCTGGGGATTGATTCCACCCATGATGGCTGCTGTTGCAGGATCTTTTGCGGCTTCTGCTTGATCTTCCGGAGAAGCGCCATCAAGCAATTGACTAATGAGCGAACAAAGCATCTCTACATGTCCAATTTCCTCTGTACCGATATCCATCAGCATATCTTTGTATTTTTCTTCTCCACGGCAGTTAAAACCCTGAAAAAGATATTGCATCATGACAGTCATTTCCCCAAACTGTCCACCTAACACTTCCTGAATTTGACGGGCAAGCATCGGATCTGGTCGATCTACCTTAACTTCAAATTGCAATTCTTTTTGATGGCGAAACATAGTAACTCCTCCTTTTTTTATATGATGTACGGTTTTTTATTACCCGCCTGTCCACGCTCGAAACCTGAATCCAATTATAATGAACAATAATTAGAAAAAATTTACATGCCATTAACAATGATTACGGAACTAACAATCCAAGGATTATCTTTAGGCTATGAATCGCTCAATAAATAAGATTTATAAAAGGTCCATTTACCTGTCTATAACTTTACAATACAGGGTAAAGTGAAAATAACCATAAATAGGAAAAGATTAAAAAGGAGGATGGAAAATGGATTTCAAGCCCCGAAATCAAAATGATCAATCTATTTCACAATTACGTGATACTTATTCCGCTCGTAATCTATGGTCCGGTTTTCTATTCGGGATCGGATTGGTAGCATTCATCGATGAGGCCATCTTTCATCAACTATTGCATTGGCACCATTTCTATGACAAGTCCACATCCAATATTGGGCTTGTCTCGGATGGTTTATTTCATGCCCTAAGCTGGTTTGCAACGGTCGGGGCCTTGTTCATGTTCGCTGACCTTCGCCGTAGAAGGGGATTATGGCTGAAAAGGTGGATAGGAGGAGTTTTGCTCGGGGCAGGTTCTTTTCAGTTATATGACGGGATCATCCAGCACAAGCTCATGCGTCTCCATCAAATCCGTTACAATGTCGATATTCTCCCATACGATTTGATTTGGAACATGGCAGCCACAATCATGATCTTGATCGGCATTATCATCGTCATTCAAACACGGCGCAGCTTACTTAAAATGAAAGAAGATACCAGCAATGCACAGTAACGGACATATTCATAATAGCGGGGCTGGCTTTGGCCCGATTTTATTGATTCTTTTGGCGCTTGTTATAGTGATTTATATCGCAGCTGTCGTAATTTCGAACCGCCGCTATAAAAAATGGCCCTTATACCGTACTCTCTTTTGGATTCTTGGCACCATCTGTACAACGTCTTCAATTATAGGTCCCATAGCCAATCGCGCGCATATCGACTTCACAGCGCATATGGTTGGTCATTTACTGCTTGGAATGATTGCACCCATCCTGCTCGTGCTTGCTGCACCCATTACTCTTGCACTGCGAACAATTGATGTACAATCAGCAAGACGCCTTTCAAAGTTGTTGAAAAGTTGGCCGCTACGCATTATAAGCAATCCAATCACTGCCTCTGTGCTTAATATTGGGGGGCTTTGGATACTTTATACAACTGAGTTATATCGGTTGATGCATCATAATGCCCTTCTACATGCATTAGTGCATTTTCACGTGTTCATAGCGGGTTATCTATTCACTGCGTCTATGATTTATATAGACCCGACGCCCCACAGGTTCAACTTCATGTTTCGTGCTGTCGTATTTACAATTTCACTGGCCGGCCATGATATTCTTTCTAAGTATATTTTTGCCCATCCTCCAAGCGGAGTCACCAAGGAACAAGCGGAAAATGGAGGAATGTTAATGTACTATGCCGGTGATGCCATTGACGTTGCACTTATTTGCATCCTTTGCTATCAATGGTTCAAAGCCACCCGTCCCAAGGGATCACTTGCCTTGTAGGAAGGACGGTTACATATTACTTAGTTAAACTCCTATGTTTCTGTTTAATCGTCCAGCATTTAGCTCATACTAATTTTTGATGAAAAAAATTTAGGATGGAGCTGAATGGAAATGGAATTTGAAGCTAACAATTCTACTGAAAATGCTCTTCGTGATTATAAAGCTGGAATCGGTGCCTTTACGCAGAAAATGCCTGTTCTCGCAGAGAAATTCAATTCGTTTACGGAAGAGTGCTTTAAAGAAGGTCAATTATCCCAGAAAGAAAAACAGCTTATCGCATTGGGAATAAGCTTATATTCACAAGATGAATACTGCATTATCTACCATACAAAAGGATGTCTTGATCAAGGCTGTTCCGAACAGGAAATTCTTGAAGCCATTGGTGTGACCGCAGCATTCGGCGGAGGAGCCGCCATGAGTCAGGCTGTAACCCTCGTCCAGGATTGCATCCAGGATATAAATCAGATGAAACAGTAAGAAAGAAGGGATAAGACAAATAGTCCTATCCCTTTTTTTGTTCTAATGACTCATGTTGTTATTATTTCCTTGTGCGGGTGCATATGAATTCAACATTTGCTGCATATCCTGCTGTGCAAGCTGCGGAACCTGATAGTAATGATGTTTGTTTTGATATATCGAAATCTCATAGGCCATTTCAATGCAGTTCGGAACGGAATCTGCAAATACACGGCGAACCACCGGATTCGTTATTTCAAGCGCTGCCATCGCTTTCATGGATGCTGAAGACTTAACAGCTCCAAGCATCAAGCCTGAAATGCATTCATCCGTAATTTCCGATACGGATTGCAAAGGTTTCTTTGGCTGAGTTGGTGTCAATCCATATATAAAATCGTTACCTTGATTCATTTTGTAGCTCTGAGTCCGTTTAGAAGGATCCTGGCCCGATTGGAAGCACTCCAGTGAAATATTATATTCATCTTGGATGAACTGATATTGACGATCCAGAATATCAAGTAATTCCTGATCCTGGATATGCTGACGCAAAAGAGTATACGTATTTAAAGTACCAATCGTTCCCGACAACACTTCATGTACATCGAATACTTCGTGACCACCGTGATTCATTTGTGGGGGAATGGCACCCGTTTGCATGTTCTGGTGTACTTGGCCTTGTTGATATTGGTTTTGCATAATATTTCCCTCCTCGTTTTATCAATGATGCGAACAAGTTTAGTATGTTAAACCCCAACTGGATTATTCAATCTAATCTCTTCCAAGAAGAGCAATAAGCTGCTACATCATGCTTTCCGTATAAAAAAAACGTGGCGTTTTAAACTATAAACACTTTATATGTTTGGGAGGAATTCCAATGACACATCAATGCTTCTATTGTAGTGATGACACGGATAGAAATGAAATGCTCTGTGATGAATGTTATCAAGAATGGCTACAAGGAATATTCAAGGCGGATGGTAATGGGAATTTTAAGTGGAAATCCAAAAGAAGAACTCATGCATTATGGTGAGGTATTCGGAACATGGTCATATCTAACAACTACAAAAGGGCTGATTGCCTGTCATCCAACTATGCTTAACCATACTGGCGACAAGGACCTCCATACATTACTTGTTGAAGTCATCAATCAAGGGAAACAGGAACTTGACCAACTTGAATCATTATTACCTGAAAGGCCTAAAGTTAATTTGATTCCCGTCGGGGCACGTCTTCAAGACCCTGAAATCTCTGCTTCAGTATCAATCGATATTAATGCTGGATTAGTTGCTTGCAGCCAAATCATGGGTCAATGCATCCGAGAAGATATTGCACAGATGTTCGCACAATTCCATACGAATAAAGCTGCATTGGGTGCTGACTCCTAAGATTGAATAAGGAAAAAGGCCGGCTTTTCCCTCCTCCTCTTCATATTAATAAAACAAGTATGTAAATATAATGAAATATCCCCTAATCATGTTGACATCGTGATTGGATGCCCAACATGATTAAGGGATTAATTCCAATAATGAAAGGATTAAGGAATCACTACCATTGCAGACTTTCGATTAAGTGGCACTTTTTGCATTGTTGACTATAATCAGTTTTTATAAATTCATGATTACAATTGTCGCGAAAAATGTTCAGCTCCCTTTTCAGCTGTTCCATTTGAGTTTCCAACTGTTTCATTTCAACTTTAATTTGAATTACCCGATTCATCGAATTCTCCCTCTCTCAGAATCATAGATAGATTTCCCCGTCCGTTTTCCTAAATTCATTCGCTTTTTCTTTAAGACCTTCATCGATTACCGACTCAAACCCCAGACCCTTTTCCTTCGCCAAATCACGGATGTCTTGAGATATCCTCATACTGCAGAATTTGGGTCCGCACATTGAACAGAAGTGGGCTGTTTTGGCACCCTCTGCCGGAAGTGTTTCATCGTGATATTCAACTGCCCTTTCAGGATCGAGGGAAAGATTGAATTGATCTCTCCAACGAAATTCGAATCTAGCCTTAGAAAGGGCATCATCCCGTTTTCGTGCCTGGGGATGACCTTTAGCAAGATCAGCTGCGTGGGCTGCAATTTTATAAGTAATGACCCCTACACGAACATCCTCTTTATTCGGAAGACCCAAATGCTCTTTCGGCGTCACATAACAAAGCATGGCTGTTCCAAACCATCCAATCATGGCAGCACCAATCGCAGAAGTGATATGATCGTATCCAGGAGCTATATCCGTCGTCAATGGTCCCAGGGTATAGAATGGGGCTTCTTGACAGACTTCCAGCTGCTTATCCATATTTTCTTTGATCAAATGCATCGGTACGTGACCAGGTCCCTCCACCATGACTTGAACATCGTGCTTCCAAGCAATCTTCGTCAGTTCCCCCAGTGTTTCCAATTCAGCAAATTGAGCCTCATCGTTTGCATCTGCAATGGAGCCCGGACGGAGGCCGTCACCTAAAGAGAAAGAAACATCATACGCCTTCATGATTTCACAAATCTCTTCAAAGTGAGTATAGAGAAAACTTTCTTGATGGTGGGCCAAGCACCATTGTGCCATGATGGAGCCCCCTCGGGAAACGATGCCCGTAACTCGCTTTGCTGTCATGGGAATGTATCGTAAAAGCACACCAGCGTGTATGGTGAAGTAATCGACACCTTGCTCAGCCTGCTCGATTAATGTATCCCGGAAAACTTCCCAATTTAAATCTTCCGCGACTCCATTCACTTTTTCCAATGCTTGATATATCGGAACCGTCCCAACTGGCACAGGTGAATTTCTGATAATCCATTCTCGGGTCGTGTGAATATTCTTACCGGTGGAAAGATCCATTATGTTGTCTGCACCCCAACGTGTAGCCCAAGTCATTTTCTCCACTTCAGCTTCAATCGATGAACTAACAGCGGAATTTCCAATATTCGCATTTATTTTCACATGAAAATTACGTCCGATGATCATGGGCTCACTTTCGGGATGATTAATATTTGCCGGTATGATCGCCCTCCCGCTAGCTACCTCTTCTCTTACAAACTCAGGGGCTACATTTTCCCTGATCGAGATGAACTCCATTTCCGGAGTTATGATACCTTTTCGGGCATAATGGAGCTGGGTTACGTTTTGCCCTTTCGCAGCACGCAATGGTTTTCTTTTCAATCCCGGAAAAACTTCGGCGTTGGATTGTGACTCTTTTTTATAGCCGTTATCTTCGGGCTTTATTTCACGCCCTTCATACTCTTCAACATCTTCCCTTTCCAAAACCCATCTGCGTCTAATCGGGGCAAGACCTGTATGAATATCAATGGGATATTCTGAATCCGTATAAAAACCGCTTGTGTCATATACTCGTAAAGGCGGATTCTCCTCTTCGCCGAATGACCCTGTAGTCGGACTTAGCTTAATTTCACGCATAGGTACTTTAATATCAGGTCTAGATCCCTCAACATACACTTTTTTACTCCCGGCAAAACTGGACATAATTGAAACATTCATGTCATCTACAGAATTACTCTTCATGATTTCATTTCTCCTTTTTAAGTTCATTTAAAAAGGACAAAATCCAATCCATTTCGCACGAAAAAGCCAGATCTCATATTTAAGACCTGGCTAACGTTAGTATGACTACAGAAATGACCAATTGAAAAGTCATTGTTTAGTAGATTCTAACTTCCCCACGCTGGTATGAACCAGATCAGGTCCTGAGGGTTAAGAAGCTTAAGCGCTTCTCTCTCAGCCCAACTTTTATTGGACACCCCTAGTCTGAATAATTTAATTGATTACAGGGTAACTATATCTCACCCTTTTCATCCTGTAAATAATTTGAAAGACCTAATATTTTCATTACAACTCTCCAAAATTTGTTTTTTGAAGGAGAGCCGTTAATTAATTCCCCAGGCTCTCAAGGATTGGGTAAAGCTCCTCTAAATGCTTGATTTCATAGGTTGGAATCACTTCATTCCGTTCCTTATCATGACGATTTATCCAAACCGACTTTATGCCTACTCGTGACGCCCCGAGGATATCCGTCATTAAATTATCGCCGACCATCAATACTTCATCCTTATCAAGCTCCATGATTTCCAAAGCATGCTCAAAAATGGAGGCATCCGGTTTACCTCTTCCAAATGCGCCTGATATCACGATTTGGTCGAAATAAGGAACCAGTTCAGGAGTGATTTCAAGTTTAGTATTTTGCAGCTCAGGAGATCCGTTCGTAAGCAATAGCAACTTATACTTCCCTTTTAATTCATCCAGAACACGGAATGTTTCTTCATAGATAAATGGCTTTTTGCGTCTCTCCGCAGGGAAACGTTCTGCCAGTTCAAGCCCAAATTCTGGGTCATCGATCCCTAATGCCAATAACCCTCTCGTCCACGCTTCTTTCCGATAAGCCGGTGCAATCCCCGCCATCTTCCTGAATTCATCATGATCATCCTGGAAATTTCCCCATAGCCCCTCAAATGGGTTGATTCCGATCATTTGTGTGAATGCATATGTATCGTAAGAAGAATAAAGCTCACGCGCTTCCTTTCGCACAGCTTCTTCAAACTCGTCGACATTTAGATCATATTTCTCCTTGGCCGCTTCACATGTGGCCACAAAAGCTTCTTTTACACTTTTCTGATCCCATAGTAATGTATCATCTAAATCAAAAAAAACTGCCTTCAGCAAAATGTCCACCCCTCTTTCCCTATTATTGAATTCGTAAAAATTACACTATTACAATAATAAACCACAACCAATAAAAAAAGAATAACTATTCGGAAAATGACTTACCTTTTCTAGCGGGAAACCCTTACTCACTTATCATCTTTCAAATACATACAGCTTACCATTACTGGCGATATTGAATTTTGGACCGGTGAACCCCCGTCGGATCAGCTCTTTCCTCATATATACCATGAGGGCGGCATGACTCACGATCAGCACATCCCGTTCCCCCTTTGCAAAGACTTCATCCAATACTTTATTGATCCTTCGCTCTGCGATCTTAATTTCCGCCCTTGTCTGCTTTTTGAACACCGAGCAGCAGCGAATCCAGATGGCCCAAAGGATGAATGGCAGTTTTACCCTTCCTTTAAGAGGCGGGGAGGGTATTTCCCGCAGCTCTTCCATCCGGTGAACCGTACCTGGATAGATATGCTCCGCTGTCTTGACAGCTCTCGACATATCACTGCAATAACATGCCTGCCATTCTTCCACGCCAAATAAAGTCGTCCCATAAATAATATCGGCTGCATCATAGTCCTCAAACCATTGCTTCATATCATCCGCCGTTACCGATCTCCCAGTAGGAAATTCATGTGCCACCTTAAAATGCCGTACCAAACCAATTTTCATATCTTCTCCTTTTTAACTTTTAAAATATACATTTCTTTTTCTTGTAAAAAACCCTTATCAATATATTACCCTATGTAAAACTTTTTAAAAAAGTATGTGTAACCATTAAACCCTTACTGAACTCTCCTTGGCACTGTATTTATGTTCAAAAATCATTAAAGTTCCATCGTTTAATTATGATAGCATCGAAAAAAGAGAACGCGTTTCGCCTTCTCCATTTATCGTTTATTCTATGAATTGTAGTTCTGTTATCGTACATCTTTTCCTGAATTTGTATTTTCCGCTCAAATCACTGAATTGATAATCATTGAGAGATTTCCCCAGTTGTTCCCTAAGCTTATCCACAGTGATGGATTCCTCAACTGTCTCTTTCCAATTTTCATTTCCGATCAACTCATCGAACGGAATGGTAGTCAGGACTTCATCATATATCTGGATGCTTTGATCGATGCCGAAGCTGCCATAGATACTGCCATTTTCATCAGCAAAGATATGATCCGATTCCAATTCCTCCACCAATACTTCCAGATATGCCTTTGACTTAACAGGCTTGATAGCAATCTCTGCTTCCGCCTTTACAGGTCCCAATCTCTTATCGACGATGTCTATCGTCAATTTGACATGAACGGGCGGATACCCAAACCCTTCACAAAGTTCTGCTGCCGAATTATATACCATCTGTACGTCCTCCTTTTGACATTGTCATTATATAATATAAATAGTACATTTCATTACCAAAAACCCTTATTCAAGTTCACTTGCATCTTTTTTTATAGCGACTCTTTTTTCAATTCATACTCTCCTTCAACACTGAAGGGTCAATTGTCATATTTCGGGATTCGCTGATACGTAAGCCACAAATCCTGATAATTATCATTCATATTTTTTATTCCTCATTTATACCTTTATCGATAATAACCGTTAACTTTGTTCTATTTATGAACCCAACTAAATAGTCCAATGCCGCTCAAGGCATTGGACTTTTATAAGCTTCACATTATGGCTTTAGCACCACTTTAATACATTCATCTTCGTGCTCGTTAAAGATTTGATAAGCCTCACTCGCATTTTCTAAAGGAACTTTATGGGATATGATTTCCGTGGGGTCGAACTCTCCAGCCGTGATCTTATCAAAAAGCTTGGGCATGTAGTGAATGACCGGTGCTTGTCCCATTTTCAGATTAATGTTCCGCTCAAATAAATTGCCTAATGGGAACATATTATATTTGGATCCGTATACGCCAGTCAGTTGGATCGTGCCGAATTTACGTACGGCATTAAGTGCAATCTCGATCGCACTTAACGTTCCACCCTGAAGTTTCAGCTTTTGCTCAATCGCCTCTATCGTTGATTTCTTGCCATCCATTCCCACACAATCTATGACCACATCTGCCCCGCCTGAAGTGATTTCCTTAATGTAGCTGCCCATATCGTTATATTCATCGAAGTTATACGCCTCAACCTTATTCATCTGTTTAGCCTTATTGAGTCTATAAGGAAGATTGTCGATGGCAATGACCCTTTTTGCTCCTTTCATCCAAGCGAACTTCTGAGCCATCAAACCAATCGGCCCACAGCCCAATACCGCTACTGTATCACCTTTCTTGACGCCAGCGTTCTCTACACTCCAATATGCGGTTGGCAGCACATCGGACATGAACAAAAGCGCTTCATCTTCAAGTTCACATGACTCTGGGATGACAAACGGCATGAAGTTTCCATATGGTACCCTTAAATATTCTGCCTGCCCGCCTGGATAGTTCCCATATCGTTCCGTAAAACCAAAGTATCCGCCTGTATCCACCGCTTCATTGGGGTTGGAATTATCACATTGACTCTCCATATCATGTTCACAATAATAACAGTGCCCACAAGAAATGTTGAAAGGCAGGACAACCCGGTCCCCTTTTCTCACCTTCGTTACTTCCGGACCCACTTCTTCGACGATGCCCATCGGTTCATGGCCAATGACATAATCTTTATGCGTCGGCAAAGCCCCCTGGTATATATGGAGGTCGGACCCGCAAATAGCCGTTGAAGTCACTCGGACGATGATATCATCCTTTTGCTGAAGTTTTGGATCTTCAACTTGTTTTACCTGTATATCTTTTGCTCCTTGAAAAGTTACAGCCTTCATATTCAACCTCCTAAAATATTCTTAATACATTTGATATACCCGTCAAAAAAGGCTACTAAGCCTATGAACAGCTAATTTCCCCAAGAAACTCTTCCTTATGCTGCACCTGTATGACAAAAAAAGCCCCGGAGACCGGGACTCACCTATGAAACTATTTATTTAGGTACTTTATTATTGTGCTTGTACTCACTTAGTACCTCGTTGAATACATCGGGATAATTCGTAAACAGCCCCGTTGCACCCCATTCAAGAGCCTTTTTCATATCCGCTCTTTCATTTACGGTATATGGATGGAATTGGAGGTCATGGTCGCGAACCATCTTCACATACTGTCCGTCTACCTTATTGAAGTTCGGGCCAACGCCAATTGCATATTCCTTAATGGACTCCAATTCTTCATCGGAAATGGTTGCTGGGTTCTTATAAGAAAAAAGTTGCACAAGCGGTAACTTTGGATTCATGTCATGAACCTTCATAAGGCTTTCTTTACTGAACGATTGAATTAATACATTCTTGGTACGGCCTTTTGAATCCACCATTTTATATTCTTCCAGAACCTGCAGAAGTTCTTCTTCCATTCCCGGATATACTTCAGGGGACTTTGTTTCGATATAGTAATTGGCTTGCTTTCCGAACTTCTTAAAGACTTCTTCAAGAGTGGGAACCGTTAACCCTTCATATACCTCTTTTGCCAATTGCGGATATTTTTCATTGAACCATGTACCGGCATCCAGTTTCTTGATTTCTGCCAGCGTTAAATCCTTCACAAGCCCCGTACCATTCGTTGTACGATCCACCTTTTCATCATGCATGGCTATCAATCTTCCATCCTTGGTCATTTGAAGATCGATTTCTATGTAGTCGCCTTTCATTTGTTCTCCCAATTGATAAGCGGGAATGGTATGTTCAGGTGCATAACCAGAAGCTCCCCGATGTGCGATATTCACAATTTTCTTCTCATAAATAGATGAATTGGAATGATTTCCATTTGCAGCTAGGGCCCCCATGGAAGTAGCCTGCAATATAAAGGCCGCACTCATCATACAAAAACCGAATTTCTTTATATTCATTTTCATTTTCCCTCTCTCCCTCCTACTATTACCACCATTTTAGAGGGGGAATGTGAACTTACAGCAAATATAATGTAAAGAAATAATATATTAGTCAAAATGGTTAAAATAACCTATCAAACACAGGGCATTCATGTAGTTTGACCTAATTCAAAATTTGGATGACAGCTTAAATGATTAAAAGCCCGTTAAAAGTCCTAAACATGGATACTGGTAATCCAATAAGAAAATATAAAAAGTTTTTTGGGATGTTCATATTGAAATAGTAGAAAAAAACAGTCACCCAAATGAACATAACTAAATATTTCCTAACCCTTACATAACTCCTTACTGCTCCGTTAAATAAATATTTATCCGTTTCATTGACACTTTAGGCCTTCCATATCCATATTGAACCAAACTTAGAGACGATAAATTCCAGATATTAGATCAGATGTGCCAATGTTGACATACCAAGAGGTTCTGGAGGGAATGGTTACCTTAACTCCCTGACCTCCCCTTCCGCTACTGTATTCCAACCGAACCTTTCAGGGAGTATTGTCTTTTCTAAAATATGGATACAAAGACTATCGATGACAAAATCTATCTTTTTCTGATTTACAAAAAACTAGTATCATATTACTATTAAACAAACAAACAGAATATTAATATTAAGGGGAATTATGTTAAAAAATTATCAATATTATCAAAACAAACACCGATTTATACTGAAAGCATTCATGGCAATGATATCCTTTTTACTTTTAGTTGGGATTTCTGTTTCACCTATAAGTTGGAAAGATAATCCCTACGAGATGATATTACAGCTCATTTTAATATCGGGGATGATAATTTCTCTGTTATTTTACTTAAAAACAGAAGTCAATTTTTATAAAACCCTATTCATTTTCTTAATTACTGTTTATTTATATGGAAAATTCTTGATATTTCCAGATACCGCAATCATGCTGGCTTTATTTGCTTTAGCACCCTTGATTCCCATTTTTCTCTTTGATAAAATCGGGTTTTATGTTGTCGCCACTTTAAATATCATATTAGGTCCCGCTTCCATCTTGATCATTTCAAAAACGGAACTTCAATATACTTATGAATATGTCGCTTTGGATAGTTTCGGCAACACGCTTAATTTCATCGCTATACAAATCATATTGGTATTCGTATTCATAGGAACCAATAATAGGGTGGAATCCACTAATGCATTTCATAAGGAAATACAGCAGGCCAAACAACTGAACTCAGTCGGACAGCTTGCTGCCACCATTGCACATGAGATACGCAATCCGATTACAGTCGTAAAAGGATTTGCCCAGCTATTAGATCAAGAAAAGGAACTGAATGAAACGGAAAAATTTTATGTACAGACCATGCTTACAGAACTTGAATATACACAAGTGATAATCAATGACTATTTGTCTTTGGCAAAACCGCAAACGGATAATGTACAGGTCATTCCTTTAAATTATGAAATCCAAAAGATTTCCGAACTCTTAACCAGTTTCGCCAATAATCGCAACATAGGCTTTCTCCTGGATTTCCGTGACGACCTGCACATTAACATGAATCCCATCGAGCTTAAACAGATACTGGTCAATATCATGAAAAATGGAATTGAGTCAATGAACAACCCCGGATTCATCAAGGTGGAAACAGAGCAGGAACGCACTATGGCAAAAATACGAATAACGGATACAGGAATTGGCCTCTCAAAAAAACAGATTGAAATACTAGGTACCCCCTTTTATTCACTTAAAGATAGGGGAACCGGTATCGGCCTGACCGTTTGTTATTCCATCGTTCAAAAATACAAAGGGAAAATCGTGGTACAGAGCGAAGTGAACAAAGGAACATCGTTCACCATTTATTTGCCCTTATATAAAGAAATAGATTAAACATACATCCCTAATTGAAAAAGGATGCCCCCCCATCATCGGGCGGTCATCCTTTTTCAATTAGGCTTTAAAACTATCTTGCCATTTCAGCAAATGATTTTCTAAAAAGCGGACAAACGAGTCTGAGATTTTACCAGCGAGGGCAAAAATGATGATGCCTACGAATACGACGTCCGTTTGCATGAATGAACGGGCATCCTGGATCATGAAGCCCACTCCTCTATCCGCACCCAGCAATTCAGCGACGACCAGGCACATCCAAGCCGCACTTAAGGCTAAACGGATACCAAGTAATATGTTTGGTAAAGCTGCCGGAATCATGAGTTTCGTTATTTGTTCCCGACGGTTAAACTCCAAGATTAGAGCAACATCGTACAGTTTTTTATCCACATTCCGAAGACCCAAAAAAGTTTGTAAATATAAAGGAAAAAAAGCACCTAAAGCAATAAGCAGCACTTTAGATAGTTCACCAAATCCGAACCACATAATGAATAAAGGGGTAATCGCAAGTAAAGGGACCGTTCGTAACATTTGAATGCTTGGATTTAAATATTCTTCGGATTTTTTTTGCATGCCAACGATGACTCCAAACAATAATCCTAAAAATCCACCTAATGCAAAGCCTAGAAGAGCACGCGTTAAACTGATTTGTAAATGGATGCCCATTTCCCCCGACTGAACGAGATCAATGAAAGTCGTGACGATCAATAAAGGTGATGAGAATAATTGGGCTGACAGGACGCCAACCGATCCTAATGTTTGCCATGCAATCAACACGACAACGGGAAGGACCGAACCCCGCAATGCCGATTTGGCGAGTTTGGATTGTTTTGTCTTTTCCCTTATGACAAGCGGCTTATTTTGAGCAACGGTCTGTGTAGACATTATTTTCATCCTTCCTTTTTTCAAAAATTTAATTAAATGCTCCAATCTTCCGCTTCTACTGGCTGATGATCAAGTTGGGTTAATATGACGGACCTGAATTCCTGAAACGCTTTGCTTGTTCGCGTTCTTGGATATGGCAAATCAATTGGAACGATAGCTTTAATCCGTCCAGGCTTTGCATCCATGACGACCACTTTCCTCGATAAAAAGATGGATTCATCTATATCATGGGTGACAAGCACCATCGTTGTCTTATTCCTCTCCCATATTTCTAGTAAAGCCTCTTGAAGATGCGTTCGCGTGAATGCATCCAATGCACCGAATGGCTCATCCAGCAATAATACTTCCGGATTACGTAATAAAGCCCTGGCAATGGCAACACGCTGCGACATTCCACCGGATAATTGGCGTGGATACGCCTTTTCAAATCCTTTTAGTTTAACAAGTGAAATCAAATCATCCACCCTTTTTCGAATGTCCGGTTTCTTTAATGGAAGGTTACCTGCAATATTCTTCTCCACGTTTAGCCATGGAAATAAGCGATGCTCCTGAAAAATGAATCCACGGTCTTTAGAAGGGCCGCTAACCGGATGATTCCCTGCCATGATTGCTCCGTCAAAGTCTGAATCAAGTCCTGCGATCAACTTTAATAATGTGCTTTTCCCGCAGCCGCTCGGACCAATGATGGTGACGAATTCACCATTGTTGACGGTCAGTTTTAAATGATCCAAAACATGGACACTTTCATTCTCATTCCTAAATGTTTTGCTTACTTGATTAATTTCTAACGACGCAACCAATCCCCTCACCCTTTCTTAAATAAAAAAAATAGAGATCCAGCAAAAAGGCACATATTGTCCCTTTGCTGAATCTCTAGTTAACTAGTCGATTCAATATTTCATTTTATATTAACTTATCGATTATTTTTAATCAACACTTAATACCAATTTATTTTATCGGATTAATTGCAAAAAAATAATTGACAGATAATTCTAACAGCTGATAAGATGCATTCATACACAAAACCGCTTCACACTGGAGCCAATTGAATAAAGGTCATGTGAATCAACTGGACTACCGGAGATTCAATGAGGAGTACCCCGGCATACTCTTCGTTGAATCTCTTTTTGTCATTAATCTGACTATCCAGATGTGGTAAGTGTACTAAAAAGGAGGGAATTCATGAAGGAATATCGTAACAAGTTAACTGCATTACTACTTGCCATCATTAGCATCGCTGTATTGGCAGGCTGTAATTCCGATGCCGGCAGAGCTTCCGGGAAAAGTGATCCGCTGAAAGTTCATATTGCCTTAAATGGTAAGATGGGACCATTGGTCATTGCAAAGGAAAAGGGATTGTTCAACGAAGAGTTTTCTAAACTGGATGCACAAGTCGAGTGGAGTGAATTCTCGAGTGGTCCCCCGCTCTTGGAATCCCTTGCTTCCAATCGGGTTGACCTGTCCTTTTTAGGGGATGGTGCACTGATTGCCGGTATTGATAAGAATCTGCCATTCGAAGTGATTGCCCAAACAGGTCAGGGTGAGTCCTCTGTCCGGATTCTGGTTCAAGCAGAAGGTGACATAAAGAAGATAGAAGACTTAAAAGGAAAAACGGTCGGGGTTGCCTCGGGGACAACGGGTCATGTGTATTTAATCAAGGCTTTGAAAGCCCATGGTTTAACGATTGATGACATTAAACTCATCAATTTACAACCGGATGATGCTCAAGCAGCTTTTGAAACCAAACAATTGGACGCCTGGGCGATATGGAACCCTTATTATCTTAATAATATTGAAAAAGGGAATGCTGTCGCACTTAAAGTAAAAGGAAAAATATTGGCTCCTGGTGCAATCATTGCACGTAAGGGCTTTGCCGAAGAGCATCCTGAAATTGTCGAGGCCTATTTAAAGGTTTATAAAAAAGCTGCCGACTGGCAAATTGAACATCCAGATGAAGCATCTGAAATTTATTCCAAAGAAACTAAATTGCCTGTGGGTACGGTCAAGACAATAATGACGGCCGAAGAACCAAATATCTTCTTTACCGAAGATGCCATCAAAGCACAACAAGATTCCATCGATACTTTAGCTGGTGTGGGTTATATCAAGAAATCATTTAATTTTAAAAATAAGATCCACAATGAATACATTGATGAAGCCTTTAAAAAATAAAAAAACATACATTACAGGAGGAGATTGATTATGACGGAAACTAAAACACAACAATTGAAAGTGGTACCGGTAGCAGGAAGGATTGGAGCGGAAATTCATGGAGTCCAATTAAGCGGAGACTTGGATTTAGCTATTTTCAGTGAAATCAAACAAGCGTTAAACGATCATAAAGTCGTATTCTTCAAAGACCAAAATCATTTGGACGATGCCAGCCAAGAAGCATTCGCCAAACTATTGGGTGAGCCTTATGCACATCCTACAGTACCGGTCAAAGACAATTCTAACTATATTTTCGAACTTGATTCCGAAAGGGGTGCAAAAGCGAACCATTGGCATACTGATGTCACTTTCGTTCCAGAAGTTCCAAAATACTCTATTTTAAGAGGTGTAACCATCCCTGACGTTGGCGGAGATACAGTCTGGGCAAATACGAATGAAGCATATGAGGACCTGCCGGATGGATTGAAGAAATTAGCGGACGGACTATGGGCGATTCATACAAATGAATATGATTATGCCCAATTCAAACCAGCTGAAAACATCGATGATGAGGTTAAAAAGAAATATCGAGATGTATTCGAATCGACCATTTATAAAACAAGGCACCCAGTCGTTCACGTGCACGCAGAAACCGGAAAAAGGCATTTGTTATTAGGTGGCTTTGCTGGTAGAGTGGAAGGATATACAACAAGCGAATCCGAAAGATTATTAAGTATCTTCGATTCATACGTCACGCGCTTAGAAAATACCGTGCGTTGGCAATGGAGTGAAGGGGACGTGGCCATTTGGGATAACCTGGCCACGCAGCATTATGCCATTGCCGATTACGGGGACCGGCACCGCGTCGTTCGCAGGGTCACTGTCGGAAAAGACGTTCCCGTAAACAAGGAGAACGAGTCCAGCAAACTAATTATTAAAAAATAAACTAATGTATCGAGTGAAAAAAAGAAACTGCCGATATCATATCGGCAGTTTCCTTTGATTTTCGTCCTTATTATTTTGAGCTTACATGGCGTTTTATCAGGATTAATTAGCCTTAACGATTATTTCATCGATTATACCGTAATCCTTCGCTTCATTTGCGCTTAAGAAATAATCACGATCGGTGTCCTTCGCCACCTTTTCGATAGGCTGACCGGTCCTTTCCGAGATGATTTGATTGATATGATCCTTTAGCTTCAAAATCCTTCGGGCAGAGATTTCAATTTCCGTGGCTTGCCCCCTCGCCCCACCAAGCGGTTGATGAAGCATGATTTCACTATTTGGCAAAGCACACCTTTTCCCTTTCGTACCCGCTAATAGAAGCATGGCACCGAATGATGCAGCCATCCCCGTACATACAGTCCGGACATCAGGCTTAATATATTGCATCGTATCATAAATGGCGAAACCGGCACTGGTCGATCCCCCCGGACTGTTTATGAAGATGGTAATTTCTTTATCTGGTGCATCAGCTGCCAAGAATAACAATTGGGCAACCACGCTATTGGCTAAATGATCGGTGATTTCTTCCCCAATCATGATGATACGGTCTTTTAGAAGTCTGGAATAAATATCGTACGAGCGCTCACCCTTGCTTGATTGCTCAATTACATATGGAATGGTGGTCATATCTCTTCTTCCTCCTAACAATAATATTGGCTATGCAGCCATTGAGAGTGTGTTTGAAGGAGTGAAGCTTGATTTGGAAAGAATCGGACGATTCATCAGTTTAGGAATCATCGATTCACTGTTCAGGGATTTGAAAGATGGGATGCTTCTGATGAGGATATCAGGATTTTGTGCTTTTAAAGCCTGTGTAATCAGGGACATGAGCCGCTGTTCCTCCTCATCCTGCCAATCTTCCACACAAGACAACATACGCTCATCAGCGTCATTGTCAAAACGCTTTTTCACACGGTTCAAGATGGCCTTTACTGCCGTTTCCGTGGTCTTCAAATAATCTGAGATTTCTTTTGACCGATAGAGGAACCCTTCCTTTAATATGAACACTACAGCTTGTTTCGGGGTAAGGGATTTCATTATATATTCAACCGTTTCAAAGACGTTTTCCCCACCTGCCGCCTGCTGTTCAATATCCAACAGATCGTCTAAGGATTCTTTTTTTCTTTTTCTAATCGTATCAATCCAGGAATGTCGGGCTATCGTTTTCAATAAAGCGGTTGTTATCTCCGTTTTCTTCCCATAGCCCTGCATTGCCTTCAATATCGTTTCCTGTGCCAAATCATCCCCATCCCAATTATTTTGGGTCAGGAATCGGCAAAACCGAAGCAATTCAGGATAGACTTCACGCAAAATGGCACCGTTATCCTTTTCTTCAGAAATATCTTCACTCAACTTATTTATCATTTTTCTCACTCCTTCAACACCCTCTATCCTATAAACGTTTCAGAAAGAGAAAAAGATATGGGGGTGAAAAATTTTCCTTCATTCTCCATTATATTCTATTCCATTTTTTCCTTTGGATTTCCTTTCATACTAAAAACCTGTTTGGTTAAGATCCAAACAGGCTAATGCTAATGATGCAACAAATAGGGCCTCCCCGAGTGAAGACCTTATTTTCCCAAACCAATTATTATTCTCCTTGCATTCCATTAAGCAATCTTTGGATGTGACCTCCTGCTTACAGTAATGTTCCTCAATGTCGTTACGTTTTCCTAAATCGCATCTTGTTCCGATAAGCCTGACTTCCCGGAAGTCCTTGATGTGAATCCTGAATCTCAAAATTCCGGGTGATCCGTAATGCTGCTATTCCAAGTGTTCAATGCATTCGACCGTGTATTCGCTAGGTTCCATTTCGTTTTCTTCAATACCAAACCAATTGGAGGTGCGACTTTCATTAGCGCTATCTTTACAATAGTTCACCAAAGAACCTGCAGGCATCTCTTCAGATTCTTCATCGTTCATCTCTTCAAAATTCACTGATCGCTCGTTATGACGCTCGCTGTCTGACTTTTCATTCTCCAGGTCTGCGAACATGAACATGCAGTAAAAAACGGCTATCATAATTGCCATAGTAATCAACCTTGACCTTAAAGGCAGCACCTTTTTCAATATAGCTAAAACTCTCTTCATGGTGGTTTCCCCTATCCTGCTAAAGCATAATAAATTCACAATTAAATCCTCTATTAATTATCCACCAATAACACTAGTTTAGAAAAATATTACTATTTTCATTATATCAAGTTCCAGAATTTTTTATTGCTATTATTCATTAAACAACTAAAAATACTCCGAACCCTATTAAATGGACAGTCCAAAAAATATCAGTATACTCCTCAAATTGACTTCCGGCCTTTTTCAGTGTTACTCTTAAAAGTATACATTCAAAATACTGATTCCATTAGTGTGAATTAAGGGTGAACACATTTGCCGAAAGAACATTTAATAGACGTTCAACCAATTAGATCATTGGAAAAATTAAATGATATGAAATGGTCATTGAAAAGACATTGCAGCGAGAGAGACTACATATTGTTCTTGTTAGGCATCAATACCGGCTTGCGTGTAACTGATTTATTATCGCTGAAGATAAAGGACATTAAAGGCAAGATGGAGGTAATCATCAAGGAAGGGAAAACAAAAAAGCCAAGAATGATACAGCTTAACAATGTATGTAATGAATTGGCCGCCTATATAGCCACCATTGATGGTGAATGGCTATTCCCCTCACGCAAGGGCGATAAGCCAATAAGTAAGATACAAGCTTACAGACAGCTTAATAAAGCAGCGGACATGGTGGACATCGTGGGCGTCGGTACCCATACCATGCGGAAAACCTTCGGGTACTGGCACTATAAACGAAGTAAGAACCTTGCTGAGTTACAAATGATCCTTAACCATTCATATCCTGAAATTACACTAAGGTACATCGGGGTTGCTGATGATGTAACAGAGGACAGTTTAAATGACTTTGCACTATGGGAGGACGGAAGAAATGTCACTGACTGAATACAACGCAAAATATGAATCTATCATTCGCAGCAATATTTCCGACAGACAAAAGGCATTGAAATTAGCTGATTTAATGACCGATATGGAAGGCCAGCTAAGAAATGAAATCGGGGAACCTCGAAATAAAGAGGTAAATGCTTTATATAAAAAAGTAACTCTTTTCTCCAATTTGTTATGATTGGCTTAAGACCCTTGCCTTAATGTGCAGAGGTCTTTTTTTTCCTTGAAAGTAAATGCTTGTTTCTTTAAGGCTTTAAACTGAACCTCATTTATAATGCATCTGATAGGCCCTTTCATCTTCCTGTAACACCACAAAAAGCTCCTCGTTCAAACTTCATTCTCTCTCTTCTCTGACTCTCCTAAGCCGTATGCTTACGATTTGATTCCAGACAACTTTCGAATAAAAAAAGTAATGGATATCATCCGACTCACTCTGTAATGGTTTCAATGTTTACAAATTAAACATACTTAAGGAATACTTTTTCGCCATCATTTCCAAGATTTTCATCCCGGCAACGCTGTTCCCCTTTTCATCCAGCGCTGCACCGTAAATTCCAATCCCACATTTTCCGGGTACGGCCCCCATGATTCCCCCTGACACACCGCTTTTAGCCGGTATGCCAACATTAATGGCAAATTCACCTGATGCGTTATACATGCCGCAAGTAACCATGAATGTCTTGCAAATACGGGCAATGTCCCCGGGGATGATTTGCTTTCCCGTCAGCAAATCTTTCCCATTCATGGCCAGCACACAGCCAATCCTCGCTAAATCCTGACTGTCCATTTCAATGGCACACTGTTTCGAATACAATTCGATTAAATCCTCCACATCCTCATTAATTACATGATGCTGCTTTAAAAAATAGCTTAACGCCCTATTCAAGTCTGCTGTATTGTATTCAGACCGGGCAACCTCTTCATTAAAACCAATAGTGGGATTTTGCGTCAACTCCCGGATAAAATGTAAAATACGCTGAAATCGCTCATTTACACTGTTACCTGCTATCATGTGGGTCACAGTCAATGCTCCTGCATTGATCATCGGGTTTAACGGCTTGGATGGCTTGTTTGTCTCTAACTTGGCAATTGAGTTAAAAGGGTCGCCGGTAGGTTCTTTTCCTACATAGGAAAAGACATATTCCTCTCCCTTTTCCATTAATACAAGAGCAAGTGTCAAAACTTTTGATATGCTTTGCAGAGTCATTTTACCTTTTACATCCCCAGCACAATATCCTTTTCCGTCAGGATAGTAAATTGCAACAGACAAATCCCCAGGATTCGCTTTTTCAAGAGCCGGTATATAGTCAGCCACTGTTCCCATATTTGTATATTTTTTTGCCTCATTGACCAGTTGCTGTAATTCTTCATTGGAACTGCATTGACATCCCATATTGTTCACAATTTACCGCCCCTTAGAAAATTTAGATAGTGGTTTCATTATTTATTTCCATATTTCATCGAGATTATTTAAAAACATAAAGACAAAGAACAACAACAAATACGTCAAAGGTCAAGCTGTAAGACAGGTGGGCTAACGCCTTGTAAAAAAACAGGGGCAACCTTCTCTGTTCTTTAAATATTTAATTGAAAAAAGAAGGAATTAGAAGCGAGAAGACGGAAATATAAAACATACGAATATTATCGCATAAGCTTAGATATGTATTTCACACTTGATGGAAAGTAGGAAAGGTCATGGGAAAATCAAAAAGTTTACAAGAAATCTATAACGCCAACCGGCCAGAAAATAATGAACTTTTCCGAGCGATACAACAGCAGCTACAAATGAAGCATCCAGACAAACGAATGACAACTACGAGAACAATGCAAATAATTGTGGCTGATAGTGTTTCATCTGGAGAGCTGCGTAATGTGGAAGCCCGCCTTCTTTACAGTTTATAAGGATCTGTTGTTTCATAAGCCCTTTAAAATTTCCGAGCACAGAAACGATCTCATCATTGAAAAAATTTCTAAAAAAAATGGCCCATTTGTTGAATAAAGTAAATGGATGAAGTTTATAATCCAATCTGGGTATGATCGAAACTGAGACCTAACGATCGAGCTTGAATCAACATATTACATATAGTTTGGTCTCTTTTGTAAACAACCTTCATTCTTTAGCCTACTTCGTGCGCTTCGGTGCAATGATTTTTGCCTTTGGAAAAGTCTCAGATATTTTATTACTCAATTTCTATATATACCTACTTTCAACTGGTGAGTAAAATGTTCAAAAGATAAAGATTGACAACATTTTTAGAGTGACTCATACTAGTAATGACTCAGGTGACAGAATATTATGAATAGTGGAGGGGTAATTATGAATAAGATTTTCGTTCCTAACGCAATCGCCACTTTAACAAGGCTTTTCTACAGTTCGACTACAACGAATGAGTATTTAGCGATGAGAACCGCCCAATTCTACATTGAAGACCTGAAGTTACTGCAAGACGTGGAGGCTGTTGCCTTGGCGATCGAAAATCAAAACGCTTTCGCATTAATGTCTAAATTCAAATTATTTGATTATAAGGCTGCTGAAAAAATTGAAATCGCACTATCCGCTTCTGGCTATACGGAAGCAGACTTGAATACTATGAATATTGAAATCTAAATCAATTAACAAAGTTTACGAAACGAATGGTAGAGTTCATACTCTTTGACCCATTCGTTTTTTCTTTTTAATTGTAAGAACAAACGTTGATAAAATAACGATTTCAGTGCATAAGATTCTATCACCTTTAAACTCCGATAAGCAGCCAATTGTTTGATTCGATTTTGTTTGCTCCTTGGTTTCAATTCCCTTCATTCTGGAGTGATTAAAAACCATTGCATAATGCCCCCGCACATCATTTGTACATATTCTGTAGTGCGTCATGAACACAAAAAAGCTTCACACAATTAAGTGTGAAGCTTGATGTAATAGCGGAAACAAGCAAAAATTAGTCTCAGAACTATGAAAAATCACCAAAACCACAAGCATAGAATTTCCGATTCAGTGCCACTATGGTTTGTTACTTATATCTTTCCGCTAAACTCCCACAGCCCAAGCTGCCCTTTTGCAGGAATATATTCATCGAGCATCCGCATGTCTTCAATTTCCCAGGCATAGCCGCCAACTCTGTAATCCCCTAAAAACAAGTCGTTCCCTGAAATAACCCGACTATCTTCTAAGACCGCCCACTTTCCATTGTTTTCTTCTATTTTCAAACAGTTTTTCAGCTTGCAGACTCCAATTATCATTCCGGTCGGCAGATTATCTTCTGTATACCCATGCTTAGCCAGCAGCTCGGCAACTCCATCCCGTCTACAGGCGGGCTTATCTACTTTTTTGCTCGTATGAATAGCAAGAGGACCCCGATAATGCGTTCTCCAAGTCCTTGTTTCATATTCGGCTTCCCTAAGGACAAATAAGCTTGCCCAAGGCTGGATCATCGACAGTACTTTCATTATTAATCCCCCTGCTCCTGACATCATTAAGTTAATTGGTTATATAGTTCCCTTAAATAAGGATAATATAGACTGTATCTAGATTTAATGTTCTCTTTTGCCATAAAAAAGACAGCAAACCAAAATGTACGCTGTCCTCGTGGTCCTAACTATATTTTGTTGCAACACTAAGTGCATGTGGACATAATAGATGCTAGTGCATTATTTTGGCAATTCTACAGTAAACGGTTCTAACTTTTCACTGTCGATAAAGCTAGAAAAATCGAATTGTAGAACAGTTTTCTCCTGCTTAAAATCAGCTATTTTTTCCTTTGTTTTGTCTATTAACTTGTGCTTAACGGCAGCTCACAAGGGAATACCCTAAAAAGGCAATACTAAAGACACCTTGCACTGGATATTTGCGATTGCATCTGTCTTTTAGTTAATGGATCATTGTCGATATTTACAAATAGAAAATCATGGCAATTCCTTATTTCACAGTCTTCAAGGAAGCATTCCAGTGCGGTTTTAAAGTCTATTGCATCAGACTTTGTATTTATATGAAGTTTTGCAATTTCACTAGGAGTTAAATCGTTGGTACGCCTCATCAAATATCATTGTCCTTTGACAAGTCGCACGATTATATAAATCAGATTATTTCGGAGAAAATCGTGTGCAGACAAAGAAAAAAGGACCCCTACATTTCTGTAAGAATCCTTTTAACTCAACGTTTGTTTCGACCATTTGATACCGGTGGCCGGGGTCGAACCGGCACTCCGTGAGGAACACGATTTTGAGTCGTGCGCGTCTGCCAATTCCGCCACACCGGCATGTTTGTTGGAGGCGGCAACCGGAATCGAACCGGTGGTAAAGGTTTTGCAGACCTCTGCCTTACCGCTTGGCTATGCCGCCAACGTTTTTGGAGCGAAAGACGGGATTCGAACCCGCGACCCCAACCTTGGCAAGGTTGTATTCTACCACTGAACTACTTTCGCATATGGCTGGGCTAGAAGGGATCGAACCTTCGCATGACGGAATCAAAATCCGTTGCCTTACCGCTTGGCTATAGCCCATTAACGTTGTAATCATTATATCATATTTTATTAAATGGGGCGACTGATGGGAATCGAACCCACGAATGCCTGAACCACAATCAGGTGCGTTAACCACTTCGCCACAATCGCCATTATAGAATTTGAATTGGCAGGGGTAGTAGGACTCGAACCCACACTGGAGGTTTTGGAGACCTCTGTTCTACCTTTAAACTATACCCCTGTAATAAAGATGGTGGAGGGGGGCAGATTCGAACTGCCGAACCCTAAGGAGCGGATTTACAGTCCGCCGCGTTTAGCCACTTCGCTACCCCTCCGCATATGGATGAAACATGGTGCCGGCAAGAGGACTTGAACCCCCAACCTACTGATTACAAGTCAGTTGCTCTACCAGTTGAGCTACACCGGCACTACTATGGTGGCTCAGGACGGAATCGAACCGCCGACACAAGGATTTTCAGTCCTTTGCTCTACCGACTGAGCTACTGAGCCAAGCAATAAAAATGGCGGTCCCGACGGGAATCGAACCCGCGATCTCCTGCGTGACAGGCAGGCATGTTAACCGCTACACCACGGGACCATAGATTGCGGGGACAGGATTTGAACCTGCGACCTTCGGGTTATGAGCCCGACGAGCTACCGGACTGCTCCACCCCGCGACGGTAATAATGTTACTTTTTATAAATCAAGCTTTCGTGTTGAGCGTTTCAATGGGTTGAATTAATCAATCCTTTATGCTGAAACAACTTGATGTTATTGAAAAATGGTGGAGGATGACGGGATCGAACCGCCGACCCTCTGCTTGTAAGGCAGATGCTCTCCCAGCTGAGCTAATCCTCCAATATGTTGTCTAAATGGTGACCCGTACGGGATTCGAACCCGTGTTACCGCCGTGAAAGGGCGGTGTCTTAACCGCTTGACCAACGGGCCAGGTATAAATGGCGGAGAGCAAGGGATTTGAACCCTTGAGACAGGGTTACCCGTCTACACGATTTCCAATCGTGCTCCTTCGGCCACTCGGACAGCTCTCCAATAATGGCTCCGCAGGTAGGACTCGAACCTACGACCGTTCGGTTAACAGCCGAATGCTCTACCACTGAGCTACTGCGGAACAATATAAGCTTGGCGACGTCCTACTCTCACAGGGGGAAACCCCCAACTACCATCGGCGCTGAAGAGCTTAACTGCCGTGTTCGGAATGGGAACGGGTGTGAC